>NZ_JBHUFR010000002.1:0-191612 GCF_042680985.1 Paraburkholderia dipogonis | reverse complement strand
CGCTCGGCGCAATCGTTCAGCAACCCGGACCATGTCGCGGTGGTGATTCACAATTACCGCTGGCGTCTGGGGCTGGTGAAGGGCGAGGCGCAATACGACGAACTGGAGAAGCGCCTGGCCGCGGCGCCGACGATTGCCGTGCCGACCATCACGATGGAAGGCGACGCGAACGGCGCGCCGCACCCCGATCCGGCGGCGTACGCGAAGAAGTTTACCGGCAAGTACGCGCACCGGAACATCGGCGGCGGCGTCGGACATAACCTGCCGCAGGAAGCGCCGAAAGCATTCGCCGATGCCGTGATCGACGTCGCACGTTTCTGAGCGGATTGCGCGCTAACGCGTGATCGCGGACAAAGCGTCGGCTAGTCGCGTTGCGACGCGCGCGTCCGTTTAGCCGCCCCGCGCCTTGCCGCCTGGCCGCTCTTCGTGACCGTCATCGTCATCGCGATTGTCGACGAAGGGCGAATCGGTGTCGCTGCCGCCAGCACGCAGCGCGATCCGCGCTTCGTTAGCCAGTCTTTCGTAGTGTTTGCGAAAGCGCGTCAAGTCTTTTTCCTCGAGCTCTTCGAGATCGAGCAGGGCGTTGTGAGCGCCTGCCAATGCGCGGATCAACTCGTCGAGCTTGATCTGCATCGCGGCGGTGTCGCGGTTCTGGGTGTTCTGGATCAGGAAGACCATCAGAAACGTGACGATCGTCGTCGACGTGTTGATCACGAGTTGCCACGTATCGCTGTAGTGAAAGAGCGGGCCGGTAAGAGCCCAGACGGTCACCATGAGGACGGCCAGCACAAAGGTGGCCGGTCTGCCGGTCATCGTGGAAAGGAAGCTTGAGAACTTCGAAAACCATTTGCCGTTCATCGTGATCTCCGGGAGTCGGGTCGACGTGAGGCATCATCGCACAGACGCAACCCCGGGCAGGGGCATGCCGCGAAGCACGTCAACGGTCCGCCGATTTACCCCACACGATCGATTCAGGATGCTGTTCCAGGTAATCCGACAGCGCCTTCAGCGCGCCGAGTGTCCGGCGCAACTCGGTCAACGCCTGACGGATATCGGTGTGCATCGGCGAATCCTGCTGCAACATTGCGTTTGCGGCGTTGAACGAGCGCTCGGCAGCCGCCAGCGTCGTGTGCGCCTGCGGCACCAGCTCCGTGTCGATGCGCTGGAACAGGGAATCGGCGTTCACGAGTGCCTGATTCAGGTTGAAGCCGATCTCGTCGAAGGGGACGCGGTCGAGCCGCTTCACGATGTTGGCCAGTTGGTCCTGTAGCTCTTCGACGGTATTGGGCACGGTCGGCAGTTCGACCGGCATGCGGCTCGTGTCGATGCTGACAGCGGGCACGTTCGGGAAGAAGTCCAGCGCCACATAGCGCTGGCCGGTCAGGACGCTCCCCATGCGCAACTGCCCGCGCAAACCTTGGGCGATCAGCTGCTGCAGCAGCGCCTTGGCCGCCGCGCCGGAGCCTTTTCCGAGCGCCTCTTTGTAGCGCCGTCCGAGACGATACGGGTAGAGATTGAGCGTCACCACCATGTCGAAGCGGTTGTGCGCCGGAGCGAAGTCGAGATCGATGGCGGTGACCTCGCCCAGTTCGACGCCGTCGAAGTCGACCGGCGCGCCGACTGACAGTCCGCGCACGCTTGCGTTGAACCTCATGCGCACCGGCGCGGCGGGTCCATCATCGGCACGATGCATTGCGTCGGTTCTGTTCGCGGCGAGAGCGAACGCGGTGCCGTCGGCCGCGCGATGTTCGGGCGTCCGCGATTCGGGCAGGTCGAATACGACGCCTCCGGAGAGCAGCGTGGCAACGGACTGAGTGTCCAGCGTCAAGCCGCTCGAATCGAAGCGCAGGTCTATGCCGCTTGCGTGCCACCATCGTGTGCCCGATGTGACATAGCGGTCGTAGGGTGCTTTCACGAATATATCGACATCGACGGCGGAGCCACCGCGAGCCAATGAATAGTTGGGGACTTGCCCCACCTGCACGCGGCGGAAATAGACCGGCGAACCCACGTTGAGCGATTCGAGCGAAGCGGCGTGCAGCACGAAGCGGCCGCCGTTCTGGTCGCTGGTGACGGACGGCGGCGTCTCCAGTCCCGCGAATTGCCGGCATGTCGGCGCCGCGCTTCCGACATCCACTGCGATGTACGGCCCGGAGATGAACGTCGTTAGTCCGGAGACGCCGGCGGTGCCGACGCGCGGGCGCACCACCCAGAAGCGCGTGCTGCATGTCGAAAACCGTTCGGCGGACGTGTCGAGTTGCAGCACGGCGAGCACGCGTGAGCGATCGTGCGAGAGCCGCAGTTCCGTCAATCTGCCGATCTCGACGTCCTTGTAACGCACGCGGGTTTTGCCGGCTTCGAGTCCTTCGGCCGTGGCGAAGCTGACGGTGACCTCGGAGCCGGATCGTTCGAGCCAGGGCGCGAAGAGCGCGAGACAGATCAAGGCGGCGGCAATCGGCGCGAGCCAGACGAAGGCGAGGCGTGGGCGAAGTCGCATTTACAACTTTCCACGCACTACATCGCCCAGGTCTTTCGCCAACCGGCAAGCGCGCAGGCAGCCGGTGCGTAGAGAGCGCAGCGCGAGCTTCATGCTGTGCCTGATGCCTGCGCGAATCGCCACGGCCAGCGTGCAGTCGCGCAAGCTCGACGTCTGCTGGCCGGCAGTCTTGCGCCGGTCTCGCGTACGCGTGCTATCTGGATGTCGCGGGCACATGATGTCCGAACCTTCTGGAGAGACCTGCCGGATTAGCGAGGAGCGCTATGAACATCCGCATAGAAGCTCATCGCCAGCGTGATGTAGACAAGTGCGGCAAAGACGCCGGCCAGCGTGCCGAACGCATCTCTCGCGGCCGGGCCGCGCGCGAATTGAACGGGAATTCCCACCAGCAGATACGCCACGGCGAACACGACAGCGACCATCAAAGGCGGTGGGGCGAGTGAGACGACGAGCTCAGCGAATGCGCGCATACGCGTACCTCGGAGTAGTCCGGAAGAGCGGCCTTCTCGTTGAGTGGGGCTGCCGCGGCGGTGTGGCGTGGCGCCTGCGCGCCGCGCGTCAGCGCCACGCGCCGCTGAAGGCGGTGGGCAGTGGGCCGGTCAATGAAGCTGCGCCACCAGCGCGTCCGCACCCTTGTCGAGTCCGGTCTTCGCGGCACCCAGGGAACCGAACGCGGCCGGCAGATTCATGGCATTCGGATACTGCTTCGACACGTAGGCCTTCAACAGTTGGCCGCTCGCCGCGTCATAGACTTCCACCGCGTAGGACACCGAGCCGCTGAATGCGCCCTGGCCGCCGCGGATCGACTGCACGCCGTTGTAGAGATTGCCCGCAAGATCGAAATGCATGAACTGTCCGACCAGTAACGTCGTGCTTTCGGCGCCGGTCAAGGTCAGCTTGATCCGCAAGGTGTGCGGGCCGGGCTGCGTGGCCATGTCGAACCGTTTCGATAGTTTGTCGGCGAAGGTCTTCTGCATGTAGTCGGCGAGCGCGGTTCTATCCGCAGTCTTTAATTCGCCAAACTGGCTGTCGCTGCCTTGATAGATCGCGACGGGGTCCAGTACGACCTGCGTATAGCGCGCCCAGACCACGGGTGCCGTGTACTTGTAGGGCACTTTGCTCGCGTCGTCGTCCCGGTTCTGTTTCAACTGCGGCGACGAAGCGATGCCCGTGTAAGCGACGGGTTGCACACCCGCGCAAGCCGTGAGCGCGAGTGCCGCTGTGCCGGCAAGAAGAAGCGGGACGAGTTTGTTCGTGAACATTGCATGTTCCTTGAAGGGCAAATTGAGTGCCGGTGATTGCCGGGCGGCGTCCAGTTCAGACGAGAACCGATGAGGCCGAACAGTAGCACCGTCTTAATTTAATGTAAACCGTCTATCCGGTTTGTTTGTTGGGAGGGCTGGGCGGTACAATTCCAAACCTCAGCAGCCCAACACCATCACGACGCGGCAGCCAACGGGCCGGCACGGCCGGCGTGGCGACGTCATCACTATCGACAATGGATAACCAGACCCGCTCGGAGATTTCCCGCAAGAAGGCAATCGATGCCGCTCTCACCATCCTGACCCGCGAAGGGATCGGTGGGCTGACGTTCGATTCGTTGTCGCGCGAAAGCGGCATCAGCAAAGGCGGATTGCTGCATCAGTTCCGCACGAGGCAGGGTGTGCTGTGCGCGTTGCTGGAGTTTCAGCGGCAGCAGTTCGAACAGATCGCGCGCGACTATCTGGCGAACGAGGGCCCATCGAAAGCAGAGCCGAACCTCGCCGCGCAGATCGCGATTTATCGGGAGTCCATCAATCAGCCGCATTCCGTGGCGCGAGCCGTGCTTGCCGCGCTGGTCGAGAATCCGACCTTGCTCGACGACATGAAGGCGTTCGATGCGCAGAAAATGAAGGCCATGCAGGATGAAGCGAGCGACCTCGATCTGTCGCTCTTGCGCTACTTCGCTGCCAGTGGCCTCGCGTTTCATTCTCTGCTGGGACTGTCGCCGCTTGACGATGCGACGCGCAACAGGCTGTTCGATCGTCTGCTCGATGAAGCGAGCTGGCAGGGGCAGAATGCGCCGGTGAAACGTCGCAAGCGGTCTGCGGGCTGAGTTGCGCGGCTAGCGTTATGCTGGCCTGCCGCCGTCGCGCGGGTTCATCGCGAACGGCGCGTCAATGCCCGGGCAAGGGCAATCACGCCGGACTCTATTTCCTCGACACCGATCGCAGCAAATCCGAGCACAAGCCCCGGCGGCGCGGCACGGTCGATCGCGTATAGCGACAGCGGACGCGTCTCGATGCCTTCGCGTGCCGCTCGCCGCGCGGCGTCGGTGTCGTCGGCGTCTCGCGGCAGAAACGCGGGCGCGTCGAGACCCGCCACGATCGGCGCAAGCGCAAGCAAACCCGAGAGATGCCGCTCGAGCGCCGACGTCAGGGCCTCGGCTCGTTCGCCATAGAGCATGCGCATGCGCCGTATGTGCCGGCCGAAATGGCCGTCGGCAATAAAGTCGTGCAGCACGGATTGCTGGTCGGTCGGAACATGCCGTGCCGTGGACGACAGCGCGGCCACGAACGGCTCGACCAACCGGTCGGGCAAGATCGCGTACGCGGTCCTCAAAGCGGGAAACAGCAGTTTGCTGAAGGTGCCGCAGTAGATCACGTGTCCGTGATCGTCGAGGCTCTTCATCGCGGCGAGCGGGTGGCCCTCGAAGCGGTACTCGCTGTCGTAGTCGTCCTCGATGATGATGGCGCCTCGCTCGCGCGCCCATTCGAGCAGCGAGAGCCGCCGTTCGAGCGCGAGCGGCGGACCCAGCGGCGCCTGACGCCCGGCGGTGACATAGGCGAGACGCGCTGCTGCGGCGTGCTGACGAGCCCATGACACATCGGCGCCCGCTGTATCGACCGGCACGCCGATCACTCGCGCGCCCGCGGCTTCGAGCACGAAACGGGCGCCGGGATAACCGGGATCTTCCATCCACGCAGTGTCGCCGGGATCGAGCAGCAGGCGAGCGCTCAGATCGATCGCCTGCTGAACGCTGCCCAACACGACGACGTTGTGCGCCGAGCATCGAATACCGCGCGACGGGCCGACATAAGCGGCGATCACTTCGCGCAGCGGCCGATATCCTTGCGCCTCGCCGTCGCCGAGCAGATCCCGCCGCGCGCGACGCACCCGGTTTGCCGCCAGCCGCGCCCACAGTTCGAAGGGAAACGCGTCGAGATCCGGTTGGCTGGCGCGAAACGCGCGCGCCGGATGAGCGCGGCCGCTAAGCTGAAACGCGCTGCGCGCGAGCAAACGGCCGCGCGTCGACAACTCGACATCAGGCGGTTGCGTACCGTTGTTGCCGTCGCGCTTTCCGGGCGACGTCCGCTCGCCGCTGTCGATGCGCCGGTCGGGCAGTTCTGCTGCAACGAAACTGCCTCGTCCCACCGCGCCCGATAGATACCCTTCCGCCTCAAGTTGCGCGAAAACGCCCAGCACCGTTCCGCGCGACAGTCGAAACCGCGCCGCGAGATCGCGTGTGGAAGGCAGGCGCGCGCCTGGCGGCAATGTCGCCGTCAGGATCGCCTGGCGCAGCTCGTCGTAGAGCCAGCGCTGAAGCGGCATGCCTTCCGGCCTCGGCGCTAGCGCAAGTTCGATCTGTTCGGCTCGCCGCACCTTGGTCTCCGTCTAATTGGCTCAGTCAATTTCCGAATAATGGACCTTTTTGATGACCATTAACAGTCTTATGCTGGACTCATCGGAAGCGTTACGGCTAATGGGAGAAAGGAAATGGCACACAAGGTTTTTGTCGCCGGAATAACGGGCGCAATCGGCAGCGCGCTTGCGCCGCTGTTGCTCGACGCGGGCTACACGGTGTTCGGCAGCACGCGGCGCGCGGACCGTGCGAGAGAACTCGAGGCCGCGGGCGTGGTGCCGGTCGTCGTCGACGTATTCGATGCGGCCGCGCTGCGGGAAGCGCTCGTGCGTATTGCGCCGGCTGGCGTGATTCATCAATTGACCGACCTGCCGCCGGGGCTCGACCCCGCCCGAATGGCGCAGGCGGTCACGGCGAACGCGCGGATACGCGACGAGGGTACGCGCAACCTGGTGGCCGCGGCGATCGCGGCGGGCAGCAGCAAAATGATCGCGCAAAGCATCGCATGGGCGTACCGGCCAGGAGCGACGCCTTACGACGAAAGCTCCCCGCTCGACATCGATGCGCAGGGCGTGCGCGGCACGAGCATGCGTGGCGTCGCGGCGCTCGAGCGGCACGTGCTGGAAGCGGTGTCGCTGAACGGCACGGTGCTTCGCTATGGACAGATCTACGGACCTGGCACGGGCGCTGACACCCCGGCTGGTTCGAGTCCGCTGCATGTGGAAGCGGCGGCCTTTGCGGCCTTGCTTGCGCTTCAACGGGACAGCGCGGGCGTGTACAACGTCGCGCAAGACGCCGCCGAAGTGACCAGCGCGAAGGCACGCCGCGAGTTGGGTTGGTCGCCGGACAGCCGCTCGGCGGCGCGCGTATGAATCCGCTGGCGCCGACCTTGCCGCGTTTCGCACGCAAGCCCGCCATGCTCGCACTCGCCACGACGATGATGCTGGCGCTCGGTCCGTCGGCGCCACGTGCGGCAATCGACTGGTTCGCGGGCATCTGCGGTGGCGCTTCGTTGATGTCCAGCGCGTCGACGCATACCGGCGCAGTGAGCCGGCCGGCGTCGACCGTGAAGGTGCTCTCGTGCGAAGCGGTACCCGACGCGCCCGGCAAGTCGGTGACGACGGCGATCGTCGACTTTCCGCCGCTGGGCTTTACGCCCGCGCATCGCCACCCCGGCGCAGTGAGCGCGGTCGTGCTGGAGGGGACGATCCGCTCGCAACTGCAGGGTGGGCCGCCTGTCGACTACGCGGCGGGACAGACCTGGTTCGAGCCGCCGCGCGCGCTTCATTTATTCGCCGAGAACCCTGATGCGGTGCACACGGCCAGATTACTTGCGACGTTTATTGCTGATACCAATTGCGGTCCACTGGTATTACCGCCGGATTAAATTCCGCGGCGCCCCCCAATAAATGGTTGTAAATCCGCATCACATATTCTTTTTTCTCCCATGAAATAGACGGTCGCATGCACATGTATTTGACCGTCTATTGCACATCTGCTCACACACTTCATGGCGCGATCCAGCCGCTTATCGAAAGTGTTTTCCACGTGATGTCCCACACGTCGGCCTATGCGCGAGGGCAGCGCTTATTCCGCTGATCTTTCAATCAACGCAGCCTCGCGATTCCTCAGCCAAAACCGCGCCGTCATTCAAGGGTAATTACCTACAAAAGAGTACGCCAAGCGCAGATTTAACAAAGTTAGAATGTTTCATCTAATGCTGCATCGCAGAACGATTCGAGCGGGTTGGCGCAATTCGAGGGTCAACAATCTGCTTGCGTCCCGCTGGTTTCGCATGCCTCTTGTCTGAGCAATGTGAACGTTTTAAAGAAGGAGTCCAGAGTGTATTTTTCGACGCCGGAGCAATTCATCTCCATGCAAAGCGCCAATGCGGCCGTCGTGTTTTCGTTGACGCAGCAAACGTTCCAGTATTTTGAAGAGCTGGCCAAATTGAACCTGCAGGCAGCGAGAGCCACGCTTGCGGAAAGCGAGCAGGCATGGCAAATGGCAATGTCCGGTAAGACGCCGGTCGAATTGCTTGTTCATCAGGCCAGCAACGCGAAGCCCGTCGCGGAGAAAGTACTGTCTTATAACAGTCACATGCTTGAAATCGCGAATGCGGCACAAGCCGAGTTTCTGAAGATTTTCGAAGACCGTTTCGCTCAGTCCAACACGAAAATGCAGACGGTGTTCGAGGACCTCGCGCGCAATGCGCCCGCAGGTTCCGAACTCGCCGTCACCGCGTTCAAGTCGGCGGTTTCCAGCGCGGGCGCCGCCTACGACGCGGTGCGCAAAGCCACCGCGCAAGCCATTGCCATGGCGCAGGCCAGTCAGTTGACGGTGCCTGCCCCGGCGCGGGCTAAATAAAGCCAGTCAGCCAACAGCAATGCTCACGCAGCCTGGCGCTAATGCGCCAGGGCTGTTGTTTCGCTTTCCTCCAAGCAGGACGGATCGGCCGATTCGGAAACGAAATGGGTATCGCATTGCTTGCCAACTCGTTCGAAGGGCGATTCGAAGGCGCTTGATAAAGTCAGCCGGGAATGTAATGGGAAGTCACGCTTCTTATAAGAACGATCTTTCGCACATTGAAACGATAGTCACAACGCTTGAGCGATTTACATCAAAAGGTGATTCGATGGCTTGCACGTCGCTGATCAATGAGCCGGGTTATTGGCGTCAACGGATCGAGGCGATATTGAGGCAGCGAGAGATATCGCAGGTCGATCGCGAGCATGCTGACGCGTTGCTGAGGCGCTTGAGCGGAATCATCAAGATGCCTTAATAAGGTGGGAGAATCGGACAAACATCGAAAAGCCGCGACCAACGCGGCTCAGTCAATATAAAAGGATACGACATGACCAGTGAATCTTCTGAGAGCGGTTTGCAGGTACTGACGTCGCAAACTTCGGGCCGTCATCGACTCGTGGTGCGCGCGGCGCTTCACGGCATGCGCATTGCCGCAATCTGGCAGGTGCTATTTCCGTTCTCCCGTAACGTCGAGACGGTCGCTGTCACGACGCTGCCGGGCAGCGGTTTTGAAGAGGTCACGATTGCGCTGGCTCAGGCGCAACGTGAGTTGGTGGACGCCCTGATCGCGCGCTTCAAGAGCATGTCCTGGGTGACAAGCGCAACGCTGTGCTAAGTGCGTGACTTAAGCGACCGGCCGTTGCATGCAAATAGCCGGCTCCGGCTATTTGCACGTCGACCGTAGCCCGCGCTTTATTCGAGAGCGGAAGCCGGACCAAAGAACTCGTGCCGGCTTTGCGACTCCGGCACGCCGATCGCCTTCAAGTGCTTCTTGATGGCCTTCATGAACGCGATCGGTCCGAGGAAATAGACGTCGACGTCACGCGTCTTGGGCAACCACGCGTCCAGACGCTTTTCGTCCAGATAGCCGATGCCGTGCGCGTCGGCATCTTCCGCGCGGCGCTGTTCATAACAATAGAAACGCTTCAACTTCGGATGACGCGCGGCCAATTGGTCGATCACGTCGCGGAACGCATGCACGCCGCCGTGACGCGCCGAGTGAATGAAGTGCACAGGGCGATCGGTCTTTAGCGCGGCTTGCAGCATGGCCAACGTGGGCGTGATGCCCACGCCGCCGCTGATCAGCACCAGCGGCTTCTCGCTGTCTTCGAGCTTGAAATCCCCGGCGGGCGCGAACAGTTCCACGGTATCGTTTTCACTGACGCGCGCGTGCAGGTGATTCGACACCTTGCCATCCGGTTCGCGCTTCACGCTGATCCGGTATTCCTCGCCGTTCGACATGGCCGAGAGCGAGTAATTGCGCCGCACTTCCTCGCCGTCGATCACGAGCCGCACGCCGATGTATTGCCCCGGATGAAACGCGAGCAACTTGCCGTTGTCGTCGGGGCGCAGATAGAACGATGTGATCTCGTCGCTTTCCCGCACTTTACGGGCGACGCGAAAGAGCCGCGTGCCGCGCCAGCCGCCCGGCGCCGCTTCGCGCTCGGCGTACATTTTCTCTTCGAGGCCGATCAACAGATCGGCGAGTTGCTGATAGGCGGCGGCCCACGCTTCGATGACCGCGTCGGTGGCGATCTCCGCGCCCAGCACTTCGCGGATGGATCGGAGCAGGCACTGTCCAACGATCGGATAATGCTCCGGCAGGATATTCAGCGCGACGTGCTTGTTGATGATCTGCGAGACCAGCCCGCCCAGTTGTTCGAGTTGATCGATGTGGCGGGCGTACATCAGCACGCCGTTGGCCAGCGCGCGCTGCTGCGCGCCACTCGCCTGATTGGCGAGGTTGAACATGGGGCGCACTTCGGGATGTTCGCTGATCAGCATGTCGTAGAAGTGCGTGGTCAGCGCCTCGCCCCCGCTTTCGAGAAGAGGAACGGTGGCTTTGACGATGGCGCGGTGTTCGGCGGAAAGCATAAGAAGTCCTGGTTGTTGGTGGATATCCAGTCGTGCTTCGACTGATGCGCTTATCTATCCATGTTTCGTGCCAGGTATAAAATGTAAATAAATCAACGATCTGAAATTAAAGATGGTCAATTCGACCTTAGTCGAAAAGACTCCTGATGGAGTCAATTTGACTGCAGAAGCACTGCTCGACGCCCTGACGCCGCTGATCCGCGATCTCTCGCGCGATCTGCCCGAAAGCGAACGCTACCGCCGTCTGCTGAGCAGCCTGCGCGCGCTGTTTCCCGGCGACGCGGCCGCTCTATTGCGTCTGGAGGGCGACACGCTGGTGCCGCTCGCCATCGACGGATTGAGCAGCGATACGCTGGGGCGGCGCTTTCGTGTCGGCGATCACCCGCGCTTCGAGCAATTGTTGTCACGGCCGGAGCCGACCCGCTTCGCTGCCGACTCCGATCTGCCGGATCCCTACGACGGCCTCGTGCAAGGCGTGGCGGGGCATCTCGAAGTACACGACTGCCTCGGCTGTCCGCTGTTCGTGCGCGGCCGGCCGTGGGGATTGCTCACGCTCGATGCGCTCGACCCGGCGCGCTTCGACAGCATCGACATGGCGTCGTTGCGGGCTTTTCTGGGTCTGGCCGCCGCTACCGTGAGCGTCGTCGAGCGAATCGATACGCTCGCGCGCAGCAGCGAGGAAGAGCGGGCGCGCGCTGAAGCCTACCGGCAGGCGAGCAGCCAGAGCCGGCGCGAAATGGTCGGCAGCAGCGACGCGCATACGCATCTGATGAAGGAAATCGAGGTGGTCGCCAGCAGCGATCTGACCGTGCTGATCACCGGCGAGACCGGCGTCGGCAAGGAACTCGTGGCCAACGCGATTCACGCGCTCTCGTCGCGCGCAAACAAGCCGCTGATCAGCCTGAACTGCGCCGCGCTGCCGGATACGCTCGTCGAGAGCGAACTGTTCGGGCACGTGCGGGGCGCGTTCTCAGGCGCGTCGTCGGACCGGCGCGGCAAATTCGAACTGGCCGACGGCGGCACGATTTTTCTCGACGAAGTGGGCGAGCTGCCGCTTCTCGTGCAAGCCAAGCTGTTGCGGGTTTTGCAGAACGGCCAGCTGCAGCGCATCGGCTCGGACCACGAGCACAAGGTCGACGTGCGGCTGATCGCCGCGACAAATCGCGATCTGGTTGAGGAGGTTCGTGCAGGGCGGTTCCGCGCGGACTTTTACCATCGGCTCAGCGTCTATCCGTTGCGCGTGCCGCCGTTGCGCGAACGCGGCCGCGACGTGTTGCTGCTGGCGGGTTTTTTTCTCGAAGAGAATCGCTCGCGGCTCGGTCTGTTGAGCCTGCGTCTCGCAACGGATGCGCAAGCCATGCTGCTGCGCTATCCGTGGCCGGGGAACGTGCGTGAGTTGGAGCACCTGATCGGCCGAAGCGCGCTCAAGGCGCTGGCCACGAATCGCGAGCGTCGCCGGATCCTGACGTTGACGGCCGCGGACTTTGCGCTGGCGGCCGCGCCCGAAGAAGACAGAGTCCAGAACACGCAAGCCGAAACATCTGAGACGGCATCGAATGACTTTCGCAGCGCGGTCACTGAGTTCGAGCGGAACACCGTTGTCGATGCTTTGGCGCGCCACAATCAGAACTGGGCGGCTGTCGCGCGCGAGCTTGGTCTCGATCGTGCGAATCTGAACCGGTTGGCCAAACGCCTCGGCCTTAAGTGAAGACTCGGTGACTCTGTAACCCGCTCAACCGCGCGAGCCGCTGCGCGATGGTAGCGGCTCGCGCGGCATGTCCGACCGGCAGGCGCTTAAACGCTCACGCCTTCGTTTTGCGGAAATAGCGCGCGACGGGTCTCTTCGTCGAACTCGGCTTTCAGCGTCAGCTTGTCTTTCAAGGCTTGTGCACGAGCCGCGGCCGGACGCGCGGAGATTTCGGCCACCAGGCGCTTCACGTTCGGATACGCGCTCAGACCCGCTTCGCCGAGAATGTAGCCGGCGAAGTTAGCCCAGCCCCAAAGCGCGATGTCCGCGACCGAATAGGTATCGCCGGCCAGATATTTCGACGCCGCGAGGCGCTCGTCCAGCACGCGATAGTGGCGCTCCACTTCCTTCAGATAGCGATTGCGCGCATACGGCAGCGGCGCCGGCGCGTGATGCAGAAAGTGCACCGCCTGGCCGGAGAACGGCGACAGCCCGGTCGCGACGAACATCAGCCACGACAAGGCTTGCGCGCGTTCGGCCGCCGACGCCGGCAGAAACCGTTCGTGCTTTGCCGCGAGGTGCAGCAGGATGGCGTGCGAATCGAACACGGTCACACCGTCGTCGGTGATCGCGGGGACTTTCGCGTTCGGGTTGATCCGCAGAAACTCGGGGCGATGTTGCTCGCCCTTGAACGTGTCGACCGCGATCAGTTCGAACGGGGCCTGCAGTTCTTCGAACATCAACGCGACTTTCATCGGGTTCGGCGAGGGGTGGAAGTAAAACTTCAGCATGACGATCTCCATGGAATAACGGCTGGGCAGATGACGGCCGGGCGGCACTACGCCGCTCGGATTCATGCTGCGGTGGCTGCCGGGCCGTTGCGACCTGTGGTGATGATGGGCTGCCGGGCCGCTTTTGCCGTACGGCTATTCCGATGAGAACGTTCGAAGGATTCGCACGTGTTCTGCCGTACGAATCGGGATCGCCTGCTTGCCGCTACTCCGCGATCGAAAAGCGCGCCGGGCGCTTTTGCGGTGCCTTGGTCGGTTGTTCCACGCGCGAGGTGGCGCCGCGAATGAAGAGGATTGCGCAAAAGGCCACCATGGCCCAGATGCAGAAAATTACCGTCAGAGCGCTCATGTCGATTTTCAGAGGGTGAGACTGCGATTGGTGCTGTTCGGCCGGTGGGCCGGTCAATGCGTCGTATGCGGGCCGTTGCCGTCGAACAGAAGCTCGTCGATCAGGCGCGTGGCCAGTTGCAGTTGCTCTTCGAGCGACATGCGCGCTGCCTGCGCGCCCGCCGCGTCGCCGCGCGCGACAGCGTTGTAGGTCTGCGTCGCGAGGCACAGCACGCTCTCCGACGCGAGGTGCAACCCGCGCATCGTTCCGGCGTCGGCGCCCGGCACCGGGCTGGTCCATTCGGCGGCTGAAGCGGCCGGCAGGTCGATTTCGAACTCGTTATCTTTATCGTGGCGGGTGGACATCGCGGGCTCCTTGCGCAATTGACACAAGTTCAGTGTGCGCTGGCGGGTCAGGTTTCAATCGGGCGAATAGAAGCCTGTTTTTTAGTCAATCTTCGGTAATCGGAAAGTCGACGTATTCCGCTGAAGAATAGGCGTTCACGGCGCCGCCGTCCAGCGTCCGGCGCGCTTTTGCGCGCGGGCGTGAGCTTCGCGGTGTGAGCCGGCGCCGGCGGGCGTTTTGCTGCAAATATCGGGGGCGAACACAGTTGCCGTGCTGCCCTCGCCGATGGTGGGCGTGACGCGTTTGACCGGGGACAGCCAAAAGGCGCCGCAGGCGAGCACGCCGGGCACGCGCCGCGATTTCCGATCGCAGCCGCATTCAATCTATTTGCTTTCCGAAAAGTCGTCGGTCAACGAACGAACCCGCGCGACGACAGCGTGCGTCAAGCGTGGAGTTCCAGTTTTTGCACGCGCCAGTTCAGCAGTTCAGCGACGAACAGCACGTTCTCCGACGGACACGCCATCTGATGAATCCAGCCAAACTGCTTCGGTTGCTTGCCGGCCTTGCCGAGTACGCCGAGCACCTTGCCGTCGAGCGTCATCTTGTAGATGCGGCCCGGGAAAGCGTCGGCGCTATAAAGCACCTGGTTCGGTCCGGGCGAGATGCAGATCGCCCACGGGGAACCGGGCGCGAATGTGCCGGCCGCGATGGCCGCTTCGTCCGGCATGTTGCCGATCGCCGGACGCGCGTCCGGCGGCACCGGCACGTCGATCGTGAATTGCCGCAGGAACGTGCCTTCGGTGTCGAACACCTGAATGCGCCGGTTACTGCGGTCCGCGACATAGACGTTGTCGTGCGCGTCGAGCGCGATGCTATGCGGCGTATGAAATTGTCCCGGCCCCGTGCCGCGCTCGCCCCATGACTTGATCCAGTTGCCGTCGCGGTCGACTTTCGCCACGCGCGAGTTGATATAGCCGTCGCTGATGTACGTGTTGCCCGCGACGTCCCATGCCACGTCCGTGACCTGGCGAAAGCGTCCGGGCTCGGCGGGCAGCGGCGGGTTAGGGTGTTTCAGCGGACCGGTTTCTTCGTCGGCGGCTTCCTGCTTGCGGCCGAACACCATGGCGACGCGACCGTCCGGTGTGAACTTGATCACCATGTCGGAGCCTTTGTCCGTCACCCAGATGTTGTCCTGCCGGTCGATCTTGACCGTGTGCGCGAACGACCATGCATACAGGTTGTGTCCGATCTCGCGCACGAAGCGTCCATCGGGCGCGAACTCGAGAAGTTGTGCCGCCGCCGCGCCGTACGCCGGACCGGTCGAATTGCCGCGCGACAGCACGAAGATATGTCCGTGCGAATTGAGTGAAACACCGGAGCACTCGCCGAAATACACGTCTTTGGGCAAATGAACGGGACTGGGAATCGAGTCGTAAGCAATCGAGGGAACCGTGGGTGAGTCCGCGAAGGCCGGTGGTATCGCGAGGCCGGCGGCCGTGCCTGCGACGAGGCTCAAGAAAGTGCGGCGACTCATTGCCCGATGCTCGGCGCTGCCGCAGCACGGGCAAAACGACCCATATTGCTCGCTCATCCGATGTCTCCTTGTTGTATCGCGTACGGTCGCCGTGCGGCGAAGCCGACGGGCCTAACGCGCAGAAGCAATCGTAGTGCACATTGTGCGCGATAGCCAAGTCGTCGCGCGGCTACCGGCAATGTGCGGAGAGCGAGACTCGCTAACTGCAATACAGCCTGCTTTCAGCTTCGAGTCTGCGAAGAAGCGTATGCGGCAACACGCGCATATTTTCGGTAATTTGGTCGATGGCAGCGAGTTGCAGTGTCTGAGATGCACATGACAGCCATGCCACTGCGTAGCTGGTTAGATCGCCTATCGATCGAAGGCAAGCCGTCATTCAATTAGTTCGGACTGCAACATTACTGCGTGCCACTCGGCGCCGGTGCCTGGGAAGCCGGACCGACCCGTACCGATTCCCTCACCAGTTCCTGCGTCATCGCGGCCGCGACGGGGTTCGAACCGCGGTGGTCCTGGCTGGCCGGCGCGGTCTGCGTCGACGGTGGCATCGGCAATGATGGATCGGGTTTCGAGGATTCCCTGACGAGCTGTTCAGTCATGGCCGCCGCGACGGCATTCGAACCATGCCGGGTCAAATCGCCTCGCGCGCGTTCAATCGGCTGCGCGGTGTTTGCCTTTGCCGCGACGGACTCGCGCGCTTGCGCCGGTGCAGGCGCGCGGCCCGGCTGTTTATGCCGCGATGCCTGCGGCTGAGTACCGTTCGCGACCGCGCCCGATTGAGAAGCCAGCGGTGCGCCCGTACTGTTCGCGGACGGCGAAGTGGGAACCACGTTGCCTGCGCTCACATGCGTGCCGTCGACGCGCGGAGCGACCGGCGCCGTCGTGATGGAATTGGCCGTTACCGCGTCCGGCGCCGCCTCGGAGCGGTTGCTTTTAGGGAGAAGCTGGTAAGCGATGAATCCCACGTCCACCAGAACCAGCGCGATTATCAACGCCTTGCCTGTATTCGTCATATCCAACACCGAGTCGTTCGAGTGAGGTGATCGAATCATGATAATCGACCGCCAAAAAACATTTTGCGCGGCGTTTTGCAATGCGATTTATGCGGTTTTCTCCACTCGTTTTGACACGGTTTTGACACCCCACGTAGGCGGCTCGATTATCATCAGCTAGCCGCCGGCTCTCCGCGTTTCGAACGCAGAAGTCATTAAATGCAAGCGCATTACGCAACGCGCGTCGCTGAAATAGCACTTCGTCAACGAGGCGGATATCAGCGCGCTGGAGAAGGTCGCCGTCAGCGCCAGCCGCGACGCAATTCTGCCGCGCCGGATCGACGTGCGCGCCGTTTCCGATATTCGCATCGCGACGGCATGACGCGTGAGCGCCGATAACCTGGCATCAGCCGGCCGCGCGCGCTTCGCGCTTACGCACCCGGAGTTTTCACAGCAGATCAGGGTTTTGCCGGGTCATAACGTGACGTCATGGGCACTCAAACAATTCCGGCGTTGTGGAGGATAAATAGACTCACTATATTGGGCTCAACGATGCATGACATCGACGATCTGTTCGCTCAACCGTCTCGAGGACCCCGTCGTGATCAAGAAGCCCATGTTGCGCCCGCTTGCCGTAGTTCTGATCCTCGGTGTCGCGAATCTCGCGCCCGCGTGTTTGACGCCCGCGTTTGCCGCCGCCGGCAAGATCACCTTCGTCTCGCAGGGCGGGACCTATCAGGAAGCGCAGACGAAGGCGATTCTCGACCCGGCTGCAAAGCTGCTCAACATCACCGTGAACCAGGACAGCATTCCGGACGCGTGGCCGCAGATCAAAGCCCAGGCCGCGACCGGCAAACCGATCTGGGACGTGGTCGACACGCCTACGTCCAACTGCCTGCGCGGCGGCAAGGAAGGTCTGCTGGAAAAGCTCGACTTCTCGAAGATTCCGAATGCGGCGGCCATGCCGGAGAAATACCGCACCCCATACTCGGTCGCGTACGAGTTCTATTCGACGGTGATCGGCTACAACAAGAAGTCGTTGAAGAAAGTGCCGCAGAACTGGGCCGATTTCTGGAACGTGAAGGCATTCCCCGGCACGCGCGCATTGCGCAACGATCCGCAGACCGTACTCGAAGCCGCGCTGCTCGCCGACGGTGTGCCGCGCGACAAACTCTATCCGCTCGATGTCGATCGCGCGTTCAAGAAGCTGCAGCAGATCAAGCCGGACGTGACCGTGTGGTGGACCTCGGGCGGCCAGTCGGCGCAATTGCTGCACGACGGCGAAGTGGATATGACGATGATCTGGAACGGCCGCGCGAGCGCGGTGCGCAAGGACAATCCCGATGTCGACTTCACCTTCAACGACGGCATTCTGCAGGACACGCAACTCTGCGTGCTGAAGAATGCGCCGAACCTGCCTGAGGCGATCAAGTTCATCAACGCCGCGGTCTCGCCGGAATTGCAAGCCAACTTGCCGCTTTATATCGACTACGGTCCGGGCAATCCGGCGGCATTCAAGACGGGCAAGATCGACGCGAAGCGCGCAAGCGAATTGCCGAGCTCGCCGGAAAATGCGTCGAAACAGGCATTGATGTCGGAAGAATGGTGGGCGTCGGACGCGGGCGTCCAGGCGAAGGCGCGCTGGCTCAAGTTCATGCAGTAAGCGGCATCATCTTGCGCGCGCGAGTCGAGGCCGTTGAACGCCAACGCGTCGAATCCCGCGCGCAACGCTGCGCGCCTCCCGCGCCTCCCGCCCGGCTCATCGTCTGCGCATTCATCGAACGTGATCGACTATCTGATTCTCGGCGGCGGCTCGGCCGGCTGCGTGCTTGCTGCGCGCCTCTCGGAAGACGCCGGCAAGACCGTCTGCCTCATCGAGGCCGGCCGCAATATCTCGCGAACGGATATGCCGGCGGCAGTGCGCAGCCGCTATCCCGGGCGCGCCTATCTCGACACCGCGAACATCTGGCAGCGCCTGAAGGCGCGCATGAGCGCCTCGGCCGCGACGCGCCGTTATGAACAGGCGCGCCTGCTCGGCGGCGGTTCGGCGATCAATGCGCTGATGGCGAATCGCGGCGCCCCGGCCGACTACGACGAATGGCACGCAGTCGGCGCGCACGGCTGGAATTGGAGCGCCTGCCTGCCGTATTTCCGCAAGCTAGAAACGGATTGCGACTTCGACGGCGCGCTGCATGGCAAGAGCGGGCCGATTCGCATCGAGCGCGCGCCGTGGGCGCGTCTCTCGCCATTCGTGCGCGCGGTGCTCGCCACACTCGACGCACGCGGCCATCCGCGGCGTGACGACCAGAACGGCGAGTGGCAGGACGGCACGTTCATCGGCTCGATCGCGGTGAGCGCAGCGGGCGAACGCATCCCGACTTCGGTCTGCTATCTCGACGACACCGTGCGTGCGCGCCCGAATCTGACGATCCGCACGCACACGCTCGTCGAGCGCGTGCTGTTCGACGGCAAGCTCGCGATTGGCGCGCGGGTCGTCGGCCAGGACGGCGCGAGCGAAGCATTGCGCGCCAAACACGTGATCGTCTGCTCGGGCGCGATCCACAGCCCGGCGCTGCTGATGCGAAGCGGTATCGGCCCGGCAGCCGAGCTCGCCGCGCACGGTATCGAGGTGGTGGCGGATCGACGCGGTGTCGGCGGCAATCTGATGGAGCATCCGTCGATTGCCGTGTCGGCGTTTCTGCCGCGCGCCGCTCGCACGTTATATCCGGACGAGCATCACGAGCAGGCGATCGTGCGCTTCTCGTCGGGCGTGAGCGGGGCGGTGCCCGGCGACATGCACGGTGCGATCCTGTCGCGTTCGGGTTGGCATTCGGTCGGCCACCGGCTCGGCACGATCTTCTTCTGGGTGAACAAGTCGTACTCGCGCGGCCGCGTGAGGCTCGCATCGGCCGATCCGCAGGACGAACCCATCGTCGACTTCAACATGCTCTCCGACGCGCGCGATCTCGCGCGGCTGAAGCTCGCGCTGTGCTTCGGCGCCCGTACGCTCGCCGATCCGATGATGGCGAAGCACTGCGCCACGCTGCTGCCGTCGAGCTATTCACCGCGCGTCGCGAGCGTGGCCGTGCCGGGCGCGTGGAACGCGTTGCAGCGCGGGTTGCTGAGCGCGCTGCTGGACATTGCCGGACCATTACGCGCGTGGCTGGTGCGCAGCGTGATCACGCAAGGCGTGACGCTAAACGCATTGCTCGCCGACGACCATGCGTTGACGCGGTTCGTCACGCGTTCGGTCGGCGGCACCTGGCATCCGTCGGGAACCTGCCGCATGGGCGCCGCCGACGACGCGCTCGCAGTCTGCGACGCGCGCGGCGCGGTGTATGGCGTCAGCGGACTTTACGTCTGCGATGCGTCGCTCATGCCGTCGATACCGTGCGCGAACACGAATGTGCCGACCATCATGATCGCGGAGCGCATTGCGGATATGTTGCGCGGGCGTGTGTGAATGCGAAGAAGGGCCGACGTGCTGAAACGCGGCGGCCCGGCAGGCGTCAAGTATCAAGCGATGAACGGTCCGACCAGGCGCAAGAAGGCCAAAGCTCGCTCACTCGCCAAACCCGACAATACCCTTCACCTCGAGAAACGCCTCGAGCCCCCACTCAGCGTATTCACGTCCATTGCCCGACTGCTTGTACCCGCCGAACGGCGAGCCCGCATCCCACGACGGATAGTTCAGATACACGCTGCCCGCACGAAGTCTGAACGCCACGCGCCGCGCGCGCTCCAGATCGGCGGATTGAACATAAGCCGCGAGCCCGAAGGGACTGTCGTTGGCGATCGCAATCGCTTCTTCCTCATCGCGATACGGCATGATCGCGAGCACCGGGCCGAAGATCTCTTCGCGCGCGATCGTCATGGAAGGGCGCACATCCGCGAAGACCGTCGGTTGCACGTAATAGCCGCGTTCAAGACCCGTCGGGCGCCCGAGGCCACCAGCCACCAGTTGCGCGCCTTCGTCGATGCCTGCCGCAATGAGCCGCTCCACACGCTCGAACTGCACGCTGCTGACCACCGGACCCATGGTCGTGCGCTCGTGATCGGCGGGTCCGACGCGTTGCGCCTGCGCCGCGCGTCGCGCTATCGCCACTGCTTCGTCGTGGCGCGCCGCGGGCACGAGCATGCGTGTCGGCGCATTGCACGACTGGCCGCTATTGTTAAAGCACGAATTGACGCCAGCTGTGACGGCGGCTTCGAAATCGACGTCGTCCAGCAGAATGTTCGCGGACTTGCCGCCCAGTTCCTGATGCACGCGCTTCACGGTCGGCGCCGCGAGCTTCGCTATCTCGACGCCCGCGCGTGTCGAACCGGTGAACGACACCATATCGACATCGGGATGCGCCGCGAGCGCCGCGCCGACAGTCGGCCCGTCGCCGTTGACGAGATTGAAGACGCCCGGCGGCACGCCCGCCGCGTCGAGTATCTCCGCGAACAGCAAGGCATTGAGCGGAGTGACTTCGCTCGGCTTGAGCACCATCGTGCAACCGGCCGCAATGGCGGGCGCGGCCTTGCAGACGATCTGGTTGATCGGCCAGTTCCACGGCGTGATCAGCGCGACCACACCGACCGGTTCGTGATTGACGAGCGTGGTGCCCTTCCTGCGCTGCCACGCGAACGTTTCGCACGTGCGGATCAATTCTTCGAGATGCCGCCGCCCGATCCCCGCTTGCCACGCACGCGCCATTGCGCGCGGGGCGCCGAGTTCGCGCGAGATCGTGTCGCCCATTTCGTCGTGACGTTCGAGAAATACTTCGAGAATGCGGCGGATCAATGCGAGGCGCTCGGCCGGCGTGGTCTGCGAGAACGACGTGAACGCGCGCTTCGCGGCGGCTACCGCGCGATCGGCGTCAGCGGGCGTGCCCATCGCCACTTCGACGATGGGTTGCTCGGTGCAGGGATCGACCACGGCACGGCGTGCATTGGTAGACGGCTCGACCCAAGCGCCATCGATATAGAACTTCAGTGCATCGACCATGTATTGGCTATCTTCAGAAAGAGGTTAGGCGCGCGCCGCGCCCGAGCGGCGGCTCACCACGACGATCATCACAAGGCATAGCGTGAGCGCGGTCAGCATCGTGCTGATCGCGGCGATGGTCGGATCGATCTCGTCGCGCAGCGTCACGAACATGCGGCGCGTCAGCGTCTGGTTCGAACCGCCCGACACGAAGAGCGCGACCACCGTTTCGTCGAGCGCCTGAATGAACACGAACACCGCGCCCGAAATCACGCTCGCCTTGATTTGCGGCAGCGTCACCGTCATGAAGCTGCGAAAGCGATTCATGCCGAGGCTGCGCGCGACCATCTCCTGCGTGCGGTCGAAGGTGCGCAGATCGGCGCCGACCGAAATCAGCACGTACGGCAGCCCGAGCATCGTATCGGCGAGAATCAGACCGCCGAGCGTATTCACGTAGCCCGCCTGCGAGTACACGAAGAACACGCCCACTGCGACGATGATGATCGGCACCATCAACGGCAGCATCAGCAGCGTGCGCAGATAGCGCATGATCCAGTGCGTGCCGTTCTGGATCGCGTAGGCGGCGGCCACGCCGAGCGGCGTGGCGATCAGCGCGGCGCAAATCGAAGCGGTCAGTGTGGTGCGCGCGGCGTCGATCCATGCGGGGTTGTCGAAGAACGAGTGATACCAGCGCAGCGAGTAGGCCGGCGGCGGGAAGGTCATGAAGCGCGTGTCGGAGAACGACAGCGGCACCACGATCAGTACCGGCACCATCAGGAACAGCAGAATCAGCACGACGCTCGCGCCGAGGACGATCCGTCCGAACGGGAGTTTGTTCATTTCGCGCCCAAGGTCTTTTCGAGTGGCACCACGCGGCTCGCGGCGTAGAAAATCGCGAACACGCAGATCAGCAGCACGACGCTCACCGCGCTCGCCGCGCCCCAACTGTTGTAGATCTCGACGTTGCGGCTCACCACCATCGACACCATGATCGACTTGCCGCCGCCCATCAGTTCAGGCGTGATGTAGAAGCCGAGGCACAACACGAACACGAGCGTGACGCCGGCGAACACGCCGCTCAACGACAGCGGCAGGAACACGCGCAGGAACACATGCAGCGGCGAGCCGCCGAGACTCGCGCCGGCTTGCGAAAGATTCGACGGGATTTTCTGCATCGCCGAATAGAGCGGCAGCACCATGAACGGCAGCAGGATATGCACCATTGCGATGACCGTGCCGAACTGGTTATAGGCGAGCTGCACCGGCCGGTCGACCAACCCCGAGGCGATCAGCGCCTTGTTGACCAGTCCCGTGCGCTGCAGCAGCACGAGCCACGCGTAGGTGCGCACCAGCACGCTGGTCCAGAACGGCAGAATCACCATGCCGAGCACGAGCGCGCTCAGCTTCGGCGGCAGCGAGGCGGCGAAGTAGGCCACCGGATAGCCGAGCAGCAGCGTGATGACGGTCACGACAATGCTCAGCTTGAACGTCAGCAGAAACGTTTCGAGGTAAGCGCCGGTGAACATGCGCCGATAGTTTTCGAGCGTGAAGCCATCGTGATAGATGGACTGCCACGACAGCCACGCGAGCGGCACGACCAGCAGCACCACGATCACGAGGAGCGCGGGCGTCATCAGGAGAAGCATGGTGCGATCTTCGCGGCGCTGATAGCGCGCGGCGGGATCGGACTCGGTGGCCTGCATCAAGGTGGTTCCCTGGAGCATCCGTTTGGCGGTTGTCATCATGCACCTACGGCGTCGAGAAACTGATACCACGCCGCGACGAGTCTCACACCCGGCGCGCGCAGCGAATGAAAGGGCACGGGCCGCAGGCCGGGCGCGCCGAGCAGCGAAAGCTCGGGCGTTTCGCCGAGCGCGAGCGCGGCGGCATGCTGGCCGAGCAGACTCGCCATCGCGACGCCTGCTCCGTTATACCCCAGACAAAAGGTCGTGGCTTCGTCGCTGCGTCCGACATGCGGCAGCGAATTGAACGTCATGCCCACATAACCCGACCAGCGGTAGTCCACCTTCACATCCGCGAGATCGGGAAAGAGCGCGACCATCGCGCGTTGCAACGCGTCGAAGCCGGTGGTTTGTCCTTCCTTGCCGAACGCGTCGCGGCCGCCGAACAGCATGCGGCCGTCCACTTTACGGAACCACTTCATCATGCGCCGCGTTTCCGTGTAGCTGCGGCGCTCGACCATCAGAAGCGCATCGAGGTCGGCGGGCAGGCGCTCGGTGGCGATCATCGCGCTGCGAAACGGCACGAGTTCGCGCTGATACGCCGAGGTCGCCGCCGTGAGATCGGAATACGCATTGGTCGCGACGATGACCTGCTTCGCGCGCACTGTGCCGCCGGGCGTGTGCAGCGTGACGCGGTTCTCGCCGGGCGCGCGTTGCATCTGCTGCACGGGCGTCGATTCGTAAATCGGCACGCCGCGCAGCGTGAGTCCGCGCGCGAGTCCGCGCACGTATTCGAGCGGCAGAATGGTGCCGGCGTCCGCGCTCAGCACGCCGCCGACGAAACCTTTCGAACCCGTCTCGTGCTCGATCTCGGCACGCGATTGCACGGTCATCGAGGTATCGCCGAGATTCGCGCGAACCCAGTCGGCCTCAGCGCGAATCGCGCCGAAAGCGGCCTCGGTGTGAGCGCAACGCAAACTGCCGGTATGTTCGAAGCGGGCGCTCGCCAGCCGGAATTCATCGACCAGCGTTTCGACAACGCGCACACCTTCATGCGCGAGTCGATGCATGCGTTTCGCGGTATCGGGGCCGTGCAGCTTGTCGATGGTCGGAAACGACAATCTGAACTTCGACGACACCACGCCGCCATTGCGCCCGCTCGCACCCCAGCCGACCGGATTCGCATCGAGCACCACGCAGTCGACGCCGCGGTTTTGCAGCGCATACGCGGCGGCGAGACCGGAGTAGCCCGCGCCGATCACGGCGACCTCGACGTCGAGATCGCGTGCGAGCGGCACGCCGGTGCTGACCGCCGCACCCGCGCCTGGCGATGCGGCGAGGAGCGCGCGCCAGAGCGAATCAGGCGCGGGCATGTGCGGTTTCATCGGCGCGAGCATCGGCTCAGGCGGCGAGGCGTGCTTCGGCTTCGACGGCGTCCGCGAGCGCACCGAGCGTCGCGAACTTGAAGGTCGGCGTGGTCACGGTTTCCGGCACGGGCGTCGCGCCGAAGCCCTTCACGTTCTGCCGGCGTTCGATCCAGCAGGTCGCGTAACCGAGCTTCGTGGCGACGCCGATGTCGTGATACTGGCTCTGCGCGGTGTGCAGGATTTCGCCGAACTTGTAGCCGAACGCCGCCTGACGGCCGCGGTTGTACGCGAAGAATTGCGGGTCCGGTTTGGCGACGCCCGTTTCATCGCAGCAGACGGTATCGTCGAACGGATCGCCGAGCGTGTGCGCGTAGGCCGAAAGCGCTACGCGGTCGGCGTTGGTCATCGCGACCAGGCGGAAGTGCTTGCGCAGACGCTTGAGCGCCGCGACCGAATCCGCGAACGCCGGCCATTCGAGCACGTCGCGCTGGAAGGCGGCGGCGGATTGCGCGTCGTCGGGCAGACCGAGTTCTTTCGCGAGCGACAGATAGACGTTCGCCATTTCGTGGCTCGAACGGCCCGGATAGGCGGCGCGGCCGCGCATGTACGGTTCGAAGATCTGGTCGTCGGTCAGGTCCTTCGCTTTCGGGCCGCCAATGCGCCGCACGGAGGCGAGCACGCCGCGCTCGAAGTCGATGAGTGTGCCGACGACGTCGAACGTCAGGACCTTGAAATCGGTGAGCTTCATGAAACCATCCTTTTGCAATGTGCGGTGAATCGGAGAGGGAGTGCCCCACGCGTGGGCGGAGAAAATCAGGCGGGCACGACGATCGTGTCCTGCGGGTCGAGCGTCACGCTCATGTGTGCGCCCGGCTCGGGAATGCGGCGGCGCGCGTCGTGGCCGCCGGGTTGCCGCAGACTGATGGCGGTGCCGTCGGCGAGCGCGGCGAACACGCGCAGACTTTCGCCCTGGTACAGCACTTCGGTGACGCGGCACGACAAGCGGTTCACGCGGTCGTTGCCGTCACCGCCGCCGTCGATCACGAGCTTTTCGGTCTGCACCGCGAGCAGCAGTTTGTTGCCATGCGGCAGCGGATGCGCGGTGCGCAGCACGGTATCGCCGAGACGCACCGCGTCGTCGCCGGCGCGCGTCACGTCGAGCAGCGTCGCCTCGCCGATGAAGCTCGCCACGAACGCATCGCACGGGCGGTCGTAGAGCCGCTCGGGCGTGTCGATCTGCACCAGCCGGCCGTTCTTCAGTACGGCCACGCGGTCGCTCATGGTGAGCGCCTCGCGCTGATCGTGCGTCACATAGACGATCGTCGCGCCGAGCTTGCGATGCAGCCGCCGCAGTTCGATCTGCATGGTTTCGCGCAGTTGCTTGTCGAGCGCGGAGAGCGGCTCGTCCATCAGGATCAGTTGCGGCTCGAACACCATCGCGCGGGCGAGCGCCACGCGCTGGCGCTGGCCACCGGAAAGCTGGGAGATGCCGCGGCTTTCGTAGCCGGAGAGTTCGACCATGGCGAGCGCGTCGGCGACTTTCTTCGCCCACGTGCCTTTCGGCAGACGGCGCGCGCGCAACGGAAACGCGACGTTCTCGCCCACGCTCATGTGCGGAAACAGCGCGTAGTTCTGAAACACGATGCCGATGTCGCGTTTATGCGGCGGCGCAAATGTAATGTCGCGTTCGCCGACCCACACCGCGCCCGAACTCGGCTGCACGAAGCCGCCGAGAATGCCGAGGAGGGTGGTCTTGCCCGAGCCCGAAGGGCCGAGCAGCGAGACGAATTCGCCGGGGGCGATGTCGAGTGAAACGTCGTCGAGGGCCACGACCTGGCCATAACGTTTCGCTGCCGATCGGATCGAAACACCTGTTTTCGCTCGTGCGTCCATTGCGTCCTGTCTCGCTGTAGAAGCCTGCGTTAGGGAAAATATAGGCTTCGCCCTTTTTGGCGGCAATTCCCAAATTGTTGGAGAAGGCATAACATCAGGTCATGCCCAATCTCCGCAAAAAACTGCCGAGCGCCAATGCGCTGTTCGTGTTCGAAGCTGCCGCGCGCTGCGGCAACTTCACGCGCGCGGCGCAGGAGTTATATGTGAGCCAGCCCGCGGTGAGCCGCATGCTGGCGCGCATGGAAGACCATCTCGGCGTGCGCCTGTTCGAGCGCGTGCGCGGCGGTATCGAGCTCACCGAGAACGGCAAGATTCTTTACCGGAAGATTTCCGAGGGCTTCAACGGCATTGAAGGCGCGATCCGCGAGATCGAGGCGCGCGCCACCGGCGTGGAGTCGGTCACGCTGTCGGTGTCCACGGCTTTCACCACGCACTGGCTGATGCCGCGCATGAACCGGCTGAATCAGGCGTTTCCAAATGTCGACTTGCGGTTCCAGCTGATCTCGGGGCGCATCGGCGGGCCGCTCGTCGATGTGGATCTCGGCATGCGCTTTCGGCGTGAAGACGAGATCGGCGAGAACAGCGTGCTGGTCATGCCGGAGACGTTGCTGCCGGTGTGCAACCGGCGCTATGACGAGATCGCTGCCACCGAGGCGGGGCGCGCGCACGGCGACACGGTGATCGTCATGGACGACGGCGAACGCGGCTGGCATGACCGCTTTGAAGCTTTCGCGGCGCACGGGCGTCACGCCGCCAGCATGTTGAGCTTCAACGACTATGCGATCGTCGTGCAGGCCGCGCTGCTTGGCCAGGGCGTCGCGCTCGGCTGGCTGAACGTGGTGTCGCACTGGCTGCTGGAAGGCGCGCTTCAGCCGGCCGAACAGGAACTGATCGTCACGAACCGGCGCTGCTGTCTGGTGTGGCCGGAGAGCCGCGCGTTGCGGCCGGCCGCGGCCGACGTGCGCGACTGGATCATCGAGGAAACGCGCGCGGACGTGCGCGCGGTCGATCGGGCCTATCCGAAGCTGCGGCTGAAGCGTTCGCTGGCGGATGCGGGATTGGCGATCGGGTAAGGCGCGGGCACGCATCGACCTTTCTGGCGCAGTGCAATACTGCCGCCGTTGCTTCAATGCTGGTTCTCGACGTCATTATTCGGTCACGAACCTCACGCAGTATTACCGGCGGCCTTCAATCGGCCGACGGGCCGCGGGCCGGCCCGCCTTCACGTCTTTCGCACCTCCACGCGGACCAAAGCGCCCACGCACGACGCCGCGCGCCCGATCCGTCGACAAACAGGCATTCCAATCAAGGAGACACCGTGTCCCGTTCAAGAATCTTTGCTCTGACAGCGATCGCTTCATCGCTTTTCTTCGCAACGGCCGCGCATGCCGGCATCGATCTCATCGCGGTCGGTCAACTGAGCGGTCTCACCGGTGACTTATCGAAGGAAACCGCGGCGCCGCTGGAGAACGGCGTGGCGGGCAATCTGCTCGGCGGTCTGGGTTCGGGCATCGCTTACGCGGGATGCCATACGTTCGTCGCCGTGCCGGACCGCGGCCCGAATGCCGTGTCGTACAACCCGGCAATCGACGACACCGCTTCTTACATCAACCGTTTTCAGACTCTGCGCCTGCGCCTGAAACCCGGCGCGGCCGGCGCCTCGCTTCCGTACACGATGACGCCGGCCCTGCTCGCCACGACGCTGCTCCACACCAACGATAAGCTGGTCTACGGCACGGGCGCCGCCGCGGGCGTGCCCAACGGCGCGCCCGCGCTCAATCGCCGCAATCACACCAACTACTTCACCGGCCGCTCGGACAACTTCGATCCGACACGCCTCTCGACGGACGACCGCGACGCGCGCTTCGATCCCGAGAGCGTGCGCGTGAGCAATGACGGCGAGAGCGTTTTCATCTCGGACGAGTACGGCCCTTACGTGTATCGTTTCGATCGCCGCAGCGGCCGCCGGATCGACACGTACAAGCTGCCGGACGCGTTCGCGGTTGCCACGCTGAGCCCGATCGGCAACGACGAAATCTCGCAGAACACCTCGGGCCGCGTCGCCAACAAGGGCATGGAAGGCCTCGCGATCTCGCCGGACGGCAAGACGCTGTTCGGTGCGATGCAAAGCCCGCTGATCCAGGATGGCGGCACGAAAGGCGCGTACACGCGTATCGTCAGAATCGACGTGCGCACCGGCAGGACCGCCCAGTTCGCCTATCCGCTGACGAACATCGGCACCGCGGCCAAGCCCAAATATCCGACCATTAGCGACGTGGTGGCCGTCAACGATCACGAATTGCTGATGGATGAACGGGACGGCCAGGGGCTGGGCGATAACTCGACGGCCGTGTTCAAGAAGGTGTTTCATATCGACCTGAGCGGCGCTCAGGACGTGAGCAACGCGAGCGGCGAGGCCGGCCTCGCGCCGTATGCGGTGCAGAAAGCGCTGTTTCTGGATGTGGTCGCCACGCTCACCGCGCACGGCTACAACGCGAACGATATTCCGGCGAAGCTGGAGGGTCTGGCATTCGGTCCCGATGTCGTGGTCGGCGGTGTGAAGAAGCACACGCTGTTCGTCGCCAACGACAACGACTTCTTAGGCACGATCACCGATACCAACCACCCGGCCGGCATCGCGAACCCGAATCAGTTTTTCGCCTTTGCCTGGGACCCGAGCGACTTGCCGGGTTACGTGGCGCAAAAACTGCCCGGCGTGGACGACGATCATCACGGCGATCACCGCCGTGACCACGGCGACTCGGACCACATGTGCGGTCCCGATCGCGACGACGATCATTGAACGGCTGACGCACGCCTCGTAGTTCCCCGCGCGCGTCAAAGCAACCGAAGGGCGGCGCGGGTTCATGCCGGCGCCGCTCCGTCGAGCTACGCGTCGGCGCTTTGCGCCACGATCAGATCCAGCGAGCCCGCCAGAATCGATCTGGCTGTTTCAGGGTCGTCGACGGCACGCGCCAGCGTCACCGCGCCGACGATGGTCGCGACAATGCCGAGCGCCAGGGTTTCGCCGTCGCCGGCCAACGTCTGCGCGATGCGCGATGCGAGCTTGTGCACGTATTGCGTCAAACTCGCGCGAACCGCCGGCGCCGCGTGCCGCGCTTCGCCGGCAAGCGAGCACAACGCGCAACCGTTGCCTGGATCCTTGATGTGTTTCTCGCTGAGAAACATTTCGGCGATCACGCGCAACGGTTCTTTCTTCGCCGACCCATTCGCATTTGCCGCCGCAACCGTGGCGGCGATCCGTTTCTCGCTCAGCGCGACGGCATACTCCAACGCCTCGACGATCAACGCGTCACGCGACTCGAAGTGGCCGTAGAACGCGCCATGCGTGAGACCGGCGCGCCGCATGCAGTCCGCCACGCCGAGCGCCTCGATACCGTCTTCCCTAATCTGCCACGCCGCTGTTTCCAGCACGCGTTGACGGCTTTCTGCCTTTTGCGCCTGCGAGTAGCCCATTTCCGTCACCCCTCTTGACAATCTGCATGATGAGCATAATACTGAAAATGTGCATGATGATCAACATGCAGATTGTTGGGTGAGGGCATCTTTCGCGGATGTCCCTACGCGGCGGCGCCGTTTGGCCGCTTAACCGTTACAGGCGTCGCACGGCCGTGACTTCCGGTGCGTTGGCGGCGCAAGCAAGGAGAGAGATGATGCGTTTCTCAGGAAAGACAGCGTTGATTACCGGTGGGAATAGCGGGATTGGTTTCGTCACGGCGAAGCTGCTGATCGCCGAAGGCGCAAAGGTGGTGATCACCGGCCGCGACAATGCGAAGCTGGATCAGGCCGTGTCGGAACTCGGCGAAAACGCACTGGGTGTGCGGGCCAATCTGGACAACGAGGCGGACATCGACGCGTTGTTCGAACAGATCAAGAGCAAATTCGGCTCGCTGGACATCGTGTTCGCGAACGCCGGCATCTCCGGTCCGACGCCGCTCGGCGGCACGACGGCCGCGGCGTTCGAGGCCATTCTTCGCACCAATCTGACCGCAGTGTTTCTGACGGTGCAAGCCGCATTGCCGCTGATGAGCGCGGGTGGCGCGGTCGTATTGAACGGCTCGGTGATGCGTGAGCTCGGCTCGCCTGGTTCGTCGGCGTATTCGGCAACCAAGGCTGGCATCACGGGTATGGCGAAGGTCTTCGCGTCGGAGTTGGTGCAGCGTGGTATTCGCGTGAATACGGTGATTCCCGGCGGCACGCGCACGCCGATCTGGACGCGTGGCGCGCGCGAGGGCGCGACGCTCGACGGAACCGAACAGGCGCTCGCGCCGCGTGTGCCGATGGCACGCCTCGCCGCGCCGGAAGAAGTCGCGGCAGCAGTGCTGTTCCTGGCTTCCAGCGACGCATCGGGAATGACGGGCGCGGAAATCGTCGTGGATGGCGGCACGATCGGGGCACCGTGGGGCGCGCCGATTTTCCGTCAAGCCTGAGCGGAGTAAAGGCGGGAAGCCGCGTCGCTCGATTTACAGGCGGCGCGGCTGGCAAGCTCAATACGCTCCGCTCACCAGATTCATCGGCGTATCGTTGACGAAGTTCTCGATGTTATCCATCAACTGATTCGCGAGACTCTGCTGTGCTTCATCCGACGCCCACGCCACATGCGGCGTCAGAATCACATTCGGCCGGCCGGCGGCACGCAACAAGGGGTTATCGTCGGCGGGCGGCTCGCCCGCGGTCACGTCGAAACCCGCGCCGCTGATCAGCCCTTCGTCGAGCGCCTGCACGAGCGCGGCTTCATCTACGAGTCCGCCGCGCGCCGTGTTGATGATCAACGGCCGGCGCTTCATCGCGCGAAACTCGGGCATGGCGAGCATATTGCGCGTTTGCGGCGTGAGCGGACTGTGGACGGTGATGATGTCGCTCGTCGCGAGCACTTCGTCCCATGGCGTGTATAGCGGGCCGAGACCTTCGCGTCCTTTGTGCGCGGCGAACATCGGCTGCATGCCGAACGCTTTGCCGAGTTCCGCCACACGCTGCCCCAGCACCCCTTCTCCGATGATGCCGAGCCGCGCGCCGGCCAGATCGTGAATCGCGTGGGTGAAGAAACAGAACTGCCCGGACTTCTGCCACTCGCCGGCGAGCACGTCGTCGCAATAGGCCACCAGATTGCGCCGCAGCGCGAGGATCAGCGCGAAGGTATGCTCGGGCACGGTGTTGATCGCGTAGCCGCGAATATTGCTCACCGCAATGCCGAGGCGCTGAGCCGCCGCCTTGTCGACGCAATCCGTGCCGGTCGCGGCCACCGCGACGAGCTTCAACTGCGGCAACTGCTCCAGCACTTCGGCGCTCAGCGCCACCTTGTTGGTAATCGCAATCGAGGCACCGGCCAGTCGCTCGATCACTTGCTCCGGCGTAGTGCGGTCGTGCTCGATCAACTGATGCTCGAAGCGCGGTTCACGCAACACGATCTGCGGCGCGAGGGTCGAGCGGTCCAGAAAAACGATCTTATGCATGGTCATGTCCCCGATGATTTACAGATGCCGCTTCGCTTCAGCGACGATATGCTGCGCGGTGATGCCGAAGTGCTCGTACAGCGTCTCCGCCGAAGCCGACGCGCCGTATCCCGTCATCCCAACAAAGCCGCCGCGCTCGCCGAGATAGCGATCCCAGCCGAAGCGCAACGCCGCCTCCACGCCGACTCGCACGGTGCCCGCGCCAAGCACGGTTGTGCGATAGGCGTCGTCCTGTTCGTCGAAAATCTCCCAGCACGGCATGGACACCACGGCCGTCGCAATGCCTTCGTCCTGCAACTGACGGCGCGCCGCTACGGCCAGCGCGACTTCGGAACCGGTCGCCAATAACGTCACGACGCGCGCGCCGCCTTCTGCTTCTTCGAGTACGTAAGCGCCGCGTTGCGACAATGGCTCGGCGCTATATTCACGGCGCACCAACGGCAGCGCCTGGCGGGCGAACACCAGCGTGCTCGGTCCGCGCCGATGTTCGAGCGCGAGCGCCCAGCACTCGGCGGCTTCGACGGCATCGGCGGGGCGCAGCACGCGCATGTTCGGCATCGCGCGCAGCGAGGCGAGAATCTCGACGGGTTGATGCGTCGGGCCATTTTTGCCGACGCCGATAGAATCGTGACTGAACACGTAGTGCACCGGCAGGCCCATTAGCGCCGCCATTCGCATGGCCGGACGCTGGTAGTCGGAGAACGCGAGATACGTGACGCTGGTCGCGATCACGCCGCCATGCGCGGCCATGCCGTTGGCCATCGAGCCCATCACGTGTTCGCGCACGCCGCAGTGGACGTAGGCGCCGCTGCGGTCCTCGGCAGTAAAGGCATGCAACTGACGCTTGTGGCCGGTGGGCGCTTCGAGGTCGGCACACCCCACCATGCGTTCCGGCAACAGCGGCGCGAGCAGATCGCTGATCTCGCCCGACACGGTAATGCCGGGCTGCGCCTCGTCACGCTCCACGGCGCGTTTGCGGTAGTCGTCCAGCACGTCGCGCCAGCCTTGCGGCAGATAGCCGGACTGGACCCGTTCGAACTCGTCGCGCTGAGCGGCGGGCAACGCGGCGAGACGTTCGTGCCACGCGTAGTACTGCGGATCGCTACGCCGTCCTGCCGCGCGCCATGCGCCGAGAATCTCCGCGGGTATCTCGAACGGGGCGTGCAGCCAGCCGAGTGCGTCGCGGGCCGCGTCGGCGTCCGTCTGGAACAGCTTGCCGCTGTGGCCGCCACGCTGTCCTTGCAGACGCGCGATGCCGCGGCCAATCACGGTCTTGCAGGCGATCATCGAAGGGCGCGGGTCCGTGCGGGCGATCGTCAGTGCGGCCGATACCGCTTCGAGATCGTGCCCGTCGACCTCGACGACATGCCAGCCGCCAACGCGAAAACGCGCGCAGACGTCTTCACTGATCGAGAGGGAAGTGCTGCCGTCGTCGGTAATCTGGTTGTCGTCCCAGCAGAGAATCAGCTTGCCGAGTTGCAGATGGCCGGCCAGCGAAATCATCTCCTGGCCGATGCCTTCCTGCAGACAGCCATCGCCGACGAACGCATACGTATAGTGGTCGACGAGCTCGCTGCCGAATTTCGCCGCGAGATACGCTTCGGCGATCGCCATGCCGAGCGCGTTGGCGATGCCCTGGCCGAGCGGGCCGGTGGTGGCCTCGATACCGTGCGCCGGTTCGTACTCGGGATGCCCCGCGCAATGCGAGCCCAGCTCGCGAAAGGTCTTGATCTGTTCCAGCCCGATCGCGTCATATCCGGTGAGATACAACAGCGAGTACAGCAGCAGCGAGCCGTGACCATTGGACAGCACGAAGCGGTCGCGATCGGGCCAGGTCGGATCGGCGGGGTTGAATTTCAGGTGGCGCGTGAACAGCGCGGTCGCGATTTCCGCCATGCCGAGCGGCACGCCCTGATGGCCTTCGCCGGCGCGCAGAATCGCATCGATGGAAAGGAAGCGGATCGCGTCGGCCAAAGGCAAGGGCGCGCTTTGCGCAACCTGGACCTGCGGCGTGATCGAAGCAGGCGAAGCATTCAGTGCGGCAGACGGGGCTTCGGTGGTGGACATGGCAAAAGGCTCCTCTACGCCGCTGCTTTTACGGGCAGCGGCGGCAATCAGACAAATTGAATCGATCGAATGGCGTGGCCCGAAGCAGCGGGCGGAAGAACGTCGCGCGAGGCATGACGGCGTTGGCCTCGCGCTTCAGGAGAGGTCAAAGGCTCAATGCAGGAAGCCCGTCGAAATCCACGGCACCGCGGCCACGATGATCAACCCGGCCATCAACGCGGCGATGTAGCCGAGAATCGGCTTCATGCCTTCATCCGGATGGATGCGGCTCACCGCGCAAGCGGAGTAGTAGCCCACGCCGAACGGCGGCGCGAACAGGCCCACGCCCATCGAGAGGATCACGACCATGGCGTAATGCACGTCGTGGATATGCATGGCCCGCGCGATCGGAAACATCAGCGGGCCGAACAGCACGATGGCCGGAATGCCTTCGAGTACGCTGCCGAGAATCACGAACATGCAGATCGACGCCGCCATGAACATCGCCGCGCCGCCAGGCAAAGCGCCCAGGGTCTGCGCGAGTTGGCCCGAGAAGCCCGATTGCGTCAGCGCCCACGCCATTGCGGTGGCCGCGCCGATGATCAGCAGGATCGCGCCGGACAGCGTGGCGGTATCGATCAGCATCGGCTTGAGCCGCTTCCACTCGAAACGGCGATAGATCAGCAAGCCGGCCAGCACCGCATACGCAATGCCGATGGTCGAGACTTCGGTCGCCGTCGCGATGCCTTCGACCACCGCCGCGCGAATCACGAACGGCAGCGCGAGCGCCGGAAACGCGATCACCAGCTTGCGCAGAATCTCGCTGCGCGACGCGCGCTTGACACTCGACATGTCTTCGCGCCGATAGCGCCACTGCACGACGATGCACAGCGTGATCGCCAGCACGATGCCCGGCAGCATGCCGCCGGTGAAGAGCGCGGAAATCGACACGCCGGTCACCGAGCCGAGCGTGATCAGCACGAGGCTTGGCGGAATCGTCTCGGTCTGCGCGCCGGTCGCGGCGAGCAGCGCGACCAGATCGCCGGGTTTCGCGCCGCGCGCTTTCATCTCCGGAAACAGCACGGGTGCGACTGCGGCCATGTCGGCGGCTTTCGATCCCGAGATACCGGAGACGAGATACATGGCGCCGACCAGCACGTACGAAAGACCGCCGCGCACGTGACCCAGCAGGCTCGCGAGAAACGCGATCATCGCCGCGGCCATGCCGGTCATCTCGATCAACTGGCCGAGGAACACGAAGAGCGGCACGGACAGCAGGATCAGATGCGACATGCCTTCGTCCATCCGGCCGACCACCACCGGCATGGGCGTGTTCGTGGTCAGCGCGAGATAACCGAAGGTGGCGAGCCCGAACGAGAACGCGATGGGCACGCCGCTCAGCACGCCGAGCGCCACGAGGCCAACGAAGAAGATCAGCAGGTTGATATTGCCGAGGTCGCGCAACAGCGGCCCCAACGCGATGAAGATGCCGACCAGCGCGCCGACCGTCGCGACAGCGCCGAGCACGAGACGCCAGTTGCCCATGCGCGCAAGCCGCACTACGGCGACCAGCAGCATCAGCGCGGAACCGATCGGCAACGCGGCGGCGCGCCACGAATTCGATAGTTCGAGCGCGGGCGTGGTGATGAACGACTCGTCCTGCGCGAAGCTGATGGCCGGCCCGATCACCATCGCGAGAAACGCGATCGGCGCGGCGATCGCCACGACGTCGAGAAACGCGCGCACGCCGGGTGGCGCCATGCCGACGAGCGCGGTCATCCGCATATGCTCGCCGCGCCGCAAGGCGATCACGGCGCCGAGCATGGCGAGCCAGAGGAACAGCATGGAGGCCAGTTCGTCGGACCAGACGAGCGGCGCGTGCAGAATATAGCGGCTCGTCACGCCGGCCAGCAGCACGACGATTTCCGCCAGCACGAGCAAGGCGGCCGGAATCTCCACCAGATGCCCGAGCGCGGAATCGAGCGCGCAGGCGAAGCGGTGCTGCCGCTCGTGTGAATAAGAGATCGAGATCATCGCATCACCCCAGTTTTCCGACGGACTTCTCCAGCAGACCCCAGGCTTCGTCGCCGTATTTGCTCTTCCAGTCGTGGTAGAAGCTCGTCTTGGCCAGCGCGGCGCGGAACGACTCACGATCCACGTCGATGAAAGTAATGCCCTTGGCCTTCAGATCGTCGCGCAGGGAACTGCTCAGCTTCGCGATGTCCGCGCGCTGCAGCATCGCGGCCTTTTCGAATTCGCGCGTGACGATGGTGCGCATGTCCGCCGGCAGTCGTTCCCACGCGGCACGGTTGCCGAGAATCCAGTAACCGTCCCACACGTGCGACGTGAGGCTGATGTACTTTTGCACTTCATAAAGCTTGGCCGTGGCGATGATCGGCAGCGGATTTTCCTGGCCTTCCACCACGCCGGTCTGCAAGGCCGAATACAGTTCGTTGAAGTTGATCGGCGCGGGGCCAGCGTCGAGCGCCTTGAACAGCGAGGTCAGCATCGGCGCTTGCGGCACGCGGATCTTGAAGCCCTTCAGATCGGCCGGCGCACGCAGCGCGCGTGTGGACGAGCTGATCTGCCGGAAGCCGTTGTCCCACACCTTGCTGACCGACACGAGGCCGGACTTGCCGATCTGCCCGCGAATGTAATTGCCGAGATCGCCGTCCATGGCTTTCCACACGGCGTCGTAGTCCTTGAACGCGAAGCCGGTGTTGACGATGCCCGCGGCCGGCGTGAGCGTCGCGAGAATCGACGAGGCCTGGTTGAAGAACTCCACGCCGCCGTTGCGGACCTGCGAGAGCAGGTCGGTGTCGGAGCCGAGCTGGTTCTGCGGAAACAGCTTGATGTCGAGGCGGCCGTTGGTCGCTTCGCGAATGTGATTGATCGCCTCCTGCGCGCGGATATTGACCGGATGCGTCGGGTCCTGGCCGGTGGCGAGCTTGTACGAGAACTCGGGCGCCGCCATGGCGCGCCGCGAGACGCTCCATAACGGCACGGCTGCGGACAGGGTCGCGCCGGCCTTCAGAAAGCTGCGGCGGCTGATGCCCTGCGGGGCGTTCGAACGGGTAGTCATGGTGTCTTCCTCCAATATGGCGTGTCGTTATGTTTTTCTACAGTCTCGAGCGAGGCGGCTGCACGTGTCGCGCACCGCGCCCGTTTGTTCTCTACTGCGCGGTTTCCATCGCCGCCGGCCTCCCGCCGTGCAGCCCGTCCTGCCGGACGATCGGCCTTGAATCAGCCGTGAATCAGCATGCCGCCGTTCACGTCGATCACCGCGCCGGTGATATACGAGGACAGGTCCGACGCAAGGAACAGGAACGCGCCGGCCACATCGTCGGGCACGCCCAGGCGATTCAGCGGAATGCCCGAAAGAATCTCGACGCGCTTGTCGTCGCTGATCTTGCCGGCGTTGATGTCGGTCTGGATCAGGCCCGGCGTCACGCAGTTCACGCGAATGCCGTCGTTGCCGAGTTCGCGCGCCATTGCTTTGGCGAGACCGAGTACGCCGGCTTTGGCCGCCGAATAATGCGGGCCGCCGAGAATGCCGCCGCCGCGCTGCGCCGACACCGACGACATGCAGCCAATCGACCCGCTCTTCTGCTTCTTCATTTGCGGCACGACCGCTTGCGACAGATACAGCACGCCGCGCAGATTGACGTCGAGAATGCGGTCCCAGCTTTCCGGGTCGATGTCGAGGAATTTGGCCGCCTGGGTGATGCCGGCGTTATTGATCAGGATATCGATCGAACCGAAATCGGCGACGGTGCGCTCCACCGCCGCCTGACATGCACCGCGGTCGGTGACATTGCACACATAACCGCGATGCTCCGGCCCGATCGACGCGGCGGCTTCCACAGCGGCCTTTTCGTCGAGATCGAAAATGGCGATGCGCGCGCCGTGAGCGGCGAATTTGCGCGCGGTCGCCATGCCGATGCCGCGCGGCGACGCGCCGCCGGAAATGACGGCGACCTTGCCGTCGAGAAGACGTGACTCTGACATGATGCGGATCTCCTGAATGTGATGCTTATGGTTTGCTACTGTCTTTGCTATGGGTGACTACGCTTGTTTCTACTCATGAAATCGGCGTCTAGCGCAGCCAGCCTTTGATGGTGTCGCACATCGCCTCGGTCGAAATGCCGTAACGGTCGTGCAGCGTCGGCAGCGCGCCGGCGTCGAGAAAGGCGTCGGGCAGGCCGATCTGACGGAAGGGCGGCGTGACGCCGTTGGTCAGCAGCACGGTGGCCACGGCCTCGCCAAGTCCGCCGATCACCGTATGGTTCTCCGCGACGATCACGAGGCGCCCCGGACGGCGCGCTTCGCGCAGCAGCGTGACGGCGTCGAGCGGCTTGATGGTCGGCACATGCAGCACGCCCACGTCGACGCGGTCGGCGGCGAGCGCCTTGGCCGTTTCGAGCGCGCGCATCGTCATGATTCCGGACGAGATGATCAGCACTTCGGTCCCGTCGCGCAGCAGCTTGGCTTTGCCGAGTTCGAACTGATAGTCGTATTCGTCGAGCACGACCGGCACGTTGCCGCGCAAGAGCCGCGCATATACTGGGCCGCGATGGTCGGCAATCGCCGGCACCATCTGCTCGATTTCGAGCGCGTCGCACGGGTCGATCACCGTGAGGTTCGGCATCGCGCGGAACAGGGCGAGGTCTTCGGCCGCCTGGTGGCTCGGGCCGTAGCCGGTCGTGAGGCCGGGCAACGCGCACACCATCTTGACGTCGAGGTTGTCTTCGGCAATCGCCTGGTGAATGAAGTCGTAGGCGCGGCGCGCGGCGAACACCGCATAGGTGGTGACGAACGGCTGCGCGCCTTCGTGCGCCATGCCGGCGGCGGCGCCCATCAGCAGTTGTTCGGCCATGCCCATCTGGTAGTAGCGCTCGGGAAATTCCTTCGCGAACAGATGCAGGTCGGTGTATTTGCCGAGGTCGGCGGTCATGCCGACCACTTCGGGCCGGTTGCGCGCCAGTTCCACCAGCGCGTGGCCAAACGGCGCGGAGCGGGTAATCTGGCCTTCGCCAGCGATCGAGGCGATCATCGCCGAAGTCTTCAGGCGCGGTTTCGGTGCTGCGGCGCTCATACGGTTCTCCTGGCTTCGAGCGCTTGCAGCGCGAGTTGCCACTCGTGCGCATCGACGCGGATAAAGTGGTTTTTCTCGCGTGCTTCGAGGAACGGCACGCCGCAGCCCATACGCGTATCGCAAACGATGATGCGCGGTTGCGCTTCGGGATGCGCGCGCGCCGCATCGAACGCGGCGACCACCGCCGCGAGATCGTTGCCGTCCACCCGCTGCACGTACCAGCCGAATGCCTGCAGCTTCTCGACCAGCGGCTCGAACGCCATGACCGCCGAAGACGGCCCGTCCGCTTGCTGATTGTTGACGTCGACCATCGCGATCAGGTTGTCGAGCTTCCAATGCGCGGCGGACATGAGACCTTCCCACACCGCGCCTTCGTCGAGTTCACCGTCCGAAAACAGCGTGTAGACGATGGCGTCCGAACCCTTGCGCTTGAGACCCAGGCAGCGGCCAACCGCGATCGTCAGCCCCTGGCCGAGCGAGCCGCCGGACATCTCCATGCCGGGCGTGTAGCTCGCCATGCCGGACATCGGCAGGCGGCTGTCGTCGCTGCCGTAGGTCTCCAGTTCTTCGTCGGCGATGATGCCGGCTTCGATCAGCGCCGCGTACAACGCGATCGCGTAATGGCCGTTCGAGAGCAGGAAGCGGTCGCGGCCTTCCCAGTCGGGATCGTCGGCGCGATAACGCATGGCTCGGAAGTAGGCGACCGCCAGCACGTCGGCGATGTCGAGCGCCTGGCCGATATAGCCTTGCCCTTGCACCTCGCCCATGCGCAGCGCGTTGCGGCGGATCTGGTAGGCATGCTCCGCGAGCTCGGGATAGGGCGCGGTTTCTCTCAGGTTCATTCGTGCGTCTCCTCTTTTGCGTGGGCCGCATCGACGTCGCAGCCAGTGATGACAAGCGTAATCGCACGCCAGGCATCGCTCAAACGAATTAAGATGGCCGATAGATGAATTGAATTCACGTGGATGCTGCCATGCACAATCGCGTCACCCTCAAGTCGATACAAGCCTTCGAAGCAGCCGCCCGGCTTTCGTCGTTCGCGCTCGCAGCAGAAGAACTGTTCGTGACGCCCTCGGCGGTCAGCCATCAAATCAAGCTGCTCGAAGAACAATTGAGCATTCGACTGTTCCATCGCTTGCATCGCACGGTGCTGCTGACGGACTCGGGCAGGCAATACGCAGAGGAAATCAGCGCGGCGTTCGCGCGTATCGACGCGGCCACGCGCGAGATCGGCCGCGTGGCGAAGAGCGACATCCTCACGATTCATTGCACGCCGAGTTTTGCGACCCAATGGCTGATGCCGCGCATCGCGCGCTTCAGCGCGGCGCATACGGATATCGACGTGCGATTGAATGCGTCATCGGAAGCGGCGGATCTGATTTCAGGAGCGGTCGATATCGACATCCGCTACGGTCCGCGCAAGCTGCAACCGGCCGGCACGCTGGTGTTGGAATTGCCGCCGGAGACGATCGTGCCGCTATGCGCGCCGGCGTTGATGAGCGGCGACTATCCGCTGCGCAGCGTCGCGGACCTGCAGCACCATCCGCTGATTCATAGCGAGGGCTGTCTGGTCGGCTGGCGGGACTGGATGCGTTTGCATCGCAAGACGCGGATCGATATTGGACGCGGACCGCGCTTCGACCGCTCGTTCATGGCGCTGAGCGCCGCGGTCGATGGCTTGGGCGTGTGCCTGGAGAGCCTGCTGCTCGCGCAACGCGAACTGGAAACCGGACGGCTCGTCGCGCCGTTCGGCACGGACGGCCTCGACGTGCACGGCTACACGCTGAATCTGTTGAAGTCGCGTGCCGACTTGCCGAAGCTGCGCAGCTTTCAGGATTGGCTGTTTGCTGAACTGGAGCGGTGAGGTGCGCGCAGGCAGGCTTGGAACGGCGCGGCACGTCCGCGCCTAGCCAACGCGTTCGACGGTATCGTTAAACCGATGCGCTTCCCGCTGCGGCAATTCGAACACCGCTCGCTGGATTGCTTTGTCATGACGCGAGCGCAGCGTCCTGAGCATCGCGAACAGGGACCGCACATCGGTGGCGCTGGATGCCGTGTCGAAATACGGTGCGATCTGTGTCAGCACTTCGACCGCTTCGTCATTGCGGCCTTCGTCGCGCAGCAACGCGGCCATGGCCAGCGACGCGCGCAGTTCCCACATTCTCGCGCCCTGCTCGCGGGACGATTCGAGCGCCGTCGCGAAGCAGGTGGCCGCGTGCGCAAGCTTGCTGCCGAAATCTTTGCCGGCACCGGCTTGCACGCCAGCTTCGGCGTGCGCGGCGATTCCCAGCACGCGCCAGATTTCTGCAACGAACATCAACTCACCATGATGTTGGCAAAACGCCAGGGCGTCGTTCAGACGGCTGGTCGCTTCGCGCGTTCGTCCCACGCTCACGAGCGCCTCGGCATGGACGACGACAAACAACGTGACGACACGCCGGAAGCCGCGCGCGATCAACGCATCGAGCGATGCGGCCAGGATCGGCAGCGCCCGCGCCGCCTGTCCGTCGAGAATGTCGCGGTAAGCGCTCAGGCAGTCGCAATACTCCACCCAGACATCGAAGCGATGCAGCGCGGCCTGCGAACGCATGATCTCCAGATACGCCGCGGCGCGGCCCAGATCGCCCGACAACAGCGCGAGCGGCGCGGCCACGGTGCCGAGCATGTGCGTGAGCGACGGCTCCATCGTTTCGGGCCGCACGAGATTCACGAGCGCATCGACCAGCGTCATGGCCTCGCCGGGATTGCCCTCAAGCCAGGCGATCCGTGCGAGCGTCCCGTTGCAATAGACGAGCGGATCGACGGCGAACATGCTGTCCCACTGCGACTTTCCCTCGATCTGTGCAAAGCGTTCGCGCGCGCCCAGCAATTTCTGTTTGGCCTGCGCGTGCTGCCCGAGACAATGCAGCGATATGGCCACCGCCTGGTCGCCCAGAACGGCTTGCCATGCATTGCCTTCGTCTTCGGCGAGGCGCTGGAATTGCCGCGCGAATTTCATCGATTCGTGGATGTCGCTGCTGGAGAGCATCATGTTCCACAAGCCCCACAGCGCGCGCGCCTGAAACTCCTGGTCGCCGCTCGCGATCGCCAGTGCGAAGACATCGCGCCATAGTTCGGCCGACCGCGCGACGCACCCGCGAACGGACGGCAAGGCCGTCGCCAACGCCGCGCGCACGCGCATTTCGCAGGCGGCGTCCACCGTGGCGGCCGGAAGCTGGTCGAGTACGCCGACCGCGAGTTCGGCGCGCGCGCAAGCCTCCGCGATCATGCCGCCATCGAGCAGCGCACCGGCGAGGTTGGAGGCGAGATCGACGCCGAGGCGCACATCGCCTTCGGCGGAGAAGGCCCAGTCGAACGCGCCACGCGCGTCGTCGAACGTGTGGTGCAGAGCCGTGGCGCGCTCGGCGTCGCGGCACACGGTGGGCGCCGTGCGCGTCTGGAAGCAGGTGGACAGATAGCGCGCATGGCGCGAAGCGAACGCCGAGTGCTCGCCCTCGGCCTGCAGTTTCTCCAGCGCATAGGCCCGCGTCGATTCGGGCAGCCGGTACTTCGCGACCGGCCCGTCGAACTCGACATTGGCGAGCGACTTGGCCAGCAGTTCGCTGATCCCGCTGATTGCGTTCTCGATCGTCAAAGTGGAATCGCACACGACCGCGCACATGGCCTCGAACGTGAACACGCCGCCGAATACCGCGATCCGTCTGAAGAGCGACTGCGCGCCCTGGTCGAGCAGCGCGAAGCTCCAGTCGAAGGTGGCGCGCAAGGTCTGATGGCGTGGCAATGCGGTGCGATAGCCGCCCGCGAGAATCGCCATGCGATCGTCCAGCCGCCGATGCACGCCCTCCACGCCGAGCGCCGCGACGCGTGCCGCGGCCAGTTCGATTGCGAGCGGAATGCCGTCCAGCCGCCGGCATATTTCGCCGACCAGCCGTAATTCGGCGCTCTCGGCCCCCACCTTGTATTGCAACGAGTTGGAGCGCAGCAGAAACAGATTCACGGCCGACTGCTGCAGGATCTCCGCATCGGTGGAATGCAAGTGCGGCACGTCCAGCGGATCCACGCGAAAGACGGCCTCGGGCATGATGCGCAGCGGCTCACGGCTAGTCACGAGCACACGCAGCGAATCGCTTTCCGCGATCAACGCCTCCACGATCTCGGCCACGCAACCGATCACATGCTCGGCGTTGTCGAGCACTAGCAGTCGGTGCCTGTGCGCGAGCGCGGCGGCGAGCTGCGTGACGGCGGGCGTCGCGCCTTCCGTGAGCAGTCCGCAAGCTTGCGCGATGGCGCCGAGCACGCCGTCAAACGTGTTCAGCGTGGCCAGTTCGACAAAGCAGACCGGCTCGGCATAATCGTCCGCGGCTTGACGCGCGGCTTCGATCGCGAGACTGGTTTTGCCGATGCCGCCCGCGCCCACCAGCGTCAGCACGTGCGCCTCCCGCAGCATCGCGCGGATCTGTTCGATTGCCGCGTCGCGGCCCACGAGGCGGGTTTTCGGCGAAGGCAAAGGACGCCCGGCGCAAACCCGGCTGATGGGCCGCACGGGCGCTGGCTTTTGCCGATGCACAAGCTGATAGCCGCGGCCAGGCACGGTGAGAATCAGATGCCGGTCCGCGCCGAGAATTTTGCGCAAGGCGGAGAGATGCACCTGGATGTTGTTCTCTTCCACTACGGTGTTCGGCCACACCGCATTCATCAATTCGTCTTTCGTGACGAGACGGCCGGCGGCCGACACGATGACGGCGAGAATGTCGAAGGCGCGTGAGCCCAGATGCAGTGCTTCGCCGTCCCGCCGCACGGTGCGCATTTCCAGATCGATTTGAAAGCGGCCTAGTTCAATCATGTCGTTTTCAAGTCCTGGGACAATGAGCGTGATAGGGAGATGCGCCGCTCGGCTGCTGGTGAGCGCCTCGCATGTCCTCGCTGCGTCGGCGCAAGCTCGAACGGCCATCGTCGATGGGCTTGAAAGTACCTTGGCAAATCACGCGCGTCTTGTCGGTTAGTGCGATGCTTTGTAAGAAAGTCTCGCGGCGCGCGCGAACACGGCTCGTTTGTTGCGATACCGGCATGGGCTCAAGAGGCGGGAGGCGCATTCAGCGCCGTTTGCTCGACGGCCCGGCCGCTTAGCCGGCGGCCTGTTTGCGCCATGTGCCGGGCGGCGTGCCGACCAGTTGCGAGAAGGTCCGCGTGAAATGGCTCTGGTCGGAGAAGCCGCATGCAATGGCGATTTGGGAAAGGGAATAGTCGGAATTTCTCAGGAGATCGCGAGCCCGGTCGATGCGCCGCTCGAGCAGCCATTGATGCGGCGTGCGATGCGTGGTTTCGCGAAACGCGCGAATGAAGTAGCTGCGCGAGAGGTTGCATGCGTTGGCGATTTCTTCGATCGACACGTTGCCTTGCGACTTGGCGAGCAACATGTCTTTGGCGCGCGTTTCCTGCAAGCTCGACAGGCGCCGGGTTCTGCTGAAGGATGAGCACGCCGTGTCGCCGTATTGATCGAGCAGATGTGTGCCGACGGCGATGCCTAACTGCTCGACAAAGAGCGGGCTTGCCTCGCTCTTGCGATCCAGCGTGAGCGAGAGGATCTGCGCGAAATGGCCGAGCGTTGGATCGTTGCGACCTGCTAGCGTGGCGAGGCGCGCCACGTTTGAACCGTTGCGCTCATAACAGGCGTTTGCGATGAAAGCGCGCGACAGTTCGATCAGCACGAAATCGAATCCGCGTTGCAGATCGGCTTTGTAGTCGTCCGCGAAGTCACGGATATAGACACTATCCTGGCCGAAGTCGTGGGTGGTCCAGCGGTGTGCCGAGTAAATGCGCCGCCGGTGGCCTGGCTTGAGCGACACGCCGATCAGGAAGCCGCGGTCGGAACCGTGCATGGCGACCGCGCTGGTTTGGTTGTCGACGGTGGACTTGCGATAGAACTTGAACTCGCCGGTGTCGAGTTCGAGATCCCGGCCGAGCTGGTTCGACAGGCATCCCAGCGAGTCTTTGGATCGTGCGGCCGGGGCGGTGGTGGCGGTCAGTGTGGCGTTCAACATGATGGGTCACCTCGATCGTCGCGCAGCGGTCGCACTGCTTTCAGCAATTTACCCGAAAATTAAAAAATGTAAGCAGGCGTCATTATGGCTTAATCGCCCCGGAATGTGAAAGTGCTGAGTTAAATGGCTGCTGCTTTAATATTAGGCAGAAAGAAGCATTTGAAGCGGGCGGTCGGCGATCGCCCCTTGGCCCGCGCGCAGCGGGCGTTTGGGCTTGAGGGGTCGGGCTCGGCGGCGCGTCGCCCGTCACTGGCGAGAGGCGATTTTATTTTTGTCGGGCTTGTCGAAATGTTTTATTTTTGCGCCGACATATTGGCGTAATACATATCGATGTGGCGTGGAAATTCTGAAGCCGGCATTCGGCGAGGTGACGGAGTAGAGCTGAAACGCTGACGGCCCAGATCGCATGGACCGATTCGAGCGGGCAAAGACAACGCGGCGCGGCGCCCGGCGAAGTGAATCCGCCAGGCTGCCGCGCCGCGCGTCTACAACGTATCCAACGAGCGCCGCGTGGTTTCGACCACACGCAGCGCCCTGGCTGCCATCAGCTTTGCAGGAACGCGAGCAGATCGGCGTTGACCTTGTCCGCTTCCGTCGTGCACATGCCGTGCGGTGCGCCCGGATAAACCTTCAGCGTGGCGTTCTTCACCAGCTTCGCCGACAGGCGGGCCGAGTCGTCGATCGGCACGATCTGGTCGTCGTCGCCGTGCAGGATCAGCGTGGGCACGTCGATCTTCTTCAGATCCTCGGTGTAGTCCACTTCGGAGAATTGCTTGACGCATTCATACTGGCCCTGGATCGAACCGAGCATGCCTTCGCGCCAGAACTCGTCGATCGTGCCTTGCGAGACTTTTGCATTGGGCCGGTTGAAGCCGTAGAACGGCACGGCAAGGTCCTTGTAGAACTGCGAACGGTTCGACGCCACGCTCGCGCGAATGCCGTCGAACACCGACATCGGCAGGCCGTTCGGATTGCCTTCGGTCTTGAGCATGAGCGGCGGCACGGCGCCGATCAACACGGCCTTCGCCACCCGCGCGGTGCCGTGGCGGCCAATGTAATGCGCTACCTCGCCGCCGCCCGTCGAATGGCCGACGAGCGTCGCGCCCTTCAGGTCGAGCGCGTTGATGACCGCGGCCAGGTCGTCGGCATAGGTGTCCATGTCGTTGCCGTGCGACGGCTGATCCGAGCGGCCGTGGCCGCGGCGGTCGTGGGCGATGACGCGATAGCCCTTCTGGACCAGAAACAGCATTTGCGCATCCCACGCGTCGGCGTCGAGCGGCCAGCCGTGCGAGAAGACGACGGGTTTGCCGGTGCCCCAATCCTTGAAGAAGATTCGCGTGCCGTCTTTCGTGGTTACCGTATTCATAGTGTGACGCTCTCCATGCTGTGAGTGGGATGCATTGCCTGCGTGTGCGCTGCCGCTGCCGGCCGCCGCGGCGGCCATCGCGACGCCCGGCGCCGCCATCGCGGCGACTGCCGCGCCGGCTGCGCCGGCGCCGGCGACGAGTAGCTGGCGACGATTCGCCGACGCAATTCCAGATGGGCTAGCCAAGTTTTTCTCTCCAGTCTTGTGATGTTGAAGGACGTCCCGTCCCGACAATGCATGACGTGACATCGCAGTTTTCAATCGTACGGTGCGAGCCACTGTAGAGAACTTCAGATTGCTTAATTCTTCTGAATGCGACTGCTTGCGTGCGCCGATCCACCGGGGCGGGCCGTCACCCTCTGGCGACACATCGCACTCACGCTCGCCGGAGTGCGATCCACTCCGCGCCGTCATCATTTTTAAGAACGATTAAGGACTTCCACAAGGACTCCGCGAAGGCCCGTCGATAGACTCAATTCCAGTTTTCCTCGCTGTTCTGGCGAGCACGGCACGTCTTTCAGACTGCTTTGTCAATTCAATACGGAGCCCGTAATGCCTAAAGAACTCTTGACCCCCGATACATGTGCGGTTGCCCTGATCGACTACCAGCCGCAGATGTTCTTCGGAACGACCTCGCATGAGCGGACCACCATTCTGCACAACGTCCAGGCGATTGCGAAGGCTTCGAAGCTCTTCAAGGTCCCGACGATCCTGACCACGGTGGCCGCCAAGTCGTTCAGCGGCGACATGGTGCCGGAAGTGCAATCGGTTTTCCCGGAGTACGCACCGATCGACCGCACGTCGATGAACTCGTGGGAAGACGTGAATTTCCGCAAAGCCATCGAGGCGACCGGCCGCAAGAAAATCGTGCTCGCCGGTCTGTGGACGGAAGTGTGCGTGTCGTTCCCGACCATCCAGATGATCAATGAAGGCTACGAAATCTACGTGCCGACCGACGCCTGCGGCGACATCACCACGGAAGCGCACGAACGCGCGGTGCAACGCATCATCCAGGCCGGCGCGGTGCCGATGACCTCGTTCCAGTACATGTTCGAACTGCAACGCGACTGGGGACGCAGCGAGACGTACGAAGGCTGCATGGACATCCTGAAGGCGCATAGCGCCTATGGCATCGGCGTGCGTTACGCCAAGTCGATTCTCGGCGAACACGCGAGCGAAGCGGGCTGATTCAGCGCGGCCGGCACCGCATGACGCCGGCCAACCCGTGTGGAGGGATGCCGCGCCGTTCGGCGACCGGAGTCCGGCATTTTCGCCGGGCTCGTGCCGGCCGCGGCATCCGTTCGAACATTCGATAGACGGCGCGCGCCCACCGCGCGCCTCCAGGCTTCCCTGTTTCCCGATTTCCGGGCTTGCCCGGAAATAGCTCCGTGCGTGCAAACCGGAGCGCTCTCCCATGAGGATCGCCATGACTTCCACACCTTCCGCGCCGACGCCGGCCGAGGTCGTCTTCTTCAACGGCAAGATCGCCACGCAGGACGACAAGCGCTCCTTCGCCGATGCGCTCGCCGTGGCGAGCGGCCGTATCGTCGCCGCGGGGTCGCGCGATGCCGTGATGCGGCACGCCAACGACGCCACGCGCCACGTCGATCTGAAAGGCCGCACGGTCATTCCGGGCCTGAACGACTCGCACCTGCACATCATTCGCGGCGGCCTGAACTTCAATATGGAGTTGCGCTGGGACGGCGTGCCGTCGCTCGCGGACGCGCTCGACATGTTGCGCAAGCAGGTGGCCCGCACGCCTGCGCCGCAGTGGGTGCGCGTGGTGGGCGGCTGGAACGAATTCCAGTTTGCCGAGCGCCGTGGACCGACGCTCGAAGAAATCAATGCAATCGCGCCGGATACGCCGGTGTTCATCCTGCATCTGTACGACAGCGCGCTGCTGAATGCAGCGGCATTGCGCGCGGTCGGCTATACGAAAGACACGCCCAATCCTCCCGGCGGCGAGATTCAGCGCGACAAGCGCGGCAACCCGACAGGCATGCTGATCGCGCGGCCGAACGCCGGACTGTTATACGCGACGCTCGCGAAAGGCCCCAAGCTCGCGCCCGAGGATCAACGCAATTCCACGCGCCATTTCATGCGCGAACTGAATCGCCTCGGCGTGACGAGCGCGATCGACGCGGGCGGCGGCTATCAGGCCTATCCCGACGACTACGCCGTCATCATGGACATGGCGAAGCACAGCGAACTGACCGTGCGGATCGCCTACAACCTGTTCACGCAGAACGCGAAGAAGGAAATCGAAGACTTCGCCAAGTGGGTGAAGATGACGAAACCCGGCGAGGGCGACGACTTCCTGCGCGTGAACGGCGCCGGCGAAATGCTGGTGTTTTCCGCTGCGGACTTCGAAGACTTTCTCGAACCGCGTCCGGATCTGCCTGATTCGCTCGAAGACGAACTCGAAGCCGTCGTCAAACTGCTAGTGGCGAACCGCTGGCCGTTCCGTCTGCATGCCACTTATAACGAATCGATCGAACGCTTCCTGAATGTGTTCGAACGCGTCGACGCCGAAATTCCGTTCAACGGACTGCGCTGGTTCTTCGACCACTGCGAGACCATCACGCAGAAAAACGTCGAGCGCGTGCGCGCGCTCGGCGGTGGCATTGCGATCCAGCACCGCATGGCGTATCAGGGCGAGTACTTCATCCATCAATACGGCGAAGAGGCGGTCAAGCGCACGCCGCCGATCCGTCACATGCTCGACGCCGGCCTGCCGGTCGGCGCGGGCACGGACGCGACGCGCGTCGCGAGTTTCAATCCGTTCGTCTCGCTGTACTGGATGGTGTCGGGCAAGACGGTGGGCGGCACGTCGATGTATGGGAACGAGAACAAGCTCGATCGCATGGAGGCGTTGCGCCGCTATACGGTGGGCAGCGCCTGGTTCTCGAATGAAGAAGATCGCAAGGGCGCGCTGGTGCCCGGGCAGTTCGCGGACTTCGCGGTGCTTAGCGAAGACTTCTTCACGGTCGACGAGAGCCGCATCAAGTTCCTGACCTCGAACATGACGGTGGTGGGCGGCAAGGTGGTCTATGCGGACGACGAGTTCGCGCCGCTCGCGCCACCGGATCTGCCGGTTAGTCCGTCGTGGTCGCCGGTCGCCGAATTTGGCGGCTACAGCCGATACAAGCCGACCGCGGTAGCGTGCGTGGACGGCTGCGTGAATCTGTGCGGCGTGCATGCTCACGCGCACGGTTGGGCATGGCGGAAGAACGTGCCGGTCAGCGATTCGAACGGCTTTTGGGGCGCGCTGGGTTGTAGCTGTTTCGCGTTCTGACATTCACTGTCTTATCCCACGAGGCCAGCGAGAACCTTTATGCCGACCCTGAACGACGGTGTGATGTATGGGCTGGGCATTCTGGTTCTCGATTTCCTCGCCTGGCGCTTCATGACCCGTAAAACGGACAAGGGGCGTCTTGCTCTGCGCGCGCTGATGTTCGGCCTGTCCACTTATGTGCTGTTCAGCCACGGGATGAATCCGCTGCGCGCGGCGCCTTGGCCTGACGAGCCGGTGCGCCATCTGCTCGCGCAATTGCTGGAGGTGGTGTGGTGGCTGCAAGGCGCGCGGCTCGTGACGATCGTGCTGGATCGCACCGTGCTGCCGGAGACCTGGCACAAGGAGCGCCTCTTTCAGGACGTGTTCGGCGCGCTGGTGTTTCTGGCGGCCGCGGTCGGCGCGATTGCCTTCGTGCTGGAACTGCCGGTGCGCGGCCTGCTCGCGACCTCGGGCGCACTCGCGGTCGTGCTCGGTCTCGCGATTCAAAGCACGCTCAACGATGTGTTTTCAGGCGTGGTGCTCAACGCCACGGGGCCGTTTTCGATCGGCGACTGGGTGACGATCGGCGAAGTGGAAGGCAAGGTGGTGGAAACCAACTGGCGCGCAACGAGCCTGCTCAACGGGCAGGGCAACATCGTCGTGATTCCCAACAGCGTGGCGGCGCGCACCAATATCGTCAACGCCAACCAGCCTTCGCATACGCACGGCATCAGCGTGCTGCTGCCGGTCAAGCCGTCGGTGCGGCCCGCCACGGTGCTGCAGGCTCTTACCAACGCGGCAGCCAGCTCGGAGAACGTGCTTGCCGAGCCGAAGCCGGTGGTCAGCGTGCGGCGGGCCACCAACGACGCGATCGAGTACGAGATCGTCTGCTATGTCGATTCGTTGAGCAAGAAGATCGAAGTGCGCAACGAACTGTTCGATCTCGCGCACCGGCATCTGTCATCGCGTGGCGTGGTGCTGCATCCGCTGTCCGTGTCCGAACCCGCCAACGAGGCCACGGATGAAAAGCAGCGCTTGCTGCGCAGCGTGCTCATCTTCCAGACGCTCGACGACAGCGGGATCGCGGAGTTGGCTGCGCAGCTGACGCGCCATGAGTTCGACATCGGCGAAACCATCTACAGCGCAGCCGACGAAAACGGCCACGCGTTGCACATTCTGGCGAGCGGCGTGGCGAAAGTCAGCGTGCCGAAGGATAACGGCGAAGTCGAATTGCGCCGGCTCGCGCCGGGCGACTCCATCGGCCAGTCGGGCATTCTGGCCGGCGTGAAAACCGGCGTGATCGTCCATGCGATGACGCGCGTCACCGTGTTCCAGCTCGACAAGGCGGCATTGACGCCAATGCTCGCGCGGCGTCCCGAGGTGGGGCGCGAAATGTGCCGGCTGCTGTCGGAACACCATGAAACCGAAAAGCTGCTGCTGGCGTCGCCGGACAATGCCGACGCCGGCCCGGGTGGTTTGCTGCAATGGATTCGCGACGGCGTCCGGCGTATCCATGATCTCGCGTTGTGAGCGGAGTGCGAGCGGTGCCGCATCGATTAAGTCTTTTTAAGGATTCGCCAAAGTCTTTATGAGCTTTATTCGCTACGCTGCACTGATCAGTCGGACGGCGATGCGCGCCCGCGAGCGGATGTCGGAAAGCGAGGAGATGACATGAAGAAAACGATTGCGGGAGTCGACATTCCCGACAGTCCATTGGCGCGGGCGGCAACCGAACAGATCCGGGCCACGGAGTCGAGCCTGATGTTTCATCACGCGCTCAGGGCGTTTCTGTTCGGCGCGCTGACCGGGTTGCGCGACAAGCTGAGGTTCGACGCGGAGTTGCTGTACGTGAGCGCCTTGTTTCACAACGTCGGTTTGAGTGTGCAACACCAACGTTCCGCGTATCGCTACGAGGTGGACAGCGCGAACGAGGCGCGCGACTTCATGCTGCAGTACGGTGCCGCCGCCGGCGCGATCGACGAGGTCTGGGCGGCGATCGCGCTGCACAGCACGCCGGGCATTCCGGAGCATCTGTCGCCGCTCGTCGCGCTGGTGAGCGCGGGCGTGCAGATGGATATTCGCGGCGCGCGTTACGACGAATTCACCGCGCAGCAGCGCAACGAAATCGTGCAGGCCTGGCCGCGTGAGGCCGGCTTCAAGAAGAAGATCATCGAAGCCTACGCGCGCGGCATGGAGCATCGTCCCGAGACGACGTTCGGCACCGTGAATGCCGACGTGCTGGACCGGTGGGATCCGAACTATCGCCGCTTGAATTTCTGCGGGCTGGTGCTGGGTTCGGAGTGGGCGAATTGACGACGCGGTTCGCCGCAAGTGTGTATCGAAAAGGAAATCGGCATGGGCTACATCATTTCATTGGGAGTCGGCTTCGGCATCGGACTTCTCTACTGGCTGCTCAAGGTGCAGTCGCCGGCGCCGCCGCTGATCGCGCTCGCCGGCCTGCTCGGCATGGTGCTGGGCGAGCACGCCATACCGGCCGTCAAGGCGCAGTTTTTCGCGCAGACGGCCGCGGTTCAGGTCGCCGACCCGCGGCAGGCCAGCCCGGCGCAAAAACCGGCCACGCCGAGCGCGACAAAAGAGGGTGGCTGATCCTGCAGGCCGTCCATTCAGATATTGCTAACACCATCGGGTAATCACATGTTCACATCGCTTCAACGCCTTCGTCCCCTTGCGGCTTTCGGCGCAGCCTTGCTGATCGGCCTCGCGCCGGTCCCGGCCGCGTTCGCCGATAACGGCCCGCCGGAAGTCCCGAGCGGCAAGAGCGCGCTCGCGGCGCGCATGCCCGACGTCTCGGTCGGCGCGCAGTACGACACGACCCACGTGTACGTCGCGTCGGCGGATCTCGACGCGTTTGTCACCAGCTTTCTCGCCACGTTCGGCGGCAAGGCGTCGCCGCGCGCGGTGTTCACCGTGACGCCGACGCCGAGCAAGACCGCGTCGCAATATGTGCAGACGCCGGTCGGCATGCTGTCGGTGTTCGGCTTCGAGACGCCGATTCCCTATCCGTTCGGCAACGAGCGCACCGGCTATCTGGTCACCAACATCGACCAGGCGGTGAAGGCGGCGCGCGCGGCGGGTGCCGACGTGCTAGTCGACAGCTTCGACGATCCGATCGGCAAGGACGCGATCATCCAATGGCCGGGCGGCCTGACGATGCAGCTCTATTGGCACACCAAGGCGCCGAACTACGCGCCGTTGCACAGCGTGCCGGACAACCGCGTGTATGTGTCGCGTTATGAGGCCAACAACTTCGTGCGTCGCTGGGTGCATTTTTCGCATGGCAAGGTGGTGTCGGATAACCCGCGCGCGGACGCCGGCGTGATCGGCCGTCCCGGCGAGACGATTCGCGAGATCCGCATCAATTCGGGCTTCGGCCGCATGGTGGTGTTCGTCACGGACGGCAAGCTGCCGTTCCCGTTCGGACGTGAAACGACCGGCTATGCCGTCGACGATCTTGCGCAGACGCTCGAGCGCGCGCAAGCGGCCGGCGCGAAGGTGGTATCGCAGCCGTACAGCAGCGAAGCCGGCAAGAGCGCGGTGCTCGAATTCCCGGGCGGGTATATCGCCGAAGTGCACGATGGCCAGTAAAGCAGGCCTCATGCGGACGTTGCGGAACTGTCAGACCTTGCAGGCGTTGCAGCCGCGCAAGCGCTCGCGCCGGCGCCTGGCGCTGTGCGCGGCCCGCGCGCTGTTGATCAGCACGGGGCTGGCGGCCGCGCTGCCGGCGTCGGCGGCGGATACCGCGCTCGGCGGTGCGGACGATACCAGCACGACAAGTACGCCCAGCACGGCGGCAACGACGGCAAGCACGTCATGCGCGCGACCTGCCGTCATGTTCAACCGCTGGCAGGAAAACTGGTCGGCGCTCGCCAATCCGTGCGTGCCGAAGAAGCCCTTCGATTCGCTGAAATACATTCCGCTGTTCGGCAATCCCGACGCGTATATCTCGCTCGGCATGGTGCTGCGCGAGCGGCTCGAAATGAACGATGCGCCGCTCTTCGGCCTCGGTTCGGGCCGCGACGACACCTACGTGCTGCAACGTCTCGAAGTTCACGCCGATGTGCGCCTCGGCCCGCACGTGCAGATCTTCACGCAGTTCGAGGACGCGCGGCCTTTCGGCAAGGACAACGTCTCGCCGGTCGACAAGAATCCGCTCGACTTGCGGCAGGCGTTTGTCGCCATCACCGAACCGCTCGGACCCGGTACGTTCAAGTTTCGCGTCGGCCGCCAGGAGATGGCGTTCGACTTGCAGCGGTTCATTTCCGTGCGCGACGGCCCGAATGTGCGCCAGGCCTTCGACGCCATCTGGGCCGACTATGAAACCGGACCGTGGCGCTGGATCGCTTATGCGACGCAGCCGGTGCAATACCGCGACAACTCGGATTTCGACGACGTTTCGAATCGCGATCTGACCTTCAGCGGCGTGCGGGTCGAGCGCAAGGCTGTCGGTCCGGGCGATCTGTCAGCCTATTACTCCCGCTACAACCGCAGCAACGCGCGCTTTCTCGACGCTACCGGCAACGAGCATCGCGACGTGTTCGACGCGCGTTACGCCGGCTCGGCCAATCACATCGATTGGGACGCGGAGGCGATGTATCAGTCGGGCCATGTCGGCAACAAGACGATCGGTGCGTGGGCGGTAGGCACGCTCGCCGGCTACACGCTGGCTTCGCTGCCATGGACGCCGCGTCTCGGCCTGCAGGTCGATGCGGCCTCGGGCGACACGCATCCGGGAGACGGCCGCATCGGCACCTTCAATCCGCTCTTTCCGAACGGCTACTACTTCGCGCTCGCCGGTTATACCGGCTACTCGAACGTGATTCACGTCAAGCCGTCGCTGATCGTCAAACCGAGCAGCAAGCTGTCGCTGCTCGCGGGCGTGGGGCTGCAGTGGCGCGAGACCACTGCCGACGCTGTGTATCAGCAGGGCTCGGCAGTCGTGCCGGGGACGGCGGGACACGGCAGCCGCTGGACCGGCTTCTATACGCAGCTGCGCGCCGACTATGCGGTCACCGCGAATCTCGCCGCCGCCCTCGAAGCCGTGCATTTTCAGGTCGGACCGTCGCTGCGCGATCTCGGTGCGCGCAATTCCGACTACGTAGGCGCCGAACTCAAGTTCGGCTGGTAACGCCGTATCGGCACCACGTCATCAGCAAGGCGTGTCAGAAGAGGGTTATTTTTTATGAGCACGCCTGAGTTACAGATCGAAGCGACGACGCCGTCCGAACTCGAGTTTCCGTATTCGTCGCTGGAATACCGGCAGCATCAGATGTTCCCGCGGCTTTCGCCCGCGGAAATTCAAAGCCTTCGGCGCTTCGCCACGCCCATGTCGTTCAAGGCCGGCGAACTGATCTTCGAAACCGGCAAGGTGGCACTCGGTCTGTTCGTGCTGTTGCGCGGCCGCGTGCGCATTTATTCGCGCGACAGCTTCGGGCGCTCCACGCTCGTCACGGAACATGAAGACGGCCACTTCATGGCGGAGATGGCGCAACTCTCCGGCAAACCCGCGCTGATCGACGGCGTGGCGCTGACCGACGCCGAGACGCTCGTGATCGAGCCGGAGCGGCTGCGGGCGCTGATCGTCGCCGATGCGCAACTCGGCGAACACATCATGCGCGCGCTGATTTTGCGGCGGCTCGGGCTCATCGAGCAGGGGCTGGGCCCGATCATCGTCGGCAACGGGAACGATGACCGGCTCATCAGATTGCAGGGCTTTCTGCGCCGCAACGCCTATCCCGCGATGGTGATCGACGCACGCACCGATCCCGAAGCCATCACGCTGCTGGGCGGCATGACCACCGGACCCGGCGATTTTCCGCTGGTGTTCTGCCCGAACGGAAACGTGCTGCGCGCGCCCGACGAAGTGCAGCTCGCGTCGTGCCTCGGACTCGTGCCGACCTTCGAGCAATCGCATGTGTACGACGTCGCGATCATCGGCGCGGGGCCGGCGGGACTCGCCGCGTCCGTGTATGCCGCCACGGAAGGACTGTCGGTTGCGGTGTTCGATCAGAGGGCGCCGGGCGGCCAGGCCGGCGCGAGTTCGCGCATCGAAAACTATCTCGGCTTTCCCACCGGCATTTCCGGGCAGGCGCTTGCCGCGCGCGCGTTCCAGCAGGCGCTGAAGTTCGGCGCGCATCTGGCGATCCCCGGCAAGGTCGTCGAGGTGTGCCGCAACGAAGGCATGTTCCTGCTCACGCTGCTCGACGGCCAGCGCATCAACGCGCGCACGGTCGTGGTGGCGAGCGGCGCCGCGTACCGCAAGCCGGCGGTGACGGGTTTCGAGCGCTTTGAAGGACGCGGCACGTACTACTGGGCGTCGACGATCGAAGCGAAGCTGGTGAAAGGCCAGGACATCGTGCTGATGGGCGGCGGCAATTCCGCCGGCCAGGCGGTCGTGTTCCTCGCCAACTTCGCGCGCAGCATTCGCGTGCTGATTCGCGGCAAGGACCTCAACGCGAGCATGTCGAAGTATCTGATCGACCGGATCGGCTCCTTGCCCAATGTCACGCTTTGCACCGGTTGCACACTGCGCGCGCTGGAAGGCGACGAAGCCGGACTCACGCATCTGCATGTGCGGCACGAAGACGACGGCGAGGACGAAGTGGTGGCGTCGCGCCATCTGTTTCTCTTTATCGGCGCGGACCCGAAAACGGATTGGCTCGACAGGAGCGGCGTGGAGTTGGATAACCGCGGTTTCGTCGTCACCGGTTTTGCGCGTAGCGAGCATGGGTTCTCGCAAGACAGCGCGCGATATCCGCTGGAAACCAGCGTGCCGGGCATGTTCGCGGTGGGCGACGTGCGCTCCGAATCCGCTAAACGCGTGGCCGCCGCCGTGGGCGACGGCGCGGCGGTCGTCGCGCAGATTCATGCGTATCTGAGTCAGCTCGCGACAGTGGCTACTCAGGAGGATTAATAAAAATTAGCGAGTGCGCCCGGCAGGCGGCCGCTATGCTTTTCAGCATATTCACGATGAACACCAGGGATCGAATCATGAAGTGGATACGGCGCAAATGGGCGATGCATGCAGTCATGTGGCGCGTGTTCGTAGTGAGCCTGGTGGCGAGCATGACGGGCGCTTGCGCGTTCGCCGCCGCGCCTCAGGTGAAGACGCAGGGGCCGGGTTTTTACCGGATCGTGCTTGGCGGCTTTGAAGTGACCGCCTTGCTCGACGGCACGCATCCGTTTCCAATCGACACGGTCGTGAAGGACGTGCCGGAAGCCGAAATCGCGCGCGATCTCCAACGCGATTTTCTGCAGGCACCGGTGCAAGGGTCCATCAACGCGTTTCTGATCAATACCGGTTCGAAGCTGATCCTGATCGATTCCGGCGCGGGCGTGCTGTACGGCGACTGCTGCGGCAAGCTGCCCGACAATTTGCGCGCGGCCGGCTATCAGCCCGAGCAGATCGACGAAGTGCTGCTGACGCATCTGCATAAGGACCATGTCGGCGGCATCGTGTCGAACGGTCAGATGGCGTTTCCGAACGCGATTGTGCGAGTGAGCCAGCTTGAGGCCGACTACTGGCTGAACCCGGCCAACAAGTCGAAAGCGCCGGCTTTTCTCAGCACCTTCTTCGACGCGGCAAGCGCCTCTGTCGCGCCTTATGTCGCGGCCGGACGCTTCAGGCCGTTCAGCGGCGACGCCGAACTCGACGCGGGCATTCGCGCGGTCGCATTGCCCGGCCATACGCCGGGCCACACAGGTTATCTAGTGGAGAGCGAATCGCAGGATCTGCTGGTGTGGGGCGACATTGTCCACGTTGCGTCCATCCAGTTGCAGAACCCCGCGGCTTCGGTCGAATACGACACCAGCGCGGCGGATGCGCAGCACTCGCGCCGCCAGGCGTTCGAACTCGCGGCCAACAAACGCTATCTGATCGGCGCAGCGCACGTTGCCTTTCCGGGCCTCGGACACATCAGAAAAAACGGCCACACGTATGACTGGGTGCCGGTCAATTACGAGGCCGCACCCGGCAGATGACATTCGTGCTCTTTGAAAACTACCCGCCAACATTTCGGGAGCGGCATCATGCAGATCGAAACCCCCTTGAAGCAATGCACGAAGACGGCTCAGCACGGGGGGCGCGGTCGTCGTGAAGCGTATTGCGAGGTTGGCGCCAATACATCAGCGCTGCCGGACGACGGTCGCGCGCCGGTGTGGAGTCACGTGATCAGCAGGCTATTGGCGGACTATGGCAGCGAGAACGAAGGGGAAGCCTATCTGAAGCCACGGGCGAAACGTGTCGCCGCCGCTGACATGCTGTCGCGTCATATCCAGATCGAAGTGCTTGAGCGTCTGTCGGACACGTCGATCGCCGTGCTCTGGCAGGATGCGACCCGTTGCCGGTACGTCGACCAGGTGTGGATCTGCTGCCGCGCTCGCATCAAGGGACGCTGTGCATTGAGCGGCGCGACGATTCGCCGTGACGATGCGATCTACAAGCCGAGAATACGCGCCGCGATTCCGGCCAATGCGGACGCCATGATTCTGGCTTCCGTCATTGCGTGCATGGCGTCCACGGTCGTGTCGGGCGACGCGCGTTAGATCGCGAGGGCGAGCGGGAAAACCGGCGTCGATCGCTGCTTGCTCAGTACAAAAAATTTGAACGATAGGTTCAGTTTTTTCCGCGCATGCGCATTCGCGATTGATCTAGACTGCGGGGACTCAACGCTGAGTAGTCGCTACTCAGTCGTTTCTCATCCCGCAGCGTCTTGGATAATCAGGCAATGATCCGCATTGGCCCGCTTCAGGTGGACCTCGCCAGCCGGGAACTGTTTCTCGACGGGCAGCCCGTGCGCATCGGCAGCCGTGCATTCGACATCCTGGCCGTGCTGATCGGCGCGAACGGGGCGCTGGTGTCGAAGAGTGCGATGCTCGAACAGGTGTGGCCGGACACCATCGTTGAAGAGAACAACCTTCAGGTGCATATGTCCGCCTTGCGCAAGGTGCTGGGCGAGAGCCGCAACCTGATACAGACCGTGTCGGGAAGAGGCTACCGGCTAGCGTCCCGGGACGCACCCGCGAAACAGGCGGGCAAGCCCGCTCGCGATAGCGCGCCCGACGCCGCCGAAGACAGCGCGTGCCTGCGCGGCATCCCCAACAATCTGCCCGCTAATATCTCGTCGCTGATCGGCCGCGATCAGGCGATCAGCGACATTGCGCGAGCGCTCGCTTCGACGCGTCATGTGACGCTCGTCGGTTCGGGCGGCATCGGCAAGACCCGCATGGCGATCGAGATCGCACGCAGCTTACTGGCGCACTTTCCGGACGGTGTCTATCTCGTGCCGCTTGCGTGCACCGTGGACGCCAACAGCGTGCTCGCCATGTTCGCCCATAGCGTCGGTGTGAGCGCCGCGAGCGGCCCGCTTACGCTGGCGCACATCAGCAAGGAACTCAGCGAGCGGCGCGTGCTGTTCGTGCTCGACAACTGCGAGCACGTACTCGGTCCCGCCGCCGAACTGGCCGAAGCGCTTCTGAACGCGAGTCCGGCCATGCGGATTCTCGCGACCAGCCGCGAGCCTCTGCGTGTCATGGACGAGCACCTGTACTGGGTGGCGTCGCTCGATGTGCCCGCTCGCGACGATGAAAGCCAGCAGGTCTTGCAACGCAGTGCCGTCCAGTTGTTTCTGTCACGGGCCCGCGCGATCGACGCGCGTTTTTCGTCCGACGACAGAAGCATCCATTTGACCGGCACCGTATGCCGCCGCCTCGACGGCATTCCGTTGGCGATCGAACTGGCGGCGGCGCGTGCCGCGATCCTCGGCATCGAGACGCTCGCCGATCATCTCGACGACCGTTTCAACATGCTGACTGGCGGCAATCGCACTGCATTGCCGCGCCACCAGACCTTGAAGGCGACGCTCGACTGGAGCCACGCATTGCTCGACGACGCGGAGCGCACGACGCTGCGGCGGCTCGGTGTTTTCGTCAACAGTTTCACGATCGACTCGGCGATCGCTCTGGTGAGCGACGAAGGCTTGCGCGAATCGGCCGTGATCGCGGCGCTGTCCGGACTCGTCGAAAAATCGCTGGTGGTGATGCAGGCGGAGCGCGGCAAGGCGCGTTATCGGTTGCTGGAAACCACGCGTGCCTACGCGATGCAAAAGCTCGACGACAACGGCGAGCGGCGTGCCGTCACGCTCACTCACGCGCGCTATTTTGCCAATCTGCTCGAACGCGATCCGTCGAGCGACGCCTCCAACGCGGCACGGGAAGCGAACGCCGCCGGCGCCGAACGGCACGGCTGGCATCTCCGCATGCGCGAGCAACTCGACGATTTGCGAGCCGCGCTGGGCTGGGCGCTATCGCCCAAAGGCGACGCCGCGCTGGGCGAAACGCTGGCGGTGAAGTTCGTGTCGCTGCTGTATGAGCTTTCGCTGGTCGACGAATGCTGCGTCTGGGCACGGCGCGCGCTCGACGCCATGAACGCGACATATCAAGGCTCGCGCTCGCCGCGCCATTTGCGCGTGCGGATGCAGCTGCTGGCCGCGCTCGCTGCGGCGCTCGTCTACGTCAACGGACCGAACCGGGAAGCGCTCGGCGTTTGGGCGGAGGTGCTCGCGATCGCGATCGCGCTCGGCGATCAGACGTTCGAAGCACGCGCGTTGTGGGGCATGTGGAACGCGAGCCAGTCCTCCGGTGAGGCGCGCAACGCGCTGGCGTTCGCGCAGCGCTTCGCGTCGCTCGCCGCGGAGACGGGCGATACCGCCAACGGGATTCTCGCTGATCGCCTGCTCGGCATTGCCGCACATTACGCGGGCGATCAGCACCAGGCGCGCGCCTCGCTCGATCGGTTTTTGCAGCACGCCGGGCGTCTGCAACATCGGCTACCGCTGGGGCAGTCCATCGATCAGGGCGTGGTCGGCCGCGCGACGTTCGCTCGCGTGCTTGGCTTGCAAGGCGCGCGCGATCAGGCGTTGATGATCGCCGAGGCATGCGTTGCGCAAGCGTGCCGGCAGGGGCAGGCGATCGTCACGTGCTACGTGCTGGTCGAGGCGGAGATTCCGCTGGCGCTGCTGGCGGGCCAGCGCAAGCGGGCGGCTCAGGCCATCGCGCTATTGCGCGACGTGTCGGCGCGTGGCGGGCTGCGAGTGGCGCATGCGTGCTGCCGCTGTTTCGACGAATACCTGCATTCGCTGGATGACACCAGCGCGCAGCGTGTGCACAGCTTTCGCGCCGCGTTGGACGATCTCGACGCGCTCGACTACGCCGCGCCACGCGCCATGCTCGCCGCGCAATACGCCCTTGCGCTCGGCCGCGCCGGACAGCACGAGGAGGGCGTTGCCGCCGTGGTCGATGCGCTCGCGCGCAGCGACGAAACTGGCGATCAGTGGTATGCGGCTGAACTCAGACGCGTGCACGCCGAATTGCTGCTGATGGAGTACGGCTCTGGCCAATCACCGTTCGGCGATGCGGCGACACACGCACAGGCGAGTCTGATCGCGGCAGTGGAAGAATCGTCGGCACGGGATTGCTGCACGTTGCACCTGCGAGCCGCGACCAGCCTTGGGCGGCTTTGGCACGCGCAAGGCCGGAGCGCCGAGGCGGTGCATCTGCTGAAGTCCGCCTGTGCGGGACTCACGGAAGGCCGCGATTGGGACGACTTCAAGGCGGCTAAAGAACTACTGCGCGTCGCGAACGAAGCCTGTACGCTGGCCGGTATTTCCGCCGGCATCGATCTGCGTATGGAGACGAATGCGGAAGCGAATGCGGCGTCGTTCGACGGCCCGCCGCCGGATGAGATCAGCGAAGCCTGCTAGTCATCGAACCTCAACCGTGCAGCGTACGCCGTTGCACCACTTCGTCGATCAGGTCCGGCCGGTTCAACTGATCGACCCACCATTGCAGCGCCTTGCCGCTTTCGTCGTCGCGCCATGCCAGATAGAAATGCGTGACGTCGCGCATGCCGATCACTTCTTTTTGCACCAGTTCGCCCTGGCTCAGCGCGTCGACGGCGAGGCATTCCGGAATCGTGCCCGCCGCGAGGCCCCTGATCTGTGCGGCGAGCTTGGCTTCGAGCGTGGGCACCGTGAGCACTTCCTGATTGACGGCGAGCGCGATCGTGCGCGGCGCCAGTTTGCGTGACGTATCGCCGATCGCAACCGCACGATGGCGCGCGACGATGTCCATGGTGAGCGGTCCGGGTATCGACGCGAGCGGATGATCTGGCGCCACCACGAACACATGCTTCAGCGAGCCGATCGGTCTCGCGATCAGATTGGGAATGGGCGGCGGATCGCCGGCCGCGCCGACGATCAGGTCGGCGCGACGCGTGAGCAGCGCGTCCCACGAGCCGCCCAGCACTTCTTTCGACAGATGCAGTCTGGTGTCCAGCTTCAGCTTGTAGAACTCGCCGACGTGATGCCAGAGCAGGTCGAACGGAATGATCTCGTCGACGGCGATGTGCAGTTCGGACTCCCAGCCGTGCTCGATTCGCTTCGCCTTGAATTCGAGTGCTTCGGCCGCTTCCAGCAGACGGCGGCCTTCCTCGACGACCACACGCCCCGCGTGCGTCAACGTGGCGCGCCGGCCGGTGCGGTCGAACAGCTTGACGCCGAGATCGAGTTCGAGTTTCTGAACCAGATAACTCAGCGAGGACGGCACCTTGTGAAGCGTTTCCGCAGCGCTTGCAAACGTGCCGGTTCGATCGATTGCATCGAGTACCTGCAGGACTTCAAAAGATAGATTCATGGAGAAGAGCCGGGGCTGTCGGGTGCGTTCAGCGGGATGTTCAGGATACTGGAATTCGCGAGAAATAGGCCTTCGCCTGAGCGCTCCGGGCGTTGGCTTTTTCGTGTTCGCCAACAGGCGTTCGCCCGTGACTCGCTCCGCGAGGGCATTTTTAACCAAGACGGCCTCCCACGGGACTGGGTATCCTAGGCGTATTCCGTCAATTCCCGCGAGGACACCAAGGTGCCGCATTATCTTTGCCATGAGCAACCGGATCTGCTGGACTTTGAAACAGCCGTGATCGCCGCGCGGCCCGGCGCGGTCGTGCTGGGCCGTTCCGCCTTGCATCCGGGCGGCGGCGGCCAGGTGTCGGACGCCGCCACGCTGACGCACGCGCAGGGCGTGGTGCGCATTACCGGCGTCGCGGCGGAAGGCGACGTGCTCTGGCATCTGCTCGACGCGCCGCTCGAACTGGACGGCAACGTGCACGTGGCCATCGACGCGGCGCGCCGCGCCGCGGTCGCCCAACTCCATACCGTGACGCATATTCTCAACGCGCTGGTGTATCAGCGCTTTGCCGGCGCGCTCGTGACCGGCGCGCAGATCAACGCCGACGGCACCGCGCGCATGGACTTCGATCTGCCCGAAGCGGATAACGACGCGCTGCGGCTGCTGGAAGAACCCGTCAACGAGGTGATTCGCAGCGCGATGGAAGTGCGCACCTATTATGTCGGCGCCGATGAAGCGAAGGCGACCCAAGGCCTGATCCGCAGCCTCTCGGTGGCGCCGCCGCCGACGCCGGACGGCACGGTGCGCATCGTCGAGATCGGCGATCTGGACCGGCAGGCGTGCGGCGGCACTCACCTGACCAATACCGCGCAGTCGCGGCCCATTCGCATCGCGAAGATAGAGAACAAGGGCCGTCGCAATCGCCGGGTCAGGATCGAACTGGTTTGAAGAACAGGGAGGCGCGAGCTATGGAGACATCGGATAAAAGCGAGCCGGAAGTGGTCTGCTGGCGCGACGGCGCGCTCGATGGCGCATGTCTCGCGAGCGCCCGTTACGGCAATCACAAATTCGACCGGCATCTGCACGACGAACTCGTCATCGTCATGACCGAGACCGGCGCGGGCCAATGTCATACGCGCGCGGGCAGCGAGGTTGCCGGCCCCGGCAGCGTGCTGGTTTTCGGGCCGGGCGAATACCATAGCGGCGAGGTCTGGGAAGGCCGCGAATGGATTTATCGGGCGATCTACCTGGACATGGAAGGGCTCGGCGCGCTCAGCGCCGTCTTCTCTCCCGACGCCCGCACCGACAAACCGCTGCTGATCCCGCCGGGGCTGTATCAGGATCCGCACCTCGCGGGCCTGCTGGTCAAGGCGCATGCGAGCCTGGACGAACAGCGCGCCGTGTCGCTGATGGAGCGTCAGGCGAACTGGTGGGCTGCGATGGGGATGCTGGTCGGGCGCTATGGGCGCTCGGGGGAAGAAGCGGGAGAACCCCGGCGCGAGGCGCGCAAGATGGAGCAGGTGCGCGAGTACGTCGCCGCCAATTACGAGCGCGATATCTCGGTCGATGAACTGGCGGAACTGGTAGGGCTGAGCCGTTACTACCTCACGCGCGCTTTCTGCAATGAATTTGGACTGCCGCCGCACGCGTACGCGACGCAAGTGCGGCTGCTGGCGGCGAAGCGGATGCTTGCCTCAGGGCAGAGTGCGGCGACGGCTGCGGCGGCTGTGGGCTTTTACGATCAAAGCCATCTCAACCGGCTGTTCAAGCGAGCCTATGGGATCACGCCCGGGGCGTATGCGGCATTAAAGCCGGGGCATTAGGCGGCGTGCGATCGCGCTGCCGCTATCACGCCGGCAAAGGTACATCGTCGATCAACTCTGCCTTCACCGCACGAATCCTGCGGTCCACGAAATACCCGCCGCCTTCCACGTAACGCAGATAAAGCCGCCCGCACCGCGAGCATTGCCACACGGCGCAGCGGTTATACGGAAAGTAGCGCGGCGCGATAGGCGCATCCGCCGCCCAGTAAGTCGTCTTGCCCGGTAGATACTCGCTGAACGTCGGCTCCGGATCGTCCTCCGGCATCAAGGTGCCGATTTCCTCGAACTGAGTTTCATCGAGCGATAAAGGCTGCGATTGCCAGCCGTCGAGCGGCGTCTTCGTGCACGTGCAGGGCGCGATGGCGCGCGTCTGCGCGGCGCGTGCGAGTTCGAGGAGGGTTGCAGCGTTCAGATATTGCGCCATGAGGCTCACGGTCAGTTGTTCATCATGCGTTGCCGGTGCGGAACGACCCACGAGCGGTCGAACTTGCCTTCGGCAATCGACTTCACGGCCGCCGCTTCCTTTGCGTGCTGGCGGCGCGCGCCTTCGATCACCGCTGCCGCGTCGGTGGGTGCGATCGCGAGCAGGCCGTCTTCGTCGCCGACAATGATATCGCCAGGATGCACCACCGTGCCGCCAACCGTGACCGGCACGTTGATCTCGCCCGGTCCGTTCTTGTACGGCCCGCGATGCGTCACGCCGCGCGCATAGACGGGAAACTCGCGTCGGCCCAGTGCACCGACGTCACGGATCGCTCCGTCGATGACGAGGCCTTGCACGCCGAGACTTTCCGCGAAGCTCGCCATGATCTCGCCCATCAGCGCCTGTGTGAGGTCGCCCGCGCCGTCGATCACCAGCACGTCGCCGGGTCGGCAAAAGTCGAAAGCGCGATGAATCGCGAGGTTGTCGCCCGGCCGTGTGTGGACGGTGACGGCAGTGCCGGCCATCGGGCGCGGCTGGTGATAAGGCCGCAAGCCCACCATGCCGCTCGCGCGCGCCATGTTGTCGCTCAGCAGCGAGACGGCCAGTTCACGAAGTGTTTCGAGCGTGGCCGCGTCGGCCTGAGGCGCGGAGTCGTATTCGCGCCATCCGATTGGATTCATACGGTTGCCCCTTGAGTTGCCTGCGCAGCGAGTTGTCGGTCGAGTTGACGCGAGAGCCGCGGATAGACGCAGCGCGCGTTGTCTTCGTAGATACGCTGACGGTCCGCGTCGCTGAGCCATTCGATGGCGTCGATATAGCGGCGCGTGTCGTCGTAATAGTGGCCGGTCTCTGGATCGATGCCCTGCACCGCGCCGATGGTCTCCGACGCGAACAGAATGTTCTCCACCGGAATCACCTTGGCGAGCAGTTCGGCGCCGGGCTGGTGATAGACGCAGGTATCGAAGAACACGTTCTTCAGCAGATATTCGCTGAGCAGCGGACGTTTCATGTCCTGCGCGAGTCCGCGATAACGTCCCCAGTGATAGGGCACCGCGCCGCCGCCATGAGGGATGATGAAGCGCAGCGTGGGAAAGTCGGCGAACAGATCGCCCTGCAGCAACTGCATGAACGCCGACGTATCGCCGTTGATGTAATGCGCGCCCGTCGCATGGAAATTTGGATTGCACGACGACGAGACGTGGATCATTGCCGGCACGTCGAGCTCCACCATCGCTTCATAGAGCGGATACCAGCAACGGTCCGTGAGCGGCAAGCCGGACCAGTGGCCGCCGGACGGATCCGGGTTCAGATTGCAGCCGATAAAGCCGAGCTCTTCGACACAGCGCCGCAATTCGCCGATGCAGTTCGCGGGCGCGACGCCAGGCGCTTGCGGCAACTGGCACACGCCGACGAAATTGCGCGGAAACAGCTCACACACGCGATGCACGAGGTCGTTGCATTGGCTCGACCAGAGCGCGTTGGCTTCGGCGGTGGCGAGGTGATGACCCATGCCGGCCGCACGCGGCGAAAAAATCGTGAGGTCCGTCCCGCGTTCGCGCTGAATCCGCAACTGGCCACCCTCGATGCTCTCGCGAATCTCGTCGTCGGTAATGACGGGCCGCGGTGGCGGCATGCCGCCGTCCTTCAGCGCGGCGATCTGCTGCGCGCGCCAGGCTTCATGCTGGCGCGGCGAGGTCGTGTAATGACCGTGACAATCGATGATCATGGTGTGCAAATCCTGTGAGTTGTCTTTGCGCACGCAGGTGATGCGTGCGCAGATAGTCCGCTGTTTTTTTCAGGCTCGATGTGTTGCCGCTCGGCCCTTCAGGCGCGCGGCGCGGCGTCGCCGGTGGCGAGCGAGTTCGCTTCGTCTTCAACCGGCGCGACCCGCATGACTAGCGCGATGATCGTCGCGACAATCAGGAAAGCCGCAATCGTCAGCAAGGCCAGTTTGAAGTTGCCGGTCGCATTGCGCACGAGGCCGATGCTCCACGGGCCGACCAGCCCGCCGAACTGCGCGATGGTGTTGATCAGCGCGATCGTCGCCGCGCCTGCCGCGCCGGTTCTGAAAGACGACGCGAGGCTCCAGAACAGCGGGTTGCCCGCATAGATGAACAAGCCGGTCACGCACAGCAGCACATAAGCGATCACGGGGTTTGGCGCGTACGCGCTGCCGGCAATGGCCAGCGCGCTCATGCCGTACACGAAGGCGAGGTGCTTCTTGCGGTCACCGGTGCGGTCGGAACTGCGGCTGATCAGGAATGTGCCCAATACGCCGAGCAACGGCGGCGCGGCCGACAGAAAGCCGACTTCGAGATTGCTCAGATGACCGAGACTCTTGACGATCTGCGGCAGCCACAGGAAGAGGCCATAAATACCGACCAGCGCGCAACCGAACAGACACGCGAGACTCCACACGCGGATGTCGCCCGCTACACGCAGCAAGGGAACATGTGCGTTGCCGCCTACGGCTTGACGCTCGGCGGAGAGCGTCGACTCGAGCCAGCGCTTTTCGTCGTCGGACAGCCAGTCGGCGTCGGCGGGGCGTTCGGTCATGATGCGCAGCGTCAACAGGCCGAGCAGCATGGCCGGCACGCCTTCGAGGATGAACATCCACTGCCAGCCCTGCAAACCGAGAATGCCGTTCGCGTAGGTCATCAACGCGGTCGAGATCGGGCCGCCCAGCACCGCCGAAAACGAACCGGCGATGATGTAGCCCCCAACCGCGCGCGCACGGTAACGCACTGGAAACCATTTCGTCAGATAGACCGCGACGCCCGGCAGAAAGCCCGCTTCCATCACGCCGAGCAGAAAGCGCAGCACGTAGAAGCTCGAATCGTTGAACACGAATGCCGTGGCCGCGGCGACCGCGCCCCACGTCAGAAGAATGCGGGCAATCCAGCGGCGTGCGCCGACGCGATGCAGCAATAGATTGCTCGGCACTTCCAGCAGCATGTAGCCGACGAAGAAGATGCTGCCCGCGAAGCCGAACACGGCCGGACTGAAACCGAGCTGCTTGTTCATGTCCAGCGCGGCGAAACCGATATTGATCCGGTCGAGATAGTTGAAGAACATCATCGCGAAGAGCAGGGGCATGAGGCGCCCGTAGACTTTTCGCATGGTTACGGCTTCGTTGATCGTCGCGGTCATCCTGTCTCCTACCTTGCGGCGATGGCCTTGGCCAACGCTGCGTTCTAATCATGTGTGAGGTCAATGATAAGAACGCGCGGACAGGGAGTCCAAGACCGCTTGCTTATGCTTCTATAATTTTTTGCTTATAGTGCGCTGTCTTTGAGCGGCGCGGGAAGGCAAGCCAGAAACGCCCGCAGGTGGGGCGACGCGTCGTCGGTGCGGAAGGTGGCGGCAAGTGTGGAGCGGTACGACGAGCCCGGTCCGGTAAGGTGACGGTAAACCACATCGGTGCGTCCGAGCCGCGCCACGGATTCGCCAATGAACGTCACGCCGAGGCCTGCCGCAACCAGCGCAATCGCGGTCTGGATTTCATAAGCCTCGTGCGCGACGAGCGGGGTGATGCCCGCGTCGCGATAGAGCGATTGCACCGAGCGCTTGAACTGCGCGTTCTGATGCTTCGGGTACAGAATCAACGGCGTGTCGGCGAGATCGGCGATGCTCACTTTCTTTTGCGCCGCAAGCGGATGGCTGGGCTCGAGCGCGGCCACGACACGTTCGCGCAGCAGCGTATACGATGTGCAGCCTTCAACTGTCAGCGGCTGCCGGCCGATGCCGATGTGAATGCGCATGTCGCGCAGCGCATCGGTCTGTTCTTCGGTGAGCATCTCGAAGAGTTTGAGTTCGACTTGCGGATACGCCTTGTGAAACGCCTTCAGCGCGGGCGGCAAGACGCTGTACATCGACGAACGGGTGAAGCCCACACTCAGCCAGCCGCGCCGGCCCACGCCGATTTCCTGCGCGACGAGCGTCACCTGTTCCAGCGAACCGAGTATCTGACGCGCCTCGTTACACAGATAGTGGCCCGCTTCGGTGAGACTCAGCGGACGTCTTGCGCGATCGACCAGCTGCGTGCCGAGCCGTTCTTCGAGTGAACGGATCTGCTGGCTCAGCGCGGGCTGCGCGATATGCAGGCGCTCGGCGGCGCGGCTGAAATTGAGTTCCTCCGCGAGAATCACGAAGCATTGCAGGGCTCTGATGTTCATAGCGGTTTTTCCACTCGCGTTTTACCGCTATCCGGCGGTTGATGGAACATGCCGTAAATCTCATCGAGCAACCATGCAATGCCCGGATCCGCCGAGAATTGCGAATGCGAGTGCACCTGGATTTCGATGGGCGGCAACGCGAATGGCAAGGGCAGAATACGAAAGGCTTTGTTGCGATTGAAGCGCTGCGCGATACTCCGCGGAAAAATCACGGCGAGGTCGGTATGCTGAACGATCTCCGGCGCGACCACGAAATGCGGCAGGCGCAGCACGATATCCCGGCGCAGGTTCAACTCTTCGAGCCACTGTTCGACCATCCGGTGGCCGGTCGCGTTGGTGCTGGCGTAGACGTAGCGCAGGCTCGCGAGATCCTCCTTGGTCGGCTTCTGTTTGCGCAACGGGTGACCGGCCCGCACCACGCAAACATGTTCGTCGACGAACAGCGTCCTGCTCACACAACCCGGGTCGAGACCGGGCACATAGCCGAGCGCCAGATCGATCTTGCCGCTGCGCATGGCCGAACTCACCGAATCGACGGAGACGTTCGCAATCTCCAGGCGAATGCCGCGCGCGTTGCGGTCGAGCATCGAAAGCAGCGGCGGCAGGAAATAGAACTCCGACATGTCCGACATGGACACGCGAAACACGCGCTGCGCCGTGGCGGGATCGAATTTGGCGATTTGCTGGACCGCGCCGTTGATGATGCCGAACGCCTGAGTCAGCGGTGCGTGCAGGCGCAATGCGGCGTCGGTGGGCACCATGCCGATGGGCGTGCGAACGAACAGCGGGTCGTCGAACAGGACGCGCAGCCGGCGCAAGGCGTGACTGACCGCCGGTTGCGTGAGTCCGAGGCGTTCCCCCGCTGCGGTCAGGCTGCGCAGATCGGAGATGGCCAGGAACACGCGCAGCAGGTTCAAATCCGTAATGCCGGTGTGCGAGTGGCTCATGACGTTCGGATCGCGGCGAGGGCGGACATTTATTTGGGTTTCAGATTACCGTAAATGCTACGCATAGGGAAATGCAGCGTCGCGCCGCTATAGGGTGGAAAGGCGTTGAAGTCCTGCTTCATGCTGGCGCGTATCGGCGACGCCAGTGCGGCCGCCAGCGAGGCGGAATCGTCGAATACGACTTTGTTGCGTTGCATGGCCGCGGCGCGCACGACGCCAGGACCCGAGCGGTAATCGAGCCGCGTGTAGATTTCCAGCTCGCGAATGCCGGGCAATTGCGCCATCAGCGGTGGATGATGCGCGAGGTAATGGGAGAGCCACGCATTGAAGTCCTGCGCTTCGCCTTCGTAGCTGACGAGGTAGGTGCAGCGTTCGGTGTGAGTGCCGAGGTTGCCCGGATTCGGAATGTCGAATCGCCTGACCGCCATGGCTTGCTGCGTGAAAGTGAGACCCGTACTAGAAGATTCGTGTGCGATGTGATGTATCGCGCCCTTTGGTTGCAGCGCTTGTTCAAGTAGTTCGAGGTCGTCGAAATACCATTGCAGCACGCAGCGGGGTCGCGCGGAAGCGTCGGTCTTCGACAGAGGATCGCAGTCGCTCGATGCCGCTGGCACGTGGATCACGCAGCGGCGTAATCCGTCTACGTCTCGCGGTGTTAGCTCGAAAAATGAAAGATCAGGAGAGCGCGTTTCACGCATAGGTGCATTCGCGTGGCCAATCAAAAATAAGCAGACTTCCACGCTCACCTCGCGCCCTGCGCGGCGCCCAGGGGCGCGGCTGCTTGCGGCCGTGTCAGCCGATGAAACTGGCGGCCGAAATAGATGAGCCCGTCGCCGTCCGAGCGCAACGCGACGTGGCGGATCTGCGCGAACATGACCGAGTGCGAGCCGACCGTCTTGATGTCGACGATCTCGCCTTCGAGACTCGCGATCGCATCCGTGAGCACCGGCGCCGACAACGCGCCGCCGGTCCACGCGTGGCGTGCGAAGCGTTCGTCCATCGGGCACGCTGTCATGCCGGCGAAATCACGGGCCACTTCCTGGCACTCGGCGGCCAGCACGTTGATGCACACGCTGCGGTTGCGATGCAGGATGTCATGCACATAGCTGGCCTGATTGATACAGACGAGCATGGTCGGCGGCGCGTCCGTCACCGAGCACACCGCGCTTGCAGTCATGCCGCAGCGGCCGCCGGGTCCGTCCGTGGTGATGATGTTGACGGCGGCCGGCAGGCACGCCATCGCATCGCGGAAACGCTTTCTGGTGTCTTCGATCGTCACGGTCTTTTCCTTTTCCTTTTGCATGGCATGAGTCAGGGTGCGCGGCGTCACGGAAAAGGCGTGACCGGCGGCACGCCGGCGAACAGCGCGCCGGACGCGTCGTACGTGCCCTCGCCGAGAAACGCATGCTGTGTCACGACGATCGAATCGCGCACGAGGCGCTGCAAGCGGTTCTCGCGATAGATCGCGGCGATGCCCGCCATCTGATAAGCCTGCATCACCACTTCCGCGCCGATATGCGCGGCGTGCGTCGCGCTGAGGCGCAACAGATTGGCCTGTTCCTGCGAGACGGCATCGCCGTCGATGATCGTCCGCCACGCGGCCTCGGCGGATTCGTAGAAGAACGCGCGGGCGCTGCGCCAGTTGGCTTCCGCTTTCGCAAGGCCCGAACGGTAGTAACCGCGATCGGCGAGGCGCGGCGCGCCGGTGGTGGTTTTGGTCGAGCCGGACAGGTCCGTCAGCAGATCGAGCGCCGCGCGCGCGAGGCCGATGTTGACGGCGGCGTGCACCTGCGCCTGATAGGCGACGGCGGGGTAGCGATAAAGCGGCTCGTCGATCAGCGCCGCGCCGCCGCGCACGAAGGTCCATTGCGCATCGACGAATTTCTCGCGCAGCCGCAAATCGTGGCTGCCTGTTCCCTGCATGCCGACCACGTTCCAGTTCTCGACGATCTCGACTTCATGCGCGGGAAACACGGCGGTGAACGGCTTGCCTGCGCCGGCATCGCCGGAATTGGCGGGCGTGCCGCCGATGCCGACGCCGATCCAGTCCGCGCCCTTGCAGCCGCTCGCGAAGCGCCACTGCCCGCTGACCACGAAGCCGCCGGGTGCTTTCATCGCGGGTTGCAGCGGATAGAGGCCGCCCGAGAAAACATGGTCGGGGCCGGTGGCATAAATCTGCTGCTGCGTTTCAATCGGCAAAGCGGCGAGGTAGGTATTCGCCGAGCCGAACGCGGCAACCCATGCGGCGGAGCCGTCGGCGATCGCGATGCGTTCGAGCATCCGCAGGAATTGCGCCGGCGGCAGCGCGTCGCCGCCAAAGCGCTGCGGCGTGCTCGCGCGAAAGATGCCGGCGCGCTTCATCTTCGCGATCATGTCGCGCGGAACGTGCGAGAGTTGATCGAACTCGTCGCGGCGGCGCTCGATCTCGCCGATCAGCGCGTCGAGCGTGAGCGGGCCTGCGTAGTCGGGATACGGATCCGCGTGATCGATCGCGCGAGGTTCGTAGGCGTAAGTCGAAAGAGTGCTCATCTGAAGGCTTTGCATGATGACGGCTTCGAAAGAAAGTGAATGGGTGCGGGATCGGTACAGGAGAGGCGGGCTTAGACGCTTTCGTGCCCGGCGTGCTCTTTGGCTTTCGCCTGAAGCCGTAGCGCTTTGGGAAAGGTCTCCGGTGCGAGACAGGTCGCGATCACCGTGATCAGGCCGAGCACGACGAGATAAATCGCCACCGGCGCGGCGCTGCGGTAATGCGCGAGTAGCGCGGTCGCTACCATCGGCGAGAGTCCGCCGCCGAGTACCGACGAAATCTCGCGGCCAATGCCGAGCCCCGAGAAGCGCAGATGAACCGGCAGCAGTTCGCTGATGAACGCGGGCTGCGCGCCTTCCAGAATGCCGAGCGTGATGCTGTTGGCGAGCACGAGCGCCGTGATGACTTTCCACAGCACGCCGGAGCCGAGCAACGTGAAATACGGGTAAGCGACCAACACCATCGCCACGGCGCCGGCGAGATAAACCGGCTTGCGGCCGACACGATCCGTGAGGCGGCCCATCAACAGGGACACGGGAATCATCAGCAGCATCGACACGGTCAGGCCGCCCAACACCCAACTCGATTTGAGCCCGATGAACTGGCCGTACGCAATCGAGAACGCGAAGAAAATGTACGACGCCGCGCCTTCCCCGAAGCGCAGGCCGAACACCGTCAGCACCTGACGCGGACATTGGCGCAGCACTTCGACGACCGGCATGCGGGCATCGCGGTGAGTCGCCTTGACGGCGGCGAACTCCGCGCTTTCGTCGACGGAGCGGCGCATCCACAGACCGAGCGCGACCAGCACGGCGCTGCAGAGAAACGGCACGCGCCAGCCCCAGCCGTGGAAGTCGGCGGGCGAGAGCGTTTGCACGAGCAGAAACGCGGCGGTGGACAGCACGAAGCCGAACGCCGCGCCGCATGGACTCCACGCCGCGAGTGCGCCGCGCCGCGAAGCGGGCGCGCTTTCGTGAATCAGCAGAATGCTGCCGCTCCATTCGCCGCCGGCGGCGAGGCCCTGCAGAATGCGCAGCAGCACGAGCATGACGGGCGCCGCGAGGCCGACTTGCTGATAGGTCGGCAGCAGACCCATGCAAACCGTGGCCGTGCCCATGACGAGCAGCGTCAGCATCATGACCGTCTTGCGGCCGTAGCGGTCGCCGATATGACCGCACAACACGCCGCCGATGGGCCTCGCGATAAAGCCCACCGTAAAGCCGCCGAATGCGGCGATCGTACCCGTCAGCGGATCGCTGCCGACCGGAAAGAACAGCTTGCCGAACACGAGCGCGGCAGCGGTGCCATACAGAAAGAAGTCATACCATTCGAGGACCTGCCCGAGCACGGCGGTCGTCACCGCGCGACGAACTTTGCTGGTGGGCCGGGTTGCGGTCAGAGATGTCAGAGCGGCTGTCGCGTCAGAATTCATGGCGGGTCATGGCAGGTGGAAGATCACGATGTGGAGGGTCGCGCGTCTAGCCATGATGTTCGGCAGGAGCGGCGAGACGAGCCCGGCAGGCATGGTCGAACAATAGGGCCGGGAAAAAACGCGGTCAAATTCGGGCCAAAAATGGCCGTCATGAATCGTGTGCATGACGGTTACGGTATTTCGCGCGAGGGGTGTTGCGGCGGGAGAGGTGGCTGCGTTCTCTTGAGAAGCGAACGCGTTGTCGGTCTGGCGTCGTGCCGGATTTATTGCGGGCAAATGAGAACTGCCGCCTTGGCACAGCGCTTCTCACAACTGGGAAGCGCTGGCGTTCGGCGGCAGAGTGTTCAGGCGTTCAGGTATTCAGGCGTTGAGCTACTAGCGGGATTGCGGCTCGTCAATCAAGCCCGCCCTGGCACATGTATTTGATCGACATGTAGTCGTCGAGTCCATACTTCGACCCTTCGCGGCCATAGCCCGATTCCTTCACGCCGCCAAACGGCGCCGCTTCGCTCGACACTGCGCCTTCGTTAATACCGATTACCCCCGCTTCGAGTTGCGCGGCCACGCGATTGATACGCCGCACGTCCTGCGTATAGAAGTAGGCGGCGAGGCCGAACGGCGTGTCGTTGGAGAGACGGATCGCTTCGGCTTCATCGTTGAAACGGAACAGCGGCGCGACCGGGCCGAAGGTCTCCTCGCAGCAGACGAGCATGTCGTCCCGCGCGTCCGTCAGCACGGTCGGCGCGTAGTAGTTCGGGCCGAGTTCGGTCAGGCGCTTGCCGCCCACCAGCACCTTCGCGCCGTGTTTGACGGCGTCTTCCACGTGACGGGCAATCTTCTGGATCGCGCGCTCGTTGATCATCGGACCGATTTGCGCTTGGGGGTCGGTTGCAGGCGCAACTTTCAGCGCGCCGACGCGTTTCGCGAGCAGATCGGCGAAGCGCTCATAGACACCGGCCTGCACATAGACGCGGTTCGGACACACACAGGTCTGGCCGCCGTTGCGGAATTTCGCTGCCATCAGTCCGGTGACAGCCGCGTCGAGATCGGCGTCGTCGAACACGATGAAGGGCGCGTTGCCGCCCAATTCCAGCGAGAGCTTTTTCAGCGTGCCCGCGGATTCACGTGCGAGATGCTTGCCCACCGGCGTCGAACCGGTGAAGGTGATCTTGCGCACACGTGCGTCGGCGAGCCAATCGGCAACGGCGGCAATGCCTTGTTCGCGCGACGCCGACAGCATGTTCAGCACGCCGTCCGGCAGACCGGCTTCCTGAGCGAGCGCGGCGAGGGCGAGCGCGGTGAGCGGCGTGTCTTCGGCGGGCTTGGCTACCACGGTGCAACCTGCCGCGAGCGCGGGCGCGATCTTGCGGGCGATCATCGCCAGCGGGAAATTCCACGGCGTGATCGCGGCGATCACGCCGACCGGTTCCTTCACCGCGCTCATGCGCTTGCCGCGCTGCTGCTGCGGAATCAGATCGCCGTAGATGCGAGTCGCCTCGTCGGCGAACCAGGCCACGTACGACGCGCCGTAAGCGACTTCGCCGCGGGCCTCGGCGAGCGGCTTGCCCTGTTCCATCGACATCAGCTTTGCAAGGTCGTCGGTATTGGCGACGATCAGCGCATGCCAGCGGCGCAGAATCTCGGCGCGCTCGCGCGGCAGCTTGTCGCGCCAGGCGGGGAACGCGCGGGCTGCGGCGTCGGTGGCGGCGCGCGCGTCAGCGGCGCCGCTGTCGGCGACTTCGACGATCGTCTCGCCGGTGGCCGGGTTGGTGACGGCGAAGCGGGCGCCGTCGGCGGCGCCGGTCCATGCTCCGTCGATCAGGTTCTGCGGGCGAATCAGTTCACTGCGTGTCAATGCGAGAGACATTCGGTTGCTCCTTCAGGTTGCCCTTGACGTAGCGAGGCTCGCGGCCGCGCACGCGCGTCGATTGATGGATCGATGCTACGCCTCTAGCGCAATCGATGAAATTGCCAATCGAGGCGCTCACGGGTTGCATGCCGTTTTTTTGCGGCGATCACAGCATTTTCTGCTGATTACCCTGCGAATTCATTTCAGCCGGCGTGGGCCGGTCGATGCGCGCACTATCAAAGTGGGCGGCGGCGCGAGCACCATCGACGGCTGCTGGTGCGGGGTCTGGATGAGTCGGATCAGACTCTCGATCGACAACTCCGCGATCGCCGCGGTCTGAATCGCGACCGTCGTCAAAGCAGGGTGCACCTGATGAGCCAGTTGAATATCCGTAATGCCGATCACCGAAACGTCGTTCGGCACCGCGCGGCCCAGCGTGATCAGGGCCTGTGCCGCGCCGATCGCGAGCAGGTCGTTGGTTGCGAAGATCGCGGTGAGGTGCGGCCGGTTCGCCATCAACTGCATGCAGGCGGCGTAGCCGGCGTCGATCGAGTCGCGGATCTGCAGCACCGCTGCCGCATCGGTCTCGATGCCGGCGGCGCGCATGGCGGCACGAAAGCCGTTGGAGCGCGCGTCCTGCAGGCCGCCGCAACCGTCGCCGATCAACAGGCCGATCTCGCGGTGGCCGAGTTCGAGCAGATGCTGCGCGGCCAACTCGCCCGCACGCGCGAAATCCACGGCGATGCAAGGCAGCGCGGGCGGCGCTTCCGGATGCTCCCACATGGCCAGCAGAATCGGGGCGCTGTGCGTGGCAGAGGCGCACAGGTCGTTGATCGTGATGTCCGTGTTCATGACGAGCACGCCGTCGGCCAGTGTGCCGGCGATCTGGTTCAGATACGCGCGGCCGATTTCGGCGTCATCGTCAGTATTGCAAACCATCAGGAAGTGGCCCGCTTTGCGCGCGGCGCGCTCGGCAGCCAGTACGAACTCGGGGTAGAAGGGGTTCGAGATATTCGACAGCATCAAGGCGAGCGTCGACGAGCGGCCCTCGGCTAACGCGCGTGCGTTCAGGTTGGGCCGGTAGCCGAGATCGGCGATCGCCTTGAGCACACGCTCAGCCGTTTCGGGGCGCACCTTCTCGCGATTGCGCAGCACGTTGGAGACGGTAGCGGCGGTGACGTGAGCGCGTTTCGCGACTTCGGACAGAGTGACCATATTCTCGCTATCCCATATTCAGGGAATGTGATTCAAATGTTGCAAGCCACCGTCGAGGTTGATAACTTGCTGGAAAACACAGCGGAGACACCATCATGACTTTTCCCGACGAACACGAATTTAAGCGATTAAATGCCTGCCGCGCAAGGGCTAGCCACTTATTTTTCACAGAAATTTAAGCGGTTAAATCCAAAGGAGGCAGCATGGCTGCGATTCGTTTGACCGACGTACAAAAGTCGTATGGTGACAATCCGCCGGTGATCCGGCGCGTGAATCTGGAAATTGGGCAGCACGAATTCTGTGTCTTTCTCGGCCCGTCGGGTTGCGGCAAGTCGACCCTGCTGCGAATGATCGCCGGTCTCGAAGATTTGAGCGAAGGCGAGTTGCATATCGGCGGCCGTCTGGTGAACGACATGCCTGCTGCCGCGCGCGGCGTAGCGATGGTGTTCCAAAGCTACGCGCTGTTTCCGCACATGACCGTGTTCGACAACATGGCGTTCGGGCTGAAGCTCGCGAAGCAACCTAAGGACGTGATCGACGGCAAGGTGCGCGAAGCCGCACGCATCCTGCAACTGGATGATTATTTGCAGCGGTATCCGAAGGCGCTTTCGGGCGGGCAGCGGCAGCGCGTCGCAATAGGCCGCGCGATTGTGCGCGAGCCTGGTGTGTTCCTGTTCGACGAGCCGCTCTCAAATCTCGACGCTGCGCTGCGTGGCCAGACGCGAGTCGAAATCGCGCGCCTGCATCAGCGCTTCGCCAACGCCAGCGTGGTCTACGTGACCCACGATCAGGTCGAAGCCATGACGCTTGCCGACCGGATCGTGCTGCTGCACGCCGGCGCGGATGCGGAGCGCTTTGGCAGCATCGCGCAGAGCGGCGCGCCGCTCGAGTTGTATCACCATCCCAGATCGCGCTTCGTGGCGGGCTTCATTGGTTCGCCGCGCATGAATTTCATCGACGCCATGGTCGATTCGATCGAACCTGGCAGCGTAACGGTCACGCTGGCACAAAGCGGCGAGCGTCTGATCGCGCAGGTCGACGGTCAACGCCTGCAGCGCGGCCAACCGGTCACACTCGGCGTGCGGCCGGAACATTTGCGTCTAGACGGCGACGGGCAATCCGTTCAATGCACGACAGTGCTATCGGAACGGCTCGGCGAGCACAGCTACGTTCACGCGGATCATGCAGCAGGCACGCTGATCGCCAAGGCGGCGGGCGATACGCCGATCGGGTCCGGCGAACGCATCGCCATTCACGTTCCGCCGTTCGCCTGTCATCTGTTCGACGCGGATGGGATTGCATTGCGGCGAAGCGCGTTCGAGCCCGAACGGGCCGCTGCCTGAGTTCCGTTCATGAGCGCAGATCGTACCCACTGATTCATCAAAGCCCAATTCCGCCACAGAGCGGGTTACATCGCCGGCAGCCGTTCGCCGTCGGCCAACAAGGTATCAAGGAGACACAAGATGATTGCTCTTCGCCTTCGCCGTCTTGCACATGTGTCAATCGCAGCCGCGCTGGTTGCGGGCTCGCTCTGCTGTGCCGCGGTCGACGCCGCCACGCTCAACGTCAATGTATCGGCGCGCGGTAATCAACGCTCGACATGGCAGGACGCGTTCGACAAGTTCAAGAAAGCCAATCCCGATGTCGACCTCAAAGTGACCTACATCACCGAAGAAGCGTACAAGGTGCAGATGAGCGGCTGGCTCGCCACCGATCCGCCTGACGTCGTCTCGTGGCACGACGGCGAGCGGATGGCGTATTACGCGCAACGCGGGCTGCTCGAAGACCTGTCGCCGGACTGGAGCAAGAACGGCTGGTCGCAGCAGTATGCGTCGGTGAAAGAAGCGTCGACGTATAAGGGCAAGCAATACGCGGCGCCGCTCGGCTACGACGCATACGGTTTCTTCTATCGCAAGGATCTGTTCGAGAAAGCCGGGATCAAGAGCGAGCCGAAGACGTGGGATGAATTCCTCGACGCCTGCAAGAAGCTGAAAGCCAGTGGCGTCGCGCCGATCGCCGTGGCCGCGCGCGATAGCTGGACGCTCGCCGCCTGGTTCGACTACCTCGATCTGCGCATCAACGGCAACGCATTCCATCAGCAACTGATGGCCGGCGAAATTCCGTACACCGACGCACGCGTGAAAAAGGTCTACGCCGCGTGGAAAACGCTGATCGACGATCACTACTTCATCGACAACGCGCTCTCTTACGACCTCGATTCCATCGCGCCGTTTCTCGTGAACGGCAAGGCGTCGATGATGCTAATGGGCACGTTCTTCTCCGCGAGCATCCCGGCGAACCTTAAACCGCAAACCGGCTTCTTTCGTTTCCCGGTAATCGACGCCAGTGTGCCGATGGCCGAAGACGGTCCGGTCAATGTGCTGCTGATTCCCGCGAAGGCGAAAAACAAGGCCGATGCGCGCAAGCTGCTCGCCTTCATGGAACAGCCGCAGATCAACGCCGATCTCGCGAAGGGCTGGGGCCAACTGCCGTCGAACAGCCAGTCGGCGGAACCCGAAGACGCGATTTCCAAGGTCGGATTCCAGACGCTCGCCAATACTAAAGGCGGTATCGCGCAGTTCTACGATCGCGACATGCAGAAGGAAATGGCCGACGAAGGCATGAAAGCGATGCAGCAGTTCTACAGCGATCCGTCGCAACTCGACGCCGTGCTCGTGCGCCTCGAAGCGACCCGCAAGCGCATCTACCAGAAGTAAAGAAGTCAGCCCTGGAGTGCCGGCGGCGTAGCAACGGCCGGCGCTCGTCTTCGATTCGCCTTCGCTTTTCAACGAGGCCCGATCCATGTCTCATTCCGCAGCGCGCGGCTTGCCCGCGGCTTCGCACCGTCACGTCTCGACGACGCGCCGTCATCAGCACCGCGCCGCGTTTTTCTTTCTGTTGCCGGGTTGCGCGTTGTTTTGCCTGTGTGTCGTGTATCCGATCATCAGCAGCATTTCGCTCAGTTTTTATCACTGGGACGGTATGACGCCGAAAACCTTCGCGGGTTTCGATAACTACGTCGAGCTGTTTCATGCCGACACGTTTTACACGGCTCTGAAAAACAACCTTATCTGGCTCGCGCTGTTCCTGCTCGCGCCGCCGCTCGGTCTGCTGTTCGCGTTGTATTTGAACCAGCATATCCGTGGCATGCGCGTCGTCAAGTCGCTGTTCTTCGCGCCGTTCGTGCTCTCCGGCGTGGTGGTCGGTCTCGTGTTCAGCTGGTTTTACGACCCGGGCTTCGGCTTGCTGCGTTTGATCGTCGGTCACGGCATTCCGGTGCTCGGCGACCCGCACACGGTGACGTTCGGCATCGTCTTCGCCGCACTGTGGCCGCAAACGCCGTTCTGCATGGTGCTGTATCTCACGGGCCTGACCGGCATCAATCCAGAAGTGGTCGAGGCGGCGCGCATGGAAGGCGCCAAGGGCGTAAAGCTGCTGTGGCACGTGATTCTGCCGCAGTTGCGGCCGGCCACCTTCATGGCCGTGGTGCTGACTGTGATCGGCGCGCTGCGCAGCTTCGACCTGATCGCGGTGATGAGCGGCGGCGGTCCGTTCGACAGCTCCACCGTGCTCGCCTATTACATGTACGACCAGGCCATCAAGTACTACCGCGAAGGCTATTCCGCGGCGATTGCCGTCGTGCTGTTCGCCATCATGCTCGTCTACATCGTGTTCCATTTGCGCCGCATGCTGCGCGAAGAACGCTGATCTCCAGGAGTTACGCGTCATGTATCCGCTTCCCGTCGAACGCTGGAAACCGCTTAATCGCAGGCTCTATAAAGCGTCGCTGCCCATCGCGCTGCTGATATGGCTGCTGCCGATGCTGGCCGTGCTCGTCACGTCGATTCGCTCTTCGGACGAGCTTTCGCAAGGCGATTACTGGGGTTGGCCGAAACACTTTGCGCTGATCGAAAACTATGGCGCCGCGCTGACGCAAACGCCGATGCTGCATTACTTCGCGAACAGCGTGCTGATCACGGTGCCTTCGGTGATCGGCGCGATCGTGCTGGCGTCGATGGCGGGTTTTGCTTTGGCGACCTATCGGTTTCCGGGCAATACAGCCGTGTTGTTCGCGTTCGTCGCGGGTAATTTCGTGCCGATCCAGATTCTGATGATCCCGGTGCGCGACATGGCATTGAAGGTCGGACTCTTTAACAGCGTATGGGCGCTGGTGATTTTCCACGTGTCGTTTCAGACCGGCTTTTGCACGCTGTTTCTGCGCAATTTCATCAAACAGCTGCCGTTCGAAATGATCGAAGCCGCGCGTGTGGAAGGCGCGAGCGAATGGACCATCTACCTGCGCATCGTGCTGCCGCTGATTCGTCCCGCGCTCGCCGCGCTCGGCATTCTGGTGTTCACGTTCGTGTGGAACGACTACTTCTGGGCGCTGTGTCTCACGCAAGGCGACGACGCCGCGCCTATCACCGTGGGCGTCGCGGCGCTCAAAGGCCAGTGGACGACCGCATGGAATCTGGTCGCGGCGGGTTCAGTGCTGGCCGCCTTGCCTTCCGTGCTGATGTTCTTCGCGATGCAGAAGCATTTCGTCGCTGGCCTGACTTTCGGCGCAAGCAAGGGCTGAGCGCCTGTTCGACGTCATCTAACAACGAGACTTTCTCATGCAACTTGGTGTCTGTTATTACCCGGAACAATGGCCGCGCACGATGTGGGCGGACGACGCGAAACGTATGGTCGAGCTCGGCATCACGCATGTGCGGATTGCCGAATTCGCGTGGAGCCGGATGGAGCCGCGCGCCGGCGAATTCGAGTGGGCATGGCTCGACGAAGCAGTCGCCACGCTGGCGGATGCAGGTCTGAAGCTCGTGCTCGGCACGCCGACCGCATCGCCGCCGAAGTGGCTGATCGACGCATACCCGGAAGTACTGCCGGTACGCGCCGACGGAACGCGCTGGAATTTCGGTTCGCGCCGTCACTACGATATATCCAGCGAAACCTATCGCCGCGAGTGCGTGCGATTCGTTACGGCGATGGCGCAGCGCTACGGACGTCATCCTTCCATCGTCGCGTGGCAGACCGATAACGAACTCGGCTGTCACGATACCGTGCCCAGCTATTCGCCTGCCGCGCTCGCGCACTTTCATGAATGGCTGCGGCGCCGCTACGAAACCGTCGAGGCGCTCAATAACGCGTGGGGCAACGTGTTCTGGAGCATGGAGTATCCGTTGTTCGAGGCGATCGGCTTGCCGACCCTCACGCCCACCGACGCCAATCCGATTCATCTGCTCGACTTCCGCCGCTTCATGTCGGACGAGGTGGCGAGTTTTCATCGCGAGCAGATCGATGTGTTGCGCGAGCATGCGCCGTCGGTGGATTTGCTCCACAACTTCATGGGCTTTTTCACGACCTTCGATCACTACCGCTTCGCCAGGGACAATGCGCTCGATGTCGCTGCGTGGGACAGCTATCCGATCGCACGCACCGAATCCATCGCGCTGCCCGACGAGCAGAAGGCGCGTTACGCGCGCACCGCGCATCCCGACGTTTCCGCGTTCGACCACGACCGCTATCGGGCGATCGGCGGCGGCCGTTTCTGGGTGATGGAGCAGCAAGCCGGTCCGGTCAACTGGGCGCCGTGGAATCCGGTGCCGGCGAAAGGTATGGTCCGGCTGTGGGCTTACGAGGCGTTCGCGCATGGCGCGGAACTGGTGTCGTATTTCCGCTGGCGTCAGTGTCCGTATGCGCAGGAGCAGATGCATTCGGGGCTCAATCTGCCGAACAACGAACTGTCGCCGGGCGGCCTCGAAGTGCAGCAGGCGGCGCGCGAGATTGCCGCTTGTGCCGCGCTATCGGAACTCAAAGCGCCTTCGCGTGCGTCTGTTGCGCTTGTATTCGACTACGAGACGCAATGGATGTTCGAGATTCAGCGTCATGGCAAGACCTTCGATTATCAGACGCTGGCGTTCGACTACTACGAATCGCTGCGCGAACTCGGGCTCGACGTGGATATCTTGTCGAGCCGTGCGGATCTGACGGGCTATGCGTTAGTGGTCGTGCCGAGCATCGCCGTGATCGACGAAGCGCTGGTTCATCAGATCGAGCGAAGTCAGGCGCAATGGGTTTTCGGCCCGCGCAGCGGCTCGAAAACCGACAGCTTCGCCATTCCGTCCACGCTGCCGCCCGGCGCCTTGCAACGCGTTCTGCCGATACAAGTGCTCGAAGTCGAAACGCTGCGGCCCACGCTGGCGCCCGCGGTGTCGATCGACGGCACGGACGGTGTGGCGATGCATTGGCGCGAGCACGTGCGGGCCAATGGCGGCACGCATATCGACGCGCAATTCGACGACACCTGGCCGGCCATTCTTTCGCACGGCAGGGTTCGCTATGTGGCGGGCTGGTTGTCGCATGCGTTGCATCGCTCGGTATTGCGGCAGGCGGCGCACGAGGCCGGGATCGAGACGCAGTTGTTGGCGGAAGGCTTGCGCATCCGGCGACGCGGCGATTTGACCTTTGCGTTCAATTTCGGCGCGGAGCCTGTGCATGCACCGTTGCCAGCTGACGCGACGTTCGTGCTCGGCAATGCGCTTTTGAGAACGGGCGACGTTTGCGCGTGGAAGGGCGCCTGAACCGGCTGGTCGATCGACCGCACCGATCCGGCAACGAGCAGAGTTGTCAGCGCATTGTCACGGCAAGGCGCTGACGTAGCAGGATGCGCCGCGCAAACGCTAGAGGCAGTTGCAAGCGCAGGCGCTATTGCCTGGACGTCTGCGCATTACGGTTCGCGCAATCCGACGTGAAGGCCATGCTGGCCTGATCCGGCGTCATGCGCGGCGCGTCCGGACTGTAGATCTTCTCGATGATGGCGCTGACCGCTTGCCGGTCGGCCGCATCCTTGTAGTACTTGGCCGCCTGATCAAGCGCTTGAGCCTTGGTCTTCTTGTGCGCGCGCCACGAAGCGACCTGCCCGGCGATGTCGCCGATGGCAAAACATTGATCGCTGACGGTTTGCGCCACGGCTTGAACGGCCGGCTGCGCGAGGCACGCCGCAAGCAGCGCGGATACGACTACGCGTTTCATTCCCTGAATCCTGTGGTTAGATGGGCACGGGCCAACAAGCGCGTAGTTTATCGGGAAAGCCGCGACTGCCTTGCTGTCAAGGGCAACAGCTTCATGCCGGATTCAGTCTCGGAATCACCTGCAACCGACCGTTCTGCGTAGTGGGAGGTTAATCGACTCATGTTTTGAGTCGATTAAGTACGCATTCGACTCACTTCTGGCTATAATTCAAATCGACTCATAATATGAGTCGATTGGAACCCGTAATCGCCTCAAACCCATCCAGCACCATGACGCCAAGCCCATCCTTCATCTGGCAAGTCCCCACGTGGCCCGGCATGCACTATGACGTTGTCCGCATCGGGGGCGAGTTGGCCCGCGCACACAGGAGTCAGGGAGTCATTGAAGGCCAGTTGGCAGGTCTTGGTTTTGAACGGCGCCTTGAACTCGCCGCCGAGGCCTGGAGCCAGGATGCCGTCGCGACAGCCGCTATCGAGGGCGAACGCATCGCCCTCACGGCAGTGCGTTCGTCCGTCGCGCGGCGACTGGGCGTCGGGAATCAGGACGGCCCCGACGCGCCCCGAAGCGTCGAAGGCCTGCTGGACATCATGGATGACGCGGTGCGGCAGCGCGCAGCGCCGCTCACACACGAGCGCTTGTGCGCCTGGCAGGCCGCGCTCTTTCCGACCGGCTACTCAGGCATGACCAGAATTCTTGTCGGTGCCTACCGCGAGCATGCCGAGCCGATGCAAATCGTCAGCGGGCGCCAGGGCCGCGAAAGGGTTCACTATGAGGCTCCATCGTCGGCTGACGTCCCGGCTCAAATGCAGACGTTCCTGGAGTGGTTCAACGCATCGACCGAACATGACAGTCTGGTCAAGGCGGCACTCGCTCACCTGTGGTTCGAGACCATTCATCCCTTTGAGGACGGGAATGGCCGCATCGGTCGAGTCCTGATCGATCTTGTGCTGGCGCGCGACAGCGGTGAAGTCAGTCGTTTGATTCGTACATCGCAGCGCTTGCTTGACAGGCGGCGCGACTACTACGAGCAACTCGAGCGCGCCCAGCACGGCGACCTGGATGTGACCGAATGGGTTCTGTGGTTCGTGGAGCAGGTGCGAGTGTCTTGCGAAGAAGCGTCCAGCGTCGTGGACTCAGCGCTCGCCAAAACCATTTTCTGGGTGAGCCATGAGGACAAAGTGCTTACTCCGCGACAGCGCAAAGTCGTCAACCTTCTGCTCGATGCAGGTCCGAATGGTTTTGAAGGGGGCATGAATACGCGAAAGTACGAGAGCGTCGGCAGCACCTCGCGAGCCACGGCGTCACGCGAACTCATCGAACTCGAGGATATGGGGCTGCTGTGCAAGGTTGGCGGCGGTCGCTCAACGCGCTATTACCTCAACATTCCGGGGTGGGGGCCGGCGGACCAGGCCACCAGCGACGCCCTCTCTCAAGACGGCTGACGAGGCAGTTCGAAGCCCCATCAGATCTCCAACGCCGCCGCTCCCGGCAGGCGGCGACCATCGCCGCCTCTTTACCCGCTCAATGCCCGAACGACTCCGTCTTCGGCGCGCCCACATTCGCCACATGCGGCCGCGCCGCCTGCTTGATCAGCAACGCCACGCACGAAAGCAGACCCGCCACCGCGATCATCGCGAAGATGCCCGCGAACGAAAAGTGCCGCCGCGTCAGTTCGGCCACGAGGAACGAGCCGGCAATCCCGCCGAAGCGCCCAATGCCGAGCATCCACGCCACGCCGGTGCCGCGGCCTTCGGTCGGGTAGAACGCGGCGGCGAGTGCCGGCATCGACGACTGCGCGGTATTCATCAACACGCCCGCGACGAACACGATGAACACCAGCGCGCCCACGTTGCCCACCGCCTGGCCGATGAAGTACACGCTCACCGCCGTCAACGCGTAGCAAGCCGCGATGATGCGGTTCGCGTTGAAGCGGTCCATCAGCACGCCGCACAGCACGGCGCCCACCCCGCCGAGCGGGAACAGCGCGGAAATCAGCGTCGCGCGCTGTGGCGTGAGGCCGGCGTCCTTCAGCAGAATCGGCATCCAGTTGATCGACGCGTAGAAGATCACGAGGCCCATGAAATAGGCGATCCACAGCATCACCGAACCGATGATGTACGAGCGCGACAGCACCACCGCCATGCCCTTGCCGCCGGTTTGCGGCGCGGTTTCGGTCATGACGAAGCTGCCCGCTTGCGCGGCTTCGCTCGAAATGCGCGCGAGCGCCGCGCGAATCCGTTCGACCGGCTTGTTATTGGCCACCATGTAGCGCACCGATTCCGGCATCTTGATCGCGAGCACGACCAGAAGCAGAAGCGGCGTGATGCCGCCGAGCAGCAGCACGCTGCGCCAGCCGAAATGCGGAATCATCCACGCCGCGAGGAAACCGCCGAACGCGGCGCCGAGCGGGAAGCCGCAGAACATCAGGTTGATCACCGTCGCCCGACGGCGGTCCGGGCAGTATTCGCCCATCATCGTCACGGCGTTCGGCATGGCCGCGCCGAGACCGACGCCGGTGATGAAGCGCAGTGTCGTCAGTTGTTCGATGCTGGTCGAGAAGGCGGAGCCGAGGCACGCCACGCCGAACAGCAGCACTGAGCCGAGCAGCAGCGAACGTCGCCCGAGCCGGTCGGATAGCGGTCCCGAACCGAGCGCGCCGCAGGCAAGGCCGAACAGCGCCGCGCTCAGCACGGGCGCGAGCGCCGGCCGGGTGATGCCCCATTCGGCGATCAGCGAAGGCGCGATGAAGCCGATCGCGGCCGTGTCGAAGCCGTCCAGCAGGACGATGATGAAACACATGAAGAACACGAGCCACTGGAACGGCGAAAACGGGTGCTCGTTGATAAAGGTCTGAACGTTCACAGCGGTGCTGCGGTTCATGATGGTCTCCTCACTGCTGAATACGGAAAGGCTCGTGAGAACGAGCCTTTTCTTTTTATACGATCGAACGCCGTTTTAGAAGCGGTGCACGATGCCCACGCCGGCGGCGAACTGGCTGCGCGACGACGACGGCGCGCTCTGGAAGCCGTCGCCGATGGTTGCCGTCGCGCTGATGATGTGGCCCGAGCCCGCAGTGCCCAGCGTGTTGCCGTTGGTGCGCTGGAACGCCTGCAACGCATAGAGTCCGGTGCGCTTCGACAACGAATAGTACTCGGACAGGTTGACCTGCTGGTACTGCGCCGAACTCGTGATGCCGTTCGCCTTGGTGGCGCGCGTGTAGCTGTAGCCGGTCGCGAAGTCCCACGAAACGGTCGGCTTCCAGTGCAGCACGACACCGCCCGTATTGAAGATCGCCGTATCGCGGAAGCTCGAGCCGACACCCGGAATGTACTGCACGTTCGAGTAGGCCGCGGACACGTCCCAGCCACCGCCGAAGTTGTAGCCGCCGGTCACGGCAAAGCGCTGCTGCGCCTGCGCCGTTTGATAGCCGTTGGTCACGGCCGACACGCCCGGTTGCGCGCCGTTGTTCGACACGGTCGAATCCGCGCCGTATGCGCCGCCGCCGAGCGTCGAGTTGTTGATGCGCATGAAGCCGACCGCGAGTCCGACCGGACCCTGGATGTACTGCACCGCGCCGCTCCAGGTCGAGCCGCGGTTCAGGCTGCCCGGCACGCCGCCGAGCGAGTACGAACCGCTGAACGTGAAGCCGTACAGTTTCGGCGACGTATAGACCAGCGAGTTGTTCGCGCGGTAAATCGTATCGAGCGCGTCGACGTCGCCCGCGTGCGCGCCGTAGAAGCCGGTGAGCCACGTGGTCGGGCTATACGGCGACAACATCGAGTAGTACGCCGTGTACTGGCGGCCGGCCTGCAACGTGCCGTAAGTCGGATTCGTCACGCCGACCCATGCCTGGCGGCCGAACATCGCGTTCGTGTATTGCTGTGCGCCGGTGGCGGAGTTGAAACCCGACTCCAACTGGAAGATGGCCTTGGTGCCGGCGCCCAGATCTTCCGCGCCCTTCAGGCCGAAGCGGCTGCCGGCCCACACGCCGTTGATCATATTCACTTTGGACTTGCCGCCGGAGGTCGAACCGAGCGAGGGCGCCTGGCTGCTTTGATAGCCGATACCCGTGTCCACGATACCGTACAGCGTCACGCTGCTTTGCGCGAAAACCGGTGCGCTGGCCAGAGCGGCGATCGCGCAGGCGAGCCGGGTCATAGTGATATTGCGATTCATGAGGTGTTTTCCAATTCGACCTGCCGGAACCGCGTCGGCAGTCCCAGCGAGGCGGTCGTCGTTAATTCTTCTGTGCGAGATGTTCGTATGTAGAACGGTGATTCTTTATGCGAACAGGTCCGCACTGTAAGTAATACGATGACGACGGGTCAACGCGGGATTACCCGACTCTGTTGCAGATGCACATCGGTTGGAAGAGGGCGCTGGACAGCGCGAACGATCAGAGTGGCCGCGGCGCATCGCGGTGCGCCGGGATGAGATGGGATTGGTATGCGGGGTGAGCGCCGGCCTGACGGGCACCGCATGGTGCGGCGCGGCGCAGCGCTCGTGATGATGCGCGACGCGGCGCTCAGAAGATGACGTAGACCTTGCGCATGGTTTCCTCGACTTCCCAAAGCCCTTCGGTATTGGCTTCGAAGAAGAGGGTGTCGCCGCTTTGAAAGTGAATGGTTTCCTCGTTATCGGGCGTGAAGCGTCCGCGTCCCGCAATGAAGTGCATCACTTCGGCTTGCTTGATCGAGCGGCGATACGTGCCGGCGGTGCATTCGAAGATGCCCGTATCGACGGCTTCGCTGCCCTTGATAACGCGTTGCACGCCCGACACCTGAATCGGCGTCGTGCCGGGCAATCCAACCTTGCCCCAGTCTTCCAGATTCTGCAGATTCACGCTTTGCTTGAGCTGCTGTACCTTCATTGTCACGTTACCTTTTGAGTGTTGGACCAGCCGATCACCGCGCCGGCCCCGGCGAAAATCTCGAGACCCGCGGTGAACGAAAGACTCAGGCGAGTCTTGCCGCGATCGCCTGGCCGACTTCGGTGGTGTTCGCCTTGCCGCCGAGGTCGCCGGTGTGCGGGCCTTCCACCAGCGTCGCTTCGATGGCGGCAAGAATCGCGTCGTGCGCCTCGCGCTCCTTGCCCTCGTGATTGCCGAGGAAGTCGAGCATCATCGCGGCCGACCAGATCATCGCGATCGGATTGGCGATGTTCTTGCCGGCGATATCCGGCGCCGAACCGTGCACCGGTTCGAACAGTGAAGGAAACTTGCGGTCCGGATTCAGATTGCCCGACGGCGCAAGACCGATCGTGCCGGTGCAGGCGGGGCCGAGGTCGGACAGAATGTCGCCGAACAGATTGGTGGCCACCACCACGTCGAAGCGATCCGGGCTCAGCACGAAGCGCGCGCAGAGAATGTCGATGTGTTGCTTGTCCCACGTCACGTCCGGATACTGCGCCGCGATGCCGGCCGCGACCTTGTCCCACCACGGCATGCTGATCGCGATGCCATTGCTCTTGGTCGCCACGGTGATCTTCTTGCGCTCGCGCCGTTGCGCGAGATCGAACGCGAACTTCAGCACGCGCTCGCTGCCGTGCCGCGTGAAGACGGATTCCTGCAGCGCGAATTCGCGCTCCGTGCCTTCGAACATCACGCCACCCACCGACGAGTACTCGCCCTCGGTGTTCTCACGCACGATCCAGAAGTCGATGTCGCCCGCCTTGCGGCCCGCGAGCGGCGAAGGCACGCCGGCAAAGAGGCGCGCCGGGCGCAGGTTGATGTACTGGTCGAATTCGCGGCGGAACTTCAGCAGCGAGCCCCACAGCGAAATATGGTCGGGCACCGTGTCGGGCCAGCCGACCGCGCCGAACAGGATCGCGTCCGCCGATTGCAGCTGCGCTTTCCAGTCGTCCGGCATCATCTTGCCGTGCTTCGCGTAGTAGTCGCAGCTCGCCCACTCAATGTGCTGATACTCCAGCTCGATGCCGAAGCGCGTTTTCACCGCCTCCAGCACGCGAATGGCTTCCGGCATGACTTCGACGCCGATGCCGTCGCCGGGAATGACTGCGATCCGATATTTCTTCGACATGTTGTGCTCCTCCGCTTGGGTCTGTTGGGGCTTCTGGACGATTCGACAACGGTTATTTTATTCCTGCCGTTTGAGACTAAAATGGTCGCTTTAGTTAAGCCACTGTGCACGATTCGTGTACAAACTCAAGTGCGAGCAATCGACCCATGAACGTCATTCCCTCACTCGATCTCGGCGATTTGCGCGTGTTCTGCGAAGTGGCGCGCAAGTCCAGTTTCAGCGCGGCGGCGGAGGCCCTGTCGGTGTCCGCGGCCTACGTCAGCAAACGCATCAACGTGCTCGAGACTACGCTCGGTACGCGTTTATTGCACCGTTCCACGCGCCGGGTGGCGATCACCGAAGCGGGTGAGCGCGTCTACACATGGGCCGAAAAGATTCTCGACGACGTCGATCAACTCGTGGAAGACGTCTCCACCACGCGCCGCATTCCCGGCGGCAAGCTGCGCATTTCCAGCAGCTTCGGCTTTGGGCGGCGCTTCGTCGCGCCCGCGCTCGCACGCTTTTCCGAGCGCTATCCGCAACTGAGCGTGCGGCTCGATCTGTTCGACCGTCTCGTCGATGTCGGCGGCGAAGGCTTCGACCTCGACGTGCGCATCGGCGACGAGATCGCGCCGCATCTGATCGCGCGGCGGCTTGCGTCGAATCATCGCGTGTTGTGCGCTTCGCCCGAGTACATCGCGCGGCATGGCGCGCCGCGCCAGCTTGCCGAGCTGTCCTCGCATGCGTGTCTCGCGATCAAGGAGCGCGACCATCCGTTCGGTCTGTGGCGTCTGACGATGCGCGGCGAGACCGTATCGATCAAGGTCACGGGACCGTTGTCGACCAATCACGGCGAAGTGGCGGTGGAGTGGGCGCTGGCTGGACGCGGCATCGTGCTGCGTTCCATGTGGGACGTGCGGCCGCTGCTTGAAAGCGGGCAACTGCAGCAGGTGCTGCCCGAGGTCACGCAACCGGCGAATCTATGGGCGGTGTATCCGGCGCGGCTCGCGCAATCGGCGAAGGTGCGGGTCTGCGTGGACTTTCTGAGCGAGGAATTCGCGCAGGGGAATGCGTGAGGCGACGATGCGGCCGGCGTGAACATGGCCGGTGTTGCCGAACGTTAAGCGTTGAATACTGAACGTTGAACGACGCCAAGTTCCGGCCGATCAGAAACAAGCCGACGCCTAATGATGATTCTGCGAGAACAGCGTTTCGAGCGGGTAATGGCTCTTCACGAACGGCGACTTGATGATCACGTAGCTGAAGTACTTCTCGATGCCGATATCGCGTTCCAGCAGTCCTTCCACGATGCTCTGGTAGTGGCTCACACTGCGCGTGACGAACTTCAGCAGGTAGTCATAGCCGCCGCTCGCCAGATGGCACTCGACAATCTCGTCGACGTTGCGAATCGCATTCACGAACTTGATGAAGTCTTCCCGCCGATGATCGGCGAGCGTGACTTCAGTGAAAACGATCTGCACGTCGCCGAGCTTTTCGAGCTGGATCTGCGCACCGTAGCCGATGATGTAGCCGGCTTTCTCCAGACGCTTGACGCGGATCAGGCAAGGACTGGGCGACAGCCCGACCGCGTCGGCAAGCTCGACGTTGGTTATGCGGCCTTTCTTCTGCAATTGGGAAAGTATGCGCAGGTCAATTCTGTCTAGCTTGCAGTCGCTGCTCATCGTAACGTTGTCGCTCCGGCGATCGGTGTGTGGGACTGGGATGGCCCTCTACTCTAGCATGCGGTGGCATGAGTTTTGACCTTCAACGCGGCGCGCACATCGGCTTGTGCGAGTACGTCGTCGAGCGTCTTTTCGAGCCGTTCGAACATCAGGTCGAACTCGGCCTCGGTGTACGAGAGCGCCGGTGCGAAGCCGAGGATGTTGTCGCCGAAAGCACGGAAAACCAGGCGGTTTTCATAAGCGGCGGCGGCGATCCGTTCGGACAGTTTCAACGCCGGGTCGAAGCCCGCCTTGCTGTCTTTGTCGGCGACGAGTTCGAGCGCGCCGAGCAGGCCACGGTGGCGCGAGTCGCCCACCAGCGGATGCGCGAGCAGCGCGTCGAGGCCGCGCGCGAAGCGCGGCGCGCGCGCCACGCCGTTCGCGAGCAGGCCGCCTTCGTGATACAGGCGCAGCACTTCGAGGCCGATCGCCGCGCTCACCGGATGCGCCGAATACGTATGGCCATGGCCGACCACTGCTTCGGCGTCGCCGTCGGCAATGCCCTGATAGATTTCATCCGACATCAGCACGGCGCCCATCGGCGCATAGCCCGCGGTCAGGCCTTTGGCCACCGTCATCAGATCCGGCTCGACGTCTTCGCCCTGGCAGGCAAACAGCGGACCCGTGCGGCCGAAACCGGTGATCACTTCGTCGGCGACGAACAGAATGCCCAGCTTACGGCAGCTTTCGCGCATGGCCTTGAGCCAGCCGGCCGGCGGCACGATCACGCCACCCGAGCCCTGAATCGGTTCGCAGAAAAACGCGGCGACGTTGTCGGCGCCGAGCTCGGCCACCTTCGCTTCGAGCGCGGCCACCGAGGCGGCGATCAGCGCGGCGTCGTCGGCGAAATCGTTGCGGTACGCGTACGGCGACGGCAGATGATGCTGGCTCGGCAGCGGCAGATCGAAGTTGCGGTGGAACGCGGGTAGCGCGGTGAGGCCGGCGCCGACCGCCGACGAGCCATGGTAGCCGCGTTGCAGCGCGATGATGTGCTTCTTCGACGGCCGCCCCGTGGCGTTGAAGTAGTGCGTGATGAACCGCAGCGCCGAATCGACCGCGTCCGAGCCGCCGAGCGTGAAGTACACGTGTTGCAGCGAAGCGGGCGATACCTCGACGAGCTTCTGCGCGAGTTCGATGGCCGGCTCCGAGCCGAAATGAAAATAGCCGGTCGCGTAGGGCAGCTTCTGCATCTGCGCGGTGGCGGCGTCGACAATGCTCTGCTGGCCGTAGCCGACGTTCACGCACCAGAGTCCGGAAAACGCGTCGAGCAGTTCGTTGCCGGCCGCGTCGCGCAGAAACGCGCCGCTGGCGGATTCGAGAACGGTGACGCCGCGTGCTTCGTGCGCGCGGTAGTTGATGACCGGGTGAATCAGATGCTTGCGGTCGGCTTCGATGAGCGATTGAATCGGCATGATGGTTTCTCGTCGCGGAAAGGGGCTGTTGACGGTTCCATACTACTGACCAGCGACGATCGCCTGCTCACCTAAACAATTGCCTGAAAAGCGCGCACGACGCGTTTTGATGCACGGTCTTGGCATTTTCTGCTGCGGGCGCTGAAAAGCCGCGCCGAGCGGGCGTTTCAAGCGGTGCCGCCCTCAATAGCCTTGCGCGCGGTCGACCTGGCCGAGCATCGGCAAGCCTTCGCGATGACGGCGCAGGTTCTCCAGCACCACGTCGACGGCGGATTCGGGCCGCGTCGCGCTGGCGATATGCGGCGTGATGCGCACGCGTGGATGCGTCCACAACGGATGACCCGCGGGCAGCGGCTCGGGATCGGTCACGTCGAGAATGGCGTTGCGCAACTGGCCGCTTTCGAGCGCGGCCAGCAGATCCTGCTGATTCAGATGCGGACCGCGTCCCGTTTGAATCAGCGACGCGCCGCGCGGCAGCTTCGCGAACAATTGCGCGTCGAGCAGCCCGCGCGTGGCGGGCGTGAGCGGCAGCAGGCAGATAAGGATATCGGTGCGCGCAAGAAACGCATCCAGCGCGCTTTCGCCCGCGTAACACGCCACGCCTTCGATCTCACGCGGAGACCGGCTCCATCCCGCACAGTCGAAGCCGAACAGCCGCAGCTTTTCCAGCACGGCCGTGCCCAACACGCCGAGCCCAAGCACGCCGACGCGGCGCTGGCTGGCGGGCTTGAGCGGCAACTCGCGCCAGACCTGCTGCTGTTGCTGAAGACCGTAGTCGAACAGATCGCGATGAATCGTCAGCACGGCCTGCGTGACGTATTCGACCATGCCCTCGACGATCCCCGGTTCGATCATCCGCACGACGGGCACATGCTCCGGCACGCCCGACAGGTCGAACTGATCGATGCCGGCGCCCACCGAGAACACGACCTCCAGATTAGGAAAGGTGCGAGTCGGATCTTCCGGCGGCTGCCAGGCGGCGAGATAGCGGATCGCGGCCGGGTCGCCGAGATCGGGCCAGATATGAAACGGCAGCTCGGGCGCTTTCTGCGCAAAGAGTTTCGCCCACTGCGCGCCGCGCGCCGGGTCGGCTTTATAGAGGAAGGCCATGAGGAGTTAGAGGATCGCCTGGTTGATGATGCCGTATTGCAGGTAGTGCGCGTCCTGGGCGCCGTTCGCGGGCTCGCCCGGCGTGGCGGGGCGGACCATTTTGATCACCGTGTCCACGCGCGGCAAGCCCAACTGTTCCAGCCAATCCGTGAGGCCGCTTTCGCCCGGCGTGTCGATACGCACGAACACGCCTTCGTTCAGCGCCAGCCAGTGGCTGATGAGCGCCTTGGCGCGGGCTGAATCTTCCGAGGCGGGCGCGACGACCGGACCGATCGCAAAGCCGCGTCCGAAGCGGCGAAACAGCGCGAAGCCGATCAGTTCGCCGTCGCGGTCGAGCGCGATGCCGTCGGCGGTGCCAAGCAGCGCGGGCAAGACTTCGGCGCGATCCAGACCGCTGGCCCGCGAAGCCAGTTCGACCAGCCGCGCCGTGTCGCTCGAACCGAGCGGGCGCAAACGTTCGCCTGGCGGCAGCGATACGAGCGGCGGCTGGAACGCCGCGCCCTGGTGCTGATCGAGCGTGCCGGCCGCGCGAAAGCCGAGCTTTTCATAGAGCGGCTGGCCGGCGGGGGTGGCGTGCAGGAAGGTCACGCGGCCGCCCACTTCTTCGAGCACCAGCTCCATCAGCTTCCTGCCGATGCCGCGCCCTTGCTGCGCCGGCGACACGATCACCATGCCGAGCGAGGCACGCTCAGCGCCATATTTCCAGCACAGGGCGGTGCCGATCACGCCGCTCGCGTCTTGCGCGACGAAACCCACGCCCAGCTGTACGACGAATCTCCAGTCGTCCGTGCGATGCGGCCATTTGAGTTCGGCCGTCAACGCGTGCGCGGCGGCGATGTCGTCGAGGGTGAAGCGTCTATAGGTAATCGAATCGGTTATCGAATCGGACACGCCGTACTCCCTGATTGACTGAAGGCTTACGCCGTCACTGTGTCATCCGGTGCGCGGTGTGACTAGGACGATCTTTCTATCGCGACCCGGGGAAAGGGCCGCCTCGAAATTCGATGCAAAACGCCAGGTCTGGGCGCGCATTACAGGTGGGTTCTGCTGCGCGGCGATTTTTGTCGGCGACATATGCCACGCCTGCGGCTCTACGATTTTGTCATGGCGGAAGCATTCACGAAGCGCACCGCACGAACCACCAGCCGGTCATACAGGAAACCTTGCTCATGGAGAGCTTCAATCTGGACGACGTCGCGGTTCGCAGCGGACTTGGCATCGGCGGGGAATATGTCGAGGGGGGCGAGCGCCGCAGCGCGGCTGAACACCCGACGCGCGCCCGACGCACGCCCGGTATCCCAGCCGCAAACCCAGTATGGGCAAGGCTTTCAGCCCGATCGCCGCATTCTGTGCTGTCAGCGGCCTCAAAACGCATGATTTGTGTCACCAGCAATGCGTTAATCAGGGACATCTATGTTTTTGCGCTGATTAAATCTTTAACAGGGATGAGCAATCACTGTTTTCGCCAATGAGCTCCCATAGCGGGTTCACCAACACGATAGGACTGCACCATGATCGAATTCGAACCGAAATACATCACCTTCGACTGCTACGGCACGCTGACGAAATTCCGCATGGCCGAGATGACGCGCGAACTGTACGGCCACCTGCTCAACGGTGAGGACTTGGAAAAGCTCATTGCGTTCTACTCGGGCTATCGTCGCGACGAAGTGCTCGGCGCATGGAAGCCGTACCGGGATGTGGTGGTCAATGCGCTGCGCCGCGCGTGCAAGCGCATGAACGTCGAATTCAACGAAGCGGGCGCCCAGAGCATCTATGACGCCGTGCCGACGTGGGGTCCGCATCCGGACGTGCCGGAAGGTGTCGCCCGCCTCGCGAAGAAGTACAAGCTGGTGATTCTCTCGAACGCTTCGAACAACCAGATCCAGAGCAACGTCGACAAGCTCGGCGCGCCGTTCTATAAAGTCTTCACGGCGGAGCAGGCGCAGTCGTACAAGCCGCGCATGCAAGGCTTCGAGTACATGTTCGATCAACTGAACTGCAATCCGGAAGACGTGCTGCACGTGTCGTCGAGCCTGCGCTACGACCTGATGACCGCGCACGACATGGGCATCAAGCACAAGGCCTTCGTCAAGCGCGGCCACGAACCGTCGACGCCGTACTACCAGTACTACGAGGTCAACGACATTCCGCATCTGGCTTCGGAACTCGGCCTGTAAGCGCCGGATTTCACGCTCATTGCCCATCTCAAGGACAGACCGGATGAAGCTCGATTCCTACTGGCTCGACACCGCGCCGCCCCTGCTTTCGGCGAGCGAGGGTCCGCTCGACGGCCAGACCGACGTGGTGGTGATCGGCGGCGGCTTCACCGGACTCTCGGCGGCGCAAGCGTTGGGCAAGCGCGGCGCCGCGGTGACCGTGCTCGACGCGGGCCGCATCGGCGGCGGCGCGTCCGGGCGTAACGGCGGGCAGGTCAATACCGGCGTGGCGCAGGACTTCGTCGCGCTGGTCGCGCAACTCGGTGTGGAGCGCGCGAGCGCCTGCTACCGCGCGTTTTCGGATGCGGTCGACACGGTCGAGCGTCTGATTCGCGAGGAGAACATCGACTGCAATTACATCGCGACCGGCAAGCTGAAGCTGGCCTCCAAGCCGCATCACCTTGCGCATCTGGAAAAGACGGCGGAGGCGATTCGCCGTGAAGTCGATACGGATATCGAACTAATCGACCGCAGCCGTATCCGCAGCGAAATCCAGTCCGACAGTTTTCACGGCGGGTTGCTGCAACGGCATGGCGGCCAGATGCACATGGGCAAGTTCACGGTCGGTCTCGCCGAGGCCGCGGTGCGTCGCGGCGCGAAGCTGTACGAAAACGCGGCGGTCACCGCCATCGCCAAAGACGGCAGCGGCTTTCGCATTACCACGGCGCGCGGCGAAGTGCGGGCGAAGCAGGTGCTGATCGCGACCGGTCCGTCGCGGCACGGTCCGTTCGGCTGGTATCGGCGGCGCCTCGCGCCGGTCGGTTCGTTCATCGTGGTGACGGAGCCCCTGTCGCCCGAGCTGCTGGCGCAAGTGTTTCCGAACCGGCGCGCGTACACGACCACGCGTTTGATGCACAACTACTTCCGCGTGACGCCCGATTCGCGCTTGCTGTTCGGCGGCCGCGCGCGCTTCACGGCGTCCGAACGCCCGTCGGATGCGAAGAGCGGACGCATTTTGCAGGAAGGCCTCGCCGCGATGTTCCCGACGCTCGCGAGCGCGCGCATCGACTATTGCTGGGGCGGTCTGGTGGATATGAGCGCCGACCGTCTGCCGCATGCCGGGCAGCACGACGGCATCTATTTCTCGATGGGTTACAGCGGCCACGGCACGCAGATGTCGACGCACATGGGCCAGGTGATGGCCGACGTGATGGACGGCCACGAAGACAAGAACCCGTGGCGCGAGTCGGAGTGGCCCGCGATTCCCGGCCATACCGGCAAGCCCTGGTTCCTGCCGCTGGTGGGTACGTACTACCGTATCAAAGACATTTTTTATTGATCGTTTGTTGTTCGATTGGCAATTAAAACCACGCAGCCAGGTCTGCTCACCCTCACTGTTACCCTCGCGGAGAAGTTCGATGAATAAGGAAAACTCGCAACATGACGCTCTTCATCTCGGCAGCGAGCTGGAGCGGTTGACCGCCAAAGGTGCGTCGCGGCGCGGTGTGCTGCGCGCGATGGCCGCAGCGGGGATGATGTCGGTGACGGGCGCCGGCCTGCTGACCGCGAGTGGTGAGGCGCTGGCGCAAGCTACGCCCAGGCAGGGCGGCAAGATCCGCGTGGCGACGCAGTCCGCCTCCGCGGCCGATACGCTCGATCCCGCGAAGGGCGCGCTCGGCACCGACTACGCTCGTGGCTTCATGTTCTACAACTGCCTGACCGAACTCGACTCGCATCTCGGCGCGAAGATGTCGCTGGCGACCTCGCTCGATACGAAAGACGCCACCGTGTGGGTCGTCAAGCTGCGCAATGGCGTGCAGTTCCACGACGGCAAAGCGCTCGCGCCGGCGGACGTGGTCTATTCGATCATGCGCCACAAGGACCCGGCCACGGCCTCGAAGGCGAAGACGCTCGCCGATCAGATCAAGGAAGTGAAGGCCACGGGCCCGAACGAAGTGACGATCACGCTGGTCGGTCCGAACGCCGATCTGCCGGTGATCCTTGCCACCTCGCATTTCCAGATCATCAAGGACGGCACCAAGGATTTCAAAACGGCGATCGGCACTGGCCCGTTCAAGGTCAAGGAATTCTCGCCGGGCGTGCGCACGGTCGGCGTGAGGAACGAGAAGTACTGGAAGCCGGGCCTGCCGCACCTCGACGAAGTCGAACTGATCGGCATCGGCGACGAATCGGCGCGCGTAAACGCGCTGCTTTCCGGCGACGTGCAACTGATCAACGCGGTGAGCCCGCGTTCGACCACGCAGATCAAGGCCGCGAGCGGCTTCTCGGTGCTGGAGACGAAGAGCGGCGTGTACACCGACCTGATCGTGCGCGACGAAGGCGGCATTACCGGCAACGACGATTTCCGTCGCGGCATGATGTACCTGCAGGACCGCGAGCAGATGCGCCGCGCGATCTTCCAGGGTTACGGCACCATCGGCAACGATCAGCCTATCGATCCGACCAACAAGTACTACCTCGCCGGCTTGCCGCAGCGCGCCTTCGATCCGGACAAAGCGAAGTTCCATTTCCAGAAAGCCAAGGTGGGCAGCGCGCCGATCCAGATTTTCGCGTCGCCGGCGGCGGAAGGCTCGGTTGAAATGGCCATGTTCCTTCAGCAGGTCGCGCCGCAAGCCGGTCTGAATCTGCAGGTGTCGCGCGTACCGGCCGACGGTTACTGGTCGAACCACTGGATGAAGCATCCGTTGGGTTTCGGCAATATCAACGCGCGGCCGAGCGCCGACGTGATCTTTACGCAGTTCTTCAAGTCGGACGCACCGTGGAACGAGGCGAACTGGAAGAGTCCGAAATTCGACCAGTTGCTGCTGCAGGCACGCGGCGAACCGGACGACGCCAAGCGCAAGCAGTTGTACGGTGACATGCAGGTGCTGGTGCACGACACGGGCGGCGTCGGCATTCCGATGTTCCAGAGTTCGCTCGACGCGTACCCGAACAAGCTCAAGGGCCTTGGTTCCATTCCTCTCGCCGGATTGATGGGCTACATGTTCGCGGAAAACGTCTGGCTCGAAGCCTGAACTCGACCGGGGGCACGCCCTGCAATACACGCGCCGCCTCATTGGCGGCGCGCAGCTTCAACTGCAATGGAGGCGATTTTCGATGAAAGCACATGCGCAACGTCTCATCGCCGCGCGCCTTGGCCTCGCGCTGCTTACGCTGCTGCTGGTGTCGGCAGTCGTGTTCGCCGTCACCGGGCTGCTGCCCGGCGACGCGGCCCAACAGGCGCTCGGCCAGGCGGCGACCCCTGAAGCCGTGGCTGCCCTGCGGCATCAGTTCGGCCTCGACCAGCCCGCGCTGCAGCGCTACCTGGTGTGGCTGCTTCATGTGGTCAGCGGCAACTTCGGCATCTCGCTGTCGAACAATCTGCCCGTCAGTCAACTGATCGCGACGCGTCTGCCGAACTCGCTGGTGCTGGCCGGACTCACGGCGGTGGTCTCCGTGCCGGTAGCGCTGTTGATCGGCATTTCGTCGGCGATGTTCCGCGGCTCGCTGCTCGACCGCACGCTCAACGTACTGACGCTCTCCACGGTCGCCGTGCCGGAATTCCTGATCGCGACGATCGCCGTGCTGATTTTTGCCGTCAAGCTGCGCTGGCTGCCGGCGCTGTCGTATCTGTCGGAAGTGCATTCGTTCGGCGCGCTGCTGCGCATTTACGCGATGCCGGTGATGACGCTGTGCTGCGTGCTGGTCGCGCAGATGGCGCGCATGACGCGCGCCGCGGTACTCGATCAGCTCAATTCGTCGTACGTGGAAATGGCCTTGCTCAAGGGCGCCTCGCCGGTGCGCGTGGTGTGGCGGCATGTGTTGCCGAACACCATCGGACCGATTGCCAACGCCGTGGCGCTGAGCCTGTCGTATCTGTTCGGCGGCGTGGTGATCGTCGAGTCGATCTTCAATTATCCCGGTCTCGCGAGCCTGATGGTGGACGCCGTGACCAACCGCGACATGCCGCTCGTGCAAGGCTGCGTGATGGTGTTCTGCGCGGCGTATCTCGTGCTCGTGCTGATCGCCGACCTGTGTCAAATCGTATCCAACCCGAGGCTGCGTCGATGATGAGCCAACCTACCAATCCTCACCATGTTCCTCATGCCGGCACGGAGCTGTACGACGTGCGCCGCGACGAACTGGTCGTCGAGCCCGTGCCTGTCGAAGCGGCGCCGCCGAAGCAGGGCGTGTTCAAACGCCTCGTGCACCGCTTTTCCGTACTCGGCCTGATCGGTCTGCTGATGGTGGCGTTCTGGCTGCTGGTCGCGTTCATCGGACCGCTGGTCGCGCCGTACAAAGGCGGTGCGCTGACCTCGACGGAAATTTTCGGCCGTTACAGCGCGGCGTATCCGCTTGGCACCGACTATCTCGGCCGCGATATGCTGAGCCGGATTCTCTACGGCGCGCGCTACACCGTCGGCCTCGCGCTCGCTGCAGCAGTGCTCGCGAGTGTGATCGGCACGTTCTTCGGCCTGCTCGCGGCGGTGTCGGGCCGTGTGATCGATGAAATTCTGAGCCGTCTGTTCGACGCGCTGATTTCGATTCCGAGCAAGGTGCTCGCGCTCGTCGTGATCGCCGCGTTCGGGTCGTCGATTCCGATGCTGACGACGGTCGCCGCGGCCGCCTACATCCCCGGCGCGTTCCGTATTTCGCGCTCGCTCGCGGTGAACGTGATGAGCCTCGAATACGTGCAGGTGGCGCGGGCGCGCGGCGAAGGCATCTTCTATATCGCGCGGGTCGAGGTGCTGCCCAACATGATCCATCCGATGCTCGCCGATTTCGGTCTGCGTTTCGTGTTCATCGTGCTGCTGCTGAGCGGGTTGAGCTTCCTCGGCCTGGGCGTGCAGCCGCCGAACGCCGATTGGGGTTCGCTCGTGCGCGAGAACATCGGCGGCTTGTCGGAAGGCGCGCCCGCCGTGCTGATGCCGGCCGTCGCGATCGCGACGCTGACCATCGGCATGAATCTGCTGATCGACAACTTGCGGCGTCGCGGCCGCAAGCATGGAGGTGCGTGATGGCTGAGCGCGACATGATTGAAGTGAAGGGCCTGAGAGTCGTCGCGGGTGCGGCGCCGGGGCCGGTGACGGAGATCGTCAAGGGCGTCGATTTCTCGGTGAAGAAGGGCGAAGTGCTCGCGCTGATCGGCGAGTCCGGTTCGGGCAAGACCACCATTGCGCTTTCGCTGCTCGGCTATGCGCGCGCGGGCTGCGCGATCAGCGGCGGGTCGGTGCGCGTCGGCGAGGTCGAGGTGTTGTCGCTCGATGCGAAGGGGCGCCGCGCGTTGCGCGCGCGCACCGTCGCGTACGTCGCGCAGAGCGCGTCGGCGGGCTTCAATCCGGCGCGCACGATCATGGATCAGGTCATCGAGCCGGCGCTGCTGCATCACCTGATGTCGAAAGAGGCGGCGTCCGCCAAGGCGGTTGAGCTGTTCCGCTCGCTCGCGCTGCCCGCGCCGGAAACGATCGGCGAGCGCTATCCGCATCAGGTATCCGGCGGCCAGTTGCAGCGTTTGATGGCGGCGATGGCCTTGATCACCGACCCGGCCGTCGTCGTGTTCGACGAGCCGACCACCGCGCTCGACGTCACCACGCAGATCGAAGTGCTCGCGGCCTTCAAGAAGGTGATTCGCGAACTCGGCACCACGGCCGTGTACGTGTCGCACGATCTGGCGGTGGTCGCGCAGATGGCGGACCGCATCGTCGTGTTGAACGGCGGCGCGGTGAAGGAGAACGGCGCGGTCGCGCAGGTGCTCGACGCGCCCGTGGATGCGTACACGCGCCAGTTGCTGGCCGCGACGCGGCGGCCTGAAGCCGTGCTGACGTTGCCGCAAAACCCCGGCAAGCACGTGCCGCCGCTGCTGGAGATTCGCGGACTGTCGGCAGGCTATGGACGCATCGACCGGCAAGGCGCGCCTGCCGTGCGTGTGCTCGACGACGTCAGTCTGTCGATTCCGCGCGGCAGCACGCTCGGCGTGATCGGTGAATCCGGCTCCGGCAAGACGACGCTCGCGCGCGTGGTGGCGGGGCTGGTCGACCGGACGCGCGGCGAGGTGCTGTTCAACGGTGAACCGTTGAACGCGCAAATCTCACGCCGCACGCCGGAGCAGTATCGGCAGATCCAGATCGTGTTTCAGAACGCCGATACGGCGCTCAATCCGAGCCATTCGATCGCCGATATTCTGGGGCGGCCGCTCGCGTTCTATCACCACCTGCGCGGCTCGGCCGCGAAGAAACGCATGCTGGAGCTGCTCGATCTGGTGAAGCTGCCCGCTTCGATCGCCACGCGTACGCCGGCCGGACTCTCCGGCGGCCAGAAGCAGCGCGTGAATCTGGCGCGCGCGCTCGCCGCAGAGCCAGCCTTGATTCTGTGCGACGAAGTGACATCCGCTCTCGACACGGTGGTCGGCGCCGCGATTCTCGATCTGCTCGCCGAATTGCGGCGCGAACTGGGCGTGTCGTACATGTTCATCAGCCACGATATTTCGACGGTGCGCGCGATCTGCGACGAAGTGATCGTGCTGTACGCGGGGCATCGCGTGGAAGCAGGGCAGCGCGAGGTGCTGGCGGCGCCGCCGTATCACCCGTACACGGGCTTGCTGGTCGATTCGGTGCCGGCGTTGAAACCCGGTTGGCTCGACGCGCGCCGCGACATTGTCGCCACTGCCTTGCCGGCGATGGGCGAGAGCGCCGACATCGCCGAGTTGTGCTCGTTCCGCGCGCGCTGTCCGGTGCGTATCGACGGCAAGTGCAACCTGACGCCGCCTTCGTTGAAGACGCTGCCTTCGGGCGCGGAGATTCTGTGCCACCATCCGGCCGCCGAACTGAACCGTTTGCAGACCGCGGAGGCGACTCCGGCATGAACGGACGGTTTGTACGCGTCGCGGAAACGGGCCGCAAGACGTTTTCGATCACCGTGGACGGCGTCGTGCGCGAGGCCGCCGAAGGCGACACGCTGATGGTCGCGCTGCTCACCAGCACGGCCACGCTGCGCGACTCCGAATTCGGCGATGGCCGGCGCGCCGGTTTCTGTCTGATGGGCGCCTGCCAGGATTGCTGGGTGTGGACCGCGCAAGGCGAGCGCGTGCGCGCGTGCAGCACGCCCGCGCTGCCCGGCATGTCGATCGTCACGAAGCTGGCGCAGGCCGGGGAGGGTGTATGGCCCCGCGCGTAGTCGTCATCGGCACCGGGCCGGCGGGGGTGCGCGCCGCGCAGGCGCTCGCCGAAGCGGGACTGCGGCCTGTCGTGATCGACGAAGGCCGGCGCGACGGCGGGCAGATTTATCGACGGCAACCGGAAGGTTTTTCGCGCAGCTATGAGACGCTCTATGGCACCGAGGCTGAGCGTGCCGCGTCGCTGCACCGGAGCTTCGATGCGTTGAAGAGCCGGATCGATTATTTGCCGGAAACGCTGGTCTGGAACATCTCGCCGAACGCCGTGCATCTGGTGAGCGGCACGCGGTATCACTCGCTCGCCTTCGACGCGTTGATCGTTTGCAGCGGCGCGACGGATCGGCTGATGCCGGTCAAGGGCTGGCACCAGGCCGGCGCTTATAGCCTCGGCGGCGCGCAGGTCGCGCTGAAGTCGCAAGGCTGCGCGATCGGCTCGCGCATCGTGATGATGGGCAGCGGCCCGCTGCTGTATCTCGTGGCCGCGCAGTATGTGAAGGCGGGCGCGCAGGTTGCCGCGGTGCTCGACACTTCGACGTTCATGCAGCGCGTGGCCGCGTTGCCGCACCTGCTGGCGATTCCCGCCGCGCTCGGAAAGGGCATTGCGTTGACGCGCGTGCTGGCCCACGCGCGCGTGCCGGTTCATCGTGGCGTAGAGCCGCTCGAAATCAAAGGCTCGGCGCAAGACGGCGTGAGCGCGGTCGAAGTCGCCTTGCCCGGCGGCAAGCGCCTCGAATTCAAGTGCGATGCCGTCGCGCTCGGTTATCACCTGCGGCCCGAGACGCAACTCGCGGACCTCGCGGGCTGCCGCTTCGTGTTCGACGAAAACGCCCGGCAGTGGCTGCCGCAGATCGATGCCGACGGCCGCAGCAGCATCAAGGGCGTCTATCTTGCGGGCGACGGCGCGCGAGTGCGCGGTGCGGATGCAGCGGAACGCTCGGGCCGTCTCGCGGCGCTGGCCGCTTTGCAGGACCACGGCATAGCGGTCGACGGCGTGGAGCATTTGCGTGCCGAACTCGCACGCTTCTCGCGATTTGCCCAGGGTTTGCGTGAAGCCTTCCCATGGCCGGCGAAATTCGCCGCGTCGCTGCCGGACGAAACGATCGTCTGCCGTTGCGAAGCGATCACGGCGGGAGAGTTGCGTCGCGTGGTGCGGGCGACCGGCGCTAAAGAAGCCAATCGCGCGAAGGCGTTTTCGCGCGTCGGCATGGGTCGCTGCCAGGGGCGCTATTGCGGCCACGCAGGCGCGGAAATCATCGCGGCGGCGGCATGTGTGCCGTTGTCTTCAGTGGGACGGCTGCGCGGCCAGGCGCCGGTCAAACCGTTGCCGGTGGCGCTGACCGAAGCGGTAAGCGAAGCGATGAGCGCCGAGGTGAGCAAATGAACGCGACGACCCGCAACGAAGCCGATGTGATCGTGATCGGCGGCGGCATCATGGGAACGACGACAGCGTTCTTCCTGCGCCGGCGCAACCGTTCGGTGATTCTGCTCGAACGCGGACTCACCGGCCAGCAGGCAAGCGGCGTGAACTTCGGCGGCGTTCGCCGTCAGGGCCGTGCTTTATCGCAACTGGCGATGGCGAACCGCGCGCTGCGCACATGGCAACGCTCGACTGAACTGCTCGGCGAGGACGTCGAGTTTCTGCCGTCGGGTCATACGCGCGTGTGCTACCACCAGAAGGACGTCGAGAACTTCGACCAGTACGCAATCGACGCGCGCGCCTACGGTCTCGAACTCGAAGTGCTGCACGGCGAAGCGCTGTTCAGGCGTTTTCCGTTTCTCGGCCGCGAGGTGCTGGCGGCCTCGATCTCGCCGCTCGACGGCCACGCCAATCCGCGTCTCGCCGCGCCCGCGTTCGGCCGCGCGGCGGCCCGGCTGGGCGCGCAGGTGGTCGAGGACACGGAGATCGTGCGCGTCGAAAAAGACGGCGGACGGTTTCGCGTGGAAAGCGCGCGCGGCGACGTGTATTGGGCGGCGCAACTCGTGATCTGCGCCGGTGCGTGGGCGAGCCGGCTGGCGGAGCAGTTCGGCGAATCCGCGCCGCTCACCACGCGCGGGCCGCAAATGTGCGTGACGGAGCCGGTGCCTTACGTGTTCAAGTCGTCGATGGGCGTGTTCACGTCGATCAAGGAGGAGAGCATTTATTTCCGGCAGATCCCGCGCGGCAATATCATCGTCGGCGGAGGCCCGCCCGGTCCCGCCGACGCTGTGACGAGCCGCGCTTCGGTGTTGCCGATCAACACCGTGCGGCAACTCGCGCAGATGCGCCGGCTCGTGCCCGCGTTGGCGCCGCTGCATGTGATTCGCGTATGGAGCGGCGTGGAAAGTTATCTGCCCGACAGCGAACCGGTGATCGGTCCGAGCAGTCAGGTCGACGGTCTGTTCTACGCGTTCGGCTTCAGCGGCTCGGGGTTTCAGATCGGCCCGGGCGTCGGCGAAACGCTGGCGGAACTCGTCGATACGGGCAATACGGAGATTCCTCTCGACGCGTTTTCCATCCGGCGTTTCGCGAAACAGCCGGCGGCCCGCTCGACCATCGTGACGTCATGAAACAGTCCGTCAGCCTTAACGCGGCCCGCGCTTTCATCGAAGACCATTTCGACGAACCCGTGACGCTCGCCCAACTTGCCGCGCTGTCCGCGCTCAGCGTGTCGCGCTTCGCCACGGTGTTCCGGCAGCAATACGGATCGTCGCCCTACCGGTATCTGTGCGGGCTGCGGATTCAGCGTGCGCAGACGCTGCTGCTCGAAGGCGTACCGGGATCGGTGGTGGCGACGGAGGTCGGTTTCTTCGACCAAAGCCACTTCGGCCGCCATTTCAAGCGATGCTGCGGTATGACACCCAGCATGTTCATCGCGCGCGCCGGGGCCAACGCGGCGCGGCATGGCGGCGCGAGCGGCTTGAACGGCTTGAACGGCTTGAGTAGTGCGCCTACTGCGTCGCGCTCAGCTTCCGCCATAACGTCGTCTTGCTGATGCCGAGCGCCTCGCAGACCGCGTCGCGGTCGCCATCGTGCGCGGCGAGCGCGGCGCGGATTTCGTCGGCTTCCACGTGACGGCTGCGTTCGCGCAGGGTTAGCGCGGCTTTTTTCGTGCGCGCGTGCGGCTCGACGATTTCAGGCGCAACCGTGCGCAACATGTCGCGGGTGAGAACGGGTGCGGCTGCGCCTGCTGACATTGCGCCCACGTCTGTATTTGCGTCTGCATCCGCATCCATATCGGCGAGTTCGACCGCGATCCGTTCGATCACGTTCTGCAATTCACGCACGTTGCCGGGCCACGCGTAGCGCTTGAGCGGTTCGGCGAGCGTGGCGAGCAGGCGCTCGGCGGCGGCCGCATCCGGCATGCGCGCCGCGAGCCTCGGTTCGCGCGCGGCGGCTTGCAACAGCAGTTCGACGGCGAGCGGCAGCAGATCGGTTGGCCGCTCGCGCAGCGGCGGCAGCGCGATGCTCAGAATGTTGAGCCGGTAGTAGAGGTCCGCGCGAAAGCTGCCCGCTTCGATGCCCTCGGTCAACGCGCGATGCGTCGCCGCGACTACGCGAATATCCACCCGCGTCGGCTCCGTCGAACCGAGCCGCACGACTTCACGTTCCTGCAGCACGCGCAGAAGCCGGCTTTGCAACGACAACGGCATTTCGCCGATTTCATCGAGAAACAGCGTGCCGCGGTGCGCGACTTCAATCAATCCCGCTTTGCCGCCCTTGCGCGCGCCGGTGAACGCGCCTTCCTCGTAGCCGAACAGTTCGCTCTCCAGCAGCGCCTCGGGAAACGCGCCGCAATTGATCGCGACGAATGCGAAGTCGCGCCGTGGGCTCAACTGATGCATGCTCTGCGCGACCATTTCCTTACCCGTGCCGCTCTCGCCGAGAATCAGCACGGTGGCGTCCGAACGGGCATAGCGCCGCACCAGCGCGCGCACGCGTTCGATCGAATCGGACGCGCCGACGATATCGTCGAGCCGGTAACGCGCGCTGAATTGCTGCACGCGCTGGCGTGAACGCAAGGTCCGGTCGAGCCGCTCGACCGCGCGCGATTCCTGAAACGTCAGCACCGTGCCCGCCGCGGCGCCGCTGCTCGCCAGCGGCCCGCGATGCACGACATAGCTCACGCCACGCACCGTACACAACGCGTCGCCGTCGGCGTCGGGCAGACTGCCCGCGAGATCGGGCGCGAGTTCGAGCAGCACGCGGCCTGCGGCCTTCGCCGCGTCGAGGCCGAGCACGCCGGCGAGGCGCTGGTTCATCGCTTCGACGCGGCCTTGCGCGTCGAGCGCGACGACGCCGTCGCGCAGATGCTGCAGCAGATTGTCGAGCCGTTGACGCCGGATCGTTTCGCGCCGTGTGGCTTGCGCGACTTCGAGCGCGGTGTCGAAGGCCGCGCGCACCGAAGCGCGCGAATACAGAAAGACCGCGCCCATGCCGGCATTCGCCGCGAGATCGGTGACCAGTCCAGGACCGACCACCACGTCGATGCCGCGATCGCGCAGATCGAGCACGACGCTCTCCGCGTCCTGCGCCGATTGATACGAGGCGAAGGTGACGTCGAGCGCGTAGGCGGCGGCGAAGCGGCGCACTTCGTCAGGCGTGTTGCCGTGCGTGACGAGCGCGACCTTTGCGCCGTCGCGTCGCGCCCGCGCGAGCGCGTGCATCACGTCGAAGCCGGTCGGGCTGATCAACACGACCGGTACCGACACGCGCGTCTTCAGATACGCGCCGTTCGAGCCGCCGGCGATCACGACGTCCGGACGACCCGCGCCCGCGGCGTCGATCTCGCGCACGGCATCTTCGAAACCGTGCGCGACGATGCGCAAGTCCGCGCGTTCCACGTATTCGCCCGCAATGTCGAAAAACAGATCGCGCAGGCGGCTGATACTCACGGCCCAGATGCGAGGGCGCTGGGCGGGTTCGAAAAGAGGTGTGCTCAAGGCTGGGCGGCTCGCGGCGAGGCAGGTGAAAGTCCGTCTATTATGCGCGCATCCATTTCTGATTTGAAATCAACATTTCAGTTGTGAAATGTAATGCGGATCGGCATGAGCAACGGTTGTTTGTGAAATCAGGCACTTAGCGTGCGTCGGACCTGCTGGCCCGTTCTTTGCATTTCAGGCTGCGTTTAAAAGCATCCCCCATGCATCAGGAGACGAACTCATGAGCGAAGCAGACAACAGCATGCCGAACGCGGGCGCATTCAAACCGAAGAAATCCGTCGCCCTGTCGGGCGTGACGGCGGGCAACACGGCCCTCTGCACGGTCGGCAAGACCGGCAACGACCTGCACTACCGCGGCTACGACATTCTCGATATCGCGAGCGCCTGCGAGTTCGAAGAAATCGCGTATCTGCTCGTGCACGAAAAGCTGCCGACCCAGGCTGAACTGACCGCGTACAAAACCAAGCTCAAGGCGCTGCGTGGTCTGCCCGCCAACGTGAAAGCCGCGCTCGAATGGATCCCGGCCGCCGCGCATCCGATGGACGTGATGCGCACCGGCGTGTCGGTGCTCGGCACCGTGCTGCCGGAGAAAGACGATCACAACCTGCCGGGCGCGCGCGATATCGCCGACAAGCTGATGGCCTCGCTCGGCTCGATGCTGCTCTACTGGTACCACTACTCGCACAACGGCAAGCGCATCGAGGTGGAAACCGACGACGATTCGATCGGCGGCCACTTCCTGCATCTGCTGCACGGCGTGGAGCCGTCCAAGGCGTGGGTCGACGCGATGCATGTGTCGCTCAACCTGTACGCCGAACACGAATTCAATGCGTCGACCTTCACCGGCCGCGTGATCGCGGGCACGGGCTCGGACATCTATTCGGCGATCACCGGCGCGATCGGTGCATTGCGCGGACCGAAGCACGGCGGCGCCAACGAAGTCGCGTTCGAGATCCAGTCGCGCTACCAGACGCCGGACGAAGCCGAAGCGGATATCAGAAAACGCGTCGAGAACAAGGAAGTGGTGATCGGTTTCGGCCACCCGGTGTACACGATTTCGGACCCGCGCAATAAGGTCATCAAGGAAATCGCGAAGAAGCTCTCGAAGGAAGCGGGCAACAGCAAGCTGTTCAATATCGCCGAGCGGCTGGAGTCGGTGATGTGGGACGCGAAGAAGATGTTCCCGAATCTGGACTGGTTCAGCGCGGTCTCGTATCACATGATGGGCGTGCCCACGGCGATGTTCACGCCGCTCTTCGTGATCGCGCGCACGGCCGGTTGGAGCGCGCACATCATCGAGCAGCGCATCGACAACAAGATCATCCGCCCGAGCGCGAATTACACCGGACCCGACGATCTGCCGTTCGTGCCGCTCGCCAAGCGTGTTTGAGAGTGCTTTGAAGACGCCTTCAACGGCGGCTTCTTCGCCGTCGATCGCATGAGCGCGTAGCTACGCGCAGGCAAGCGTTTCTCCTCCATTGCGTCCAAAGAGCGCGGCGCAATGAAGTTGGGCCTTGGCTCGCTGAAACCCCGGGCCAAGGCCGTTTTTTGCGGTGCATTCGCGCGGCCGCCCGCAAACCCGACCGGCACGGCGCCGCGCGCTAAACTACACGTACTGCCTGACTGGCCCGCCAGGGAAGCGCTATAAGAAAGGGGCCGCCGATCGTGATCGGCCGCCGCCGTCGTCCCCGGATCATTACTGTTTTGTCCCCTACGCCATGAATACTGCAAACCGCAAACGCCTTCCCGGCACCCAGCTCGATTTCTTCGACACGCGCGCCGCAGTCGACGCGATCCATCCCGGCGCTTACGACAAACTGCCGTACACGTCGCGCGTGCTCGCCGAAAACCTCGTGCGCCGTTGCGATCCGGTCACGTTGACCGCGTCACTTAAGCAGATCATCGAACGCAAGCGCGAGCTGGATTTTCCGTGGTTCCCGGCGCGCGTGGTGTGTCATGACATTCTCGGCCAGACGGCGCTCGTCGACCTCGCCGGCCTGCGCGACGCGATCGCCGCGCAAGGTGGCGATCCGGCGCTGGTCAATCCGGTGGTGCCGACGCAACTCGTGGTCGACCATTCGCTTGCTGTCGAGTGCGGCGGCTTCGATCCGGATGCGTTCGCGAAGAACCGCGCAATCGAAGATCGGCGTAACGAAGATCGCTTCGACTTCATCAACTGGACCAAGCGTGCGTTCAGGAATGTCGACGTGATTCCGCCGGGCAACGGCATCCTGCATCAGATCAACCTGGAGCGCATGAGCCCGGTGGTGCAGGTGAAAGACGGCGTGGCCTTCCCCGATACGCTGGTCGGCACCGACTCGCATACGCCGATGGTGGACGCGCTCGGCGTGATCGCGATTGGTGTGGGCGGGCTCGAAGCGGAAAGCGTGATGCTGGGCCGCGCGTCGTATATGCGCCTGCCGGATATCGTCGGCGTGGAACTGACGGGCAAGCCGGCCGAAGGCATCACGGCGACCGACGTGGTGCTCTCGTTGACCGAATTCCTGCGCAAGGAAAAAGTGGTCGGCGCGTACCTCGAATTCTACGGCGCGGGCACGGCCAGGCTGACGCTGGGCGACCGCGCGACCATCGCCAACATGGCACCCGAATTCGGCGCCACGGCCGCGATGTTCTCAATCGACGAACAGACAATCAAGTATCTGAAGCTCACCGGCCGCGACGACGAACTCGTCAAGCTGGTGGAAACTTACGCGAAGGAAACCGGCCTGTGGGCCGACAGCCTCGTGAACGCCGAGTACGAACGCGTGCTGAAGTTCGATCTGTCGACGGTGGTGCGCACGCTTGCAGGTCCGTCGAATCCGCATCGCCGTTTGCCGGTGTCGGAACTGGCGGCCCGCGGCATCAGCGGCAAGGTGGAGAACGAGCCTGGCCTGATGCCGGACGGCGCGGTGATCATCGCCGCGATCACGAGCTGCACGAACACCAACAATCCGCGCAACATGATCGCTGCGGGGTTGCTGGCGCGTAACGCGAACCAACGCGGACTGACTCGCAAGCCTTGGGCGAAGACCTCGCTCGCGCCGGGATCGAAGGCGGTCACGCTGTATCTGGAAGAGGCCGGGCTGTTGCCGGAGTTGGAGCAACTGGGTTTCGGCGTGGTCGCGTATGCGTGCACGTCGTGCAACGGCATGTCCGGTGCGCTGGATCCGGTGATCCAGAAGGAGATCGTCGAGCGCGATCTGTATGCGACCGCCGTGCTGTCGGGCAATCGCAACTTCGATGGCCGCATTCATCCGTACGCGAAGCAGGCTTTCCTGGCGTCGCCGCCGCTTGTGGTGGCGTATGCAATTGCAGGCACGATCCGTTTCGACATCGAGAAAGACGTGCTCGGTATCGATGCCGACGGCCACGCCGTCACGCTGAAAGACATCTGGCCGACGGATGCGGAGATCGACGCGATCGTCGCGTCGAGCGTGAAGCCGGAGCAATTCCGCAAGGTGTATGAGCCGATGTTCGCGGTATCCGTCGACACCGGCGAGAAAGCCGATCCGCTCTACGACTGGCGCCCGATGAGCACCTACATTCGCCGTCCGCCGTATTGGGAAGGCGCGCTTGCCGGCGAGCGCACTTTGAAAGGCATGCGTCCGCTCGCCGTGCTAGGCGACAACATCACGACCGATCACCTGTCGCCGTCCAACGCGATTCTGGCGGACAGCGCCTCGGGCGAATATCTGGCGAAGATGGGCTTGCCGGAAGAAGACTTCAATTCGTATGCGACGCACCGTGGCGATCACCTCACGGCGCAGCGCGCGACCTTTGCCAACCCGACGCTGAAGAACGAGATGGTGCTCGAAGACGGCAAGGTGAAAGCGGGATCGCTGGCGCGCATCGAGCCCGAGGGCAAGGTCACGCGCATGTGGGAGGCGATCGAAACCTACATGGAACGCAAGCAGCCGCTGATCGTGATTGCCGGCGCGGACTATGGCCAGGGGTCGTCGCGTGACTGGGCGGCGAAGGGCGTGCGACTGGCCGGCGCGGAAGCGATCGTCGCCGAAGGATTCGAGCGCATTCACCGCACGAATCTGGTGGGCATGGGTGTGCTGCCGCTGGAGTTCAAGCCGGGTGTGAACCGGCTCACGCTGGCAATCGACGGCACGGAAACCTTCGACGTGGTCGGCGCACGCGAACCGCGCGCGGACCTTACGCTAGTGATTCATCGCAAGAACGGCGAGCGGGTCGAGGTGCCGGTGACATGCCGGCTCGATACCGCCGAAGAGGTTTCCATCTACGAAGCCGGCGGCGTGTTGCAACGCTTTGCGCAGGACTTTCTCGAGTCGTCGAAGAAGGCGGCTTGAAACGGCGAATGTTTTAACGCGGCAACGGGTGGCGTGGCGCTTTGCCCTATCACCCGCCCACATCAGGATACGATTTTCATGGCCCACCAACCCCAGATCAAGATTCCGGCCACCTACATGCGTGGCGGCACCAGCAAAGGCGTGTTCTTCCGCCTGCAAGATTTGCCCGCAGCGGCGCAGGTGCCCGGTGCCGCGCGCGACGCGCTGCTGATGCGCGTGATCGGCAGCCCCGATCCGTATGGCAAGCAGATCGACGGCATGGGCGGCGCGACGTCCAGCACCAGCAAGACGGTGATCATCGCCAAAAGCAGCCGGCCGGATCACGATGTGGATTACCTGTTCGGGCAGGTATCGATCGATAAGGCGTTCATCGACTGGACCGGCAACTGCGGCAATCTCTCGGCCGCCGTGGGGCCGTTCGCGATCAGCGCGGGTCTCGTCGACCCGGGCCGCATTCCGCGCGACGGCGTGGCTATCGTGCGCATCTGGCAGGCGAATATCGGCAAGACGATCATCGGACACGTGCCGATGACCGACGGCGTCGTGCAGGAAACCGGCGATTTCGAACTCGACGGCGTGACGTTTCCGGCGGCGGAAGTGCAGCTCGAATTCATGGATCCGGCTGCGGAAGAAGAGGGCGCGGGCGGCTCGATGTTCCCCACCGGCAACCTGGTGGACGATCTGGAAGTGCCGGGTGTAGGCACGTTGAAGGCGACCATGATCAACGCGGGCATTCCGACCATCTTCGTCGATGCCGACTCGATTGGCTACAAGGGCACGGAATTGCAGGACGCCATCAATAGCGACGACAAGGCGCTCGCGATGTTCGAGACGATCCGCGCGCATGGGGCGTTGCGCATGGGGCTCATCAAGAACCTCGACGAGATCGCAACGCGCCAGCATACGCCGAAGGTGGCGTTCGTCGCGAAGCCGGCTGCGTATGTGGCGTCGAGCGGCAAGCAGATCGGCGCGGGCGAAGTCGATCTGCTGGTGCGCGCGATGTCGATGGGCAAGCTGCATCACGCCATGATGGGCACGGCCGCGGTCGCGATCGGCACGGCGGCGGCGATTTCCGGCACGCTGGTGAATCTCGCGGCGGGCGGCGGCGCAAAAGAATCGGTGCGCTTCGGGCATCCTTCGGGAACGCTGCGGGTCGGCGCCGAGGCGAGCGAAAGCGGCGGCGAGTGGACGGTGACCAAGGCCATCATGAGCCGCAGCGCGCGGGTGCTGATGGAAGGCTGGGTGCGGGTGCCGCAGGAGCGGTGAGCGTACGACCGGCTTCGTCCGCAACGGACGAAGCCGGGTAACGCGTTTTGATGCAACGGCGGGGCTTTGATGCAACGGCGAAGCCTAAGACATCAGCCCAATGCTGGCGAGAACGAACCGAAGACCGAAGAAACAAACAGACGAAAACAGCGGCAGGCCGAAAGCTAGCGACATACATCGCAAGCCGACGGCACTGGCCTGTGGCCATCGATCGAAAAAATAGACAGCCGCGCCGGCCAGTACGCGGCCGACCCCGTTCATTGCCGCACCATCACGATCTCGAGATACTCGCTGGGCAGCACGAGTGTCCCGTCGCCTGACCGGTTGCGGCTTTCCATCAGCGTCATCAGATCGTGCTGGAAGGCCGCTTGCCGTTCGCCGTCCATTGCGGCGAATGCCTTGTTGATCGGGCCGTAGTAAGTCCGGAACACATTGAGCCAATGCGCCGCCGAGTGGTAACGGAACATGAATTCACGGCTCGTCACGGCGACGCTGCGCACACTGCCGTGAAACAGCTCGTCGAGCCGCGCCCGGGTGCCCCACAGCGCCGGAGACTTAAGGCCTGGCGGCGGAGGCAGATACTTGCCGATCGTCTTGAATACCTGGCCGATAAAGCTATCGGGCGTCCAGTTCGCGAGGCCGATCTTGCCGCCGGGTTTGCATACGCGGGCCAACTCGCTTGCTGCTTTCTGCTGATTCGGCGTGAACATGACGCCGAAGGTCGACATGACGACATCGAAGGAGGCGTCTGCGTAGGGCAGCGCTTCGGCGTCGGCTTCGCGGAACTGTACCGCTGTCAGACCTTCCGCTTGCGCGCGAGCCTTCCCCGCGTCGAGCAGCGAGGCCACATAGTCGGTCGAGGTGACGTCGCACCAGCGGCGCGCGGCGGCGAGCGTGCCGTTGCCGTTTCCCGCCGCGACATCGAGCACGCAGCTGCCGGCGCGCAGGTCGAGTGCTTCGCACAGGTTTTCTCCGACGATCTGTAGCGTTGTGCCGACGACGGCGTAATTGCCCGTCTCCCACGCGGCGTGCTGGCGCGCTTTGACGTCAGCGAATTCGGAGGTTTGTGAAGAAAAATGGACTTCAGACATGGAGATGCTCCAGAGAAAAAGTTGTGCGATGCACGCCAGTGTTAGTGCGCCAGGGCTTTATGAATTCATGTGGTGCCTCCTTAATTACGGTTAAGTATTCGATTCATTCAAGAATCCTTAACATTGTTGTAAGGGATTCGCATGGATGCTAGTATCAGTGCGACTGTTAAATCGATGAATGACCAGGCGTCCAGATCTTTTGCGCAGGACGCCGAAGTTCCTGGACAACGATGGACGCTCTCTCCGACGTGCTTCGCCTGGTTCGCCTTGGTGGCGCGGTGTATTTAAATGGCGACTTCACCGCACCCTGGTGTTTGTACGGCCAGGCCGACGCGGGGTTGTGCGGCAGCTTTCTTCCTCCGGCCGAACGCATCGTCTCCTACCATCTGATCACCGAGGGCGGCTGCTGGGCTTCGCTCCCGGGCGACCCCCAGTCCGCTATTTACGTCGCTGCCGGCGAGCTGCTCGTCGTGCCGCAAGGCGAGGCGCATCTGCTTGGCAGTTCGCTCGACGTCACACCCGGACCCACTGGCGAACTGCTCGAGAGTCAGTTGCGCAATGCGCCGGGTCAGGTGATGGCGCTTTGCTACGGCGGCGGTGGAGACCGTACGCGTCTGGTGTGTGGCTTTCTCGCGTGCGACGACACGTTGAGCAACCCGGTGCTGTCCGCGCTGCCTCGCATCTTCAAGGTCGACATGCGCAACGATCCGCAGTCCGCGTGGCTTGAATCGTCGCTGCGGTTCGCGGCGGCGGAGGCGGCGGAATGGCGCGTGGGCAGCGCGATCGTTCTTGCGCGGCTATCGGAGCTGCTTTTCGTGGAGGCGGTGCGGCGTTGTATCGATGCGCTGCCGTCCGACCGGAAGGGCTGGCTCGCGGGCGTGGGCGATCGCTTCGTCGGTCGAGCGCTTGCGTTGATGCATGCGCAGCCTGCGCACGGCTGGACGGTCGACGAACTGGCGCGCAAAGCCGGCTTGTCCCGCTCGGCGCTGGCGCAGCGATTTACGCAGTTGCTCGGTCAGCCGCCTATGCAGTATCTCGCGCATTGGCGTTTGCAGATCGCCGCGCAGGAGTTGCGTGGCGGCACGAAGTCGCTGGCGGCGGTGGCGGATCAGGTGGGATATGAGTCGGAGGCGGCATTCAATCGGGCTTTCAAGCGCGAGTTCGGCATGCCGCCGGCGGGGTGGCGGCGGAGCCGCGGCGAGATGACGGGTATTGCCGCGGGCTCTGCCGGCGCGGCGGCCGCCGCCATAGATGGATCGTTCGACGATCGAGGCGCCTAGACCGCTGGCCGGGGGAACCCGTGCGACGCCGTCACTTCACCCCGTGCTTCGCCTGCCAGTTCTTCATGAAAGCGATTTCGTCGTGCTGCGCCTTGATGATGTTTCTGGCCAGCCGCTTCAACTCCGGATCTTTGCCGTACTTCAGCTCGACCTGCGCCATTTCGATCGCCCCTTGATGATGCGGAATCATGTGCGCGACGAAGTCCTTGTCGGCGTTGCCGGTATAGTCGGCGCTCATGTCTTGCATCATTTTGTCGTCGGCGGCCTTGAAGGCTTGCGTCGCATCGCCGGCGCCGGTATCCGCCGACTTCGACATGTCCATGCCAGGCATGGCGGCCGGTTGCTGGGCGTGGACGGGCACGGTCGCAACAGCAAACGCAAAGCCGCTGAACAGGCAAAGGTCACGAAAGACACGAAAGGCGCGAATTTTTTTCATAGTGAATGTCCGTTGTGAAGATGTGTCCGTCAGGCTCTCAGCGACGGATGAAAGCCCGCCGTCTCGATGGCCTCGATGAGTTGTCCGGCCGCTAGCGTCGACGTAACCTTGACGATTTTAACGGGGACATCGACTTCGAGCTTCGCCGCAGGGTCGAGACTCGTGACCGCACGGGTGATGGCGTTAGCGCAGCCGCCGCAGGACATATCCGGGACGTCGAATTCCATTTCCTACCTCCAGTGAGAAATCATGGTTCAAGCATGGACCTTCCCACGGCGGTAAGGTCAAGCAGGTTTTCGTCGGTGGCTGAAATCGTGTCGGCGCAGTCCAAGCCATCAAGCGCGGCATCATCCCAGTAACACGATTTTGCAAACCTGCATGCTAGACTTCGTACCCATGTCTTACTGGCGCAAACTCTTCATCGTCGTGCTGCTCGTGCTGAGCCTTCCGGTTCAGTCGTTCGCGGCCGTCTCCATGAAATGCGGGTCCTCGCATTCCGTGGGCGCTGCGCCGGCCGCGCATGAGGAGGCTGCTCGTGCAATGGCCCATCATCACGACCATGCCGCGATGATGGCCAACTCAGCCGGCAATGACACCAGTGCCCATCTTCGGCATGACAGCCCGGCAGGCGGCGAGCACCATGCGCACGCGTGCTCCACTTGCGCGTCCTGCTGTTTCGGCGGCGCGCTGCCGGTCTCGCCGCTCGCGTCCCTGTCCGCCAACGCGGCTCATTTCGCTGTTCCCCTGCCTCCCGCTGTCCGCGTAGCGTCGTTTCTGACCGGCGGCGTCGAACGGCCTCCCCGCATCACTCTCGTCTAGTTCTTTCGCAGCCTCGCGCTGCGTTGTTCCTGTTTCCATTCCGCCTCGATGGACGGCCGCGCGCCCTCCGTCGTGGCCGCACATGACGAGAAGATTCATGCGAACGTTCATTGCGGCGCTGCTCGGCGCGACGGCATGTCTGCCGGCGCTCGCGCACGCCACATCCCAACTTCCTGACCCGGCCGATCCGGCGGCATCCGTGCCGGTGCTCGATACGCCGTCCGTCCTGGCCGACTATCGGCCATACCGTGATCAGCAAGCGCCGAGCTGGCCGTCGCTCAATCGCGCGGTGACGCATCCAGCGGGCCGCGCTGGAGCGAGCCACGGCTCGCTGCATTCGAGCAGCACTGACGACGTCAAAGAAGACGCCCACAATTCCCATCGCGAAGGGGCGGCGAAATGAGGCCGTGCGTGTTTCCTGCCAGCCGCATCATGGCAATTGCCACCGCGGTGACTCTACTCGCCGGCTGCACGACGTTTTCGAAGGACGGCGGGTTCGGCACCGTGTCGAGCGCCGCATCCGAACGACTCGGTAAAGACGCCGTGCTGATCGGGACCGACGACGACCGGAGCGACATCGCCAAACGCACGCAGGAACTGCTTTCCGCGCCACTCGGTATGGACGGCGCCGTCCAGATCGCGCTCCTGAACAATCGCGGTCTGCAGGCCTCTTACAACGAGCTGGGCATTGCCGAAGCGGACCTCGTTCAGGCGGGGCGTTTGCCGAATCCCGGCTTCTCGTTTAGCCGCGCGCACGGCGGCGATGACCTGAGCATCAGCCGCACGTTCACGCTCGGCATGTTGCGCGTATTGACGATGCCGTTGACGACGCGCATCGAAAGCCGTCGCTTCGAGCAGACCCGCTTGCTGGCCGCCAACACCATGCTCGAAATCGCCGCCGATGCGCGGCGCGCCTACATCCGCGCAGTCGCTGCAAAGCAATCGGCCGCCTACGCGGAGCAGGTGAAGGACTCGGCCGAGGCCGGCGCCGAACTCGCATGGCGCATGCAGCAGGCCGGCAATTTCAGCAAGCTCGATTACGCACGAGAGCAGGCCTTCTACGCGGATGCGATGGCGCAACTGGCAAGAGCGCGTCAACAGTTGGTGTCCGCGCGGGAAAAGCTCACTCGCGCGATGGGTCTCTGGGGTTCGCAGACGCAATACGCATTGCCCGAGCGTCTGCCGGATCTGCCTGCCACACGTCCCGAGCTGCACGATCTGGAAACCTTCGCGATGCAAAACAGGCTCGATATCCAGGCCGCGAAATTGCAAACGCAAAGCGTCGCCGATTCGCTGGGCTTGAGCAAAGCAACGCGTTTCATCAACGTGCTGGACGTCGGCTATCAGAACAATTTCACGAATTCCGATGGACGCGAGCAGGGCTATGAAATCAGCGTGGAGATTCCGCTTTTCGACTGGGGCAGCGGCAAAGTCTCGCGCGCCGAAGCGATCTACATGCAGTCGGCGAATCGCGTCGCCGGGACCGCGGTCAACGCACGCTCTGAAGTGCGCGAAGCGTATTCGACCTACCTGTCCGGCTACGACCTCGCGAAGCACTATCGCGACGAAGTCGTGCCGCTGCGCAAAACCATCTCCGATGAACTGCTGCTTCGCTATAACGGCATGCTCGCGAGCGTGTTCGAACTGCTCGCGGATTCACGCGACCAGATCGGCGCGGTGAATAGCGCCATCGACGCGCTGAAGGACTACTGGCTCGCGCAGACCGATTTGCAACAGGCGCTCGGCGGCCGTCTGCCTGCCGGCGCCGACGCGACACCGCTCACATCCACGACCACGCAAGCGCTGTCGTCCACTGAATCCAAAGAAACCGAAGGTCAATGACATGGTGTCACGTCGACATTTTATGAGCGGTTCGGGCGCCGCTTTGCTGGGAGCCGCACTGGTGAGCAAGGCCGGCGCCGCGTCGCTGCCCGAAGCGCCCACGATGACCGCGGCCTCGATGCAGCCGCCACGCGCGCCGTCGAACGGCCGGCCGTACACGCCGGTCGCCACGCTCAACGGATGGTCGTTGCCGTGGCGCATGAAGAACGGGTGGAAGGAATTTCATCTGATCGCCGAACCGGTGGTGCGTGAACTCGCGCCGGGCATGCGCGCGAATCTGTGGGGCTACAACGGCCAGGCGCCGGGGCCGACCATCGAGGCCGTTGAAGGCGACAAGGTGCGCATCTTCGTGACCAACCGGTTGCCGGAGCACACCACGGTCCACTGGCACGGCATGCTGCTGCCGTGCGGCATGGACGGCGTGGGCGGTCTCACGCAGCCGCACATTCCGCCGGGCAAGACCTTCGTCTACGAATTCCAGCTCGAAAAGCACGGCACCTTTATGTATCACCCGCACGCCGACGAGATGGTGCAGATGGCGATGGGCATGATGGGCACGTTCATCGTCCATCCAAAAGATCCGGGCGTGATGCAGGTGGACCGCGACTACGTGTTCATCATGTCCGCGTACGACATCGACCCGGGCAGCTTCACACCGCGTGTCAACGAGATGACCGACTTCAATATGTGGACGTGGAATGCGCGCGTGTTTCCGGGCATCGATTCATTGCCGGCGCGCGCGGGCGATCGCGTGCGGATCCGCGTCGGCAATCTGACCATGACCAATCATCCGATTCACCTGCACGGCTACCACTTCGAAGTGGCGGGCACAGACGGCGGCTGGATTCCGCCGTCCGCGCGCTGGCCCGAGGTGACCGCCGATATCTCGGTCGGGCAGATGCGCGCCATCGAGTTCACCGCGAATCGTCCCGGCGACTGGGCATTCCATTGCCACAAGTCTCATCACACGATGAACGCGATGGGGCATCAGGTTCCGAACATGATCGGCGTGCCGCAAAAAGACCTCGCCAAACGCATCAACCGGCTGGTGCCCGACTATATGGCGATGGGCAGCGCGGGTGGCTCGATGGGGGCGATGGAGATGCCGCTGCCCGACAACACGCTGCCGATGATGACCGGCACCGGCCCATTCGGCGCGCTCGAAATGGGCGGCATGTTTTCGGTGGTCAAAGTGCGCGAAGGGCTGGGTCGCAACGACTACCGCGACCCGGGCTGGTTCAGGCATCCGAAGGGAACGGTGGCTTATGAATATACCGGCGAGTTGCCGGATGGTTGACGTCGGCGGTCGCGGGTTGGCCGTGTGGATCGTATTTAACGTGGGAGCGTATGAGATGAAGAACGGATTAATTTCAATGGCGATGGGTTGCATGGCGATGATTTCCGCGCCGGCGTACGCGGCGGGTGAGGCGAGTGAAGTGCAGGCGAATGCGAGCGTCAATGCGCAAGCGGCGATGTCGCATGGCGAAGTCAGAAAAGTGGATGTGGCTGCCGGCAAGCTGACCATCAAACATGGTCCGCTGGACAATCTCGGCATGGATGCCATGACGATGGTGTTCAAGGTCAAGGACCCGGCGATGCTCGCGCAGGTCAAGCCCGGCGACACGATCGACTTCATCGCCGACGAGGTGGCCGGAGCGCTGACAGTGGTCAAACTGGAGAAGCGCTAGCGCGTTTGGCGAGAGGGGCGATTCGGAGCGGTCCTACAGACTGGCCGATGAGCGGCAAGGATAATCCGCGCACACCGTTCGCGGGCAGGCAGTATCGCCCGCGACACGTCACCGCGTCCCCTCATTGCGCCGACTATGCCGACCGATTCTGCTTTGCCATTCGAAGAAACCCTTAATGCCTGGTTCAATCAAGCCGAGGAGGCGCGCCTCGCAGGCGAGTTCGACATAGCCCGAACGCTCCTCGACCGAGTCATTGGGCAAGACCCCGGACATGCGGACGCGTTGTACACGCATGGGCTCGTTGCGCTCGCATCGAATCAACTCGAGTCGGCACGAAGCTGGGTCGAGCGCGCGCTCGGAGTGCGCGCGGATCCGGCGTATTACGGCACGTTATGTATTATCCAGATCAAACTGCGTGCGTACGCAAGCGCTTTGCAAACGGCCGAATGGGGGCTTGCGCTCGAACCGGCGTCACTGCCGCTTAACTTCTTCATGGCCGTCATCCTGCAAGTGCAGGGACGTTCCGAGGATGCCGCCGTCGTCTACCGTCGCTTGCTCGAACTCCGGCCGGACCATCCACAAGCGCTTGTTAATCTGGGCGTGGTTGTGAAGGACCTCGGCTCGCTGAGCGAGGCCGAGCGGCATCTCAGGCAAGCAGTCGCGCTCGCGCCGACTTACCTCGGCGCGCGCGCAAGCCTCAGTCAGGTCCTGTTGGCCGCCGGCCGTTATGAAGAAGCCTGGCCGTATTTCGAAGACCGTTGGGCCAATTTCGTGGATGCCGACGGGCGGCCCGCATCAGTGCGCCCAACATTGCCGCTGCCTCAATGGAAAGGCGAGCGTCCCGACATTGCGAGCGCCGGCCAGGGAATGCCCGAATACGGCGCGCGTCTGCTTGTCATTCCAGAGCAGGGTCATGGCGACAGCCTGCAGTTCGTGCGCTATCTGCCGATGGCGCTCGAACGTTTTGCGCGCGTCGGCTATATATGCCCGCCATCGCTGCGGCGCTTGTACGAAGAATCTTTCGCGCATTTGCCGGGCCTCGTGATGCTCGACGACGGCTTATCCGACCTGAGCGACTGGGACTGGCACTGCCCTTTGATGTCACTGCCGATGGCGTTCGGCACGCGGCTCGACAACATTCCCGCCGCCACCTACCTGCATGCGGATGCCGCCCGCTCCGCCTCATGGCGCGCGCGGCTTGTCATGTTGCCCGATGCCGGCGAGCCGCGTGTCGGTCTGGTGTGGGCCGGTGGCCATTCAGGTCTGACCGAAGACCGGGCACGCAGCTTGATCCCCGCGCAAATCGCGCCGTTGCTCGCGTTACCCAATGTGCGCTGGATCAGTCTGCAAAAGACGGATGACCCGGCGAAGCGCGCCGATGCTGCATCGAACGCGCGTTTGACGGACTGGATGGACGACGCGACGGACTTCGCGGATACCGCCGCGCTGATCGACAACCTCGATCTCGTGGTTTCCGTCGACACGTCGGTTGCACATCTAGCCGCGGCAATGGGCAAGCCGGTGTGGCTGCTCAACCGCTTCGCCGGTTGCTGGCGCTGGCTGCGCGATCGCGACGACAGCCCCTGGTATCCCAGCGTGCGGCTCTTCACGCAATCGCAACGCGGTGACTGGGACGGCGTGCTCGAGCGAGTCGCCGAGGCTTTGCTCCACGCGACCGGTGCAACCTATAGGAAGTCTTACCGATCTTTTGTGCGTTAGCTCACGAAGACCAGAGGATCTTACTCGCCCCGCGCTTTTTCGATGTTATGCTCGGTCGTCGTGAACTTCTTCATGCATAGACGCGTGCGAATTTAAAAATACCTAGATTCCATTAGGAGCCGGGCATGCTGAGAAAAGTAGTCGATCGGGCAAAACAGTTCCGACGCAGTGAGGGGTTCAAGCATTCCGTTGCCACGCCACGTCGCATCTCGCTTCATGCCACACAGCGATTAAACAGGGGAATCTTCGCCATTGAAATTCAGGAGAACTCGGGTTTCTTCTCCGTGATGCAAATGGTCCTGTTTATTCTGATGTATTGCGACGAGAAGTGCCTGACGCCGTCCATCAGCGCGCGCGGCGGACTCTACGGAGACTCTGCGGGAACGATCGACTGGTTCTCGTCCTTCTTCGAGCACGTGAATGGCAAGGCCACGGCACCACTCACGCACAAGGTGAGAAAGTCGACGGTTCGCGACCTGGTCCAGCTAGGGTTTCGTCAACGCTACGAGGCGCAGCTTCAACTCAAGAGCGCCAGCAAACTATTCTTCGCACATTACCGGCCAGCCGGCCATATCGTCGATGAAGTCGATACGATATGTGGCAAGCTCGAGATCGGCGCGTCCACGCTCGGTGCGCATTTCAGAGGCACGGACAAATCGCTGGAAGCCATCCCGGTTTCATGGGGCGATTTCTGTCGACGCATAGAAACGACACTTGCGGAAAACCCGCACCTGAGCAACGTTTTCGTTTCAAGCGACGAACAGGCATTTCTCGACTTCTTCGTCGCGTGGCCGTTTTCCAGGCCGGTCAACGTGGCGCCCGCGAAACTCCTCGCGTACGGCAATACGCCCATCCATTTCAGCGGTTATCCGGGACTCGAAATCGGCCGTGAAGCGCTGGTGTCCAGTCTGCTGTTGTCCCGTTGCGGCTATCTGGTGAAGACGCCGTCATACCTGTCGGCATGGTCGAGAATATTCAATCCGTCGCTGCCGGTGAAACTCGTGTCGCCGCCGCGGCCGGACGCATTCTGGTTTCCCGACAGCCGGCTATGGCTCGAACAGGAGGCGCAGGACAAAGCGGCCTGAACGCAAGCGCGTTCGTGTCGCCAGGGTGTATCGCGGTCACGGCATCAGCAGGAAGAGTGGCACGCCTATAATGAAAGGCCGCCTGACCGGTTGGCCGGAACGAGTCGTTCGAGTCCGGCAATCCGCCAGATACATCGTGACTGCGAAGAGACCTTCAGCATGTACATTGCCATGAACCGTTTCAAAGTGACGCCCGGATCCGAAGCTGCTTTCGAACATCTGTGGAGCACGCGCGATACGCATTTGAAAGAGGTGCCGGGCTTCGTGGAATTTCATCTGCTGAAGGGTCCGCAGAAGGACGATCACGTTCTCTATTCCAGCCATACGATCTGGAAGGACTACGCGTCCTTCGAGGCGTGGACGAAGTCCGACGCCTTTCGCGCCGCACATCGCAACGCAGGCGGTGACAATCGCGTGCTCTATCTCGGGCATCCGGAATTCGAAGGCTTCGAAGTCATTCAGACCGTCAAGTGAATGCATGACCCTCGCGACGGCCCGCGTCATTCCCGGGCGTCGCCAAGGGACTTCCCCAAGTGACAAGGCGCTTTCAGCGAGCATTTCGCCTACATCGGCCCGCGCGCGCGACGACCACGCGCTGAGCAGGCTTGCGGTATTCTCTTGCGAGCATTTCGCCGCGGCGCGTCACGCGCCGGCGCAACTCACAGAGGAACGAAAAAATGAAAGCCGTCAAAATCGGTTCGCCCGCCACCGTCGCCAATCTCCAGGTCGTCGACATTGCCGATCCCGGTCAGCCCGCGGCGGGCCAGATTCGCGTGCGCATTCACGCGAACTCCTTGAACTTTCACGACTATGGCGTCGTGAGCGGCAATCTGCCTGCCGAACCCGGGCGGATTCCGATGGCGGACGGGGCGGGTGTCGTGGAGGCGGTCGGCGCGGGCGTGTCGGAATTCAAAGTGGGCGATCACGTGGTGTCGTGCTTCTTCCCGTTCTGGGAAAACGGGCCGCCCGTCATCGCCGATTTCACGACCACGCCCGGCGACGGTGTCGACGGCTACGCACGCGAAGCGGTCGTGCTGCCGAGCCACTACTTCACGCATGCGCCGCGCGGCTATAGCCATGCCGAGTCCGCAACGCTGACTACAGCCGGGCTGACCGCATGGCGCGCGCTCGTCGTGGACGGCCAGCTGAAGGCCGGCAATACGGTGCTCGTGCTCGGCACCGGCGGCGTGTCTATTTTCGCCTTGCAGATCGCTAAAGCGATGGGTGCTTCGGTGATCGCGACATCTTCATCGGACGCGAAGCTCGCCAGGCTTCGCGAACTCGGAGCCGACCATACGATCAACTATCGCGAGAATCCGGAATGGGGCAAGCAGGTCCGCTCGTTGACCGGCGGGCGCGGTGTCGATCATGTGATCGAAGTGGGCGGGCCGGGGACTTTGCCGCAGTCGATCATCGCAGGCCGGATCGGCGGTCATATCGCGCTGATCGGCGTGTTGACCGGACGGGCAGGGCCCGTGCCGACCGCGGCGCTAATGGCGAGGCAGCAGCGCTTGCAAGGCTTGATCGTCGGCAGCCGTCAGGATCAGCGTGAGATGATCCGTGCACTTGAAGTGACCGGTATCAAGCCGGTGATCGACAGCACGTTCGAACTGGCGAAACTCGCCGACGCGTTCGCGCACGAGGAATCCGGCGCTCACTTCGGGAAGATTTGCGTGGCGGTTTAAGCGCCGCTCGCGTGCGCGAGTGAACGGCGGCTTGCCGGTTTCACTCGCGCTTTCCCAAGTCGGCGAAGTTGACGCTGCGCGCCTCGCACGCATTCGTAAAGACCTCGTCGTAGCTCGAGAAAAACACCGTGCGTGTTTGCGCCAGCGTCTTGAACAGATCGACCAGCACGGCGCGTGCGGCGGCGTCGAGGCCGCCAACGGGTTCATCCGCGATCAGCACCTGAGTGTCACCGAGCACGGCCGACGTCAGAAAAAACTTCTTGCGCGTACCGAACGACATCTGCTCGAAACGTTTGTCGAGATGCGGCGTGAGGCCGAAGCGGTCCGCGAGCGCCAGCGTGTCGGCGGTGACTGCGGTGTTTCTCGCCGATGCCACCGTGTTCAGATACTCGCGACCGGTCTGATCGGAATAAGGCATGCAGTCTTCGGGGACGTACGTGAGCAAGGATTGCGCGACCAGCGGCGCAGTGCGCAGCGAATGGCCGCCGAGCCACACCTCGCCGGTATCGGGCTCGATCGTGCCCGCGAGGATGCCGAGCAACGTCGACTTGCCGCTGCCGGATTCGTCGTTCAGCGCGACGCATCCTGATGCCGTGTCGTAATGCAGTGCCTGAAAGATGAGGCGTTCGCCGTAGCGCTTGCTGAGGTTTTCGAATCGAAGCATGGTTGGAGTGTGAGTCGGGAGAAGACCCGCCGCGTCGAATTGCGGGGCACGTGTCTTCTACGGGCTGGCGTCGGTTGGCGTCGCGCAAGTGTAGCAGCGCGAGCCGTGGACGCTCTCGCGTCCCACGCTTCACTTACCGCTCGGCGTCCAGCAGGAACGCCACCATTCGGTCGCACACGCGGCCGAACATTTGCGTGCCCGTCACCGTCGGGCATCCGCGTACGCGGGCGGCTTCGATCAACGGCGTGAGCGGCGGTTTCGTCACCACATCGCCGACGAACGTCGTGGCCGGTAAACGCGATACGTCGATAGGCAGCGGGTCGCCCGCACGCATGCCGAGCGGTGATGCATTGACGACGACGTCGTAAGCACTGGCGTCCACGGAAGCAGCCGCGCCGCGCACTTCACCTTGTCCGAGCGCATTCAGGCTGCCGATCAGCGACGCCGTGCGTTCGGCATCGTTATCGCGCACGTCGAGCGACGCCACGCCGCCTTGCACCAGCGCATGTCCGATCGCGGAACCGGCGCCGCCCGCGCCGACCAGCAGCGCACGTTTGCCGCGCAGATCGCAACCTGCATCGACGAGCGCCGCGACGAAACCGGTGCCGTCGAACATGCCACCGTGCCAGCTGCCGTCCGCCATGCGACGCAAGGTGTTGACCGCGCCGAGAAAGCTCGCCTGCTCGGTGAGCGAGCTGCAATACTTGATGGCGCTGAACTTGTGGGGCACGGTGATGATTACGCCGTCGACATTGCGCATGGGCGTCACGCCTGCAAAGAACGCGGGCAGATCGGCGGGCGCCACGTGCGCGGGGACCACCAGCGCATCGCGTCCGGCTGCGCGCAAAGCCGCGGTCACGCCGGACGGCGAGCGGACCTGCGCAATTGGATCGCCGACGATGAAAACCACTCGCGTAGCGCCGCTGAGGCCGTCATCCAGCGAGGTGGAAAAAGAAGAGGCGTCGGGTTGCGTCACGTCGAGTGTCTCCAATCTTGCCTGCCTTTCATCTTGTGCGATGCCGGGCCATCTTGCTTGAATGTGCGCGGCGCCGGAGCATCTGCGCGAAATGGCACCGCCCACTGCGAGCAACCTGGCTTCGACAAAATCACTCGCTCGGGCTGCGCCATCACCGACACGCTTTGCGCCGCCACGCGTGGCTCATAAATTTTTGAGCACACTGCTCGCCAGCGTGCGCAGTTCGTCGAACTGCGTAACGAGTTCGAGGCACAGAAGAAAGGCCAGCATCGCTGACGGCCCCGGGTAGCGATCGATCCATCGCAGCGCCGGCGTTGCGTAACGTACGCGGATGGCATCTCGAGTCATGACATAGGTAATTCCGATTCCCACGGCGGCGCCCACCAGCAAATCGGTTGGGTAGTGAAAGCCGAGATAGGCGCGCGGTATGCAAATAACCAGTACGGTATAGAGAATCGCCAGCACGCCGATGCTACGCCACACGAGAAAGATGCCGGTGGCGACCGCCATCCATAGCATCGCGTGATCGCTTGGGAAGGAGCTCCAATTTGTCAGCAGTGCGTCCTTGATATCGTTACCCGCAAAGTGCAGATGCAGTTCGGCGCTATAGACGGGGCGCACCCTGAACGGCAGCAAGTGAGTCAGCAGTCTTCCGACCAGGAGCGCCACGAGGCCACTGAGAAGAGTCGCGAGAACCATTTCTCGCCGCCATTCGCTGCGCTCGTCCTGCTGAAACCACATCCACCAAAGCACGGGAACGAGTACAAGACCTTTGAACGTGTAGAGGTCGGTGATACGTTCAATGGATCGGGTCGCGAAAAAGCCTAGGTGTACGTTGGACAGGTATGTTTCGATAACCAGATCGAAGCTATTCATCATTTTGAAATGAAGTTGAGCTAGTCGCCGGAGGTTAGCATAGCCGACCGAATGCGCCGCATTTTTTGGTGCTTACTTTGTTGGGTGAGCCACTCGCACTTCGGCCGGGAATCTTCCGGCGATCCCATCGCGAGAGAATGCCGTGCGACTCGAGTGCTTATGCAGCTGTAGGAAATCTTGCAATGGTGTCCAACCGGGCTTGCAGCACCGCCAATCTTCGACGCTGATCGCGCATCGCGGGGAGTAACTTAAGCACCTCAAGTCGGGCGAACCAGTAGGAAACGGGAAGGGGGCCTTTCGCAATGTAAGGGAACACCTGTTCGAGATGTAAAAGTTCGCCTTCGATGTATCGATGGTTCATTGTTATGTGCCCCGAGCCGAGTCTGTGGAGGGCCGGCGTAATCCGGCCGCTAAAAAAGCTGCTGCAGCAAGCGTCGTGCCCGACTGCAAGGTGGCTCGGTGTTCATATCGGCGGGTACGGCCAAACAGCGAGGTTCACCACGACCTGATCGCTAGCCGGCGGTGAACTACGAGTGGAACAAAACGTGCTTTTTGTTGGGTCGCGCGTTGGGTCGCGAGGAGAACTCCGGATGAATTCAAAAACTATCGTGCTGGCCGCATGCGTTCTCGGAGTGCTGCATTACACTCATCGCCCATCCGGATAATGTGTTTCGATCGCCGAAACCACCTCGCGCAACTTTCTGGACCACTTCGACTTTACGCTGCGGACTGTCACGACAATGAAGCGAATCTCCTTCGCAACGCAGCTGGCTTTGCTGTGGGCGCTTGTTGCAGTCGTCTGCATGCTGCTCGCTGGAATTATCTGGCTGCTATTCCAGACAGACCAGAGCCGGCAGATTTCCACCGCCAGCCAACAGTCCATCGCCGCGTGCCAACACGTGGCTGCACGCTATGCGCTTTCCAGGCAGCTTGCCACCGACCCGCCTGCCACCGACCTGATGCATGCGGTCCTCGATACGGTCCTGATCCAGACACCGAAAATCGAAGGTGGCTTCTGGGGAAGCAGTGACGACACGCCGAGCAACCGCGCTCCAGCGCCTCGTCCTATGCCCGGTCCGGCCGGCAGCGCCGCCCCGCCGAGGGCGCCTGATGGATTTCTCGCGTATTCATTCCCGACGTATGAAGGTAGCGGTGTCAAACGGGACATTCCTCAGGCAGAGACGCCCCTGATACTCCGCACGCTGCGCCTCGCAGTGTCCGGACGCGCTTCGGTTTATGACTCGGTGCCCGGCGGAGACGGCGCTACGGTTGCCGCTGCCTGCCCTGTCGCCGGAAGTACAACGCTTTATGCATGGACGCTCACCAGGGCCCAAGCTCCCCTTGGGCAATATGGCCATCTCCTCGTGCTGTCTCTCGCCGTCATCCTGACGGGTATTCTGGTCATCGCCCTGATTCTTGGCATGGCGCTGCGACGGTGGAGGAAAAACCTGTCGGCACTCGAGCGGGGCCTATCGCCAGAAACGGCGGACTCCCTGACCGAGCTTCCACTGGTCGGGGAAGCCGACCTCGACAAAATCATCAACGCCGTGAACGCCTTTGCCGCGCGGTCCAAGGCTTCGCAAGCACGGGCCGCCGCTTTAAGCGAGAAATTACTGCAAGCCGAGCGCTTCGCCTCGCTTGGCAAGCTCGCTGCACAGGTAGCACATGAAATCCGAAATCCATTGGGGGCCGTCAGGTTGAAACTGGAGAATGTTCTCGCGCATGACGGCGACGCGCCGAATCAATCGCTCAAGTCGGCTCTCGGCCAGGTGGAACGTATCGAGACGCAGGTAACGAGTCTGCTCGCGTTGACGCAGCCCGTGACACTCGTCATGAATACAGTTGATGTGGCGCAATGGGTCGCGGCGAGCGCGGGTACGCATCAGGAACGGGCGGCGCAGAAGGCTGTCAATCTGACAGTCGATGTCGACCATCTGAAGCCGGCGCAACCGGCGGTCGACGGCCAAGCGGCGAGGTTCGACCCGATACAGATGGCAAGGGCGCTCGACAATCTCATACTCAATGCAATCAGGCATGCCCCGCCCGGGGGCGCAGTCGCGGTGCGCGCACAGCACGTCGGCAGCAGCACCGGCACCGGCGACATGTTGCGTATTGCTGTCGTGGATAATGGACCCGGGATACCGGTCGCCGACCGCGAACGTATTTTCGAGCCGTTCGTCACCGGACGGCCAGATGGCTCGGGGCTGGGCCTAGCCGTTGTCCGCGAAGTCGCGGCGGCGCATGGTGGCCGCGCGCACGTGGCCGACACTGACAGCGGCGCTTGTTTTGTCATTGAGATTCCATGGCACACATACTCGTAGTCGACGATGACGATGGCTTTCGTGAGGGGCTCGTCGAAACGCTGGTCGACCTTGGGCACTCGGTCGATGAGGCGAGCTCCGGCGAACAGGCGCTGGGAATCCTGACGAATGCCGCCGTTCCATTCACCTGCATGTTTCTCGACTTCCGCTTGCCCGGCATGGACGGGCTCGCTGTACTCGAAGCATTGCAGACAACCGTCCACGGGCCGATGCTGCCGGTTGTCATGCTGACCGGCTTTGCATCGAGCGACAACACGATAGGCGCGATGACGTTAGGGGCCTTCGACCATCTGACGAAGCCGGTCGGAAGACAGGCGATACAGTCGTTGCTCGAGCGTATCGTCTCCTCGACAGCGGCAGGCGCGACGTCCGACGAGCCGCTGCCTCGGTTCACCGTCGAGCCGGCGAGTACCAAGCCCCGGTTGCTGGGTGTCAGCGAAACGTTGCGTGAGGTGCAGAAGCAGATCGGGCGCGCGGCATCATCCGATGCAACGGTCCTCTTGAGCGGCGAAACGGGTACAGGAAAAGAGGTGGCGGCACACGTGCTTCACGATGCGTCGAAGCGCCGGGATAAGCCGTTCGTCGCGGTGAACTGCGCTGCCATTCCATCTGAGCTGCTCGAGAGCGAACTGTTCGGGCATGTTAAAGGCGCCTTCACAGGGGCCTCGGCAGACCGCGCCGGATGTTTCGCCGCTGCCGACGGCGGCACGCTGCTGCTCGACGAGGTCGGCGACATGCCGCTGCCGATGCAGGCCAAGTTGTTGAGGGTCATCCAGGAACGGCAAATTACTCCGCTAGGCGCGAGTCGCGTGATTCCTGTCGATATCAGGCTCGTCGCGGCAACCCATCGCGACCTGAAGGCGATGGTCGAAGCAGGCGAGTTCCGTGAGGACCTGCTTTACCGGCTCAACATTATCCCCATCGAATTACCGCCTCTGCGCGAGCGACTGGCCGACGTTCTTCCGCTCGCCGAACACTTTCTCGCCGAAGCCGCCATTCGCCGGTCTCGCGGCATGCGGCTGTCCTCGCCGGCGCAACGCCTGCTGCTCGGTTACGCATGGCCGGGAAATGTCCGTGAACTCAGAAACGCAATCGAGCGCGCGAGCGCACTGGCTCCGGGACCTTCCATTACGGCAGAGGACCTCGGGTTTCTGAACGCGAAACCGAACGGCGGCCAGCCGCTCCTGAACGCAAGCTTCTTCGACATGTCATTGCCGGGCGCCGTGGAAGCAGTCGAGCGGGCGATGATTAGCCACGCGCTGAGACTCGCTGACAACAACCGCGCCGACGCGGCGCGCCGGTTGGGCATTAGCCGCCAGACGCTTTACGCGAAGCTGGCGGCGCTCAAGCTCGAATAAGGTGTAAAGCAATCCGACGCGCTCTGTCGGGTTGCCTGACACTGGTCTGGCTCAATCGCCCGCAAAGCCCTGCGGAGAAGGGACATTCGTTATGGCATAGGCCTTGCAATTAGCTCCGTGTCGTTTAACGGAGAGCATCATGGCCTCAGATCATTTCAACCCGACGGGCGGCCAGCACTCGCTGGCGAGCCGTACCGCTCCAACCACAAAGGTTGCCCGCGCTGCAGCCCTGGCACTGTGCCTTGTCACACTCGCGTGCGCCGCGCAAACCCCGCCTCTTCAGGGCCCCGGCACGCCTGTTCCTCCACCGCTCGCCGGTGCACCCGCTGGCGCGATGCAGGCCGTGGCCCCGCCGCCTCCGCCGCCGCCCGCCCCGTTGGCGATGCAGCAGCAGCCGGTTGTCGCAACCGGGACGGTGAGCCGCTTCGTCATCAACCCGGAAGGCGATGTCGACGGCTTCCTTCTGGGTGACGGTTCGCTGGTCCACTTTCCGCCGCATATGAGCGCCCAACTGGTCAGCGTTGTCCATGCTGGCGACCCGGTGCAAATCGCAGGGTTTCGTGGCGGCGCGGGCAACGTCACCGCGCAGCAAATCACCAATCAACGAACGTCCCAGCAGGTCGTCGACCAACCCCCGCCAGTCAACACAATGCGTCTTCCGCCGGCCTTGCGCGGAGCCGGTCTCGTCAAACTCAGTGTCAAGGGCACGGTGGCGCGTGTCACGACGGCACCGGGCGGAGAGCCCGATGGCGTGATGCTCAGCAATGGAACGGTCATCAAGATGCCGCCGCCGCAAGCACAGCAGTTTGCCAACCTGATGCGGCCGGATGCAGTGGTGGCCGCCAGCGGATACGGAACGCGCAATCAATTCGGCGAGGCACTGCAGGCAACAGCATTCGGCACGCCAGGCAATGTCACGCAGTTGTACAACGATATGCCCAACTAACTTTTTCTTTCTTACTGGAGTGACACCATGCATTGGATCGACCCGGCGTGCTTGCAGGAAACGCGCGGCACCGTTACCCGCTTCCTTCTGAATCCCCACGGAGAACTGGACGGTTTGATTCTCGACAACGACAAACAGGTGCATTTCCCGCCGCATCTTTCCAGACAGGTCGCGAAACATGTCAGCGTTGGCGACAAGGTTCGCGTGAGAGGCGTCAAACCACGTGCTGCCGATATCGTCGCAGCCGTGCAGCTGACATCGGCAACCGGTGTCGTGATTCTCGACGAAGGTCCGCATCACCATGGTGAGAGGCATGAGAAGCCTCATGCCGACAAGCGCGCAATGGAGGCCACGGGCGAAGTGGAGCTCTCACTGTATGGGCCCAAGGGCGAACTGCGCGGCGCCGTGTTCACCGATGGAACCTCGATTCGCATGCCTCCTCATGCCGCGGAGAGTCTGTCCAGTTACCTCGAACCCGGTGCCCACATCCAGGTCTGGGGCCATGGCGTGAAAAACCGGCACGGCAAAACCATCGACGTCGACGACATCGCCGAACTGGTCGATGCGCAGGATCTCCCGGCGAAGGCGGAGTAGTTACACGAGCCGAACCTTATCCAGCCACTTTCATTGAAGAAGAATGCGAAATGGTACAAAGGCAAAACACGTTTCCGCCATCGAGGCTTTCGCACTGCGGCGAGCCGCTTGTATGGATGCATATCGGCGACCTCCATCTGACTGAGGCCGAACTGCCCAACCATCTCGCGCTACGCGACATCATCGGGCAGGCGAATGCGCATCTCGCGGGGCAAATCGACTTTGCCGTGCTACCCGGCGACAATGCCGACGACGGTACGCCTGCGCAGTACCAGATTCTTCGCGCCGAGCTTGACGATCTCGAACTCCCGGTTCACATCATCCCCGGTGACCACGACTTCAAGTCTCGAGATCTGGACGCATTTCACACTGTGCTTCGCGCTGAACATCTTCCGAAAGCCATCTCGGTTAGAGACTATCGCTGCTTCTTTCTGGACTACGTCTCTGCCGGAACGGGTGGTACGGATTTCAGACTAGGGCAGGCTCAAATGGATTGGCTAAAGGCAGAGCTTCAAAATGCCGCTGCAGCAGGTAAAGAAACGGTGGTTTTCGCCCATGGTTATCCGGCAGACCTTGCGGACGCTGAAGAAGCCGTTGCGTTCCATCGTTTGCTCCGGGGGTTCCGCGTCGCGGCCGTCGACATGGGGCATACCCACTACAACGAACTCGCGAACGACGGCAGGACCATCTATGCATCGACACGCTCAACCGGTCAGATAGAGGAGGGGGCGGCGGGCTTCTCTCTTCTGGCGGTGGATAGTGGTGTGGTGAGCTGGCGTTTCAAACCTCTCGATGAAGCATGGCCGGTAGCGATGATTACCTCGCCGGCGGACAGGCGACTGGTTACGCGACCGTATCTGCTCAATCAGGTGCCCTCCGGTCAAGCCTCCATCAGAGTGAAAGCGTGGAGCGCGAAAGGCATAACACGCGTGGACTGCCGGATCGGCGACGGCGAATGGCAGTCCATGGTGTTCGCCGCATCCGAGCGGCTCTGGACGCTCAATTGTGCAATCCCCGACGGAGCATGTCCGATTGTTGTACGTGCGACGGACCATGCCGGGTCAACCGGCTTCGACAGCATCGAAGCCACCTCGACATTCGACGAAGGCCGGGAGCGGCACGCGGATGGAAGCGATCGCGACACGATCGGCGCGTGGGAAGAGAAACACCTCATGGGCACGCAACTCGGACCGAACCGTAACGGGAGAAAGTGGTGAGCCCGCGGTCAGAGCAGCCGCCGGCTGACGACGAAGCGCCGAAGTCCCCATCTTCACGGAGCCTGCGCGGGCTCGACGGGTTGAATTTCCTGATGGCCGACGTGCGGGACGGCCTCGGCCCGTTCCTGTCCGTCTATCTGAAAGGCACCCAACACTGGGGCTCGGGCAACATCGGTCTGGTCATGGCGGCCAGCGGTGTTGCAGCGGCTATCTGCCAGATTCCGGCGGGATTGCTGGTGGATGCGGTTCGAGTCAAGCGCCTGCTTATTGCAATTTCAGGTCTGCTGGTCGGCGCGGGATGTCTTCTGATTGCCTTCTTCCCGAAACTGCCGACCGTGCTCGCCGCGCAAATTACGCTCGGCGCAGCCTCGGCCATCATTCCACCTTGTCTCGCGGCGTTGAGCCTCGGCGTGGTGGGACACCGGTTGCTGCCCGCCCGGATAAGCCGCAACGAAGGGTTCAATCACGCAGGAAATTTCACGGCAGCTGTTCTGGCGGGCGCTCTGGGACAGTACGTCGGGGTTATCTGGCTGTTCTATCTTATCTGCGGATTTGCAGTGGCAAGCGCGCTCGTGGTTCTGCTGATCAAGCCGAAGGAAATCGATCACGAGCTAGCCCGTGGCGCTGAGAAGCCGTCGGAGACGAAGGGGCGCACTAGCCCCATGACATTTTCGGCGCTCTGGAAAAAGCGCGACCTCAAGGTATTCATCATCTCGGTCGTCCTGTTTCACTTTGGCAATGCCGCGATGCTGCCGCTCGCAGGCCAGGTCATTGCAAAGGTCCATCCAGGAATGGACGTCATCGCGCTAAGCGCCTGCGTTATCGCTGCACAACTCGTGATGGTCGCGGTTGCCGCCACCGTGGGCCATGCCCTGCACAAAGGGGTTGGGCGCAAGAAGATTTTCCTGGTCGCACTGGCTGTGCTGCCGGTCCGGGGTGTGCTGTTCTCGATGACGAGCAGTCCCTATGCCGTGGTCGCGATTCAGTTGCTCGACGGGGTCGCTGCCGGCATTTTTGGTGTTATCGGGGTCGTCATGGCGTCTGACCTGATGCGCGGCACCGGAAGGTTCAATCTCGCGCAGGGCCTCATGGCGCTTGCGGTGGGAATCGGCGCTGCGCTCAGTAACGTCACCGGGGGATATGTCGTCGAGAAATTTGGTTTTACGGCAGGATTTCTGACCCTGGCTGCCATCAGCGCGCTGGCGCTCATATTCTTCGTGGTGTTCATGCCGGAAACGCGACCGGACGAAGAGGGTAAGGCGGTGCCTGGCGGGCAGCGCCGAGATTTCATTCCAACATCGAACTGACTAAAAATGAATGCATTGCTGAGTTCCCCTGTGTCTGTCTGGGCTATCGCCGCGCTCTCGACGCTCGGCGTCATCACCCGGCCATTCAGGTTTCCTGAAGCAGTGTGGGCGGTGCTCGGGGCGCTTGCCCTATGCGCGCTCGGGATGTTGTCATGGTCCGACGCACTTGCGGCGGTCGGCAAGGGCCTCGACGTCTACCTGTTTCTGACCGGCATGATGGTGGCCTCCGAGCTGGCCCGCAAGGAGGGGCTGTTCGACTACCTGGCTGCACTTGCTGCGAAACGCGCTGCAGGCTCGGCGAAGAAGCTGTTCTTTCTGATGTACTGCGTCGGTACGATCGTGACCGTCTTCATGTCCAACGACGCGACCGCAGTCGTGCTGACACCCGCGGTGCTCGCGGTTGCCCACTTCGTCAAGGCAGAGAAGCCTCTGCCGTATCTCTACATTTGCGCCTTCATTGCGAACGCCGCGAGTTTCGTCTTGCCCATCTCAAACCCTGCGAATCTGGTCATCTTTCAGGACCGTATGCCAACACTGCTGAACTGGCTCGGTCGTTTCGCCGTACCGTCCGTGTTGAGTATTGTCGCCACCTATCTGGCGCTGCGGTTCATGCAGCGGCAGGAACTCACGCAGCAGATCGAGTCCGAGGTCGAGGTTCCCAGGCTGTCGGCCGCCGGCAAAGCGACGGGCCTCGGCATCGCTGTGATGGCCATCGTGATGCTGGGCGCGTCGGCGCTTGATGTATCCCTTGGCCTGCCGACTTTCTGCGCGGGCCTGGTTCTCTTTTTCGCCATCTGCATCCTTAAGGGGAAATTTCTCGGTGCGCATCTCGGCGAGATTTCCTGGGCGGTCCTTCCGCTGGTCGCCGGACTTTTCGTGCTGGTCGAGGGTCTTCAGCGCACAGGCGTGATAGCAAATCTGGCCGCTGTCGTCAGGACCGCTTCGACAACCATGCCCACTCACGCGGGCTGGATTTCCGGTGCCGTCATGGCTGTCGCCTGCAATCTCATCAATAACCTGCCGGCCGGCCTGATAGCCGGCTCGGCGCTCACGGCCGCTCATGCACCCACGCCTGTCGCGAGTGCGGTGCTGATAGGCGTGGACCTTGGTCCCAACTTCTCGGTCACGGGTTCACTCGCCACCATTCTCTGGCTGACGGCCTTGCGCCGGGACGGTATCGAGGTGACTGCGTGGTCTTTTCTCAAGCTGGGTGTCGTCGTGACGCTGCCTGCCTTGGTGACTGCATTAGGCGCTGTTGCCCTGGGAGCGACCTGGTAGCCGTGTTGTCCCCAGGCAGCCTGACGCGGCGCCAGGAACGCGAAAGACGTATTCCGCCGGGCGAATGCGTGAAGCGGAGCATTCAGAGGCATCGACAAAGGCTCGGCGCGCGCGGGCCTTCCCTCGTCGTTTCACAATATCGAGGTCAGCGGATTTTCATTGGCGCCAAACGAGGGCGCTCTTGAATTCCAATATGGAATCGTGTTCTCATTCGGCGTCGAAATCGAATTGAGCGTGCATCATGGCGGGAATCTCCAGCGGGCGTTGGCCATCATCGAATTGCCGGCGAAGCAGGGCGTCGGCATGCAACTGACCGCTATCGCCGACATGCTGAATATTGCCGCGCATCGGCTGCGGGCTGCTTGAGCTTCGAGATGCTTGCTGCTTGCTGGCGCGCGTGAGTCTGCGCAAAGGCCCGCGTTTCTTCCATCACCTTCCTGAATGCCTCGACGAATTCGTCGATAACCACTCATGCACACTGCTGCCGGCAATGCGGCCCCGCTGTCCCGCGCCGAACTCAGGCGTATCGTCGCCGCCATCGTGATCGGCAATGGTTTTGTCGCTTACGACTTCACTGTCTACAGCTTCTCGGCCGTCGTGATCGGCAATCTCTTCTTTCCGTCGCACAACCCCGCGTCGTCGCTGTTGCTGTCGCTCGCCACCTTCGGCGCGGGGTTCGTGATGCGCCCGCTCGGCGCGATCATGATCGGCCACATTGCCGACAGCCGTGGCCGTAAAGCCGGCCTCACCGTATCGCTTGCGTTGATGACGCTCGGCACGTGGCTGATCGCCTGCTTGCCGGGCTATGCGTCGATCGGTCCGGCGGCGACCGTGCTGATGGTGCTCGCGCGCTTGATGCAAGGGCTGGCGGCGGGCGGCGAGATCGGCCCGGCGTCGGCTTCGCTGATGGAATCGGCCGGCTACCGGCACCGCTGTTTCATGGTGAGCTGGCGCGGCGCCAGTCAGGGCGCGGCCGCTTTCGCCGCCGCGCTGGTCGGGGCAGCCACCACGGCGCTGCTATCGCCCGGCGCCATGCATGACTGGGGCTGGCGGATTCCGTTCGTGCTCGGCGGATTGATCGGCCCGGTCGGCTGGTATCTGCGCCGCCGCATGCCGGCGGCCGCGCCGCGGGAGCGCGCCCGGCTCAGCCCGCGGCGGTTGTTCGCGGAGCATACGCGCCCGCTCGTCTGCGGCATTCTGATGATGGCGGCGCCTTCGGTGAGCATCTACGTCACCGTGTTCTACATGCCGGCCTATCTGGTGCGTACCTTGCACCGGCCGCCGACCATCAGTCTGTTGACGGCGTGCCTCTCGGGCGTCGTGATTCTGCTCGTGACGCCGCTGATCGCGCGCGCCGCCGACCAGCTCGCGAGCCGCAAGACGCTGCAGTACGCGTCGCTTCTCGCCTCGCTGGCCGCGGCATGGCCCGCTTTCTGGGCGCTGACTCACGGTGCCGGCGATCTCGCGGCGCTCGTCATCATCACGGCTTATGTGGCGCTCGCGGTGAACAATGCCGGCGCCGCTTCCGTGCTGATGATGGAAGCGTTCCCAATTCACCGGCGCGCGGCCGGACTGTCGGTGATCTACAGCTTCGGCGTGGTCCTGTTCGGCGGCTTTTCGCCGTTTCTCGTGACGTGGCTCATCAACCGGACAGGCGATCCGATGATTCCGGCGTGGTATCTGATGGGCGCCACCGCGCTTACGCTGGTCGCGCTGAAGGTGTTCCCGGAAGCGGAGCCAGAGGCGGAAGCGCGCGCTGCAAGCGCGTTGCAATCGCCTGCCTGAAGCGCTAGGCCGCGTTGCGCGACTGCTGCAGATCGAAGGCGCGAGCGCGCATGTCCTGCGGGCTCATGTCGAAGGCGCGGCGAAACGCACGGGTGAAATCGGACGCGCTCTGAAAGCCGAGGCCAAATGCGATTTCCGCGACCTGCAGATGCCGATAACGGACTAGTTCGTCCGCTGCCTCGCGCAAACGGCGGTTGCGGATATAGGCGCCTAGACCGCCTTCGTGCTCGAACCATCGATAGATCGTCGCGCGCTTCAACTGCAGCGCCTGAACCACGCTGGTCGGCGTGAGTTCGCCCTGGTGCAGGTTGGCCTCGATATAGCGGCGCACCCGGCCCATGACGGCGGCCTGCAGGGCGGCGCGGCCGGCGCCGCTCAGGCGCGCTTCCTTGCGAAACGCGGCCACCAGCAACTGCGTGCCTGTCTGCAGGGCATGGATGGCGCTGGCCGGATCGAGCCGCGCAATGTCGCGGGCGAGCGCCGTCATGTGATCCAGCACGACGCCGGTCAACGGCGAGCCTTGCGGGACGATGCGGCCGTGGATCGCCGCGCCGTCGCGCAACTCTTCGTCGACCACCGCGGCCGGCACGAACAGGCTCAGAAGGCGGCATTCGGGGCGCTCGGCGCGAAACGGCTGGTTTAGATCGAACGCGACAATGCCTTGCACCGAGCCCGGCGCGCTGCGTTTTTTGTGCATGCCGGTGACGTGGCCGACTTCCCCTTCCACGAACAGTTGAAACACGTAATCGCGGCGCGAGTCGGTGGATACGCGGGCTACCGAGCGCTCCAGCAGCATCGAATCGGTGCGGCAGTCGGTAAAAATCATGCCGTCGACCGCGTATAAATCGATTTCGCCGCGAAAACCCCCGGCAATCTGCGCTTTCGACGGCGGCGCGTCGACCACATGCCCCACGCGCCGGCGCCAGGCAAGAAATTGTTCGTCAGGCGCCAGTCCGTGCGTGCTGAAACGGCTCGTCGACATGGCGGAGCGCGACGGGGTCGCGGCGACCGCGGGCTGATGGGGCGGCAAGGTACGCTGGTTCATTAATCGGTTGCTGCAAGCGAGAAATGTGTTTCGGCGTGGCTGCGGCGTGCATACGGCTATCTCACGCGCCGCCTTCCGAATATTGAGACGGACGGTCAAGCCTAACAAAAAAGCTGCATTAATGTTGCGTGATTAGATGCAGATCGTTTTCGCCGACGACGTGGCAGGCAGTCAACCGCCATCGGTCGAGGGAAATCGCTACTGCGCGCAGAAACAGCGCCGAGCCGTTACGCGCGCTGCAAGGATGCGAGGTTGACGCTTTGCGGCAGGCAATTCACGGGGTATCGACGATGAGCGGCACGAACATGCAACCGACCGCGCAACGCGGCGCTCGGCGTCCGGCAAGTCTGGCGGACAGCCAGTTGCAACATCTTGAGAACGTGGTGGAGTACCTGACGCGTGGGGACGCGTCAGGCGGACTTTATCCGCTCGACCACGAATATTGGGAAAACCGTATCAGGGCGCTGGAAGAGACTTACGAACTGATTGCCAGCCAGCGCCACCGTCTGACGAGACTCTCCGAAAGACTCGCAAGCGAAGCGCGGATGGCGCAGATGGCGCGGTTGGCGCTGAAGCCGCGCACGGCCGCTTGAGTTTGTCGGAGGACAGAAATACGAGAACCGGATTTTAGGCGGGGAGAACCAGAGCGATGCGGGCCGGCATCGCTAATAAAAGCTATTAAAAGCTATTAAAAGCAGCAGAACCTGAGAGAGCAGGCGGTGACGATGCGAACGGGCCCGAAGAGGCCCGTCGCACCTCCCCAATGCTTGACTGTCAGTGCGCACTTGCGGCGCGGACCCGCGCCGCCGCGTCCGCCGCCTCGTTCATGAGCCGGGCGATAACTTCCGCCACCGGCGCGCACCGCTCGACCAGCGCCGACGATTCCCCCGCGAACAACGCCATTTTTTCCATATCGCCCACCGTATCGCGTAGTGGGGAGATCGTGCTGAATTTGTAGATTGGCCCCTGGTCGTCGTGCGCGATTTCTTCGCGCGGCAACATGTGCGGATGATTGCCGAACAGATGGTCGCCGGCCTCGCGCGTCACGCTGTTCGCCAGCACGCGCACCGGCGAGCCCGGCGGCCAGTTGATCGCGTAGATGTCGGTATGCACGGTGTCGCCCGCGCGGGCATCGACGATCCGTTGCTTGTGATAGTCGTGCGCGAAAGACTCATGCGTCGCGACGAATAGCGTGCCGCAGTGAATGCCCGCCGCGCCGAGCGCGAGCGCGGCAATCAGTCCGCCACCGGTTGCGAAGCCGCCGGAGGCCACCACCGGCACATGCAAACGCTGCGTGAGTTCCGGCAGCAGCGCCATGATGCCGATGCGCCCGCGCACATGGCCGCCGGCTTCCACGCCTTGCGCGATGATTGCGTCCACGCCGGCCTGCTGCGCGGCGAGCGCCTCGTCGAGCGAGCCGACCTGCCAGAGGACGAGCGCGCCGGCGTCTTTAGCGCGTTTCACCACGTCCGGCATGACGTTCCAGAAGAAGCACATGGCCGGCACCTGCGCCGCGCGGCACACGTCGAGTTGCGCATCGAGCAGCGCGGGGTCCGTCCGGAAAGGAATGAGGTTGACGCCGAACGGCCGGCTCGTTGTCGCGCGCACGGCGGCGATTTCGCACTCGATCACCTCCGGCGCTTCTCCAACCATGCCGAGCAGGCCGAAGCCGCCGGCTTCAGAAACGGCGACCGCCAACTCGGCGCGCGCCGGGCCGCCCATGCCGGCTGAAATGACGGGATGCCGACAACCGAGCAAACGGGTCAGCGCTGTATCGAATACCGGCGTGTTGTCGTGCATGGCGGTCCTCCCATCGTGTCGCGCGGCGGTGTGCACAAGATTGTGCGACCCGCCGCATCGAACCTACATCCGCAGCGGTCTTTTCAGAGTAGATGGAGATGAGCGTTGTCGCAGCGGCTATTTTTTGTCGGAGGATAGTCTCGCGCGACAAGCTGATATTCAGTAATTCTGACCGCTTTTAAATAGGGAGCGGTTAATAGTAGATATGTTGAATACGCAATGAATTTAGCGCTGATAAACTGTGCGCCGGAGCACTGTTGTAGCGCGCTGCACTCAGCGCTCGCTCCCCAAAATCCGGCGGCTCGAAAACGCCGGATAGACGGTAGAACTAGGCCTTTTCTGCGATTTGGAAGAAGCGGCGGCACGGCATACTGGCCGTGTGCACGTTGCTAAAAGGGACGTATGGTTGGCTGTCCTGTCTTCCGGTTATGCATTGGTGTCGCATCAGTCGATTCCCCTCCGCCAACCTCTGCCCATCTGAACTTTGATAAGTATCGGGGCTCGCTTTGAGCCCGTTTTTGGAAGTGACTCATGAAGCCGGGAAACAATTCGCTTGGTAAAAGACGCACGCGCAAGATCGCCATCTCGGTGGCGGCCGCGCTAATCGCAGTGCTGCTCGCGTTCGGCGTGTGGCATTACCAGCAGCGCGCGGCGCAGGTCGCGCCTGCGCTGACCGGTGTCGCGAGCCAGATGCGCCACGATTCCTCGGCATGGACGCACGAAGAAAAAGACGCCTCGCAAATGCTGCGCGATATTCACGACGCGAAGGTTGCCGCGATCGGCGTCAGTCCCAACGCGATACTGATCTCGAAGCGCGACGGCACGAAGTACTTCGTCACCGACCACAACGCGACGTTCTCGCATGCGCTGCTGCTCGGCGAGCCGAAGGCCGACGAAGCCGCCGCCTACCAACTCGTCTGGCTTCCCGATGCGGACATTCCAACCGGTGGCTCGCGCTGGGTGCAGGTGTTCGACCAGGTGCGCGACGCCGTCAGCGTGCTGCTGCCGCTGCTGCTGGTTGGCGGCATGGTGTGGTTCATGCGCCGCGAAATGCGCGGTGGCGCCACGCTGCTCGCGAGGGCGCCCGTACTGCGTTTCGACGACGTGATCGGCGCGGGCGAAGCGAAGGCGGCGCTCGCGGACATTCGCGGCTATCTGTCCGACCCGAAACAATTCACCTCGATGGGCGTGCGCGCGCCGTGCGGCATTCTGATGGTGGGCGGTCCGGGCGTCGGCAAGACGCGGCTTGCGCAGGCGCTGGCCGGCGAGTGCGGCGCGAACTTCATCTCGATCACGGGCAGCTATTTCAGCGCGAAGTATTACGGCGTTGGCATCCAGAAGGTCAAGCATCTGTTCGAACTGGCGCGCAAGAATGCGCCCACCGTGATCTTCATCGACGAAGCCGACGGGCTCGCCAAGCGCACGGATACGGGCAGCGGTCCGGTCGAAGCCGAGAGCAATCGCATCATCAATCAACTGCTGGCGGAAATGGATGGCTTCGCTTCGAACGAAGGCGTGATCATTGTCGCGGCGACCAATCACCCCGACAATCTGGACGAGGCATTGCGCCGGCCGGGCCGCTTCGATCGCACCGTGCAGGTCCGTTTGCCCGATCGCGAAGACCGCGCGAAGATTTTCCGTTTCTACGCGGAGAAACTGAAGTCGAAAGCCGCCGACATCGACTACGATCAACTGGCGCGGCTGACCACGGGTTTGTCGCCGGCAACGGTCGCGATGGTGGTGAATCAGGCGGGGCTCGTCGCGCGTAAGGCGGGCGACACCGAAATCACCTCGAAGCATTTCATGGAGGCGATCAAGATTGCGCGGATCGGCGACGTGAGCGGCGCCGAGCGTGCATTGAGCGAAGACGAACGCACGCGTATCGCGGTGCATGAAGCGGGGCATGGTCTCGTCGCCGCGCTACTCGGCACGGGCGTGCTGGAAGAGGTCACGATTTTGCCGCGCGGCGGCGCACTCGGTGTGGCGCTGATCACGAAAGCGCAGGACAAGCACCTGTATCGCGAGACCGAGATCCGCAACGAAATCCAGGTTTTGCTCGGCGGCCGCAACGCGGAAATTCTGACGTTCTCCGAAGCATCGAGCGGCGCCGCTTCTGATCTGCAGGAAGCGTCGCGTATCAGCCTCGACATGGTGTCGAAATTCGGTTTCAACAGCGACGGCGATCTGTTCAGCCTTGCGGCGCTGCCGTCGCAGTACGCGGGTCTGCAAATGAAGAGCGCCATCGAGCACGCGAATGTGCTGCTCAAGGAATTGAACGAACTGTGTTACGGCTTGCTGCATGCGTACGAGCCGGTGCTGCGCGCAATTGCGGACGAATTGCTCGAGCAGGAAACCGTGCCCGGCGAAACCGTGTACCGGTTGATCAAGGAGCACAAGAGCGCGCTGAAGATCGTTCACGAGCCGGAAGCGGCCTGAACGGATGATCGACGGATTGCGTCGATCGCGAACAATGGGCGGCGCCAGTCATGGCGCCGCTTTTTTTGGCCGCACTAGCTACGCGAAATCCGATGGGCCGGGCTCTGGCACACCCGGAGGCGTGTCGGTGTCGCCCAGTGCCTCGCCGTCGTCTTCGTCACTGGGCGGCGGCGTTTCGCCTTTTTTCGGCAGCGGTTGATCGAGACCCGGTTCGACCGGCGTGGGGATTGCATCGCCGATCGGTTTGGAAACCTCGGTGGGCGGCCTGCCGGGGTCTTCCTCGGGCTGGCGCGCGGGCTCGTGCTCTTGCTCGTTCGGGGAATTGGCCATGGTTGCCACGACGGGCTCTCCGGTTGATTGGGGTACACCGTTGCGCAGCAATGCGCGTACCACGGCCCATTTCGAACGCGCGCTAACGGCCCAATCCTTATAGGACGCCGGATTTCCAGATCATCTGCGCGGCGGCGGCCACCACGAACACCAGCACCAGAATCCGGAATGCGGAGGGCGGCAAGCGATCGCGCAAGGGGCGCACCAGCAGCATGCCCGCGATCACCGGCACGCTCGCGCAGGCGGAGATGGCCAGGTCCGTCCAACTGGCATGCGCTCCGCCGCTGAACGTCGCGACGAGCGTGATGATCGACACCACCAGAATGATGGCAATCTGCTTCGTGAATGCTTTGCCCGTCGCGCCCGTGGCGATCAGATACATCGCGAGCAAGGGGCCCGGCACCGAAGCAATGCTTTCCATCAGCGCCGCGCCGAATCCCAGTACGAACCCAGCCGGCTTGGCCCAGGTCGGCGAGAGCGTCAGCCGCGGCGAGGCGAGCAACAGCAAGGCCGCGATCATCAGCAAGGCGCCGGCGGCCGCTTGCGCGCGATGCGGCGCCAGCGAAATCAATACGGTCACGCCGACGATGTTGCCGATCACCGTGCCGATCAGCGGCGCGGCGATGCGCCTGACGGTCGGCAGGAGTTCGCCGCCTTCCAGCGCCTGCGGGATATTGCCGAGGATGATCGGCATCGACAGCAGAAGAACGGCTTCCTTGATCGGCAGGAAGTGGCTCAGGATCGGCATGGCCACGAGCGGCACGCCGATGCTGACCACGCCCTTGACCATGCCGCCCAGCAGGAGCGCGGCAACGATGCCGAGCAACGCGTAGAGGTTGAGCGCCTGCAGGCCCGCGCCAAGCACGCCGCCGGCAAAAGTGAAATGAGACATGGTTGGACAGCGCGTGTTGGAAACCGCGAGCCGGCCGCGCGGGTCGGATCGACCGGACAGCGCACGGGCGGTGGCTTGTTGTTATCGTTCGGCCAGTTCGGTGTCCGCGGGTCACGCAAGATCGAAGCAGCCGGCTCAGTGAGGCCGCATGATACCGTGCTCTCGCTTGAGCCGTATGCAGGCAAAACGTAATGCGCGGGTGGCGTCAGACCGCGTCCGATGCGGCGCTCTCGTTCCTCGACGAATGCTCCGCCCGCTCACGCCGCGAGGGCGCTGGCGCCGGCGTGTACGCGGAAGCGGGCGTCGTGGCCGCCGCCGGCGCAGGCCGCGTCTTCAAACGAAGGATCGGCTCTTCGATCAAGCGCCACGACAGCATCGCCATGCCGAGCGAAATGACGAACGACCCGGCGATGCCAACGACGTGCGCCCACACAGGCATCGTGCCGCCGAAGAGCGCCGCGGCGTGATGGTTGCGAGTCAGGTCGGGGATCAGGTTGTGATAGAGGTAAAAGCCATAGCTGATTCGCCCGAAGCTCACCAGCCAGCCCGTTTCCAGCAGGCCGATCACGACGGCGTTGCGGCAGCAGGCAATCGAGCACACCAACGCCGCGATGCACACGCCGTACGAAGCACTGACCAGGGTGAACAGCAGCGAGCTGTCCACCTCGCTCCACATCGGTTCGGTCGCGCAGAAGCCCACCAGCGCGAGACTCAGCGCGAAGAGCGTTACTCCGTGCCCGAGCCAGCCTCGCAAGCAGCTCGTTTGCCCCGCGATCATCAAGCCGCCAATGCCGCCCAACGCCAGCAACCAGAAGTTCGTCAGCGGGTGCGTGTAGATGGTGATTTCCTGCCAGTGCGCCGCGCGCATGGCGAGCAGCGAACCGAGCCCGGCCGCGACGATCGCGAGACACACCGCGCGATGCCGGCGTGTGGCAAGCAGCAGCAGGAGCGGCGCGAACAGGAGATAAAACTGCTCTTCGATCGCAAGGCTCCACAAATGCGAGTAGCGCCCTGGCCAATAGTGCAGCACGGAGCCGATCCAGATATTCGACAGATAGGCGAAATGAAACGGCATGCCGCTCGCCAGTTCGGGACTCGCGATGCCGAATGGCATCAGCACGCACATCACGACCAGCATCAGGTAGTAAATCGGAAAAATGCGCAGGGTGCGGCGAAACAGAAAGCGCTTCAATTCAGCGCCGAATCGACTGGCGCCGCTTTCAATGCGCGTGCGTTGCGCGGCAAGAATGCCGATGATCAGAAAACCGCTCAGCGCGAAAAAGATCCACACGCCGAGATGACCGATCTCGCCGATGTCGCCGAACAGGCGGTGCTGAAAAAATACCATCAGGACTGCGATCGCGCGCAATCCGTCGAAGCCGGCAATTCTGTGGTTCATGTGGTCGTCTTCCAGTGCGAAGGCGGCGCGCGCGGCGCAGCCGTTCTGGGCGGTAGTGGAAGGACCGGCGCGCATCGGTGACGCTCGGGTCGGCCGTGGCGAGTAGAAGGCGTCGCAATGACGCTTGGCGTGCCGGCCGATCGCGGATCGGCCGGCCGCGTGTCCGGTCCACATGAGTGGCCGCCGTCGAAAGGTGGCATCGCGCGAAACGCGTGCGCTCCGGCGGGCGTGCATGAAACCATCCTACGATGAAAAAAAGCAAAAAAAATCTCGTAGCGCATCCAGCGATTTATTTTCCGCGCGGATTACCGAGCGCATGCCCAGAGGGCGAATTAATGCCGCAAATCTTGCCGCGAACTGAAGACGTGATGACTCAGTATTACCGCATGCCGACAACGGAATTTCAAATCGCCGCCACGCGATTTGAAATTAGAGGCGGGTTGTCAGCGCGCGCGGCCGGACCGCGCAGGCTCGCTGGGAACGTTTTATTGTCACGGTGTTCCTACGAAACACGACGCGCTGCATGCGTGCGTCTCTCCTGCGAGAACCTGAATGGAAACCCTTCGCGGCCGCCCCGGTGGAAGTCCCCCTGGAGGGCGTTCGATCGAAGTGGACTTCTTCCGCGGCGTCGTGCTGATCGTCATCGTGCTGGATCACATTCCGGGCAGCGCGCTGTCGCATCTGATGCTGCATGCCTACGCGTTGTGCGATTCAGCGGAAGTGTTCGTGTTTCTCGGCGGCTATGCGTCGGCGGCGGCGTACACGGCGGTGCTCGCGGGCCGCGGCGAGACCGCGGCGAAGATGCGCTTCGTGCGGCGCTGCTGGGAAATCTACCGTGCCTATCTGTTGACGGCGGTATTGACGCTGCTGTCCGGCGCCATTCTCGCCACGCTGAATCTGAACCGTCCCATGGTCGACCTGACCGGCTGGCAGCCTTTCGCGGTTCAACCGCTACGCGAAGCGTTCGATATCATGCTGCTGCGGCGCCAGCCTTATCTGTCGAGCGTGTTGCCCATGTACGTGATCTTCGCGCTCAGCGTGCCGTTCGCGGTGCCGCTGGCGCGGCGTTCGTCGCTCACGGCGGTAAGCCTGAGCTTGCTGATCTGGGCGCTGGCCCGGCCGTTGGCCGAATTATTCAGCATTGACGACGTGGCCGACTGGGCTTTTAATCCGTTTGCATGGCAACTGATGTTCGTACTCGGAATTGTTTGCCGGGTGCAGCCCATCAGCGAGCGCTTTCACGCAACCCGTACCGCGCGCTGGTTCACGCGAGTCGCCGTGGTCGCCGTGCTGGCGTTCGCTGTCGTCAAACTTTTCGTGCTGACGCAACCTTTGCCCGGCGCGTTTAAACAGAATCTGTCTCCTGACCGCGTGATCAACTTCATCGTCATCGCCTGGCTCGCCGCGCAGTTCGTGCGCATGGGCAGCATCGCGTGGCTCGCGCGGCGGCTGCCTGCCGTGGTCACCGTCGGTCGCACGGGACTCGTGTGTTTTGTTGCGGGCACACTGGTTTCGCTGATCGTCGATACGGCGACGCCGCATATGTTTCATGGCTTTCGCGGCGTGCTGATCGGACTGGGCGGCGATCTCGTCGCGATCGGCGCCGTGCTGATGATCGCGCGCGGCTGGAACGGCTGGAAAGTGCAGAAGTCGGCGGCGGTCGCCAATGGCGCGGGTTACGGATGAGGTCGCGCCGGCGCCGTGCGCGTCTCGCGCGAGATTCGCGCGCGGTCATCCACGTTGTTGGCGCGATATTGTGGCTTGCCGCTCACCCGGCGCTCGCCGCGCTCAAGGAAGCGCCCCTCGCCATGCGCTGCGCGGAATTGGCGGGCGCCGTTCTGCAGCCGGAACTCATCGCGTTGCCGACCGCCGGCGTGCAGATCGAGAGCGCGGCGATGGTGAGCGCCACCGCGCCCGGCAATCAGCAAGGCGGCGAGTATTGCCGCATCACCGGCCGCATCAAAGGGTTCAACGCCACCACGCCCGATATCCGTTTCGATCTGAATCTGCCGCGCCGCTGGAACGGCCGCGCGCTGCAGATCGGCGGCGGCGGATATAACGGCGTGGTGGTGAGCGGCACAGGCGTGATGCCGTTCTCGCCGAACCGCGCGCCGCTCGCGCAAGGCTACGCGACGTTCGGCGACGACTCGGGGCATGTCGGCGATTCATCGGTCGCGGTGTTCGGCCTCGTCGACGAGGCGGTCACCAACTTCGGCTTTGCGCATTTGAAGAAAACGCACGATGCCGCGCTTGCGCTGATTGTCCGTGCGTACGGCCGGCCGCCGCAGCGCATGTATTTTGCAGGCGGCTCGACCGGCGGCCGCGAAGGCTACACGGTGATGCAGCGCTATCCCGACGACTACGACGGTGTGATCGCCAATTCGCCCGCGCTCAATTTTACGGGCGTGCGCCTGCTGGGCGTGAAACTCGGGCAAGCGGAATACGGCACGCCCGGCGGCTACATTCCACCGATGCTGCTCGAACACGTCTATCAACGCACGCTCGCCGCGTGCGACCGGCTCGACGGCGCGGCGGACGGCATTGTCAGCGATGTCGCCGCGTGCCGTGAGCGCGAGGCCGAGATCATCGATTCGCTGCGCTGCGGCGGACGCACGCCGTCGCACGATGAATGCCTGACGAACGCGCAGCTTTCCACCTTGCTCGTAATGCGCGACGGGCTCTCGTTGCCCTACCGTCTGGCATGGGATGTCGACGGCTACCGCGGCTACAACGTTTTTCAGGGCACGCATCTGACCGGGTTGCTCGGCCTTGCGCATCAGCCGGAGCGCCTGCAGGTGCCGACTTTCTTCGCCAATGGCTACCTGTTCGCGCAAGGCGACGGCTATATCCGCTACTTCGTCGCACGGGACGCCGGCTTCGACTCGCTCAGGTTCGACCCGCAACACCCCGGCAAATATCGCGCGCAACTCATCGCGCTGTCGCAGACGATCGGTGCGATGAACCCCGACCTCACACGCTATATCGCGCGCGGCGGCAAGCTCATCACGCTGCAAGGCCTCGCCGACGAAGTCATCAGCCCGAACCAGACCATCGCCTATTACGACAAACTGGTCGACCGGTTCGGCATCGACCAGGTCAATAGTTTCATGCGCTTGTACATGGTGCCGGGATTTCAGCACGGCAGCGGCGTGTTCATTCCGTCGGTCGATCTGCTGGGTGCGCTCGATAACTGGGTGACGCGGGGGACATCGCCCGAGACCTTGACGGCAACCGATATTGCGGCGGCGACCAACGGGCGCTCACGTCCGCTGTGCCGCTATCCGCTGTTTCCGCGCTACATCGGCAAGGGCAATGTGAATCAGGCCAGTAGTTTTGTTTGCGCGGAGCCGTGAGCGGCACTTCTTGAAAAAATGCCTCGCGAGGGGAATGACTCGCGTGCGTGATCTGCGCTTCAAAAAGAGGGCGGCGATGCCTTGCATAAGCCGCCGCCCCGGTCGAAACTGAACCAGTCAATCCAATAAAGCCTGTTTTACTGGCCGTTCTGCATCGTACCGCCGGCACCGTTGTTCATGCCATTGCCGGTCCCGTTGCTCATGCCTTTGTTCGTGCCTTTATTCAGGCCATTGCTCATGCCGCTGTTCGAGCGGTTCATCGACGGGCTATTGGGTGTTGCCCCAGTGCCGGTGCCCATACCGCCGCCGGTGCCGGTCACACCCGGCGAGCCGTAGCCCGACTCGCCCGGGTTCTTCATCGACCCGCCGCCCACGCCCGGTGTGGCAGTCCCACCCGCGCCGCCGGTCGTGCCGCCGCCCGCACCGACACCGGTGCCGCCACCGCCGGCGCCACCACCCGCACCGCCGGCGCCACCGCCGGCTTGCGCATACGCGCCGCCCGACAAAGCCATCACGAGCGCCGAAGCAAAAATAGTCCTGGTAATGCGTTTCATGGTTCAACCTCCATAGAGCCGGTTTGATGTTACGCAAGCGCTTGTCGCTCACATGTAATGGACCGCGCAAGCGGTGTGCCTCGCGTAAGCCTTTCGCTCGACCGGGACGGACGCGGCAGCATGCTGGGCATCGAGCATGAGGCGTTCCCGGCGTCGCGTGACCAAACCGATTTGGAAGCCGAACTATTTTGCACTGCAGCGAAAGCTGGCGGCTTGCGCGCTTCGCCACGCCGCCACGGCGCGCCTCGTGCCCAGACCCGGCCCTACGCTTTCCCGGCGCACTGCCGCGATACGCTGCACGCTTTCCCACTTTCCTTTACATTGCGGGTGCGATTGCGCTTTAACATCGCTCCCTCTAATCAAACAACGGTGTCTGCCATCGTCGATTCCATGCAGCCAATCGTCTCGGTCACGAACTTGTCGAAAACCTATGCCACTGGTTTTCATGCCCTTAAAAACATCAATCTGGCGATCAACCGCGGGGAAATCTTCGCTTTGCTCGGGCCGAACGGCGCGGGCAAAACCACGCTCATCAGCATCATCTGCGGCATTGTCAACGCTAGCGCCGGCAGCGTGACGGTGGACGGGCGCGACATCGCGACCGACTATCGCGGCGCGCGTTCGCTGATCGGCCTCGTGCCGCAGGAGTTGACCACCGACTCCTTCGAAACCGTTTGGGCGACCGTCTCGTTCAGCCGTGGCCTGTTCGGCAAGCCGAAAAACCCGGCCTACGTCGAAAAGGTGTTGCGCGACCTGTCGCTGTGGGAAAAGCGCGACAGCAAGATCATCACGCTCTCGGGCGGCATGAAACGGCGCGTGCTGATCGCCAAGGCGCTCTCGCACGAACCGCGTGTGCTGTTCCTCGACGAACCGACCGCCGGTGTGGACGTGGAATTGCGCCGCGATATGTGGAAGCTGGTGCGCTCGCTCGCCGCAAGCGGTGTGACGATCATCCTCACCACGCACTATATCGACGAGGCGGAGGAAATGGCCGACCGCATCGGCGTGATCAGCGGCGGTGAAATCATGCTGGTCGAAGAGAAAACGGAGTTGATGCGCAAGCTCGGCAAGAAGCAGTTGACGCTGCAACTGGAAAGCCCGCTCGCGCAAGTGCCGGCCTCGCTCGCGGGCTACGGGCTCGACGTCGCGAAGGGCGGCAACGAGCTGATCTACACCTACGAAGGCGAGGGCGGACGCACCGACATCATCGCGCTGCTCAAGGCGCTCGATGACGCCGGCATCCGCTTCAAGGACCTGCACACCACGCAAAGTTCGCTCGAAGACATCTTCGTCAGTCTGCTCCGAGGTAACCAATGAACATCTACGCGATTCGCGCGATCTACAAGTTCGAGATGGCGCGCACCTGGCGCACGCTGATGCAAAGTATCATCGCGCCGGTGATTTCGACTTCGCTTTACTTCGTCGTGTTCGGCGCGGCGATCGGTTCGCGCATCAAGGAAGTCGACGGCATCAGTTACGGCGCGTTCATCGTGCCGGGTTTGATCATGCTGTCGCTGTTGTCGCAAAGCATTTCGAATGCGTCGTTCGGGATTTACTTTCCGCGCTTTACCGGCACGATTTACGAGTTGCTCTCGGCGCCGGTGTCGTATCTGGAAATCGTCGTGAGTTATGTGGGCGCGGCGGCCACCAAATCGATTCTGCTCGGGCTGATCATTCTCGCGACCGCGGGCCTGTTCGTGCCGCTGCAAGTGCAGCATCCGTTCTGGATGATCCTGTTTCTCGTGCTCACGGCGGTCACATTCAGTCTGCTCGGTTTCATTATCGGCATCTGGGCGGATAGCTTCGAGAAGTTGCAGCTCGTGCCGCTCCTGATCATCACGCCGCTGACTTTTCTGGGCGGCAGTTTCTATGCGGTCAATATGTTGCCGCCGTTCTGGAAGGTCGTGACGCTGTTCAATCCGATCGTCTATCTGGTTAGCGGCTTTCGCTGGAGCTTCTATGGTCTCGCCGACGTGAATGTCGAGGTGAGCCTCGGTATGACCGCGCTTTTTCTGGCGGTGTTTCTGTTGATCGTTGCATGGATCTTCAAGACGGGTTATCGGCTCAAGTCCTGATAGCCTGCTCGTCATGCGAAACTCTCGGACACCACTAACATGGAGCCGATAGCCATTATGTCCGTCGATCTCAGTCTGATTGAGCGTAGCGCGTGCGAAGTCGTCGATCTGTTGCGCGAGGAAGCGGTGAGTCCGCACGACCTGCTCGACACGCTCGCCGCGCAGGTGGCGCGCGTCGAGCCGCAGGTCAACGCGCTGCCCACGCTGTGTTTCGAGCGCGCCCACGCTCATGCCGATGCGCTGCTGAAAAAGCCCGTGGCCGAGCGCGGCCTGTTGTGCGGCTTGCCCGTGCCGATCAAGGATCTGACCGACGTGGCGGGCGTGCGCACCACGCGCGGTTCGCTGGTCTATCGCGACCGCGTGCCGGCAACGTCGGACGCCGGCGTGACCTTGCTCGAAGCACGCGGCGGCGTGGTCTACGCAAAATCCAACACGCCGGAGTTCGGCTCCGGCGGACATACGTATAACAGCGTGTTCGGCGTGACGCGCAATCCGTGGAACCCGGCGCTTTCAGCGGGCGGTTCGTCCGGCGGCGCGGCGGCCGCGCTCGCGTCGGGCACCGCGTGGGTCGCGCAGGGCTCCGATCTGGCGGGTTCGCTGCGTACGCCTTCCGCGTTCTGCGGCGTGGTCGGCATGCGCCCGTCGCCGGGCCGCGTCTCGTACGGACCGCTCGCCAATCCCTACGACACGCTCGGCATTCACGGCCCGATGGCGCGCAACGTCACCGACGCGGCGCTGCTGCTCGACGCGATGTGCGGCGAAGTCGACGGCGCGCCGTTGTCGCTGCGTGAGCCGGCGACCTCGTTCCTCGACCATGCGCGCCGGCCACAGCGCCCAGCGCGCGTCGCGTTCAGCAAAGGGCTCGGCATCGCCACCGTCGAGCCGGAAATTCTGGCGATCTGCCGCAAGACAATGGAACGGCTGTCGACGGATGGCGTCAGCGTCGAGGAAAGCGATCTCGACCTGAGCGCGGCGACGCAGGCGTTCCACACACTGCGCGGCATTGCCTACGCGACGAACTACGAAGACGTGCTGGCGCAGCACCGCGACGTGCTGAATCCCAACGTGATCTGGAATATCGAGTTCGGTCTGCAGTTGGAGAACCGCGCGATGCGCTCGGCGCAGCGCACGCGCGCGGAACTCTTCTACAAGCTGAATGCGCTGTTGCAACGCCACGACGTGCTGATCTGTCCGGCCTCGATCGTGCTGCCATTCCCGGTCGAAGCCCGCGATATCCGCGACGCGGTCGGCCAGCACTTCGAGACCTACATCGACTGGCTCGCCATCACCTATGCGCTGACGCTCACCGGCATGCCGGTCATCGCGATTCCGTGCGGCATGAGCGCGAGCGGGCTGCCTGTCGGTATTCAGATCGTCGGCAAGCCGCGTGGCGAGGCGGCGTTGCTTTGCGCGGCCCGCGCAATCGAAGAGATCATCGGCACCTGGGCCACGGGTAAGCCACAAGTCTTGTGAAAGTCGTCACCACGTCGATCTTACTGCGTTGATCCGACGTGACGGCGCGCGCCGTCACGTGCGCAACCTCGTTTTACTTCCTCCGCAATCCCCCTTAGTCCGTCCGGACGATGCCCGCGCGCGCCGAATCACCGTCAATGTCCGTATGAGCCGGCAAGCGGCGCAGCCTCGAACGTGGCGCGCCGTATTGCGGAAAAAGCGCCGTGCGGCAGGCGTTCAGGCCGCGAGCATGGACAGGCACGGAGACAGGCATGAGGCAGGAGGGCGGCAAAATGAAAGCGAGAATTCAGCGCGATGGATTGGTAGCCGGTTTGCTGGTGGCGATCGGCGTGATTGGCGTGTCGGTGCGGCAGTTATACGCGTGCGCATGGAGCGACGAATTTCCCGGCATGGTTTGCACGGCGGGCTCGTCGTTGTCGTTGTTTCTCGGCATCACCGGACTGGCCGCGCTGGCAGGCCGGGTGTGGGCGCGCCATTCAGGCGCGGACGAGCAATGCTTCACCTTCCTCGGCGCGGTAGGCGGCGCGGCGGTCGTGTTCGCGATGGTGGTGAGCGGTGTCTAGCGCAACGAGGCCTGGTTCGATGCCGCGCTTGCATGGACACTATCGAACCTCGCTGCATATGCCCAAGGCAATGTATCACGCAACGATAGCCGGATGCGCCTGCACCGGGCCGCCCAATGCTTCACGATGCGACGGCGGCTGCCGTCCATCGAGTTCGGTGATGGCGTACTCGTGAGCCAGCTCAGCGCCGACCAGCACCATGCCCGACCTCTGCATCCGTTGCGGATCGCGATACAGTGCGTCGATCAGACGCCCGGTGAATTGCGGCGTCTCCGCCAGTTCGCTGAACCCGGCATATTGCTCGGGATGCGCGGCGATCACGCGTGCGGTGCGCTCCGTTTGCAACATGCCCATCCAGATCGATACCGCGGCTACGCCATACGGTTTCAGATCGACGGCCATATCCTTGGCGAATTTATCGACGCCCGCTTTCTGAGCGCCATAGGCCGCGCCGTGCATATAGCAACTCGCGCCGAACGACGACGTGAATGCGATCAAGCCGCTGCCCTGCGCGGCCATCATTTGCGCGGCATGCCAGCTCGCCACATAAGCGGATCGCAAGCCGACGTCGAGAATGTCGACGAGTTCGAGCGGCTTCTCCCAGAACGGCGCGGGGCGGATCAGCTCATCGTGCAACGTGGTGGCGTTGTTGACGAGAACATCCAACTGCCCGCTGGCATGGCGAATGTGTTCGAAGACTTCGGCGACTTGCTGGTCGTCGGCATGATCACAGGTCAGGGCGATGCCTTTGCCGCCCAGTTTGTCGATTTCGATTGCCGTCGCGTGCACCGTGCCGGGCAACGGCGCGTCGCCTTCGCGTTGGGTGCGCCCGGTCACGTAGACGGTTGCGCCGGTTGCCGCGAGCGCGAGGGCGATGCCTTTGCCCGCGCCGCGCGACGCGCCGGTGACGAGGGCGACGTAGGGTTGTATCCGTGCAGTCATGGTGGAGTCAGCAGGAAGTAGGGTGGAGTTCGGACGAAGCGTTGCGAGTGCCTGCCTCTGTCGGCGCGAAAGAGTGACGAACGCCGACCTTTCGTGGCGTGGATTCGAACGCATGCGGATTGTCGAGATCTGCTTCGCCCAGCGGAATGAACGCCATGATTTCCAGGTCGTGGCCCGAAAGCGCCGGCAGTCTGAATGGACTCGACAGCACGTTCAGTCTGCGCACGCCGAGGTCGCGCAGAATCTGCGAGCCGATGCCCGACAGGCGGCCATCTTTGCGAGTGGTTGCGCCCGGCGCACTGCGGCTCGCGTCGGTAAGCATGTCGCAATCGAGCAGCACCGCCACGCCGCATCCGGCCGCGTCGATTTTTTGCAATGCCGCGTGCAGCGGCCACGAATGCGCGGACGGCTCGGCATCGAGCAGATCGAGCAACGAGAAACATTCATGCACGCGGGTCAACACAGGCACTTCGGGCAGCGGGTTGCCGCGCACCAGCGCGAGATGCGTGGAAGCGCGCACGGTGTCGCGATACTGGATCGCGCGGAACGGTCCCCACGGCGTGTGCAGCGGCCGCTCGCCAACACGCTCCACGAGCGATTCGTTGATGCTGCGATAGTGGATCAGATCGGCGATGGTGCCGATCTTCAGTTTGTGGAGTTCGGCGAATTCGATCAGTTGCGGCAGGCGCGCCATGGTGCCGTCGTCGTTCATGATCTCGCAGATCACGGCGGCGGGCGTGAGGCCGGCGAGCGCGGTGAGATCGCACCCCGCCTCGGTGTGTCCGGCTCGCACGAGCACGCCGCCCGCGCGCGCGGCAATCGGGAACACATGACCGGGCTGCACCAGATGCTCGGCGCGCACGTCGGCGTGAATCGCGGTGCGAATCGTGTGCGCGCGGTCGGCGGCGGAGATGCCGGTGGTCACACCTTGCGCGGCCTCGATGCTGACGGTGAACGCGGTGCCGTATTGCGTGCCGTTCCGTTGCGCCATCGGCGTGAGCTTGAGCCGCTCGCAATGTTCGGCGCTCAACGTCAGGCACACGAGGCCGCGTCCGAAGCGCGCCATGAAATTGATCGCCTCGGGCGTGACGTGATCGGCGGCGATCAGCAGATCGCCTTCGTTCTCGCGATCTTCCTCGTCGACCAGAATGATCATGCGGCCGGCTTTCAGTTCGGCGACGATTTCGTCGGTGGTGGCGAGTTTCATCGTGGTGATCCGTGCGGGGTGAAGAACACAAACGGCATCAGCGTGCGCCGGAGCCGAAAACGGGGGGGCGTCTGCCGAAAAACGCGTCGATGCCTTCGCGGAAGTCGTCGCCGGCCGTGCAGTGCAGGAAGCTGCGCTGTTCCGCGTACAGGTGCTCGCCGAGGCTACGCTGCGGCGCGTGCAGCAACAGATCTTTGGTGTGTGCGAAGGCATCCGGCGCGAGCGCGCCCATGCGTTTGAGCAGCGAGCGTGTGGCCGTGACGAGTTCGTCGTCCGCTACGACCCAGTTGACGAGCCCGGCACGCAGCGCTTCATCGGCTGTGTGAGGTTCGTCGAGATACAGCCACTGTGCGGCTTGCCTCGCGCCGAGCGCGCGAGGCAGCATATACGTGGCGCCGCCGTCCGGGGAGGTGCCGATGCGGCCATAAGCCGACTTGAACGTAGCGCGTTGCGCCGCGATTGCCAGATCGCAGGCCGCCACGAGGCTCAAACCAAAGCCCGCGACCGCGCCGTTGATGCTGGCAATCACGGGCTTGCGCGAACTCGTGATGGTCTCGACCACGGTTTGCGCGAGCCGCACCAGTTTGCCGATCGCGCGGTCGCGGGCCGCCGGTTGGGCATCGAGGGCGGCGCGCATGGCCTGTAGATCGCCGCCCGCCATGAAGGCGTTGCCGGTGCCGGTGAGGACGATGGCGCGGATTTCGTCGTGATGGGCGAGGCGCGTGAGCTTGGCGTTCAGTTCGGCCGCCATTGCTTCATTCAGAGCGTTCAAGGCGTCGGGGCGGTCGAACGTGAGCGTCGCGATGCCGTCTTCGGCCGCGAGGCGAATCAATGCTGTCATGTCAGGTCGGATCAACGAAGTACGAAAGGCTCGACATGCAGCGCGTAATACAACGCGCGCGCGGCTGCAGTGATTGCGTGATCGGCGGCGTCGAGCACGCCGAGCAGGCTGGCAAACCCATGCATCTGGCCAGGCCAGCGCATGTGAGTGGTCAGCACGCCGGCTTGTGCGAGCCGTTGCGCGTAGTGTTCGGCTTCGTCGCGTAGCGGGTCGTACTCGGCGCTGATAATGGTGGCGCTCGCCACGCCGCTCAGATCGGCTGCGGCGAGCGGACTGGCGAGCGAATTCGCGCGATCGGCGCCGTTGTCGAAATACTGGTCCTTGAACCAGCGCATCTGATCCGCGCCCAGGAAGTAGCCAATACCCATCGATTCATATGACGGATGTTCCGTTGCGCAGTCCACCACCGGATAAAGCAGCAACTGGTGCGCGATATTCACTCCGCTATGACGCAACTGTTGCGCTGCCACCGCGGCGAGATTACCGCCCGCGCTGTCGCCGGCGACAGCCAGCGTACCAGCGCGCACGCGCAGATCGGCTGCATTGGCGGCGGCCCAGCGCACGGCGTCGAGCGCATCGTGCGCGGCTGCCGGGAAGCGCGCTTCGGGCGCGAGCCGGTAATCGACCGAGAGCACCACGGTTTGCGCCCGTTGCGCGAGGCATCGGCACAGGTTCGCGTGCGTATCGAGCCCGCAGGCTACGAAGCCGCCGCCGTGAAAAAACACGGTGAGCGGCAACAATACGTCGCGATCGACGCCGCCATTTGCGGCCGCCTGTAGAGGCCGATAAAGACGCGCGGCAATCGAACCGTTCGCCGTGGGAATCAGCAAGTCTTCTTCCACCGCGACCTTATCGCCAGGTGCAAAAGCGCCGCCCGCAGCGATCATCGCGCGGTAAGCGGGCGCGCTGAGTTGTGTGAAGTCGAGCGCGGGCATGTCGGCGAAGGCGGCAAGCACGGCCTGCGCCTGGGGATCGAGCGCCATCGGGTCTCCTGAGAGGGCTGTTATGAAAGCGGCAATACCGGGTACTGCACAGCGAGCGCGGGCCACGCGGCGAGCGAACGGCCACGCCTGTAAGCACTGGTTGCATTGAAGCGCGGCGCCGTGACAAGGACATCGTCCGATTGGACGAGAGTTCATTTGCACGCTCAGCGAAACTTCCCTCAGCTAAGTAGTTCCACCGATGCCGACAGCCGGAGCGCCCCGTAAGCTTGGCGTCGCGATGCAAAGTCGCATGGAGGACGGAGCGTGTTGATGGAGACAAAATGGGCCCCTGAAGAGGGCCAGTCCGCGGGCGAACTCGCGGACATGAGCGTGGCGCAGTTCAGTGAACTTGCCGCGCGTATTTATCAGGGCCCGCTCGAAGCCACGCCGTGGGCCAGTGCGCTCGAGCTGATCCGCACCTCGCTCGGCGCGAGCTACGCGACGCTGATTCTGCGTTCGCCTTCGAGCGACCGGCGCGGCCTGATGGTGCATGCTTCGGAAACCGGGCCGGGCGTGCCGGGCGAAGCGTCGTACAACAACTACTACTATTCGCTCGACCCGTTCGTCGGCTTGCCCGCCGATCGCGTGGTCACGGTCGACGAAGTTTTCGGCGACACCGGCTGGCTCACCAGCGAGCTGTACAAGCAGTTCCTGAAACCAGCCGATATCCGCTACATCATGGGCGCGGATCTGCGCACGGAGTCCGGCGTGGAATGCCGTTTTCGCGTGTGCCGCAGTCATGACGCGACGCATTTTTCCGCACGCGACAAGGCTTTTTGCGCGCTCCTGCTGCCGCATTTGCGGCGCGCGGTCGAGCTGCACTCGCGGCTGGATATCGTCGAATCGGAACGCACGCTGTATGCGAGCGCAATCGACCGGATGCTGGTGGGCACGGTCACGCTCGACGAGAGTGGGGCCATCATGCGCACCAACAGCGTGGCCGATGAAATTCTCGCGCAGGCCAACGGGTTGCGTATCGTGCATGGCCATGTCGAGGCCACCGACGCTCAGGAGAACCGCAATCTGCAGCGCCTCGTGCGTCATGCCTTGATGGGCCATTTCGGCACCGCCGCGCCGATCGTCGAAGCCATGCCGATCACACGCGGTTGCGACAAGCCGAGACTCGGCGTGCTGGTGCGCACGATTCCGCTCTCGGACTGGTCGGAGGACAACAAGCGCCGCCCGGCGACCGTGCTGTTTCTGCGCGATCCGGATCGCAAGTCGCAGGGTTCGCAGGAGATCGTGCGCAAGCTGTTCGATCTCACGCCGGCGGAGACGTCGCTTGCGTTGCTCCTGACCAACGGCTTGACGCTGGAAGAAGCCGCCGACGAACTGGGCATCAGCAAGAACACCGCGCGCGCGCATTTGCGGGCGATTTTTTCGAAGACAGGTGTGACGCGTCAGGCGACGCTGGTGCGGATTCTGCTGGGCAGCGTGGTGCCGCTCGGTTAGTGCTTTAGCGATTGGAAGCCCGCTGCGCTTCTCTCACGCGCGACGGGCGCTCCAATGTCTCAAGCGCGTATCAATCCACGCGCTTCTGCGACAACACCAGCAACGCGCCGTGTCTGTCCTCCAGCACCGCGCGCCATTCGTGCGGACCTTGCTGCACCGGCACCCGCACTGAAGCGCCGGCCGCCACGACGCGCGCCATTGCCGCATACAGGTCGTCGTTTTCGTCCACGCGAAACACCAGCGCCGCGCGTTCGACGATCCTTTCCTCGCCCGCCACCAGCGCCACCGTCAGTGCGCCGCCATCGAGCGCGCAATAGCGCTCGCCGTCGCGGAATCGCACCGCCAGTCCCAACCCGTCGACAAAGAGCGGCAGCGCCGCGTCGATCGTATCGACCGGGTACAGCATCATCGAAGCCTTCATTGCATTGCACTCCCATCGGTTGAGCATCGTTGCATCGTCGTTGCATAGCGATTCGATCGTGCGCTACGCACGCGCGCCGCACGAGGTCCAATTGGACTAGCCCGGATGCGAAAAACCGGCGCGAAACGCTTTCGACCAAAGCGTCTACGTCAAAGCACACGCCGTTAATCCAAATAGACGATGCCGGCAAGCACGCGCGATCTGAAACTCCATTGCGTGGACCGTCACGATCCTGGCGAGGTTCATCGCCGGATCGCGGGCGGACCGCCCGTTTCAGCACAGTCCAAAATTCATGGAGACGCACGCAATGAAGTTTTCTCTGATCTACGAAGCCCAGACCACGGACGCTTCGCGGGAAGGCGATCACCGGGTATTCAAGGAGACCGTCGAGCAGGCGCTCCTCGCCGAGCAGATGGGTTTCGATACCGTATGGTGCGTCGAACACACGTCGCTGACCAACTACGCGCACATGAGCGCGCCGGAAACCTTTCTCGCGTATCTGGCGGGACGCACGACCCGCATCGGTCTCGGCCACGGCGTGATCTGCCTGCCGCCCGCGATGAACCATCCGATCAAGGTGGCGGAGCGCGTCGCGCTGCTCGACATCCTGTCCGGCGGCCGCGTGCATTTCGGCGTCGGCAAGGGCGGCAGCCAGCAGGAAGCCGGCGCGTTTGGCTACGACCTCGCCGAGCTGCAGCCGATGATCGACGAATCCATGTACCTGGTGCCGAAGATGTTCGTGCAGGACGAGATCGAGCACGACGGCAAATACATCAAGATTCCTAAGCGACCGATTCACCCAAAGCCGTTCCAGGACCCGCATCCGCCGATGTACATGGCGTGCACCAACAACGACGGCCTGCTGCGCGCCGGACAACGCGGCCTCGGCGCACTGGTGCTCGGTTTCGGCGGCCCGGATGAAGTGGCGAAGAAGAACGCGATCTATCGCGAAGCCTGGGCAACGCGCAAGCCCGAGGACCAGGTCGGCTTTCGTCCGACCCAACATCTGGCCGCGCTGTGCCCGACCGTGGTGATGAGCGATGGCCAGCAGGCGCGCAAGATCGGCATTCGTGGGCAGCGCTATTTCATGGAGTCGCTCGCGTATTGGTACACGGGCGGCGAGCGTCCTGATCCGTCGAGTTGGGGCGACGATCTCGTGAAGGGCAATACCGGCGAAATGGTGATCCGTTCGCGCTTCGCTTCGGAAGAGGTGATGGTGGATTTCAGCGACCCGGCCCTTTCGATGATGAACCCCAACCACGCGTACGGCACGGTGGACGACTGCATCGGCTACGTGGGCCGCTTGATGGAAGCGGGCGTGGACGAAGTGTTGTTCCTTTGCCAGATGGGCACTGTGCCGCAGGAAGCGCAGCTCGAAACGATCCGCAATATCGGCGAGCACGTGATTCCATATTTCAACCGCGTGAAGGCGGGCAAGCAGAAGGCGCAAGCCGTGGCGTAACGGCGCTGACGTCTGAACCGGCGCGTCGCTAGTCCCTTCAGACGATGCGACGCGGCCGCTGCGCCTCGAAGATGAACCCAACAGAACAAGCGCGAAACCTCTCGCGTCGACCTAGGAGACAGCCGTGCATCGCGACAACGACTCGAACGCCCTTGCCGCCGAACTGATCGCCCGCGCCGAAGCGCTCGCGCCGGTGTTGGCCGGCCGCGCCGCGCAAGCCGAGGCTAACGGGCGCATTCCCGCCGAAACAGTGGCCGATTTTCAGGCAGCCGGACTGTTCAAGGTATTGCAGCCGAAACGCTATGGCGGCTACGAACTCGACCCGCAAACTTTCTTCGAGATTCAGATGGCGGTGGCGCGCGGTTGCATGTCGAGCGCCTGGGTGTACGGCGTGGTCGGTGTGCACAACTGGCAGCTCGCGTTGTTCGACGAACGCGCGCAAGAAGATGTGTGGGGCAAGGATCAAAGCACGCTGATTGCATCCACCTATATGCCAGTGGGACGTGTGACGCCGGTTTCAGGCGGCTTCCGCCTGTCGGGCCATTGGAAGTTTTCGAGCGGCAGCGAACTGTGCGACTGGGTTTTTCTCGGCGCGCTGGTGCCACCGGCCAAAGACGGCGAGCCGCCGGAATATCGCACCTTTCTGCTGCCGAAGAGCAGCTACACGATCCAGCAGGATTGGGACGTGCTCGGCTTGCGCGCGACCGGCAGCCACGACATCGTGGTGAACGACGCATTCGTGCCGGACTACCGCACGCATAAAGCCATCGACGGGATGATGGGCACGAGCCCCGGCCTCGCGCTCAACGACGCACCGCTGTTTCATCTGCCGTTTGCACAGATATTCGTGCGCGCGGTGTGCACGGCTTGCATCGGCGCATTGCAAGGCGCGCTCGACGATTTCACCGCGTACGCCGCCACGCGCGTGAGCGCCAACAGCGGCGCGAAGACGGCCGACGATACAGGCGCGCAAACGGCCTGCGCCAACGCGTCGGTTGCGCTCGACGAAATGAAGCTATTGCTCAAGCGTAATTTCGCCGAACTGATGACAGCCGCTAACGGCGGCCCTGAAGTGTCGATCGAACGACGCGTGCTGTTTCGCTATCAATCGGCGCAGGTCGCGGAGCGTTGCGCGCAGGCGGCCAACGCGCTGTTGCGCTACGCGGGCGGCAACGGCATCTACAACCGCAATCCGCTGGTGCGGCGTTTTCTCGATCTGCATGCGGCGCGCGCGCACTACGCGAACAACGTCGACCGCTTTGGTCAGAATCTCGGCGCCGTGATGCTGGGACGTCCGAACACCGATTTCTTCATCTGACGGATGCGCTCATGAGCGAACAGCAATCGCAGCAGACGCGGGTGTTCGACGTGGTGGTGGTCGGCTCCGGCGCGGGTGGCATGCTGGCCGCATGCCGCGCGGCTGACCGTGGCCTCAGCGCGGTGGTGATCGAAAAGAGCGAGGTGTACGGCGGTACATCGGCGGTGTCGGGCGGGGGTATCTGGATTCCGTGCAATCACCATATCGACGAACTCGGCGCAACCGACACGCGTGAAGCGGCGCGCACCTATCTCGATGCCTGCACGAAAGGCGTGACCGCAACGGACAGACTGGACGCGTACCTCGACGTCGCGCCGGAAATGCTGCGCTATGTCGAAGCGAATACGCCGGTGCGTTATGAGTCGTTGCCGAAATACGCAGACTACTTTCAGCATCTGCCGGGCTCGATGCCGGGCTATCGCGCGCTCGATCCATTGCCGGTGGATGGCGCGTCGCTCGGCGCGGAATTCGCGCGGCTGCGCTTGCCTTCACCGGGCACGCTGATCGGCGGCCGCGTGGCGGTGACGTCGAAAGAAGCGCATGTGCTGTTGTCGAAAGCGCCCGGTTATATGGGCCTCGCGTTGAGGCAATTCGGCCGCTACTGGTTCGATTGGCGTGCGCGTTTTCACTCGCGGCGCGATCGGCGGCTTACGCTCGGCAATGCGCTCGCGGGCGGTTTGCGCCGCGCCTTGCTCGATCGCGACGTGCCGTTGTGGCTGAACTCGCCCATGCGTGAACTGCTTGAAACCGACGGCCGCGTGACGGGCGTGCAGGTTGAATACGGCGGCCAGCGCGTGCGCGTGCTAGCCAAGCGCGGCGTGATCCTCGCGGCCGGCGGCTTCGAACGGAATCAGGCGATGCGCGAGCGCTTTCTGCCGCGTCCAACGCAAGCGCAATGGAGCGCGACGCCGCCGCACAATACGGGCGACGCGATCGCCGCCGGCATGCAACTTGGCGCCCGTGTCGCGTTGATGGAGCACGTCTGGGGCGCGCCGACCGTGCACGTCGATCATGAGGAAAAGCAGCGCGCGCTGTTCGTGGAGCGCAATCTGCCCGGATGCGTGGTCGTCAACGGACTCGGCAAGCGCTTCGTCAACGAAGCGGCGCCATATTCGGAGTTCGTCCCGGCGATGTACCGCGACCATGCGCAGACGGGCGCCAGCGTGCCGGCGTGGATGGTGTTCGACGCGCGGTTCCGTCATCAGTATCCGTGCGGACCGATTATGCCCGGCGCGATGATGCCCGACTCGCGCATTCCCGCGCCGTTTCGTCCGCTGCTTTACAAGGCAGAGTCGCTAGATGCATTGGCCGCGCAAATCGGCGTGGATGCGCAAGGCCTGCGCGACACAGTGGCGAAGATGAACCGCTATGCCGCGAGTGGCGTGGACGAAGAATTCGGCAAAGGCGGCAACGCGTTCGACATCTACTACGGCGACCCGGGCGTCAAACCGAACCCGTGTCTCGCGCCACTCGAAACCGGCCCGTTCTACGCGGTGCGGATCGACGCGGGCGACATCGGAACGAAGGGCGGGCTGTTGACTGACGCGTCGGCCCGCGTGCTGCGCGAGGACGGCTCGCCGATTGCCGGCCTCTACGCGATCGGCAACACCAGCGCCTCGATGATGGGCGTGAGCTATCCGGGCGCGGGCTCGACACTCGGCCCGGCGATGACCTTCGGCTACATCGCCGCCAATCATCTCGCCGACGCCAATCATCTCGCCGACGCCAAGCCCGTTGCATCGGACAGCGCCCGTGCTTCAACCAGCGAATTTCGCGGAGTCACACCATGACCGATCTCAACTCTCACCCGCTGCGCGCGGACATGTTGCTGGCGATGCGCCGTCTCGCGCGCTCGGTCGCCATCATCAGTTGCAGCGACGGCGAGCGGCGCTATTCGATGTCGGCCACCGCGGTCGATTCGCTGTCGACCGAGCCGCCTTCGCTGCTGATCTGCATCAACCGCAACTCGTCGATCTTTCCGCCGCTCGATCAGGGCATGCCATTCTGCGTGAACGTGCTGTCGGCGCAGCATCAGCATATCGCGATCGATTGCAGCGGCCGCCTGAAGGGTGAGGAGCGCTTCACCACCGGCAACTGGCAAAGCTCGGCGCAGGGCGTGCCGTTTCTGCTCGATGCGCAGGCCAGTCTGATCTGCACGCAGGATGGCCGCTTCGACTATGGCACGCACGCGATCTTTATCGGCCGCGTCGAACAGGTGCTGATCAGCGGCGAGGTCGATCCGCTCGTGTACGTGGATGGTGTTTACACGACCGCCACGGCGCCCGCGCGCTGCGTGACGGCTTGAGCGAGGCGCGCCGCGACATGCACGACTCATCGTCCGCACAACAGGACTTCGCGACGCCGGTGGATGCGCCGCTCGTCGTCGACGATCCCGCGCGCATGCGCTGGGATGATGTCTGCGGCGTGCTGGTCGCGGGCTTCGGCGCGGCGGGTGCGTGCGCCGCGCTGGAAGCAGCGGCTGCGGGCGCGAAGGTGCGTATCGTCGAGCGCTTCGAGGGCGGCGGCGCGAGCGCCAAAAGCGGCGGCGTGGTTTATGCGGGCGGCGGCACGCGCTATCAGACCGAAGCAGGCTACGACGACACACCGGAGGCGATGTTCGCGTACCTGCAGCAGGAGATCGGCGACGCGGTATCCGCCGCGACGCTCGCGCGCTTTTGCGAAGGTAGCGTCGATATGCTGCGCTGGCTCGAACGGTTCGGCGTGCGCTTCGCCGCGTCAGTGCCACCGCGCAAGACCTCGTATCCGCAGAATCGCTACTACCTCTACTACTCCGGCAACGAGGCCGTGGGCGACGCCGTGCGCGAACACACGCCCGCGCCGCGCGGACACCGTGTAGTCGGCGACGGCATGTCGGGACGTGTGCTGTACGACACGCTGCGCCGTGCCGTTGAAGCGCAGCCGTTCATCGACACCTTGTGCCACGCAAGCATCCGGCGGCTCGTCACCGATCGCGGAGGGCGCGTGATCGGCGCGCAGGTCTGGCAGGTGGCGCCGGGTCGCGCGCAACGTGCGCATCGGCGGCTCGCGCGTTGGGCCGAACGTCTGCACAACGGCATGCCCGCGTGGGCGGACCGCTTGCGCGCCGCGCTGCATCGCATCGAAATGCGCGAGAGCCGCCTCATCACGATCAAGGCCGATGCGGTCGTGCTGAGCACAGGCGGCTTCATCTTCAACCGTCCGATGCTGGCGCAGCACGCGCCGCGTTATCTGCCGAACTGGCGGCTCGGCACCACTGGCTGCGATGGCAGCGGCATCCGGCTCGGCCTGTCGGCGGGCGGTGTGGCCACGCGGCTCGAACGCGTGTCCGCGTGGCGCTTCATCAATCCGCCCTATGCATGGGCGCAAGGCTGCGTCGTGGACCGCCACGGCGAGCGCTTTTGCAACGAGGAAGTGTACGGCGCGGCACTCGGCCACGCGATGTGCGAAACCCGCGAAGGACGCGCCTGGCTGATCCTGGACGCGCGCCTCATCAAGCAGGCGCTCAACGAGTGCGTGCGCGGCAGGCTCTGGGCATTTCAAAGCGTGCCCGCGCTGCTGCTGATGCTGGCGGGCCGCAAGCGCGGCAACTCGCTGGCGGAGTTGGCTACGCGCATCGGCTGCGATCCGGCAGTGCTCGCGCGAACCGTCGTCCGATACAACACCGCCGCGCTGAACGGCAGCGACAGCGAGTTCGGCAAATCCGCCGCGATGCTGCAGCCGCTCACATACGGCCCGTATTACGCAATCGATATCTCGGCCAACAGCCGCGTGTTCCCGTGTCCGTCCATCACGCTCGGCGGTTTGCGGGTCGAGGAAACAAGCAACGCCGTGCTGTCCGCCGATGGCGAGCCGGTCGAGGGTTTGTTCGCTGCCGGCCGCGCCGCGTGCGGACTCGCATCGAATCATTACGTGAGCGGTCTTTCGCTTGCGGACTGTATCTGGTCCGGCCGCCAGGCGGGCCGGGCCGCAGCGGGCGGGGTTCTCGCGAACGCCGCCCATTCCCTGACTGAAACTGACTGACACTGACGAGAGAGAATGAAGATGGGAGACAGACTCAAAGGCAAGATCGTGATCGTGACGGGCGCCGCGAGCGGCGTCGGCAAACAGGATGCGCTGCTGTTCGCTCGCGAAGGCGCACGTGTCGTGCTGACCGACGTCAACGAAGAAGCGGGCCGCGAAGTAGCGGCGCAAATCGGCGATGCGGCGCTTTTCGTGCGTCATGACATCACATCTGAAGCGGGCTGGAACGATGTGTTCGGCGCCGCGCAGAGCAGCTTCGGCACCCCGGACGTGCTGGTCAACAATGCCGCCGTGCTGTTGCTCGGCAATATCGAGGACACCACGCTCGAACAATGGCAGCGCGTACTGCGCATCAACGCCGAAGGCTATTTTCTCGGCTGCCGCGCGGCGGTGAAGGCGATGAAGGAGAAAGGCGGCTCGATCGTGAATATGTCGTCGGTCGCGGCGTTGGGCGGGCTCGGCGCGTTCTGCGCGTATTCGGCCAGCAAGGGCGCGGTGACGGCGCTCACTCGCGCGATTGCCGCGCATTGCAAGCAGCAGGGGTACAAGGTCCGATGCAACACGATCCACCCCGACGGCATTCTCACGCCGATGACCGCGCCGTTCTTCGGCGCAGCCGAAGAAACGCGCGAGGCGCTCACGCAATCCGTCGATCCGCATGCGCGCATGTGCTTGCCGGAAGACATTGCGAATCTGGTGCTGTTCCTTGCATCCGATGAATCGCGCTTTATCAACGGCAGCGAGTACCGGATCGATAACGCGCAGTTGATCATGGGCGTGGCCTGAGTTCGCGCGCCATGGCCGATTCGCGTTTTCACCGGCTCAAAGTGACGGACGTGATCGCGGAGAGCGCCGACGCGCGCTCGTTCGTGTTCGATCTGCCGCAGACATTGCGCGATGCGTTCAGCTATCGCCCGGGGCAGTTTCTCACGCTCAAGGTGCCGTGCGCCGACGCGACCGTGCAGCGTTGCTATTCGCTTTCGAGCGCACCGGGTATCGACCGTGCGCCGAAGATCACCATCAAGCGCGTGCGCGACGGACGCGCGTCGAACTGGATGTGCGACAGCGTCCAGCCTGGCGATGAACTGGACGTGATGGCGCCGGCAGGCGTTTTCACGCCGCGCTCGCTCGACGGCGATCTGCTCCTGTTCGCGGGCGGCAGCGGCATCACGCCGGTGCTGTCCATTCTGAAGTCGGCGCTGGTGAACGGGCGCGGCACGCTAACGCTGATCTATGCGAACCGCGACGCACAGTCGGTGATTTTCGCCGATGAATTGCGGCAACTCGGTCAGCGGCATGCGGGCCGTTTGCGGGTGATTCACTGGCTCGACAGCGTGCAGGGTATTCCGCAGCAGCGTCATCTGGAAGAACTGGCGCGGCCTTGGAGCATGCAGGAGTGCTTTATCTGCGGACCGGCGCTGTTCATGGAGAACGCGTTGGCGGCGATGCTGGCGTTGGGCTTGCCGCGCGCGAAAGTACATGTGGAGAGGTTTGCTTCCTTGCCTGATTTACCGGCGGCCGTGGTGAAGTCCGCCGCGCAAGAAAACGCGGCGGCAACGCAAACTGGTGAAGCCGATATCCAAACAAAGCCTGAAGGCAGGAGCAGACACGGCGCGCAGAGCAGTACGGAAACCGACACGCCAGCCGACCCCTCCGCATCTATCGAAACCGTACTCGACGGCGTGACTTTCCACGTTGTGAGCGAACCCGGCGAAACCCTGCTCGACGCCATGCTGCGCGCCGATATCCCCGCGCCCAATTCCTGCCGCAACGGTTTATGCGGCGCCTGCATGTGCCGGGTCGTCGACGGCAGCGTGAAGCTGAACGCCAATCACGTGCTCGACGAGGCCGACCTCGCCGAGGGGTGGACGCTCGCCTGCAGTGCCACAGCCGCCAGCGCGACGCTGCGCGTGGCTTTCCCCGACTAGGTTCGCGGCGCGCACGCGCGGCCTTCGCGTCTTGCGCGTGCCGCGAACCCTCTTCATCGAATACATCATGACGCTGAACCACATTCTGACGACGCCCGCGTTGATCGCGCGAGGCGCCGCGCGCTACGGCACGCGCATCGCGATCGAAACGGTACAGGGCAATCTCAGCTACGCGCAACTTGACGCCGCGCGGATCACGGCGGCGCGCGCGTTGATCGGGTGCGGCATCGAGCCGGGCGAGCGCGTCGCGATCTGGGCGCCGAATGTCGCGCTGTGGATCGTCGCGGCGCTGGCGATTCACAGCGCGGGCGCGGCACTGGTGCCGATCAACACGCGCATGAAAGGCCTGGAGGCCGGCGCGATTCTCGAGGACAGCGGCGCGCGGCTGCTGTTCTGCTGCGGCACGTTTCTTGGCGAATCGTATCCGGCGATGCTGGCCGCGCATCGCCCGGCGTCGCTCACGCGCATTGTCGTGTTCGACGGTGCGGCGTTGCCGGCGGCAAGCACGACCCAGGGTGGCGACGAAACGTGGGACGCGTTCCTGCTGCGGGCAGCGGGCACGTCGATGGAGACGTTTCGCAGCCGTGAAGCGCAAGTGCGTCCCGACACGTTGATGGACATCATGTTCACGTCCGGCACGACGGGCCGTCCGAAAGGCGTCATGACCACGCACGGCCAGAATCTGCGCGCGGTCCACGACTGGGCGCAGATCGCGACGCTGCGCGATGCCGACCGCTACCTGATCGTCAATCCGTTCTTCCATGCGTTCGGCTACAAGGCTGGCTGGCTCGCGGCGCTGGCGAGCGGCGCGACCGTGCTGCCGCATCTGGTGTTCAACCCGGAACGCGTGCTCGAACGCATCGTACGCGACCGCGTCTCCGTGTTGCCAGGGCCGCCGACGCTGTATCACGCGTTGCTCGACATGCCGGGCCTCGCCGAGCGCGATCTGTCCTCGCTGCGCGTGGCGGTGACGGGGGCCGCGGCGATCGCGCCGAGTCTCATCGAACGCATGCGCGCGCAGCTCGGCTTCGAGACGGTGCTGACCGGCTACGGTCTGACGGAATCGTGCGGCTTCGCCGCGCTGTGCCGGCGTGGCGACGATGCCGAAACTGTCGCGCACACCTCGGGCCGCGCGATGCCGGGTGTCGAGATTCGTATTGCGGACAGCGACGGCAGCGCGCTCGCGCCGGGCCAAACCGGCGAAGTGCTGGTTCGCGGCTACAACGTGATGCAGGGCTACTTCGGTCAGCCGGAAACATCGCTCGACACGATCGACGCCGACGGCTGGCTGCACACCGGCGATCTCGGCACGCTCGACGAACGCGGCTATCTGCGCATCACCGATCGTATCAAGGACATGTTCATCGTCGGCGGATTCAATTGCTATCCGGCGGAGATCGAGCGGCTTTTCAGCGGGCACCCGTCGATCGCGCAGGTGGCGCTGGTCGGCGTGCCGGACGCGCGGCTCGGCGAAGTGGGGCACGCCTATATCGTGTTGCGCTCGGGCGCGCACGCGAGCGTCGGGGAATTGACCGAGTGGGCTCGCCAGAACATGGCGAACTACAAGGTGCCGCGCTATCTGACGGTGGTCGATCAGTTGCCTGTCAGCGCGGCGGGCAAGGTGCTCAAGTACCGCCTGCGCGAGGGTGCCGCAAGCACTGGCGACGGTAGCGAAAAAACTGCCGAAAACACCGCTGCAAGCTAGTCCCAACAGACGATGTTGCGCGCGTCGCGCACCGCCAGAATAAGCCTGACAACAACAGCTTCTGGAGGAGTCGGAGATGATCGAGGTGCGGGCTTTAGGCTACGTCGTCGTGCAGTCGGCCAGGGTCGACACATGGCGCGATTACGCCGAAAACGTGCTGGGCATGCAGGCGCAGGAAGCAGCGAACGGCGCGCTGTATCTGAAGATGGATGAGCGCGATTTCCGCTACCTGATCGTGCCCGGCGACACCGACCGCTACTTCGCGTCGGGCTGGGAACTGGCCGACGCTGACGCGTTCAACCACGCGATTCGCACGCTCGAAGCGAACGGTGTCGAAGCGGTCCGCGCGTGCGCCGACGAAGCGGCACTGCGCCGCGTGCAGGCGATGGCGTGGTGCGTCGATCCGTCCGGTAACCGTCACGAGTTTTTCTGGGGCGTGCGCGCCGATTTCCGCCGCTTCGCTTCGCCGCTCGGCGTGCCCGGTTTCGTGACCGGTGCAATGGGCCTCGGGCACGCGGTGCTGCCCGCGCCGCACTTCGACGCCACCGACGCGTTCCTGCGCAACGTGCTGGGCTTCGAGCTTTCCGACATCTTCCGCGTCCGCTTTACAGACGACCCCGCCGAGCCGGAAAAGCGCATTCACTTTCTGCATTGCAAGAATGCGCGTCACCACAGCCTCGCGATCATGGATCTGGCGGTGCCGTCCGGCTGCATTCACGTGATGGCCGAAGTCGACTCGATGGACGAAGTGGGCCGCGCGCTTGACCGTGTCGCGGCACAAGGCGTGAAGCTCTCCGCGACGCTCGGCCGCCATTGCAACGACCACATGGTGTCGTTTTACATGAAGACGCCGGGCGGCTTCGATATGGAATACGGCTATGGCGGACTGACGGTCGACTGGGCGCAGCACAGCGTCTATGAAGCGACGCGCGTGAGCCTGTGGGGACATGACTTTAGCGTGGGGTTTCGCTAGGCCGATATGAAAACACTCGATAAACAACTCAGCGCGCGCGACGTGGTCGCGCAACTCGCCGACGGCATGACGATCGGCATCGGCGGCTGGGGTCCACGGCGCAAACCGATGGCGCTGGTGCGCGAAATCGTCCGCTCCGATCTGAAGGACCTCACGGTGGTCGCGTATGGCGGCCCGGATGTCGGTCTGCTCTGCGCGGCGGGCAAAGTGCGCAAGGTAGTGTTCGGCTTCGTGTCGCTCGATGTGATTCCGCTCGAGCCGCATTTCCGCCGGGCGCGCGAAACCGGCGCAATCGATGTATGGGAACTCGACGAAGGCCTGTTGCAGCTCGGCCTGCGCGCCGCTGCCGCTCGCTTGCCGTTTCTGCCCACGCGCGTCGGGCTCGGTACCGATCTGCTCAAGCATGCGCCGCATCTGCGCACGGTCGAATCGCCATACGGCGGCGAGACGCTGCTCGCGATGCCCGCCATTGAACTCGACGCCGCGCTGCTCCACGTGAACGCGGCCGACCGGATGGGCAATACGCGCATCGACGGCCCCGATCCGTTTTTCGATGCCTGGTTTGCTCGCGCTGCGGCGAAGTGTTTCGTCAGCAGTGAGACGGTCGTGGACTCGCTCGCGAGCAGCGACCTCGACCTTGCGCGCCGCAACACCTTCGAGCGTTCGCTCGTCACTGGCGTGGTGCATGCGCCGTGCGGCGCGCACCCGACCTCGTGCGCGCCGGCTTATGGCTGGGATCTGCCGTATCTGAAGACGTATTGCGCGAGCGCCGAAGGCGAAGCGCAAACCACGGCTTATCTGCACGATACGGTAGGCACCGACGAAGCCGGCTATCTGCAACGCGCGGGCGGCCGGTCCCATGTGGCGGCGCTGCCGTTGCCGATTCTGTAATGGAGCGCAGATGAGCGACTCTCTGAAATATTCCCTCGCCGAACTCATGATCACGGCCGCGGCGCGCGTCTGGCGCGACGACGGCGAAGTGCTGGCGACCGGCATCGGCACCGGTCCGCGCCTCGCAGCGGGTCTTGCACGCCTTGCGTACAACGCCGGGTTGATGCTCACCGATGGTGAAGCCTATCTGGTCGAAAGCCCCGTGCCGCTCGGGCAGCGCGAGGCGGGCTATCGCGTCGAAGCATCGGGCCTGATGACCTATGAGCGCGTGTTCGATTGCGTGTGGCATGGCAAACGGCATGCACTCGTGATGCCCACGCAGATCGACCGCTTCGGCCAGGCCAACATATCGTGGCTCGGTGACGACTATTCGAAGCCGAAAACACAACTGCTCGGCGCGCGTGGTTTTCCGGGCAACAGCATCAATCACGCGAATTCGTTTTTCGTGAGCGGGCATGGCAAGCGGACGTTCGTGGCTGGTGAAGTCGACATGGTATGCAGCGTGGGCTACAACTCGGCGCGCGAAATTCCAGGCATGCGCGCGTTCACGGATCTGCGCAGCATCATCACCGATCTGTGCGTGATGGACTTTGGCGGCCCGGATCATGCGGTGCGGGTGCGCTCGCTGCATCCTGGCGTGAGCTTCGACGAAGTGCAGGACGTGACCGGTTTTCCGCTGCTCGCGCATCCCGACATGCACGTAACGCCGCCGCCGGCCCAGAACGATCTGCGCATCGTACGCGCGCTCGATCCGCACAATCTGCGCGCGAGCGTCGTGCGTAACAATCCGGCGCCGCGCGGCGCGTGAGGGACGTCATGTCGAACCAGGTATCCACGGCGGAAGCGAAAGCCGAAGAGCGGGTCGTCGAGTATCGCGTGAGCGACGGTATCGCGACGATCATGATGAATCGCCCTGAGTACCACAACGCGCAGAACTCGAAGATGACGTATGCGCTCGATGCGGCGTTCAAACGCGCAGCGAACGACGACGCGGTAAAAGTCATCGTGCTCGCCGGCGCCGGCAAGCATTTTTCGGCGGGCCACGACATTGGCACGCCGGGCCGCGACATCGATCGATCGTTCGAGCGGCAATCGCTCTGGTACGACCATGTCGGCAAAGACGGCGGCGAGTTTCTCTACGCCCGCGAGCAGGAGGTCTATCTCGGCATGTGCCGCCGCTGGCGCGATCTGCCCAAGCCGACCATTGCGATGGTGCAGGGCGCGTGCGTGGCCGGCGGGCTGATGCTGGCGTGGGTTTGCGATCTGATCGTCGCGTCCGACGACGCCTTCTTCTCCGATCCGGTCGTGCGCATGGGTATTCCCGGCGTCGAATATTTTGCGCATGCGTATGAACTGAATCCGCGCATCGCCAAGGAATTCCTGTTTCTCGGCGAGCGGATGGACGCGGCGCGCGCCTATCAGATGGGCATGGTGAACCGCGTCGTGCCGCGCGAGCGCTTGCAGGACACCGTCACGGAGATCGCCGCGAAGATCGCACGCATGCCGAGGCTCGGCTTGGCGCTCACCAAACAGGCGGTGAATCACGTCGAAGAGCTGCAAGGCAAGCGCGCCGCAATGGATGCCGCGTTCGCATGGCATCACTTTGCCCATGCACACAACGAACTGATCAGCGGCGACCGGCTCGGTGGCTACGACGCCCGCAAGATGGCGGACTCGCAACGTTCAACGCCCGCCAACGCTGCGGATATCACTGCAAATGGAGAAGCCGCATGAGCGCGGCCCTGCATACGCCGCTCTGCGATCTGCTTGGCTGCCGCTATCCGATCGTGCAAACGGCGATGGGTTGGGTCGCCGACGCGCGGCTCGTGGCCGCCACCTGCAATGCGGGCGGCTTCGGTTTTCTCGCCGGCGCGACGCTCGAAGCCGACCGCGTGGAAGCGGAGATTCTGCGCGTGAAGGAACTGACCGGCCAGCCCTTCGGCATCAATTTCCATATGTTCCAGCCGAACGCGGCGCAGGTCGTCGATCTGGCGATTCGTCACAAGCTGCGCGCGGTAAGTTACGGACGCGGCCCCGACGCGAAAACGATCCGCCGTTTCAAGGATGCGGGCGTAATGTGCATTCCCACCGTCGGCGCGCCGAAGCATGCGCAGAAGGCCGTCGAACTCGGCGCCGACGCGGTCACGGTGCAGGGCGCGGAAGGCGGCGGCCACACAGGCTCGATGCCGACCACGCTAGTGCTGCCGCGCGTGCTCGATGCGGTGAACGTACCGGTGATCGCCGCAGGCGGTTTCTTCGACGGACGCGGCCTCGCTGCCGCGCTCGGCTACGGCGCATCCGGTATCGCCATGGGCACACGCTTTCTGATGACCGAAGAGTCGCCGGTGCCGCGCGCGACGCTCGAACGTTACGTCGCGGTGAACGACCCGTCGCACATTCGCGTGTCGGCCGCGCTCGACGGCCTGCCGCAACGCATGATCGACAACCCGTATCTATTGCGGCTCGAAGCCTTCGGTCCATTGCGCCGCACGCTGTTCGCCTTGAAGACGGCCGAAGCATGGCGCCGCCAGAGCGGCATGAGTTTGGCGCAAATGGCGTCGCTCGGACTCAAGGCGTTACGCGATCACAACTACACCGCGAGCCAGACGCTGATGGCTGCCAACGCGCCGTTTCTGATCCAGCGCGCGATCGTCGACGGCGCGCCCGACGAAGGCGTGTTGCCCAGCGGCCAGGTGGCCGCGGTAATCGGCGCGCTCGAATCGTGCGAAAGCCTGATCGCCCGCATCGTGGGCGAAGCAGTAGCGCGACTCGACGCACTTGCCGCGATGCGCGGCATCCCGGTTCACGCCTGAAGCGCCGCGGCAAATCCACACCATTCATCAGGGACGACAGACCATGACACAAGCCCTCGACAGCGTCCGCTCGCTGCCGTTCAGGATCGAACGCGAAGGCGGCATCGGCGAGCTGGTGATCGATCAGCCGCCGGTCAATGCGCTCGACTCGCAAGGCTGGCAGGCGCTCGCCGATGCGATCGACGCGCTCGGCCGTGACGACAGCGTGCACGTAATCGTGCTGCGCGGCGCGGGGCGCGGCTTTTGCGCGGGCGTCGATATCAAGGAACTGGCCGCGCATCCGGAGCGGATCGTCGCGGTCAACGCCGGCAACTATGCGACTTTTCGCGCGGTGCACCGCAATCCGAAACCGGTGATCGTCGCGGTGCACGGCTTCGTGCTGGGTGGCGGCATCGGCATCTGCGGCGCGGCGGACGTGATCGTCGCGTCGGAATGCGCGCGCTTCGGCGTGCCCGAGATCGACCGCGGTGCGATGGGCGGCGGCGCGCATTTGCAGCGCATGTTCGGCGTGCAAAAAGTGCGCGCGATGTATTTCACCGGCGAGATGGTCGACGCCGCCGAAGCCTATCGTCTCGGCGCAGTCGAACGCGTCGTGCCGCTCGAACAGTTGCGTGACGCGGCGTTGGACCTGGCCCGCAAGATCGCGGCGAAAAGTCCCGCGATGCTGCAACTCGCCAAGGAATCGCTGAACGGCGTCGAAGACGGCGACCTCGAAGACAAATACCGCTGGGAACAGGGCTTCACGTTGCAGGCCTACATGACGAACGATTCGGCCGAAGCACGCTCGGCGTTCGTCGAAAAACGCGATGCGCAGTTCGACGCCGCCCAACGCCAGGCCGGAGCGCGCGTATGAAGCTCGACTACACGCCGGAACAGCGCGTCTTTCGCGCCGAGATTCGCGGCTGGCTCGCCGAGCATGTGCCGCGCGAACCGCTGCCGAGTTTCGATACTGAAGCGGGCTTCGCCGCGCATCGCGCCTGGGAGCGCACGCTGCATTCGGGCCGCTGGAGCATGGTGACGTGGCCGCGCGAGTTGGGCGGACGCGGCTGCGATCTGATCGAGTGGCTGATCTTCGAAGAAGAGTACTGGCACGCCGACGCGCCGATGCGGGTGAACCAGAACGGCATCTTCCTGCTCGGGCCGACCTTGATGGACTTCGGCACCGAGGAGCAGAAGGCCCGCTTTCTGCCCGCGATGGCGGCCGGTGAACACGTGTGGGCGCAAGGCTGGTCCGAGCCGAATGCGGGCTCGGACATGGCCGCGATCCGCGCCAGCGCGACTCGCAGCGAAGGCGGCATGGGCGGCGAGTACATCCTCAACGGCCAGAAAATCTGGTCGACACGCGCGGTCTGGGCCGACTGGCTGTTCGGCCTGTTTCGCAGCGATCCGCAATCCACTCGCCATCACGGGCTGACTTTCCTGATGGTGCCGCTCGACGCACCCGGCATCACCGTGCGGCCGATCCGCCAGTTGAACGGCCACACCGGCTTTGCGGAGATTTTCTTCGACGACGTGCGCGTGCCGCTCGATCATCGTCTCGCCGGCGAAGGCATGGGCTGGCAGGTCGCGATGGCGACGGCCGGCTTCGAGCGCGGCCTGATGCTGCGTTCGCCGGCACGCTTTCAACGCACCGCCGAAGCGTTGCGCGAGCTCTATCTGGCGCATCGCGCCGAAGCCGATCGCGATCCGGCCTTGCGCGAGCGCGTGATCGACGCATGGATGGATGCGCAAGCCTACGCGCTCTCGACCTATGCAACCGCCAGCCGCTTGCAGAAGGGCGGCCATATCGGCGCGGAGTCGAGCACCAACAAGGTGTTCTGGTCCGAACTCGATCTGCGTATGCATCAGACCGCACTCGACATTCTCGGCGCGCGCGGCGAGGTGGTGCCGCGTACGCACGAGCAACACGCCGCGCTCGGCAACTGGCTCGACGGTTTTCTGTTCGCCCAGGCCGGGCCGATCTATGCGGGCACCAACGAGATCCAGCGCAACATCGTCGCGGAACGGATGCTGGGAATGCCGCGCACGTGAAAGCCGCACTTGTTGCCGCGTGCGTTGCGGATGCGGCACACCGCATCGAGCCTGCATTCAGACGCTTAAAGGATTGAGCGAGGAACTATGGATTTCGTATTCAACGAGGATCAGGAAGCGCTGGTCAGCAGCGTCAGGCGTTTTCTCATGACGGAGATGACGCCCGAGCTGATCCGCGAGTTGTGGAACACGCCGACAGGGCGCTCGGACAGCATCTGGAACCTGTTCGCCGCGCAAGGGCTGACGGCGCTATCGGTGCCGGAAAGTCACGACGGCATGGGTCTCGGCGAAGTGGAGTGGGCGTTGCTTGCGCAGACCTATGGTTACTTCGCCGCTCCCGAGCCGTTGCTCGATACCGCGCTGGTGTCCGTGGGCATGCTCGAAGCGCTGCCCGCGAGCGAGCGGCGCGACGCGCTATTGCGCGACATCGCGGCGGGCTCGGCGCGCGTGTCGATCGCGCATCCGGTGAACCCATATGTCAGCGACGCGCATGTTGCCCAGGTTTTGCTGGCCGAGCGCGATGGCGAGTTGCACTGGCTCACGCCGCACGCGTGCCGGCTGACTGCGGTGGAAAGCGTCGATCCGTCGCGGCGTCTGTTCGAAGTCGATTGGCGATCTTCGTCGGACACGCGCGTGGCATCGCGCGACGAAGCGGCGCCGATTCTTGCCGGCGCGCTGGATCGCGGCGCATTTGCTGTCGCCGCACAATTGCTCGGCCTGACCCAGCGCGTGCTGGACATGGCGATCGACTACAGCGCGCAGCGCAAGCAGTTCGGCAAACCGATCGGCTCGTATCAGGCGCTCAAACACCTGCTTGCCGATGTCGCGATCCGCTATGAATTCGCGCGGCCGGTGGTGCATCGCGCCGCGTGCGCAATCGCCGACAACGATCCGCAACGCGCGCTGTACGTCTCGCACGCCAGGCTCGCCGCCACCGCCGCGGCGCAACTCGCCGCGCGCCACGCGATGCAGGTGCATGGCGCAATCGGCTACACGTGGGAGCTGGATCTGCAGATTTTCATGAAACGCATCTGGGCGCTCACCAGCAGTTGGGGCGATACGACGTTTCACAAGGCCCGCGTCGCGGCAGCGCTGATCGATGCGCGCGTGCCGATTGGACCGGCCCATACTTTTGAACTGGAGTCCCGATGAAACAGGCTTATATCGTCGACGCGCTGCGTACGCCGACCGGCCGCCGCAAAGGCGGACTCGCGCAGGTGCACGCCGCTGACCTGGGCGGCTTCGTGTTGAAGGAACTGGTCTCGCGCAACGCGATTCCCGCAGAAGAGTACGACGACGTGGTGTTCGGCTGCGTCGATACGATCGGCCCGCTGGCGGGCAATATCGCTCGCACCTGCTGGCTTGCCGCGGGCTTGCCGCTGACGGTGCCCGGCGTGACCGTGGACCGTCAGTGCGGCTCATCGCAACAGGCGGTGCATTTCGCCGCTCAGGCGGTGATGAGCGGCACTCAGGACGTGGTGGTCGCGGGTGGCGTGCAGACCATGACGCAGATTCCGATTTCATCGGCGATGACGGCGGCCGTGCCGCTCGGTTTTGCCGATCCGTTTTCCGGCAGCATCGGGTGGCGGGCGCGTTTCGGCGATGCGCCGGTCTCGCAGTTTCACGCGGCGCAACGGATCGCGGATCACTGGAATTTGTCGCGCGAAACGATGGAACAGTACGCGCTCGAAAGTCACCGGCGCGCGCTGGCCGCGATCGAGAGCGGCTACTTCGCGCGTGAGATCGTGCCGTTCGCCGGCGTCGTCGACGATGAAACGCCGCGCAAAGACACCACGCTCGCGAAAATGGCGTCGCTCGAACCGTTGATGCCGGGCGGCGCGCTGACAGCCGCCGTCTCCAGTCAGACCTGCGATGCGGCAGCAGCCTTGCTGATCGTCTCCGAAGACGCGCTCAAACGCTACGGGCTCACGCCGCGTGCGCGCATCCATCATCTGAGCGTGCTCGGCGACGATCCACTGTGGATGCTCACCGCGCCGATTCCCGCGACGCGTCACGCGTTGCGCAAAGCCGGCCTGACGCTCGATGACGTCGACGTCGTCGAACTCAACGAGGCGTTCGCCTCGGTCGCATTGGCGTGGCTCGCCGAAACGCGCTATCCGCACGCACGCACCAACCCGAACGGCGGCGCGATCGCGCTCGGCCATCCGCTCGGCGCTACTGGCGCGCGGCTGATGACCAGCCTGCTGCACGAACTCGAGCGCACGCGAGGCCGCTATGGCTTGCAGACGATGTGCGAGGGCGGCGGGCTCGCCAACGTCACGATCATCGAGCGCCTGTAAGCGCATCACTGTCCACGAGGATCAAGCATGGGAATCTGCAATGGCCGCACGGTGATCATCACCGGCGCGGGAGGCGGGCTGGGCCGCGAATATGCACTAGCGTACGCCGCCGAAGGCGCGGCGGTGGTGGTCAACGACATTCGCCGCGACGCCGCGCAAGCCGTGTGCGACGAGATCGCGCGGGCCGGCGGGCGGGCGCTCGCCAACGCGGACGACATCACGCGAATCGACACCGCGCAACGCATCGTCGATGCCGCGCATGAGGCGTTCGGTGAGATTCACGCGCTGGTGAACAACGCGGGCATCTGCCGCGACCGGATGTTCGCCAGCATGACCGAAGACGATTGGGACGACGTGATGCGCGTGCATCTGCGTGGCCACTTCTGTCTTTCGCAATTGCTCGCGCGTGAATGGCGTGAGGCGTCGAAGGCGGGCGCCGCCGTGGATGCCCGCATTATCAACACCAGTTCCGGCGCCGGTCTGCAAGGCTCGATCGGCCAGGCGAACTATGGCGCGGCGAAGGCGGCCATCGCGGCGCTCACGTTGATGCAGGCCGTCGAGCTGCAGCGTTACGGCATCCGGGTGAATGCGCTGGCGCCCGCCGCGCGCACCTCGATGACCGAAGGCGTGTTCGCCGACATGATGAAAAAGCCCGCCGACGGCTTCGACTACTTCGATCCCGCCAACGTCGCGCCGCTCGTGGTATGGCTCGGCAGCGAGCAGTCAAGCGAAGTCACCGGCCAGGTGTTCGAGGCCGCCGGCGGCATGATCGCGGTTGCCGAAGGCTGGCGCACGGGACCGCGAATCGATCATGGCGCGCGCTGGAACGTCACCGAGATCGGCGGCGCGGTCACCGCGCTGGTCGCGCGGCGCGAGCCGGCGCAACGTGTCTACGGAAGCTGATGCGATGAACCTCGCTCTCTCCGAAGAACAGGTCATGATCCGCGACGCGGCGGCCGAGGTGCTGGCCGAGCGCAGCGCATCGGCGGCCGTGCGGCACGCGGTCGAACACTGCGCCGGTCGCGACGATGCGTTGTGGCGCACGCTCGCGGGAGAACTTGGCTGGTGCGCGCTGACGGTGCCGGAAGCGTCGGGTGGCGCGGGTCTAGGCGCGACCGAGCTGGTGCTGATGATGGAGCAGATGGGGCGGCGGCTCGCCTGCGTGCCTTACTTCGGCACGGTCTGCCTCGCGGCGACGGCGCTCGCGCACTGCGACACCGAAGCGGCCCGCGAGCGGCTCGCGCGAATCGCGAGTGGCGAATCGAGTGCGACGCTGGCGCTGCCGCTTTCCGCGAGTTTCGATTTCACGGGCGCACGGAGCGTGCCGCTGTTCGCCGAAGAAACCGCCAGTGGCTATCGGTTGTCGGGCACGTTGGCTCAGGTAGTGGACGGCGTGAGCGCGGAGCTTCTGCTGGTGCCCGCGCGCATCGCGAATGAAGCGCAGGCGCTTGCGCTATTCGAGTTGCAGGGCGTTGATATCGCAGGCCTCACGCGCACGCCGCTCGTTACGCTCGATGCAACGCGTCCGTTGGCCAGGCTTGATCTGCGTGCCGTCGAGGTGCCGCGTTCGGCGTTGCTTGCGCGTGGCCTTCGGGCTGAGCGCGCGCTTTCGCATACCGCCTGGTTTGCCGCGCTGGCGCTTGCCGCCGAGCAGGTCGGCGGCGCGCAGCAATGCCTCGACCTCACGCTTGCCTATACGGCTGATCGCGTGCAATTCGGCCGCGCGATCGCTTCGTTCCAAGCCGTCAAACACCGCTGCGCGCAGATGATGGTCGAGATCGAGGCGAGCCGCTCGATGGTGCTCGGCGCGGCGCAGGCGTGGGATCGCGCCAGTGCCGCTGCCGTTGCGGCCGATGCCGGTGCCGATGAAGATGAGACGCTCGCCGACCTTGCCGCCGCAAAAGCCGCCGCCAACGACGCCTTCCGTTTCTGCGCGCAGGAAGCAATTCAACTGCATGGCGGCGTGGGCTTCACATGGGAATACGACCCGCAACTGTATTTCAAGCGAGCGCAGGCAGCGGGCGCGATGTTCGGCACGACATCGCAGATGCTGTCGTTCATCGCGCAACACGTGATGGCTCGCGACGAGCGGGCGTCGAACACGGCGGCGCTTGTGCATGCCGGTCACGCGCAAAACGTGCTCGCGGGAGTCCTGTGATGAACAGCGAAACGCAGTATCGGCGCTTGCGCGTCGAAGTCGCGGACTGGATGCGCACGCATTTGAGCGGCGAGTTCGCCTGTCTCAAGTACCGTGGCGGTCCCGGCGACGAAGAAGCTTATCCCGCGCTACGCAAGCAATGGGAACGCGAACTCGCGGCGGCAGGCTGGACCGGCCTCGGCTGGCCCGCCGGCGAAGGTGGCCGCGGCTTCACGGTGGCCGAGCAGGTGATCTTCCACGAGGAATATGCACGCGCCGGCGGTCCGGGCCGAATGGGTCATATCGGCGAAGGCTTGCTGGGACCGACCCTGATCGCCTGCGGCACCGAAGCTCAGCGCAAGCGCTTCCTGCCCGGCATCCTCGACGGCAAACAGTTCTGGTGCCAGGGCTATTCGGAACCAGGCGCGGGCTCCGACCTTGCCAATATCCGCACGCGCGCTGTCCGCGACGACGAGGGCAACTGGCGCGTGCATGGACAGAAAGTGTGGACGTCACTCGCGCACGACTCCGACTGGATCTTCGTCGTCGCGCGAACCGATCCGGAGTCGCGCGGCAATCGCGGACTCTCGTTCCTGCTCCTGCCGCTCGATCAACCTGGCATCGAGATTCGTCCGATCAGACAGATGAACGGCGGCGCCGAATTCAACGAGGTGTTCTTCGACGGCGCGCTCGCCGCCGCTGATGATCTGGTCGGTGCGCAGGGCGACGGCTGGCGCATTGCGATGACCTTGCTCGGCTTCGAACGGGGCATGTCCACGCTCGGCCAGCAGATGCAGTTCATCCGCGAACTCGAATGGGTGATCGACGCGGCTCACGAAGCGGGCGTCGCGCGCGACGCGGTGATCCGGCAGCGCATTGCACGCGCGTGGGCCGGCTTGCGTGTGATGCGCTACAACGCGCTGCGCATGCTGGCCGGCGCCGATGAATCGTCCGGCGGCGCATTGGGCCGCGAAGCGCTGATCTACAAGTATTACTGGTCGAACTGGCATCGCGAGCTGGGCCAACTCGCGATGGACGTACTTGGACTCGATGCCAACCTGATCGCCGGCGACGATGACAAACGCACCCGTCTGCAAGGCGTCTTCCTGTTCTCACGCGCCGACACGATCTACGCGGGCACCAACGAAATCCAGCTCAACATCATGGCCGAGCGCGGGCTCGGCATGCCGAAAGAACCCAGAGGAACGCTATGAACGAGTCTCAAACGGTGCGCAGCGCGCCCGCGTATGTACCCGGCCATGGACTGCTGGCGGGCAAGTCCGTGCTGATCACCGCCGCGGCCGGCGTGGGGATCGGTTTCGCCGCAGCGAAGCGATGCGCGGAAGAAGGCTGCCGCGCGCTCTTTATCTCCGACATCCACGAGAGGCGGCTTTCGCAAGCGGTCGAAACGTTGCGCGCTGAAACCGGCTTGCACGCGATCCACGGGCGTCTGTGCAACGTTTCGGTGGAAGACGACGTGCGCGCGCTGGTGGCCGACGCGGAGGAAAAACTGCAAGGCGTGGACGTGCTGATCAATAACGCCGGACTGGGCGGCGCGCGCCGCATCGTCGAAATGGACGATGCGCAATGGTCGCGCGTGATCGACATTAGCCTCACCGGCACCTTCCGCATGACGCGGGCGATGTTGCCGCACATGCAGCAACGTGGGCATGGCGTGATCGTCAACAACGCATCGGTGCTCGGCTGGCGGGCGCAGGCGGAACAGGCGCACTACGCCGCGGCGAAAGCCGGCGTGATGGCGCTCACACGGTGTGCCGCGCTGGAAGCCGCGCCTTACGGCGTGCGCATCAACGCCGTGGCGCCGAGTATCGCGCTGCACGATTTTCTGAAGAAGTCGGCTTCGGCCGACCTGCTCGATCAACTGGCGTCGCGCGAAGCATTTGGACGCGCCGCCGAAGTGTGGGAGGTGGCGAACGTGATGGTCTTTCTGGCAAGCGACTACGCGTCGTATATGACCGGCGAAGTGTTGTCGGTCAGCAGTCAGCATGCGTGATGGAGTGCGCCGTGGCTGAAATAAATGCGTTGCAACGCAGCGCGCGCGTATTCGCGCATCCGCGCGAGTTGATCGCGGCAGCGGGTGAACAGCTCGGCACGAGCGCGTGGCTCGAGGTCGATCAAACGCGCATCGACCGTTTCGCCGACGCGACGCTGGATCATCAATGGGTCCACGTCGATGCCGAACGCGCAAAGGACGGTCCGTTCGGCGCGTGTATCGCGCACGGTTTCCTCACGCTCTCGCTGGTCAATTTCTTTTTGCCGCAGATCGTTTGCATCGAGGGCGCGCGGCTTGGCGTCAACTACGGCTGCGACCGGATCCGCTTTCCCGCGCCGGTGCGAGTGGGCGCGCGCGTTCGCGGCGTCGGCCAGGTATTGCGCGCCGAAGCGTTCGAGGGCGGTGTGCAGGCGTGGATACGCGTGAGCGTCGAGATCGAGGGCGAGCCCAAGCCCGGTTGCGTGGCCGACACCATCAGCCGTTACTACCTGTAGAAACCTGTAGAACCCGTAAAGGAAAGAGCTCATGAACGAAGCGGTCATCGTGTCGGTTGCACGCACACCGGTCGGCAAAGCGTATCGCGGCGTGTTCAACGATACCGAAGCGCCCACGCTAGGCGGCCACGTAGTGCGGGCGGCGCTGGAGCGCGCGCAACTGGAAGGCGCCGAGATCGACGATGTGCTGATGGGCTGCGCCGCGCAGCAGGGCACGCAGGGCTACAACATAGGCCGCCTTTCGGCTGCCGCGGCCGGTTTGCCTCTTTCGGTGCCGGGCATGGCGATGGACCGCATGTGCTCGTCCGGTCTGATGACGATCGCGACCGCAGCGCAGAACATCGTATGTGGCGACGCGCGGATCGTGATCGCGGGCGGCGTCGAATCGATCACGCTCACGCAGAACAAACACAAGAACGCGTACCGGGCTCGCTCGAACGCGGTGTTGGCGAATCAGCCTTCGGCGTATATGGCGATGATCGAAACGGCGGAGGTCGTTTCGCGCCGCTACCGGATTTCCCGCGAGGCTCAGGATGAGTACGCGTTGACGAGCCAGCAGCGCACGGCGGCTGCGCAGGCGGCGGGTCGCTTCGATGAAGAGATTGTGCCACTGGAAGTGCAGCGCGCGCTGTTCGACAAGGAAGGCAAGCAAACGGGCAGCGAGACCGTGCGCGCCACACGCGACGAATGCAATCGCGCCGACACGACAGCGGAGAGCCTCGCTGCGCTGAGGCCAGTTTGGAGCGGCGGCGAAGCGGTCGCACAGGGCGAGTTCATCACGGCGGGCAACGCGTCGCAATTGTCCGACGGCGCGGCGGCCGTGGTCATGATGAGCGCGGCGGAAGCGAAGCGACGCGGCCTCGCACCGCTCGGCATCTATCGCGGCATGGCGGTAGCCGGTTGCGACGCCGACGAAATGGGCATCGGCCCGGCGCTCGCGGTGCCGAAGCTGTTGGCGCGGCATCGGCTGGCGGTGAGCGACATCGGCCTGTGGGAGATGAACGAGGCGTTCGCGTGCCAGGTGATCTACTGCCGCGATCAATTGCGCATTCCCGCTGAGCGGCTGAACGTGAACGGTGGTGCGATCTCGGTGGGCCATCCGTTCGGCATGTCGGGTACGCGCATGACGCTGCACGGTCTGCTCGAAGCGCGGCGGCGTGGCGTGCGCTATGTGGTCGTGACCATGTGCATCGGCGGCGGCATGGGTGCGGCGGCGCTCTTTGATACAGCGGCATAGATCGCGGTCGGAGCTGTGCATGGGACCAGAGTAAGGCGCTAAAGCGCCAACTCTGGTCGACAGGAGACAAAGTATGAAATCGGCACTACCTGGGTTGCTGCTCTCAGCAGCCGTGCTGGGCGCAGCGCTATTCGCGTTCTCGCCACGGCCGGTCCCCGCGTTCGCGGCCACGGCCATCGAAGCTAATCATCTGCAGATCAATGGGCTCGCCAACGCGGGTACGGGACTCGTCGCGGTGGGCGAGCGCGGTGTGATCCTGCTGAGCGGCGACAAGGGCGCATCGTGGCGGCAAGCGGCGGTGACGCCCAATGAAGCCTCGGCGCTCACGCAGGTGTTCTTCATCTCACCGCGCGTCGGCATCGCGGTCGGCCACGACGGCTGGATCGTGCGCACCGTCGATGGCGGCGCGCACTGGAGGGAAGTGCGCTTCGATCACAAACACTCGGATCCGCTGCTGTCGGTGTGGGGCAATGCGGACGGGCTCGTAGTCGTGACCGGCAGCTTCGGCCAGTTGTTCGTCTCTCACGACGCAGGCGCGACCTGGACCCAGCAGAAGACGCCCGCCGACGACCGTCATCTGAACGCGATTGCCGGCGACAACAGCGGGCGACTGATGATCGCCGGCGAGACCGGCACGCTGCTGCGTTCCACAGACTACGGCGCGACCTGGGAGAAGCGTCCTGTGCCCTATCAAGGCTCGCTATTCGGCGTGCTGAATCTGGCCGACGGCGACTGGCTCGCGTACGGCATGCGCGGCAACGTGCTGCGCAGCACCGATCAGGGCGAGACGTGGACGCATGTGGACAGCGGCGTCGGCACCTCGTACTTCGGCGCGGTGCAACTCGCCGACGGCGAACTGGTGCTGGTCGGCCAGGGCGGCGCGATCGTCACCTCGCGGGACGGCGGCTCGACTTATACGGTGCGCAAGGTCGGCGGCGTGCAGAGTCTTGCGGCGGTGGTCGATGCCGGACATGGCGAACTGGCGCTCGGCGGTGAAGCGGGCGTCGCGCTATTGCCGGTCACGGCGCCGCCGCGAGCCGGTCGGGCCGCAAACGGCGCGCCGTCTTCCTGACGCTGCGGCTCGAACTACCTGCTCATCGTTTGCCGATCTTTTGCCGCGCGCTCGCCGGTCGTTATCCAGCCGCGTGCGCGGGCTTTCCGTAGTCTTGCCGTGAGACGCACCATGAACGCTTCGTCCCATTCTTCCGTGTCCCGCTCTCCGTCGCGTTTGTCACGCTTTGTCGAGCGCTGTGCCGACGCCATCATGCGCCACCGGCGTATCCTTCTCACGCTTTGTCTCGCGCTGACGGTAGCGCTGGGTTGCTCCGCGACGCGTTTGCGGCTCGACCCCGGGTTCAACAAGATGATCCCGATGCAGCATCCGTACATGCAGGTGTTCAGTCGCTACGCGAGCGCCTTTCCCGGCGCGAACACGATTCTCGTGAGTCTGCGCTGGAAAGGTCATGGCGACATCTACAACCAGGCGTTCATGGACGATCTGCGTCACGCTACCGACGACGTGTTCTTCATCCCCGGCGTGAACCGCTCGCGCGTGTTTTCGCTATTCACGCCGAACGTGCGCTACACGGAGGTGACCGAAGCCGGTTTTCGTGGCGATGTGGTCGTGCCCGGTCAGTTCAGCAGCGCGAATCCCGCCGATCTCGCCACGGTGCGCCGCAACGTCGCGCGTTCCGGCCAGATCGGCCGGCTGGTCGGCAACGATCTGCATTCCGCGCTGATACGCGCGGAGTTGCGCGAGACCGATCCAGCGACCGGCAAGCATCTTGACTACAGCGCAGTAGCGCGGCAACTCGAAGAGATTCGCGCGCGGTATTCGAAGCAGGATGTCGAGGTCGACATCATCGGCTTCGCGAAACTCGTCGGCGATGTGGAGGCGGGCATTAGCGGCGTGATCGGGTTTTTCGCGCTGGCGTTTCTGATCACTGCGGCGTTGCTGCTGCTCTACACGCGTTCCGCGAAAACCACGGCACTCGCGCTCTTTGTTGCGTTGCTGCCGGTGGTGTGGCTGCTCGGCGCGCTGCCGATTCTTGGGCTCGGCATCGATCCAATGTCGATACTCGTGCCATTCCTGATCTTCTCGATCGGCGTCTCGCACGCGGTGCAAATGACGAACGCGTGGAAACAGGCGCTGGTAGCCGGCATGTCTTCCGTCGACGCCGCGCGCGACGCGTTTCGAAAGCTGTTTGTGCCGGGCACCGTGGCCTTGCTGACGAACGCGCTGGGCTTCATGGTGATCATGCGCATCCAGATCGAGATCGTGCGCGAGCTGGGCGTCACGGCGTGTCTCGGTGTGCTGCTGATGATCGTCACCAACAAGGTATTTCTGCCGATTCTGCTGTCGTATACGCGGCTCGAAACGGCCACGCTGGCGCGCGCGCAGCGCCGCGCGGCGGCGGGCGGCAGCCGGCTGTGGACGCGCTTTGCCGTGTTCGCGCGGCCCGCGCCTGCGCTCGGCGTGTTTGCGGCCGCGCTGGTGTTGCTCGCGTTCGGCGCGAAGGCGTCGCGCGATCTGCAGATCGGCGATATCGGTTCCGGTGCGCCCGAGTTGCGCGCCACCTCGCGCTACAACCTCGACAACGCGCGCATCACGAGCGAATACAACATCGGCGTCGATGCGCTCTCGGTGATCGTCGAGACCACCGGTTTCGACGACGCCTGTCTGCACTATCCGGTGATGAGCGCGATCGAGCGCTTCGAAATGGAAATGCGTGGTGTGGCGGGCGTGCAATCGGTGGTGAGCGTGCCGTCGCTCGCGAAGATTTCGATTGCCGCGTTCAACGAAGGCAATCCGCGCTGGGGCGCGCTGCCGCGGTCCAGCGATGGTCTCACGCAAGGCGCCAATGCCTTCGATCCTGATAACGGCATGAACACCGCAAACTGTCAGGTGATTCAGGTGTTGATCTATACGGCGAATCACGAGGGCAGGACCATCGCGCACATCGTCGATGAAATCAAACGCGTTGCCGCGCAGGATCACACGCCGAATGTGGCGTTCCGGCTCGCGGGCGGCAATGTCGGTGTGATGGCGGCGACCAACGAGGCGGTCGGCGATGCCGAAGTCGCCATGCTGCTGTCGATTTTTGGTGCGATTGCATTGTTGTGCGTGGTGACGTTCCGTTCATGGCGCGCGGTGTTATGCATCGTCGTGCCGCTCACGGTGGTGTCGATTCTGTGCAATGCGGTGATGGCGTGGCTCGGCATCGGCCTGAAGGTCGCGACTTTGCCGGTGATTACGCTCGGCGTCGGTGTCGGGGTCGATTACGGCATCTATCTGTACGAACGCTTGCAGCACGAACTGCGCGGCGGGGCGAGCTTGCCCCACGCGTTCGCGGCCGCCATGTGTCAGCGCGGCACTGCCGCATTGTTCACGGCGGTGACGATGTTTATCGGCGTGGGGACATGGGCGTTTTCCGCGCTGAAGTTCCAGGTGGATATGGGCGTGTTGCTCGCCTTCATGTTCCTCGTGAATCTGTTCGGCGCGGTGTTTCTGCTGCCGGCGCTCGCGGCGTGGCTCGGTGTCGAACGCGTGGAACGGCGCGCGGGTGGCGCCATGGTTGCGCCGCCCACTGTCGCGTCCGCACCCGCCCCTGGCGCTGCCATGTCCGCGAAAACCGCGCAGCCGGCCACGCTGGAGCATGGCAATTCGGCGCGCTAGGGCTAGTTGAGTTACGGGCTGCCTAGTCCGTCGGGACGATGAACGAACTTCGAGCCGCGTCTATCGTCAGGCGTGAGCGCGCGAATCCGCGCGCTTTCCAAACACCATACCTATGACGGCGGCGGGCTGGCCGCGCCGCGTTTTCCATCGGAGGAGATAACAGATGTCCGCACGTCCCTACAAAATCGAGGCGCAACCGCTCGTGCAGCGCTATGCGCGCGGCTGGCATTGCCTCGGTCTCGCAAGCGAATACAAGGACGGCCAGCCGCACACGCTGAATATTTTCGGCCAGCGTCTTGCCGCATTCGTGGACTCGCATGGCCGCGTCAATGTGGTCGACGGCTATTGTCCGCATATGGGCGCCGATCTGAGCACCGGACGCGTCGACGGCGATACACTGGTCTGCCCGTTTCACGGCTGGCAGTGGGGCGGCGACGGCAGTTGCCAGTCGATTCCCTATTGCAAGAGGATCCCGCCGAAGGCCAGAATCGGCACCTGGCAAACCTGCGAGCAGAACCAGTTGCTGTTTATCTGGCACGACCCTGAAGGCAACCCGCCGGGCGACGAAGTGGCGATTCCGCGAATCGAAGCCTGCTTCTCCGAAGAGTGGTCGGACTGGGTGATCGACCGCATGGTGATCGGCACCAATTGCCGCGAGTTGGTCGACAACATCTCCGACATGGCGCACTTCGCGACCGTGCACGGTGCGCCGGTCGATTACTTTGCGAATCTGTTCGAAGGACATAAGGCGACTCAGTTGCTGGTTGGTCGAAGCGAGCGCCTCGGTGACGATGAACTGATCGCGCTGTCCACGTATTTCGGCCCCGCGTATCACATTACAGAAATGACGGGAAAGAGCGGCGGGCATCCGATTCATTCGATTCTGCTGAACTGTCACGTGCCGATCGACATGCACAGCTTCGAGTTGCGTTACGGCGTGATGGTGAAGAAGGTGCCAGGTTTGACGGACGAACAGAACATGGAGATTGCGCGCGCTTATTCGAAGCAGGCGCAGGCCGCGTTCTACGAGGACGTAGCGATCTGGGACACCAAGACGCGGATCGACAATCCGCTACTGTGTGAAGGCGACGGACCGCTGTATCAGATGCGCGACTGGTACTCGCAGTTCTATCTGGATGCAGCGGACGTGCGTCCGTCGAGTACTGCGAAAAAGGTGGTGGAGATCAAGGTGCGCGAGGGCGGGACGCCGCCGCCGTTACGGCACGTGTTTGAAGGCTGATCGATGTTTTGAGGGCGGTGCATGCACCGCTTTTTCTATGGTGCGGTCTGATTGATTACGATGGCTGATCGGGCGCACTGAGATAGTTCGCGCGGATCTTGTCGACGTTTATGTGCAGGACATCGACGAGGTAACGCTGCATGCCGCCATATTGCTGGTCGATGACTTGCATGGCCGCGCCGATGTAATCGGGATCGACTGCGAGCAGCGGCGCCAACACGTCGGGGGCCACGCCGATCTTCTGCAATTGCACGGTGGCCTGTGCGTTGGCGGCGGCGTTGTAGCGATTCGATTCCAGATAATTCGCGATGGTGGTGGCGCGGTCGACGCCGAGCGCGGACAACAGCAGGACAGTGGCGAAGCCGGTGCGGTCTTTGCCTGCGGTGCAGTGGTAGAGAATGGTGCGGTTGTCTTCGGCCAGCTTCAGGAAGCGGGTGAATTGGGGTTGGTATTTTTCTGGGAATTGTTTGTATAGAGAGATCATGAAGTCATGCGTATCCTCGGGGGTCGAGCGCTTTAGCATTGGGATGATGGCATCCGGTGCCAGGTTGCCGGCTAGTACCGGGTCGGGCTGGTAGGGGAATTGTTCTGTGAAGCTTTGTTCTGTGGGTTTCTTCTCGCTCGCGGCGCGAAAGTCTACTATTGCGTCCAGATGCATTGATTTTAGTTTTTCAATGTCGGCTGGACTGGCTGAGGTGGGGTTGCCGCTGCGGTAGAGGCGATGTGGGGTGATACGGCGGTGATCGCGGGTTTCTATTCCTGATAGGTCCCGGGTGTTTTGTATTCTTTCCAGTGGGATGTAGTGGTCTGTTGTCCAGATTGTCTGCGCTTGCGCGGGGAGCGTTGAGGTCATTAGGAGCGCGGCTACGGTAATTGATTTGAGCATTTTTTTCACAATTGATTGTCTGGCTAATTGTGAGGGCCTTTCCGGGGAGTGTCTGAATTTTTGTGTGCAAGGCAGATAAAAACCTGCCGTCTGACAGGTCGTCAATTGCATTCTACAAATGATGCCTGGTGAAGCGATCCT
>NZ_JBHUFR010000001.1:0-492166 GCF_042680985.1 Paraburkholderia dipogonis | reverse complement strand
GCGGCACCGCTGAACGTGAGGGTGCGCGTCTGGGTGGTCCACCGGGTCATGCATGCCTCGCTTCAGGGGGTCGGGAAACAGGGGAAAGCGGTTTGGACAACGATTGCGTCCGTGCATCGCCGGTAACTTCTGGCGTACGCGGCTGGATAACCCACGACATTGGCTGTCCCTCGGAAAGTTATGGTTCTAAGTCTTACCGGGCCCCGGTATTACGGAATCCTACAAAATATCCAGAGATGCACTCCATGCTCGCAGTGTCGGCTTGCCTATGCATTATCAAATCGGCTCAAGCCGGTGTACAGCTAAAAACAGTCACAGATTCGTAAAACAAAAACCAGATAGGTATTACGCATAACCAGGTAACGGCTTGATTGATGCAGGACAAATCCCGACAGTCCACAAGATGTGAAGCCCCAAAAAATCCCGCACACGCAGGCAAAAGCAGCAACCGCCGGAGAAAGGCGGACACTGTTGAGAGCTGGACAGGTAACGGGCACGCGGCCGCTGCACGTATGGCGCGGACGGAGTGGCGGAAAGACAACTCCGGGGAAAAGGAACAAGAGACTTGAAAACAGAAAAGGGGCAGCCGGAGCCGCCCCTGAGTTCATGCAGTGAATGACATGCGCATATAGCCGCCGTCAGTGATAGAGCCGCAAAAATCACACCCTATGACTCACTGCCGGTCGCAGACCCATCTCGACCACGGCACGCAAACCGAGTAGAGCGAAACGCAACCACCAAAGCGGTCGCGCTCACGCCACGAAATCAAGCCGACTTAACCGCCGCCCGTCCGCCCACCCGCGTCAACACGCTCCGCTCGACCAGTGCCCCAAACAGCAGCCCGATCGTCGCCCACATGATCGCCTGCATACCGAGCGCCGCGACGCGGAATTTCCACAGCAGCACCGCCGGGAAAGCCTCCGGCACTTCGTTGATCGTGGGCATCGACAACTGCACCGCAGCGATGATCACGATGAACACCACCGCCCCCACAATCGAGCCGTTCCACGCGCCAAGCTTCATCGCCGCGCGGCGCCGCACCTTGAGCGAGAACACCATCGCAGCCAGCGATATCGCAATCATCAGGAAAAACAACCCGGTGCGGGTGCCGATGGTCTCAGGGTCGCCGACCGAAGGCGGGTTCGCCGGATACTTCAGATTCGGCACGACCGCGAGCGCAATGAACGCGCCAAGCGCGAGCCACGCGGACAACGCGCGCGGGCTCAACGCGCCCACTCGCCCATAGGCGTACGCGAATACCAGCGAGAACAGCCCGCCGAATGCCGCGCCGTAAGTCAGCACGCCGGTCAACAAGCCGATGCCCCGCTGTGTATCGCGGCTCACGATCTCAGGCTCGGGCGCTTCGCCTTTCGCGGCGTCGGCCTTTTCTTCGAACGAAATCGCCTGATTGACCTGCGGCTCGCCCACCACCCGCGCGAAGCCGAACGTGAGCAGTCCCGCGGCGATGCCTGTAAGCATGCCGCGTACCAACAATTTACCAACCATGGTCGACTCCGTTAGTGGCAGGGAAAGCCGAGCAGATGGCGGCCGTCGTGTACGAACTCATGCACGTACATGCCCGGCACCAGCGAGGTGGCGCCCTGTTCCGCACCCACGAAGTAAAGCGCGAGCAACAACAGCAAACCGCCGAACACGACCCAAGGCAGCAACTCGCGCAGCGGAATCGGCGTGGGTTGGGCAACAGGCTGATTGGTGGGATCGAAAACAGCTTCGGTCATGATGGACATCTCCTGGGGTAACGCGCCCCGATAGTCATTGCAGTGGATTGGTGCGAAGCTCAGGTCTGGCTTTCGGCTTGTGCTGCCGATTACAGTGGCGCGACCGCGCCGGGCTCTCACCGGCTTCCGCGCTTCGCAGTTTCGCTATTCTACGCGCTAAACTTCGGTGCCCGGCAACGCAAAATGCACGCTTCATCCCGCCGCCGTTCGGCTTTGGGGCGTGGCTTTACAGGACATGCACAGAATGGACACCCGGCTGTTACTGGTCAGCCACGCGTCGACCGCCGCCCAGCGCGCAGGCCGTTTTCCGGCCGACGATCCACTCGACGCCCGCGGCCTCGCCGAAGCCGAAGCCCACGCGGCACGCCTACGCCCGGCGATCGCGGGCGACGCGCCGGCTTTCGTCAGCCCGGCCGCCGGCGCGCGCGAAACGGCAGCGGCCCTAGGCCTCGCGGCATCGGTCGACGGCCGCCTGGCGGATCTGAACTACGGTAAATGGCAAGGCCGGCGGCTCGCCGATCTCGCTGCCGAAGCGCCGCAAGACATCGCCGCATGGACGCGCGATCCCGACGCCGCGCCTCACGGCGGCGAGTCGTTCAGTCAACTCGTGAAACGGATAGGAGAATGGCTCGAAGCGTCGTTAGACGGCGAAGCGGATCGTGCATCGCCCCGTCCTCGCGACGTGATCGCCGTCACCCATGCGCCGGTGTTGCGAGCAGCGATCGTGTATGCGCTCGGGGCATCGCCCGACATATTTCCGCGCATTGAAATCGCGCCGCTTTCGATGATCGAGTTGCGCCGCTCGCCGCGTGGCTGGACATGGAGGCCGGCGTCACACTAGCCGCTCTCGCCCGGCGGCTTACTTGCCCGACACAAGCAGACGCAGCTTGTTCGACCCGGTCGGCGTTAGCGTGATATCTGTCCGTTTGCCCTTCGCGCCCAGATAAAAGTGCTGACGTCCAGGCGAATTCTGATCGTGGGTCGCGTCGGGAAGACACGATGCAATGTCCGCCGCGACTGCTTGCAGTGCGTCGGCATTCGAACCGGCGTCGTGACGCGGCGTCCACGTGCATTGATACGCGCCGCGGCTCGCCGAACATTGCGCGTCGTCGCCGTAAGGTTGCGCGACGCCTTTGCCGTCTTCCGGCGTCAATGAGGCGAGCCCGCCAGGGGCGGCCGCGACGATCCGTTTCAGCGATGTGCAAGGGCTCGGCGCATCGTCGGCATACGCGCCGCCGGCCAGCAAGACGCCCACCGACGCGGCGGCAAACGCAGTGGCAAGCAATCGGGTTCTGTTCATATCGACGCGGTCCTCGAAGTCACTCACGGGTATTAGCGCGGTAGCACGCTTCATGCCCATGAACGCCGACTATCTCAAGACCGCGCTCAAGGCCGCGCCACAGTCACCGTCATCGCAGACCGGTACCGAACAAAGCCGCCAGCCCCTGCGCCGACCCAAAAATCCCCTTGGCATCGTGCCCGACGCCATCGATCACAAACGTCCGATGCCCGGCCAGTCCGTCGGGATGCCGCAACGCCATATAGCGCGCATATGCCAGCCCGCGTCCGAGCCGGTGTTCACCTTGCGTCAGCGCGGCGCACGAACGGTCGAGCGCCGGATGCTGCGGATCGCAATCCGCGCCGCCGAGCAGCACGGTTACGTCACGCTGCGCGTAACGCGCTTCGAGCGCTGCCGCTGAAGCCGCGTCGTCCGCGTAAGCCGGCAGATTCTCGAGCCCATACTTCCAGCGATTGAACGACGGACACCGCGTCCGATCGAACGCCGCGAACTCGCCGGATACAGCGGACGCAACCGGCCGCATCGCATCGAAGTACACATACGATGAAGGATTCGCCACCACATAGCGCAGCGCAATTCCGCGCGCCGCGAGTGGCGCCTCGTCGCGCGCCGCCACCGCATAGCGCTGCACGACCTGCGCGCCGCCCGAGTGCCCCGCGATCACCACTTCGGCAAGCGACGCGAACTGCTCGCGCGACGCCAGCGCGTGCAGAATCGCGTCGAGCACATCGAACGAACTGATCGGCGCGGGACCTTCGGCGTTCTCACCGCCCATCCAGCTCGTCCAGTCCCAATGCAAGGTGGACGGCGGCAGCTCATGCGCGTCGACATCCGCGGTCGCGAGAAACTGCGGCACGATCAGCAGCGTATCGGCCGCGCCGTGGCCGGCGAGCGCGCACGAACGCTGCGCAAGTTCGAAATACGTGTCGCCGTTGCGCAGGCGGCCATGAATCAGAATCACGGCGCGTTGGACTTCGCGCGTCGGCGCCAGCCAGTCGCCGTTCGAAAACACCGGTACGGTACCGCTTCCCGCTCGCGTCGCGACACTCAGATACCGGCTCGCGACAACCGCGACGGGGCGTTCATTCGGCGCGCGTTCGTCGTCTTTGATGAAAGGCTCGGTCATGCAATAGGCTCGTGGTTGATCAATGAGTGGCGGGCCTAGCCACCGCGCCGCCCGACATGCGCCCGGCGCGCGTGAAGTACACCATCGCGAGCGACACGAAGCCGGCAAAAATCAGGTAGAACGCGGGCGTGAGACTGCTGCCGGTCACGCGCGTCAGGCCGGTGATGGTGAGCGGCGCCATGCCGCCGAACAGCGTCACCGCGATGTTGTACGACAGCGCCACGCCCGCCGAACGGCTGCGCACCGGGAACAAAGTCGCGAGCATGCCGGGATGCGCGCCGGACATCGCGGCGAGGAACAGCGTCGCGATCATTTGCGCGATGAATAGATGCCACGGCGTCGGATTCGTCACGACGAAGTGATAAAGCGGATACACGCAGACCATCCACGTGATTACGATGGGATAGAACAGCCGGTATGCGCCATAACGATCGGCGAGCTTGCCCGACAGCGGAAACAGAAACAGATTCAGCACGCCGGACACAAACGCGCCGAGCAACGCGGTGGAGAGCGGCAGATGCAATTGCCGTTCGACATACACCGACAGATACGAGTGCCACACATAGTTAGTCGCCGCCCCGATGATGATCACGCCCATCGCGCAAATCGCCGCGTCGCCGTTATCGCGGAAGAACTGGCGGATCGTGACGCGCGGCGGTTTGTCCTTGTGTTCGAGCAGCCGCTCGAACTCCGGCGACTCGGCCACGCGATGCCGGATATAGAAACCGAACGGTCCCGCCAGCGCGCCGAACAGAAACGGCAAACGCCAGCCCCAGGCCACCAGTTGCTCATGCGTGAGCTGCGTGGTCAGCAGATAGCCGACCCCGGACGACAGCAGCAACGCAAACGCCTGCGCCGACATATTGAAGCTGCCGTAAAACATCTTCTTGTGCGGCGGCGCATACTCGACCAGCATCGCCGACGCCGTCGCGAACTGTCCGCCCACGGAGAGCCCTTGCAACAGGCGCGCGAGCACCACCAACAGCGGCGCCGCGATGCCGATGCGCGCATAGCCCGGTGTGAGTCCCATCAGCAAAGTGCTGGCCGCCATTGAAATGATCAGCAGCGAGAGCGCTTTGCGGCGCCCCGCGCGGTCCGCGTAGATGCCGAGCAGAATGCCGCCGATTGGCCGCACGATAAAACCGACCGCGAACGTGGCGAGCGTCAGCATGATCGACACGAAGCCGTTGCCGCCGGGAAAGAACACTTGCGCGATGATCTTCGCGAAGTAGCCGTAGATCAGAAAGTCGAACCACTCGAGGTCGTTGCCGAGGACGGAGGCGAAGATCGCGCGCCGCACCATCGACGGACTCAGGCCGCTCGATGCATCGGCTTCAGACGCGGCGCCGTCGCGCTGATTGAAGGTCGCTTCGCTCATTGCTCGCATCCCGGCGTGTCGAACATGGCTGACAACGCGCATACCGACATCAGCATGCGCGCACCGTTGTGCCCCACGCCCGGCACGATATGAAAGCTCTGCTCGAGACCTTGCGGATGCCGCGACTGGATATACCGGTAGTACGCCTCGGCGCGCGCGACGCGTTGCGGCCCTTGCGCTTCAGCGGCGCAGGTTCTGTCGAGCGCGCTCTGCTTCGGATCGTCATCCGCGCCGCCGACCAGATAGTCGATCCGCCGCGCCGCATAAGTCGCTTCGAGTTGCGCGGGCGTCCGGTCGTCGAGATACGGCGGCCGGTTGTCCATGCCGTATTTCCATTGATTGAAGTCGGGACATTGCGCGGCGTCGAACGGCGCGGCAATGCCTTGCGCGTTGGGCCGTTGCGCATCGAAATACGCGTACGTGGACGGACTTGCCACGACATAACGCACGTCGATGCCCTCTCTGGTCAGCGCGGCGATATTGCGTGCCGCGACGGCGTAACGCTGCACGACTTGCCCGCCGCCCGAATGCCCGGCGAACACCACGTACCGCAGATTGGGAAACCGCTTGCGATCGGCGAGACGCGCGACGATCGCGTCCAGCACCTCGTAGGAACTGATCGGCAACGGCGCGCGCGCCGCTTCGCCGCCCATCCAGGCGTCGCCGGTCCAGCGCAGCAGATCGGCGAGCTCGTCGTGCACGCGCGTGTCGAGCGTGGCGAGGAATTGCGGCGCGATCAACAGCGTGGCGTCGGGGTCCGCATGTGCGGCATCGCGGGCATTCTGCGCGGTGCGAAAGTACACGTCCGCATTGCGCAGCTTGCCGTGAATCACGATTACCGCGCGCGTCACCTGCGGCTGTGCGACGTTCCAATCCTTCGACAGATACAGCGGGAATTCCGCTTGCCCTTGCGGCGTGTCGAGCGTCAAGCGCGTATCGGAGATCGTCGCTACCGGCTTCAGATGCGGCTCGTACGCATGCACCGCGAGCGCGGATTGCGCGAACGTCATCGACACTGCCGCGCCTGTCGACGCACACAGCACCGCGAAACGTCGTGAAAGATTGAAAGTCATGCAGCTTGCTCCTGATCACCGTGCACTGTCTTGAACGCGGCGCGTCGTCAAATCCGCCGCTGAAAAACCAAATACTTAGAACCGGTGGCGATAGCAGCCACGACACATTGGTTTTTCACTGACGTCTCCGGTCCCATGCACCGCATTTGTTTTATTTCGCGTTCATGTCCAATGCGATGGACCAGATCGTAGGAGCGGCCGTGGCAAATGTAAAATACCTTTTTTGCGCGCAATTCATATTTAATACATATGGCACCGAACCGACTCGCGAACGCTGCTGAGGAGACGAACCACCATGGAGCTGCGGCACCTGCGTTACTTTCTGGCGGTCGCCGAAGAAGGCCAATTCACGCGCGCGGCTGAGCGGCTGGCCATGCAACAGCCGCCGCTTTCGCAGCAGATTCGAACGCTGGAAGAAGAGATCGGCTTTGAGCTGTTCGTGCGCATGCCGCGTGGTGTCACCTTGACGCCGGCCGGTCAGGCCTTCGCGGAAGACGCGCAACGCTTGCTGCAGAATCTGCAGCAGTCGGTCGAAAAGGCGAGCCGGATTGCGCGCGGCGAACTCGGCACGATTTCGATCGGACTGACCAGTTCCGCCGCGTTCCACCCATTCACGACCGAGGCGATCCGCGCGTTTCGCGCGGTCTGCCCCGAGGTCGCCGTCGAGCTTGCCGAACTCAACGCGGCGGAGATCATCGAGCGTCTGGCCGCGGGCCAGATTCAGGCGGCGTTTCTACGCAAGCCCGTCGACGCGCGCGCAGGCGTGGCGTTCGATCTGCTGCTCGACGAACCGATGGTCGTAGTGTTGCCGGTCGGCCATCCATTGCTCAAGGGCAAGGAGCGTCCGCAAGTGTCGTTGAAAGCGTTGGCGCACGAAGACTTCATTCTGGTCCGCCGTCCAGGCGCACCCGGCATGTATGCCGATATCCTCGCCGCGTGCCGGCAAGCGGGCTTCGTCCCGCGCATTGCCCGTGAAGTGCCGCGCATGGTGTCGGGCATCAACCTCGTGGGGGCGGGTTTGGGCGTGACGTTGGTGCCCGCCTCCATGCAGCGTTACGGCCAGGTGGGCACCGTCTACTGCACGCTCGCCAACCCCTCGAAGCTCAGCGCGCCGCTGCACCTCGCCTATCCCACGGCATTGCACAACAGCGCGGCCACGCGTTTCATTCAGCTGGTGCAGGAACGCGCCGGCGCATGACGCCATCCATGGGCACAGAAATTGCCTTCTCGCCGTACCGGCTGTGCATCCATCAGCCTCTCATCGACGCCAAAACGCTACGCCATGTCAAACAGACACGTTGCCGGTAAGCCGGCCCGCCTTTCCTCGGGGATCGATGGAATCGACGACATCCTCGGAGGCGGTCTCACCCCACACCGCATGTACCTGGTGGAAGGTTCGCCCGGTACGGGTAAAACTACCCTGGCCTTGCAATTCTTACTCAAGGGTGTCGAAGAAGGGCAGAGAGGCTTGTACATCACGCTGTCCGAAACCCGCTCCGAACTGATCTCGGTAGCCGAAAGCCATGGCTGGGATATCAGCGGCTTTCATATTCTCGAACTGGTTTCGGACGAAGGTCTCGACCCGCAGTACGAGCAGACCGTGCTGCATCCGGCCGAGGTCGAACTCGGCGAGACGGTGCGCAACGTCATCCAGCAGGTCGACGAACTCAAACCGGCGCGCATCGTGCTCGACAGCCTTTCCGAATTGCGTCTGCTGTCGCAGAACCCGCTGCGATACCGGCGGCAGATTCTCGCGCTCAAGCGCTATTTCGCCACCCGTGAATGCACGGTGCTGCTGCTCGACGACAATTCGTCCGATCCCGGCGACGTGCAATTGCACAGCATCGCGCACGGCGTGATCAGCCTCGACAATCTCGTGCACGACTACGGCGGCAACCGGCGGCGCACGCGCATCGCCAAGATGCGCGGCATCAAATTCCGCGAGGGTTACCACGACTTCACGCTCGACACCGGCGGCCTCCACGTCTATCCGCGGCTCATCGCGGCGGAACACCACACGACATTCGATGCCGAGGTGGTCAGCACCGGCACGCCAGGCCTCGACGCGCTGCTCGGCGGCGGTCTGATCCCCGGCACCAATGCGCTGTTGATCGGCCCTTCGGGCGTCGGCAAGACCACCACGGTGGTGTCGTGCCTGATCGCGGCGCTGGAACGCGGCGAGCGCTGCGTCTACTACGTGTTCGACGAAACCCTCGTTACGTTGACGATCCGCTGCGCGGCGCTCGGCATGCATCTGGCGCCACACGTCGAAAGCGGTCTGCTGACGCTGCGCCAGATCGATCCCGCGGAAATCTCGCCCGGTGAATTTGCCAGCGATGTACGCCGCTCGGTCGAAAAGAACGGTGCACGGTATGTCGCGATCGACAGCCTGAACGCCTATCTCCAGGCGATGCCCGGCGAGCGCTATCTGCTGCTGCAAATGCACGAACTGCTCGGCTACCTGAATCAGCAGGGCGTCATCACGATGCTCGTGCTGGGACAGCACGGCATTATCGGCGAGGTGCAAAGCGATATCGACATCAGCTATCTGAGCGACGTGGTCGTACTGTTTCGCTACTTCGAGCACCACGGCGAAGTGCTCACGGCCGTGACGGCCGTCAAGAGCCGCGCCAATTCCCACGAGCGTTCGATCCGCCAGTTCCGGCTCGCCAGTCACGGCGTGGAGGTCGGCGAGGCGCTGCGCGACTTCGAGGGCGTGCTATCGGGACTGCCGGCTTATCGCGGCAGCACCGCGCTGCTCGGCGCAACAAACCGCGTCATCGAATCGTCCGGGCAGTAAGTTATGGAGCAACGCGTCCTTATTCTTGCGCCGTTTGGCCGCGACGCCGATGTGATTGCCGAAGTGCTGCACAAAGATAAGCGCGTCTGCGTGGCATGCCGCGATGCCGACGCGCTCACCGCCGCGCTGGACGCCGGCGCGGGCAGCGCGTTGATCGCCGAAGAGGCGCTCGCGGGCAACCACGCGGCACGCTTGTTCGACTGGCTCGAACAGCAGCCGGCGTGGTCGGATTTCCCGTTCATTCTGCTCGCCGCCTCGCGCCTCGGACACCGCTCCGAACGCGGCCTCGAAGTGCTCGAACGGCTCGGCAACGTGGTCGTGCTCGAACGGCCGCTGAATTCGGAGACGCTGCGGCGCGCGGTGGCGTCGTCGTTGCGCGCACGCGCGCGGCAATACGAATCGCGCCGCCATCTGGCCGAGCGGATCGAAGCGCAAGAGGCGCTGGTGCAGTTGAACGACTCGCTGGAAAGCCGTATCGCCGAACGCACTCAGGAACTTGCCTCCGCCAACGACCGCCTGATGATGGAAATTCACGAGCGCGCCAAGGTCCAGGCGGTGCTGGTGCAATCGCAGAAGATGGAAGCACTCGGGCAACTCACCGGCGGCATCGCGCACGACTTCAATAATCTGCTGAACGTCATCATGGTCAACGCAGAGCTGATCGCGCGAGTGAGCAGCGATGAGCGCCTTCGCAGCATGGCCGCCACCGTCAAGCGCGCGACCGAACGCGGCGCGAAACTGACGGGCCAGTTGCTGACTTTCTCGCGCAACAGCAACCTCGATCTGAAAGCGGTAGACGTAGTGGCGTTGCTGCAAGGCATGCGCGACATCATCACCGTGTCGCTCGGATCGAGCATCCGTTATACCAATGAGTTTGACGGCGAGGAGATGTGGACCCAGGCCGACGCCAATCAACTCGAACTGGCCGTTCTCAATCTCGCCATCAACGCGCGCGATGCGATGCCGGGCGGCGGCCAGCTCGGCATTCGCGTGAAGCAGCGCGAGGCGCCCGATCAGACTCTCGATGAAGGCCGCTACGTGGTGGTCGAAGTCGCCGATACCGGCTCGGGTGTGCCGCCCGATGTGGTGTCGCGCGTGTTCGATCCGTTCTTCACCACCAAGCCGATCGGCAAGGGCACGGGACTCGGTTTGAGCCAGGTCTACGGCATTGCGAGGCAGGCCGGCGGCACCGCGCGCCTGTTCAGCGAGGAAGGCGTGGGCACCACCGTCGAGCTCTGGCTGCCGTTGCGCGAACGCGTGGCGCCGCAGGCCGAAGCGGCGTCGGATGCGGAAGCGAACGTGGTCGGCGAAAAGCGGGTGCTGGTGGTCGAAGACGACGGCGAGGTGCGCGCCATGCTGGTCGAGTCGCTAAGAATGCTCGGCTACACCGTGACCGAAGCCGCCGACGGACGCGCAGGCCTGAACCGCTTGCAGAATGACAACCCCGACCTGCTGATGGTGGACTTCGCGATGCCCGGCATGAACGGAATCGATGTGATCGCCGAGGCACGCAAGATGCGCGAGGATTTGCCGGTGATCCTCGCAACCGGTTACGCGGACGTGGACATCTCCGGGCTCGCTGTGAAGCGCTGCACGATTTTACGCAAGCCGTTCCAGCTGGACGATTTGGCGCGCACGGTCAGGCTCGGGCTCGCGGCCTGAGTCACGCGGACATGACGAACCCGCGCGCATGTCAATGCGCGCGGGCTCCGCCGTATAGTCATAAAAAATTCCGAAATCAATAGTTTGCTAACGAATTTTTTGCAAATACAATACCGGCCATGTCGAATCTCGATACCTTGCGCCGGACAGTCAGCAGCACGCTGGTCGTCGCCGCCCGGAAATGGCGGCGCACAAGCCATGGCGTACTGGCAACCTTCAATGTCTCCGAGGCGTGCGCCACGCCACTCCTGACCGCCAGCCGGCTCGGCGCGGCCGTGCGCCAGGTCACGCTCGCCGATCACATCGGTATTGAAGGGCCTTCGCTCGTGCGGCTGCTCGATCAACTGTGCGCCGCGGGCCTGATGCGTCGCGACGAAGACCCCGAAGACCGGCGCGCGAAAACCGTGGTGCTCACCGAAGAGGGCCGAGCCGTCACCGCGAAAATGGAAGAAGAACTGGTCACGCTGCGAGCGCAGGCGTTAAAAGGCGTCTCGCGCAGCGATCTCGAAGCGACCTTGCGCGTGCTGGCCGCGTTCACGGCCGACGCCGCCGAACGCATCGAGCAGAACGGCAATCGCAGCGGCGAGCCGGCGTAACGGTCGATGGTCTACCCTTCCCTTCGCGACTGGCTGTTTTCGGTCAAGACATTTGCCGCAGCGATGATTGCGCTCTACATCGGCCTCGCGCTCGAACTGCCGCGGCCTTATTGGGCGATGGCCACCGTCTACATCGTGTCGAATCCGTTTGTCGGCGCGACGCGTTCCAAGGCGCTTTATCGTGCGCTCGGCACCATGCTCGGCGCTTCGGCAGCGGTGCTGCTGGTGCCGCCCTTCGTCGAATCGCCCTATCTGTTCAGCGTGATCGTGGCGCTCTGGACCGGCACGATGCTGTATCTGGCCGTCTCCGATCGCACCGCGCGCAGCTACGTGTTCCTGCTGGCCGGTTATACGATGCCGATCATCGCACTGCCCTCGGTGACCAATCCGGGCGGCGTGTTCGATCTCGCGGTCAGCCGTACCGAGGAAATCACGCTCGGCATTGTCTGCGCGAGCATAGTCGGCAGTGTGCTGTTTCCGAGCCGCCTTGCACCCACCATCATCAAGCAGACCGACGCATGGTTTCGCGACGCCGCGTTCTACGCAACCGAAACGCTTTCCGGACGGCTGGCCGGCTCGGCCATTTCGGGCGCGCGGCAACGCATCGCGGCCACCATCAATGGCCTTGAATTGCTGCTCAGCCAACTCGCCTACGATCACACGCGGCCCGACGTACTGGCGCGCGCGCATGAACTGCGCGGGCGCATGCAGTTGCTGCTGCCCATCATGTCGTCGCTCGCCGATCCGCTGATCGCGCTTTACAACAGCGGCCGGCAGACGTGGCCCGAAGGGCTGGAAAGCCTGCTCGCCGATGTCATCAAATGGTTCAACGAGCCGATGCCCACGGTGAGCGAGGGCTATCACCCGGACCCGACGGCCGACGCATTGCGCGAGCGCATCGCGGCGATGCAACCGCCGCCGTCCGCGCTCGCGGGCTGGGACGGCGCGCTGCTTTCGAACGCGTTGTGGCGTATGAAGCAGGTGATCGATGTCTGGCAGGACTGCCGCTCGCTGCGCATCATCATCACGCGGGAAGAAGGCTCGTGGCGTCCGCGCTTTCGCCATTGGCGGCTGGGCGGCACGGAGCGCTTCTACGATCGCGGCATCATGCTGTTCTCCACGAGTTCGGCCGCGGCGGCCGTGATTCTCGCGTGCAGTTTGTGGATCGGCTCGGGCTGGAACGACGGAGCGAGCGCCGTCACGCTCGCGGCCGTGGCATGCTGCTTCTTCGCGGCGCTCGACGAGCCCGCGCCGTTCATCTTCCGCTTCTTCGTGGCTACCGCCATCAGCGTGGTGGCGGCGGGCGTCTATCTGTTCGTCGTGCTGCCGCATGTGCATGACTTTCCCATGCTGGTGATCATGTTCGCCGCGCCGTTCATCTTCGTCGGCACGCTGATTCCACGCCCGCAGTTCAACTTGGCCACGGTGCTGGTTGCCGTGAACACGGCCACCTTCATCAGCATTCAGGACGCCTACGACGCCAACTTCCTGGTGTTCCTGAACAGCAATATCGCGGGCCTCGCCGGCTTGCTGTACGCGTATCTGTGGACGCGCGCGACGCGGCCGTTCGGCGCCGAACTCGCGGCGGCCCGTCTGTTGCGTTCGAGCTGGGCCGACGTGGCGCTCACGGCGTCGACGCGGCCGATCGAAGATCCGCGCAATCTCGCCGCGCGCATGCTCGACCGCCTGATGCAGCTGATTCCGCGCCTCGCCGCGACCGACGACCATCGTCATCCGTCGATCGAAAGCTTTCGCGATCTGCGCATCGCCTTCAACGCACTCGATCTGCGCCGCCTGACCCACAAGCTGGGCGGCGACGCGCCGGCCGCGATCGATCACGTGCTCGACGACGTGCGTCAGTACTATGAAAGCTGCGTGAATCGCCGCAAGCGCGAACCGGTGCCGGAGAGCTTGATGTCGTCGATCGACAACGCCGTGGCGCGCGTGACGGCACAAGGGCTCGCCAACGCAGGGGCGCCGAGCGCGACCTCGCAAACGTCGGCACGCCGGTTGCGCGAGGCTCTGCACGCGCTGGTCGGCTTGCGTCTTTCGCTGTTTCCGGCCACGCTCACGCAACCGGCGCCGCCCGAACCGGAGGCCGCTGCCTGATGCGCACATGCCGTCGCCCATTTCCTTTCCTCTTGCCCACCTCCCGCGATGATCGGTGAAATCGATATCTTCGGCGTGTTCGTGCCGGCCGTGCTCGTGCTGATGTTGATCGCGTATCTGATCAACCTGGCCATCCGCACGGTGCTCGCGCGCGTCGGCTTTTACCGCTTCGTCTGGCATCGCTCCATCTTCGATCTCGGCATCTATGTGCTGGTGCTGGGCCTTGTCGTTGTTGTTTCGCACAGACTAATAACGTGAAAAAAACCTGGTTCTCCGTCGGTCAAGTTCTGCTGACCCTGATCGTCGTCGTCGCCGCGGCCCTCGTGCTGTGGAAGCTGATTGGCTACTACATGTTCGCGCCGTGGACTCGCGACGGACACGTGCGCGCCGACGTGATCCAGGTCGCACCGGACATCTCGGGGCTGATTTCGTCGGTGGACGTGGTGGACAACCAGCAGGTCAAGCAAGGCCAGGTGCTGTTCGTCATCGATCAGGCCCGCTACACACTCGCGCTGCGCCAGGCGCAGGCCACCGCGCAGCAACGTCGCGCCACGCTCGACCAGGCGCGCCGCGAAGACGCGCGCAATCGCAAGCTCGGCAACCTGGTCGCGGCGGAAGTGTCGGAAGAAAGCCGCTCGCGCGTCGAGGCCGGCGAAGCCGCGCTCGCCGATGCGAACGTGGCGATCGACACCGCGAAGCTGAATCTGCAACGCGCCACGATCATGAGTCCGGTGGATGGTTATCTGAACGACCGCGCGCCGCGCGTCGGCGAATATGTCGCGGCGGGGCGCGCGGTGGTTTCGGTGGTCGACATGCATTCGTTCCGCGTCGACGGATATTTCGAGGAAACCAAGCTGGGTGGCATCGACATCGGCCAGCCGGTCGATATCACGGTGATGGGCGAACCGGCGGTGTTACGCGGACACGTGCAGAGTATCGTCGCCGCGATCGAGGATCGGGACCGCACGCAAGGTTCGAACCTTCTGCCGAATGTGAATCCGGCCTTCAGTTGGGTGCGGCTCGCGCAACGGATTCCAGTGCGTGTGGCGCTGGATGAAGTGCCCGCGGATTTCCGCATGATCGCGGGGCGCACGGCGACTGTGTCGGTGCGTGATTTGTCGCCTGGCGGCAAGAAGCATCCGGATGCGGGGGCGTCGGGTGCGGTGGCGGCTTCCTCATCGGCGGGTGCTGCGTCTGCTGTTTCGGCTGGCTCGGCTGCTTCGGCTGCACAGCCGGCGGCGGCGGTCTCTTCATCAGGCGCCTCTCAATGAAGCTGTCGCGCGCCCTGCCCTTATTGCCGTTGCTGCCTCTGCTGCCGTTGGCGGTTGCGCTCAACGGCTGCATGAACGTCGGTCCCAACTACTCGCTGCCGCAACAGGCGCTCGTCAACGCTCCGCTTGCCAATGCGCCGATCGAAGGCGCCGACAAGTCCCTCACGACGCGCCAGAGCGTGCCGCCCGTATGGTGGAAGCTGTACGACGATCCGGTGCTGAACGGACTCGTCGACCAGGCACTGCAATCGAATACCGACTTGCGCGTCGCGGCGGCTAATCTTGCGCGCTCGCGTGAAGCGTTGGGTGTAGCGCAGGCACAAGGCGGTTTTTCCGGCAAGAGTTCGGCGGTGATCGAACGCGCGCAGGAATCCGCCGAGCAATACCTGCTCACCGAAAAGCTGCCGGTCGTCAACGAAGGCGACATCGGCATCAGCATCTCGTATGAAATCGATCTGTTCGGCAAGTTGCGGCGCGGCGTGGAAGCGGCGCAAGCGGACACGGAGTCGGTACAGGCCGCGGCCGATCTCGCGCGGATCACCGTGGTGGCGGACGTGGTGCGCTCCTACGTCGAGCAATGTTCGGCCGCCGAGGAACTCAGGATCGCGCAACAGTCGCTGGCGCTGCAGAAACAGCGCGTGGACGTTTCGCGCCGCCTGCGCGACGCGGGCCGCGGCAACCAGCCCGACGTGACGCGTGGGCAGACCCAGGTCGATACGTTGTCAGCGGATATCCCGCGTTATACGGCGCGTCGCAAGATCGCGCAGTACCGGCTCGCGGCGCTGCTCGCGCGCGCGCCTTCGGATCTGCCGCCGGCCGTGCTGGCTTGCGACAGGCTGCCGCAACTCCGCCAGCCGATTCCGATCGGCGACGGCGCCGCGCTGCTCAAGCGCCGGCCGGATGTGCGCGAGGCCGAGCGTCAATTGGCAGCATCCACGGCGCGGATCGGCGTCGCTACCGGGGCGCTGTATCCGACGGTGAGCATCGGTGCGTCGGCGGGTTTGACCGGCGTTCTGGAAGATCTCGGCACATCGCCCACGGCGCGCTGGGGCTTCGGTCCGCTGATCAGTTGGCAGTTCCCCACGAACGGCGCGCGTGGCCGTGTGCGTGAAGCGCAGGCGTCGAGCCAGGTGGCGTTGGCGAAGTTCGATGGCGTGGTGCTGACCGCGCTGCGCGAAACCGAAACCAATCTCGCGACCTACGCGTCCGATTACGCCCGCGCCGATGCGCTGCGTGCCGCGGTCAAGTCGGCGAGCGAGTCGGCGGATGAAACGCACCGGCTGTATCGAGCGGGACGTGAGTCGTTTATTTCGGATCTGGATGCGACGCGCACGTTGACGTCCACGAAGTCTCAGGCAGCGGCTGCGGATGGTCAGGTGGCTATCGATCAGGTCAACCTTTTCCTCGCGCTCGGTGGCGGTTGGGAAGTCGATCCACAGAACACTTTTGTTGGTTCCAAGCCTGCGATGGCGGTGCCGGTCAAGGCAACGCCAACGGCTGCAACGAAAGCGAAAGCGAAAGCGCCTTGAAGCACGCTGCCTCTTGCAGCGACGCACACGAAGCTTACGAATTATTTTTGTCTTTCTTTCTTTTGCCTTTCATTTCAGGTTAAATACATGTCACCAACCACTCACTACGGGGACATGTATGTCGCAATTCATGAAGAGCGCAGCCACGCTAGGCGGCTGCATTGGCATTTTTACGGCGGTCGTCGCCGTGGTGGAATTGCTGGCAGGTTGAGCGTGCGCGGCGGACTTTTTCGTTAGCGGCTAACGCGAAACACGTCGGCGGCGTTACGCGGGGCGGCGCATTGCCGCCGCCTGGTGGATCGCCGCCCGTACCCTTGGATAGGTGCCGCAACGGCACACGATGTGCGACATTGCCGCGTCGATATCGGCATCCGTCGGCTTGGGCTTGTGCTTGAGCAGCGCGCAGGCAGCCATCAATTGAGCGCTCTGGCAATAGCCGCACTGCACCACGTCGAGATCGATCCACGCCGTCTTCAATGCTTGTGCTTCAGGACCCTGCAAACCCTCGATGGTCGTGATCTTCTGCGTGTGCAGGCTCGACATGAGCGTCTGACAGGCGAAGCCCGGTTCGCCGTCCACATGAATAGTGCACGCGCCGCAAATGCCAACGCCGCAACCGAACTTGGTGCCGGTCATGCCGAGTTCGCAACGCAGCACCCACAGAAGCGGCATGTCCGGCTCGCTCTGCACCGCCACTGCCCGGCCGTTGATGTTCAGCGATCCCATAGCTGCCTCCTGTGTTTTTGAATTCGGCGTGCTTCACGCGAGCTTCAACGGCAGCGAGCGCAAGCGCTGGCCGGTCAGCTTGAACACCGCATTGGCCACTGCCGGCGCGACCGGCGGCACGCCCGCTTCGCCCACGCCTTGCGGATGAAGCTGGCTCGGCATGATGTCCGTGTCGATCACCGGGCAATCGTCGATTCGCATGACCGGGAAATCCAGAAAGTTTTTCTGCTGCACCTGACCGTTGACGAGCATGATCTCGTCCTGCAATGCAGCGGAAAGACCGAAGACGACCGCGCTCTCCATCTGCTGACGAATCAGATTGGGATTCACCGGTATGCCGCAATCGATCACGCAGACCACCCGATGCACACGAATCTTCTTCCCCGGCCCGATCGACACCTCCGCGACCTGCGCAACCACGCTGCCGAACGCCTCGTGCAACGCGACGCCACGCGCGCGCGGCGCGCCGTCGGCGGCCTGCGTGAGCGGATGCTCCCAGTCCGACAAAGCCGCCGCGCGCTTTAACACCGCCAGATGCCGCGGATGCTGCTCGAGCAGCGCGGCGCGAAACGCAATCGGGTCCTTGCCGGTCGCTACCGCAAGTTCGTCGGTAAAGCCCTCGGTGAAAAACGCCTGATGCGAGTGACCCACCGAACGCCAGAACCCGACCGGCACCGGCAACTCGACGATCTTGTGCGCGACACGCGCAGCGGGCCATTCGTAGGGCTGATCGAAGGCGCCTTCGCAGGTGGTCTTGTCGATCGGAAGGCGCGGCGCGCCGTAGTAGCGCGCGAGCGCTTCCGGCACGATCGCCTGACTCGCCGACGCGGCCTGCCACGCCACCAGTTTGCCGTCGTTGTCGAAACCGGCCTTCAGCCGCGACAGGCACGCCGGACGATAAAAGTCGTGGGTGAAATCCTGAGCTCGCGACCACAGGGTTTGCACCGGACGCCCGCCACCCTCGCGCGCAATCGCCGCAGCTTGAGCAATGAAATCGAGCTCCAGACGCCGGCCGAACGCGCCGCCGAGCAGAAGCGTTTGCACGTCGACTTTGTCCGCGTCGAGGTCCAGCACTTTCGCCACGTGATGCCGCGCGAGTCCGGGCATTTGCGTGGAGACCCAGACCGTGGCCGCGCCGTCCGCCACTTGCACGGTGCAGTTGAGCGGTTCGACCGCGCCGTGCGCGAGATACGGCGCGCGATATTCCGCGCTGACGGTGCGCGCCGCGCGGGTCAACGCGGCATCGACATCGCCCAGATGGAAGTAAGCGTGGCCGTCGCTGTCGTCGAGGGCCTGCGCGAGGCGGCGGTCCACGTCCGCGTTCGAGAGCTTCGCTGCCGGGCCGTCATGCCAGGTTACGTCGATGGCGGCGACCGCGTTCATCGCACGAAACGGGTTGTCGGCGATCACCGCGACGCCGCCGGTTCCGCCGCTGTATGGCGCGACGGCGAACGCCTTGATGAAGCCAGGCATCTTGCCGGCGGCCGTCGCGTCGAACTTTGCCACCGAGCCGCCGAGCGTCGGACACATCTCGACGCTCGCGTAGAGCAGGCCGTCCGGCAGCACGTCGATGCCGAAACGCGCCGTGCCGTTGATCTTCGACGCCGCTTCGATACGGCGCAGCGGTTTGCCGATCAGCTTGAAATCGGCGGGGTCTTTCAGCGTCACCTTGCGCGGCAGCGCCTGCTGCGCGGCCATCGACGACAATTCGCCGAAGCTCGCCTTATGCCCCGACGGGTGCAACACCTGACCGGCTTCAGCGCGGCATTCACCGGGCGGCACTTTCCATTGCGCGGCCGCCGCGCCGATCAGCATGGCGCGGGCCGAGGCGCCGGCTTCGCGCATGGGCGTCCATAGATCGTTGATGCTCGATGAACCGCCCGTCATCATCGTGCCGGCCTCGCGCACCAGCTTGCGGGTCATCCAGACGGCCGCGCGTTTGACGGTGCTGTCGTCGTCGGGGCGAAACGGCAAGTCGTCGATGATGCTTTGTACGCTGTTGTAGATCTTGTCGATGGGCGAGTCTTCGACGCGCACCTGCGACCAGTCGGCGTCAAGTTCTTCGGCGAGCAGCATCGCGAGGCCGGTGTGGATGCCCTGCCCCATTTCCGCCTTGCACATCATGATCGTCACGCTGTTGTCGGCGGCAATCTTGACCCAGCCGTTGAGCGCCGCTTGCGTGCCTTGCGCCGGCAGCGGCATAGAGGTGCTCAACCGCTGACCCGGCGGCAATACCGACCACCCGACCAGCAACGCGCCGACAGCGCCGGCGCCGCCGAGCAGAAAGGTTCTGCGTTTCAACATGGCATGGTTCGATCAGCTTGCACGGTGGCTGGAAAGCTGTGAAAGCGCGGGTCGGCGCGTGGCGTTGTTCCTCGGAATAGTAATAAGACGGGGGAGTGGATGTGGGACTTAAATGCGTGCGCTCAAGTCGGGGCGGCTTGGGGCGGGGGATGTGGGAGACGGCGAGGATGGGCGGTTGTCGTGGGGTGTTTCATTAAATGGGGTGGAACGGCGCAGAACGGTTTTGTCGGCACGTCCTATACGCGACAGCATCGGCTTTTTAATCTGGCTCAAATGTCTGCTGCGTGATGCCCGCAGAACGGTGCATCCAAATAAAAATAGTGACTTCGTCAAATTCTGCCGACCACCCTTTCATACAAATTTTTGTATAATCAAATGATCGATGCGAAGCCACTCAAGTTCTGCGGTAGCTCTCTAGACGACTTGCGCGAGTTTCCGCTTTCGGCGCGACGCGATGCCGGCCACCAACTCGATCAAGTCCAGCGCGGTCGCGACCCCGACGACTGGAAGCCCATGAATACGGTAGGCCCCGGCGCACGGGAAATTCGGATTCGCGACGCAGACGGTACATTTCGGATCATTTACGTGGCGAAGTTCAACGACGCGGTCCATGTGCTGCATTGCTTCCAGAAAAAGACGCAGAGGACCAGCAAAGCGGATCTTGAGCTTGCTACCAAGCGTTACCGCGAAATGAAAGAGGCTAAGGCATGAGCAATCAAACATTTTCGAGCGTCTGGGATGCCATCGAAGACACGCCCGAGCAAGCGGAGAACATGAAGCTTCGCTCGGTGCTAATGATGGCGATCAAAGACCATATCGACCGCACCGGAATGAGTCAGGCGGAAGCAGCCAAGCGCTTCTGTGTCACCCAGCCGCGCGTGTCCGATCTCATGCGCGGGAAGATCAATCTGTTCGCGCTCGACGCGTTGGTCAACATGGCGGTCGCGGCGGATATGCGCATCGAGATGCGCGTGCTGGACGGACCCTCGAAACGCAGCCCAAGCGCCTCCGGCGATAAATCGGCAGCGCGCAAGAAGCCTGCTGCAGCCACAAAAAAAACGGCAGCGGCAAAGAAGCCAGCCACAAAGGCGCCCACACGGCGCAGCAAGCTCGGCGCCGCCGTTGCCGCGCAGATGCGCTGATAGATAGCTCACGCGCCACATCAGTAGAAAACAGATGCGTCGGCCTCGCGCCGCCGCACCTCCCTTCAATCTCAGCGCCGGTTCGACCCCGACACCACATCGATCCACACGGCCAGCACGAGAATGCTGCCCTTCACAATCATCTGCCAATAAGCGTCGACGTCGAGCATCGACATGCCGTTATCCAGACTCGCCATCACCAGCGCGCCGATCAGCGCGCCATAGACCGTGCCGGAACCGCCGCGCATCGAGGTCCCGCCGATAAAGCACGCGGCAATCGCATCGAGCTCGCCCATCGATCCCGCCGACGGCGAACCCGCCGCCAGCCGCGCCGTATTGACGATGCCGCCAAACGCGCACATCAGCCCCATCAGCGCGAAGATCGTCAGTTTCACGCGATTAGTGTTGACGCCGGAGAGCCGCGTCGCTTCGAGATTCGAACCGACCGCGTAGATACGCCGCCCGAACACCGTCTGCGTGGCGATCCACGTGAAGATCCCCAGCAACGCGAGCAGCAACAGAACCGGCACCGGAATACCGCCGTAACGATCGAGCGTGGCAACGAAGCCCGCGAGAATCACACCCGCGCCAACCACTTTCACGACGTCCTGCCAGAACGGCACCACCCGCAACTGGTAACGCTCGCGATTACGCCGCTGCCGTATCGTCAGAAACGCCAGCAGCAGAAACAGCACCACCGCGAGCGTGTCGCCCGCGAGCCGCGGCAAATATCCTTGCCCGACGAACACGAAACTGTCCGATACCGGCGCAATTGTCGAGCCGCCTGTCACGCCGAGCAGAATGCCGCGATATGCGAGCATGCCGCCGAGCCCGACGATAAACGACGGCACGCGCCGATAAGTCGACCACCATCCGTTGAACATGCCGACCAGCACGCCGAGCAGCATCACCACGGGCAACGTGACGCCGATCGGCCAGTGACGGTTGACATCGAGTATCGCCGCCACGCCGCCGAGCAAGCCGAGCAGCGATCCCACCGACAGATCGATCTCGCCGGCGATGATCACAAATACCATGCCGCACGCGAGCATGCCGGTAATCGACATTTGCCGCAGCAGGTTCGACAGATTGCGCGGCGTGACGAACGCGCCGTGCGTGAGCGCTGAAAAGAAAATCCAGATCGCGGCCACGGCGATCAATAGCGCGAGAATCTTGTAGCGCGCGAACAATTGCTGAATGCGCTGCGGACCGCCGAATGCGCCTCGCGGCACGGCTTCGTCGGCGCGTTGGGAAGTAACGTCGGGCGTCATGCGGCACTCGCTGCGGTTGGGTTCGGGGATCGCTGCACGGGACGGATCGCGGCGCTAAGAATGTCCTCTTGCGTGAGGCCGTCGTTGACGAAATCGCCTCGCAACTCGTCTTCGCCGATCACCAGCACGCGATCGCTGATGCCGAGCACTTCGGGTAATTCAGAGGACACCATCACGATCGACATGCCGCGCTGCGCCAGTTGAAAGATCAGCTTGTAGATTTCATATTTCGCGCCGACGTCGACGCCGCGCGTGGGCTCGTCGAGAATCAGCACTTTCGGATTGGTCAGCAACATGCGTGTCAGCACGGCCTTTTGCTGATTGCCGCCCGACAGACTCGCAATCGACAACATGGGATGCGCGGCGCGCACGGAAAGCCGCTTCATCTCCGTATTGATCGTATCGAGTTCGGCCGCGGAGTCGATTCGTCCACCTGACGCAAAACGCTGCAACACCGCCAGCGTGATGTTGTGACCGACGCTCAGCCCCGGCACGATGCCGTGACGTTTGCGATCTTCCGGCACCATGCCGATGCCCGCGCGAATCGCATCGACGGGTGCGCGAATCTTGAGCGGCTTGCCGTCCATCACCACGGTCGCCTCGCTCACGCCGGGATACGCGCCGAAGATCGCCTGCATCAACTCCGTGCGCCCCGCGCCGACCAGACCAGCCACGCCGAGAATCTCGCCGTGCCGCAGCGCGAACGACACATCGTTCACACGCTTGCGGCGCGGATTCGTCACGTCGAAGCAAGTGACATGGCGCGCTTCGAAGATCACGTCGCCAATCGGATGCGGCTCGCGCGGAAACAGGTTTTTGATTTCGCGGCCCACCATCAACGAAATAATGCGGTCGGTGGTGAGCGCGCGCATCGGCTCGGTCGCGACATGACGGCCGTCGCGAATCACGCTGATCGTGTCGCAAACGGCCGCCACTTCATCGAGCTTGTGCGAGATGTACACGCAGGCCACGCCGCGCCGCTTCAGATCGCGCACAATGTCGAGCAGAATCCGGATCTCGGAAGAAGTCAGCGAAGAAGACGGTTCATCGAGAATCAGCAGCTTGGCGCGCTTGTTCAGCGCCTTCGCGATCTCGATCAACTGTTGATGGCCGCCGCCGTAGTTCATCACCGGCTGCGCGGCATTGATGCCGCTAATGCCGAGTTCGCGCAGCAGTTCGTCGGCGCGCTGATACATCGCGGCGTAGTTCATGCGGCCGCCGGGCAGCGTGATTTCATTGCCGAGAAAGATGTTCTCCGCCACCGACAGTTCAGGCACCAGCATCAACTCCTGGTGGATGATGATAATGCCGGCGCGTTCGGTGTCGCGCACGCTGGCGGCTTTCAGCGGCTCGCCTTCCCAGATGATTTCGCCGTCCCACGTGCCCCATGGATATACGCCGGAGAGCACTTTCATCAGTGTCGATTTGCCTGCGCCGTTCTCGCCGCACAGGCCCACGCACTCGCCGGGCGCGACCGTGAGGTCGATGCCGTCGAGCGCCTTCACGCCGGAGAACGCCTTGACGATGCCGCGCATCGTCATGAGAGCTTGCGTCATTCGCTATGCCTCGCTGCAAGGCGCGCGGCGGCGCCGATGCGTATGACACGCACCGAGGTCCACCGCGCACACGTTACGCTCATTGGCTCGCGAGCTGGGCCTGGCTATAGAAGCCGTCCTTGACGACTACATCGACATTGCTCTTGGTGAGCAACGTGGGTTGCAGAAGCACCGTGTCGACTTTCTTCTTGCCGTTGTCGTATTGCGAGTTAAAGGCGGGTTTTTCGCCCTTTGCAAGCGCCACGGAGAGCTTGGCCGCTTCGCTGGCAATCAGTTTCAGCGGCTTGTAGACGGTCATGGTCTGCGTGCCGGCAATCACACGCTTCACGGCCGCGAGGTCCGCGTCCTGGCCCGACACCGGCACCTTGCCTGCCATGTGCTGCGCGGCGAGCGCCTGGATCGCGCCACCGGCGGTGCCGTCGTTCGAGGCGACGATCGCGTCGATCTTGTTGTTATTCGCCGTCAGCGCATCTTCGACAATGCGCAGCGCCGTGGACGCGCTCCATTCCGGTACCCACTGCTGACCGACTACTTTGATATCGCCCTTATCGATGGCGGGCTTCAGTATCTTGAGCTGACCTTCGCGCAGCATCTTCGCGTTGTTGTCGGTCGGCGCGCCGCCGAGCAGGAAGTAGTTGCCCTTCGGTTGCGCGTTGTAGACGCCTTGCGCCTGCAATTCGCCGACCTTTTCGTTATCGAAGGAGATATAAGCGTCTACGTCGGCATCGAGAATCAGGCGGTCGTATGAAACGACCTTGATGCCCGCTTTCTTCGCTTCGGCGACCACGTTGCCGAGCGTCTTCGAATTGAACGGCACGATCACTATGACATCCACGCCGCGCGAGATCAGGTTTTCGATCTGCGAAATCTGGCGCTCTTCGCTCGCGTCGGCGGATTGCACCGACACTTTCGCGCCGAGTTTTTCCGCTGCGGCAACGAAATAATCACGATCGCGCGACCAGCGCTCGACGCGCAGATCGTCGATACAAAAACCAATTTCCGGATGATCCTTGCTTGCATGCGCGAGCGGCGCGACAAGCGACAGGCTGGCGAGCACCGCTCCACACACGAGCGAACTCAATACGGTACGACGCGTTGCGAATTTCATCTCTGTCTCCTTCTTCTGATAGCCGGAATACCGGATTGGACGGTTTGCGCTGCGAGCTGCAAGACCGGACAAGCGACAACCCAAAGCTTCTATTCACGCGGTCGACGTGGCCGCGATATTTTTTATTTAGCGTTGCGACTTCTTGATGCACTGTTTCCTGAAACGCTGATCAACGTCCGCTGTATATCGCCTGATTCACGATGTTTTCCATCAACTCCTGATGGCCGCTTGCGTGCTGCGGGTTCAGACCGCGCGCCATTGCGTCCTCAGCCAGCGTGGAGAGCGAATAGTCGCCGGAAGCAATCTTGCGGCCGAACTCCGCATCCCAGCCCGCGTAGCGCTGACGTTTGAATTGATCGAGACGGTCGTTTTCGATCAGCACGGCCGCGCGCTCGACGGCGAGCGCGAGATTGTCGATCGCACCAATGTGGCCGTAGAACAGATCTTCCGGATCGACGCTTTGGCGCCGCACTTTCGAATCAAAATTCATGCCGCCGGTCGTGAAACCGCCGTGTTTGAGAATTTCGTAGAAGGCGAGCGTCAGCTCTTCCACACTATTTGGGAATTGATCCGTATCCCATCCGTTTTGCGGATCGCCGCGATTCGCGTCGACGCTGCCGAAAATACCGAGCGCGTAAGCCGTGGCGATCTCGTGATGAAACGAGTGCCCCGCGAGCGTCGCATGATTGGCCTCGATATTCACGCGAACCTCTTTGTCGAGCCCGTGTTGCAGCAGGAATCCATGCACGGTCGCGACGTCGTAATCGTATTGATGCTTGGTCGGCTCCTGCGGTTTCGGTTCGATCAGCAGCGAGCCTTTGAAGCCGATCTTGTGCGCATGGTCGACCACCATATGCAGAAAACGGGCGAGTTGATCGCGTTCACGCACGAGGTCGGTATTGAGCAAGGTGTCGTAACCTTCGCGGCCGCCCCACAGTACATAGTTATCGCCGCCCAGCCGTTGCGTCGCATCGAGCGCGTGGCGCACCTGTGTCGCCGCAAACGCGAACACCTCCGGATCGGGACTGGTCGCGGCACCGGCCGCATAACGGGGATGCGAGAACAGATTGGCCGTGCCCCACAGCAGCTTGATACCCGTGCTCTCCTGCTTGCGCGCCAGATAGTCGGTGATGCGCAAGAAGTTTTCGCTGTACTCCTTCAGGCTCGACCCTTCGGGCGAGACGTCGGTATCATGAAACGTGTAGTACGGCGTGCCGAGCTTCGAGAAGAATTCGAATGCGGAATCCGCCTTTTGCTGCGCGCGTTCCATCGCGTCGCCGGCTTGCTGCCAGGGACGCCGAAACGTGCCTTGACCGAAAATATCCACGCCCGGCCAAACAAACGTATGCCAGTAGCACACGGCAATGCGCAGATGTTCTTCGAGTGTCTTGCCGAGCACCTTTTTGCTTTTATCGTAGTGACGGTACGCAAGCGGGTTATCCGATTGAGGGCCTTCGTAGCGGATCTCGGGAATGTGTTCGAAGTAAGACATCAGCGTCTCCAGTTTATGGTGCACCGCAACCCGTGCGACGTCGCCGCGCCGGTTGACAAGGTGACGCCATGCTGCCGCTTGCACGATGCGTCGGCAATTGCGAAATTGCGCAGCGTGCTTGATGTTTCTTACCGCCCTTGATTTTGTTTCGCACCGGCGCGCGATTCGGGGCCTAGAATAACCAGACGCTTAAAACCGGTGCTGTTCAACTCAAGCATCCAACAGGAGACGAAGGTGTGACGGGCTATTGGCCTGCGCGCCGCTCACCGCCATGACCCGTCCGCAAACACCACAGACGACCCATCGGATCGCGCTGCTGTTCAACGCGAACAAGGTCTACGACCGCGAGATCATTACCGGCATCGGCAACTACCTGCTGTCCACGCGCGTGGCGTGGGACCTGTTTCTCGAAGAAGATTTTCGCTGCCGGCTGACGGGCATCGAGCGCTTCGACGGCGACGGCATCATCGCGGATTTCGACGATCCCGCCGTGGGCGAAGCGCTGCGCGATTGTCCGTTGCCAGTGGTCGCCGTGGGTTCGTCGTTCGAAGATCCCGCGCACTATCCTCCGGATTTACCCTATATCGCCACCGACAATAGCAAGCTCGTCTCGCTCGCCTACACGCATCTGATCGGCGCGGGGCTCGAGCATTTCGCGCTGTACAGCTTGCCGCAGGCGCAGGAGAACCGCTGGGCGCAACAACGCGAACTCGCGTTCGCTCATCTGCGCAGCGCGGATGGACATAGCGCGGAGCAGATCGACGGCGAGATCTATCGCGGGCTTTCGACCAGCGCGCCGTCATGGAACCAGGCGACCGAGCAACTCACCGCGTGGCTGCGGGATTTGCCGAAGCCAGTCGGCATCATCGCCGTGACCGATGCGCGTGCGCGGCATCTGCTTCAGGCGTGCTTGATCGCCGGCATTCCTGTGCCCGAAGAAGTCGCGATCATCGGCATCGACAATGACCCGCTGACGCGTACGTTGACCCGCATTCCGCTTTCTTCGGTGATTCAGGGCACTGAGGAAATGGGCCGCACCGCGGCTCACCTCTTGCATCAGATGCTGCGTGGTGCGCGCTTTCCCGGGCGGCGCATTCTCGTTCCGCCGGTCGGCATCAACGTGCTCGAATCGACGAAGCATGAACCACTGGCGAGTCCATATGTGATGCGGGCGCGGCACTTCATTCGACAGTACGCGTGCCAGGGCATTCGCACCGAACAGGTGGCCGACTATGTAGGCGTGTCGCGTTCGTCGCTCGAAGAGTACTTTCGGCGCGAACGGCAGTGCACCGTGCATCAGGAAATCCTGCGCCATAAACTCGATGTCGCGAAGGCCCTGCTGGCGAAGCGCGATGCGTCGAGCGCGGAAGTGGCGATCCGTTGCGGCTTCACGTCGCTGCAGTACATGTACGCGGTGTTTCGACGTGAACTCGGCTGTACGCCGCGCGAATACCAGGAGCAGGCGAATTCGACGTCCGCGCCCGGCTGAGCATGCCTATTCTCTTTTCTTTTCACTGACGACATGATCAGCATCGCACAACTTTCTTCCGAGCCGTGGGGCACATTGCGCGGCGGCGATTCCGTTCGACTCTTCACGCTGCGCAATGCGCACGGTATGAAAGTCGCCATCAGCGATCTCGGCGCGACGCTGGTCTCGTGGCATGCGCCGGATCGCTCCGGCGTACTCGGCGATATTCTGCTCGGCCACGACACGCCCGCTGAATATGTGGCGGCCACCACCTACATGGGCGGCCTGATCGGCCGCTGGGCGAACCGCATTGCCGACGCGCGCTTTACGCTCGACGGCATCGAGTACACGCTCGACCGTAATGAAGGCGCGAACCTGCTGCATGGCGGCACGGTGGGTTTTCATCGCGCGCTGTGGGACGTGAGTGAGGACAACGGCGCGTTGCTCATGCGGTTGGAGTCGCCCGAAGGCGATGCCGGCTTTCCTGGCAACGTAACCACGCAAGTGCGCTATTCGCTCGACGACGACGGCACGCTGACCATCGCCTACGAAGCAATCACCGATGCCGCGACGCCGCTCAATCTGACAAGCCATCCGTACTTTAATCTCACGGGCCGGCCAGGCGCCGACATTCGCGGTCACGTGTTGTCGATCGATGCCGACCGCTTCTTTGAAGTCGACGCCGCGATGATTCCGTGCAAACTCGCGGAAGTGGCGGGCAACGCCTTCGATTTCCGGCAGAGCGCACCGATCGGCGCGCGGCTCGACTGGCCGCACGCGCAGTTGGCAACAGCCGGCGGTTTCGATCATTGCTACGTGCTGCACGATGCACGCGACGCCGGCCAAAACGGCGCCACTCCGCCAATGCGCCAGGTTGCCTGCGCTTACGATCCCGGCAGCGGACGCGAATTGACCGTGTCGACCGATCAACGCGGCTTACAGTTTTATAGCGGCAACTGGTTGAAGGGCGACACAGGACGCGGCGGCGTTGCGTATCAAGCGCATGCCGGTTTATGTCTCGAAGCCGGAGGCTTTCCGAACCAGGTCAATATGGCTGAGCAGGACAACGTGATCGTGCGAGCCGGCGACACGTATCGGCAAGTGACTGCATACCGTGTCGACGTACGCCAAGGCGTGTGACGCGATTGTTTATATATTACGGACGACATTACATCACGCCGACTTACTGTTTGTGACAACACTGAATTACCGTATCAAGGGTTTCCCCTAGACCACGCCCTTCCTAGAATCCGTGCATGGTGCCGACGATTGCTGCGGCGCCCAATAAAATATTCTCGGAGGGAAGCAACATGAAATCGCTTATCAAAGCCGTGGCGCTAGTTGTAGTGTTCGCAGCACCGGTGGCATCGTTCGCACAATCCGAGCAACCGGTCACGCGCGCCGAGGTCAAGGCGCAATTGAAGCAGATCGAACAAGCCGGCTACAACCCCGCGGTCGCAACCGACTCCACCTACCCCGCTGGCATTCAAGCGGCCGAAGCACGTGTCGCCGCACAGAATAGTGGAGCGACGGGATATGGTCCTTCCACCGCCGGCTCCTCGGAAACCGGCTCTAATGTTCCTGCCGGGAATCCGAATCTGCAAGGTCAGTAGTACGCAATCCGTTTTAGGCAATTCGATGCGAGCGCATGGTTCGGGAATGCGCTCGCGTTTGTGCATCGAATGCGTGACCATGACAGCGCAATGTCAGAAAGTCCTTTGACGAAAATAATGGCTCAGCTATCCTAAGGCGGCAGTTCGATGGTTCTCGGCATGCATTCCTGTGCATCGCGAGAACTTCTACTCAACGTCGCTTCGGGTTCAATCGTGAAAGTCCGTGGTCCATTGGTGAGATACCAGCGCGGTCGGGAAAGAACGATCCTGTTCGGCTGTCCGATCGCTCATCAGGGGAGCAACTGCGCTTCGCCGTCCCGTCCCCTGTCTATCGATACCGTCTTGTCGCGCCGCTCTGTGCGTCGGCATAACGTGATTGCCGCGCCTTCAGCCATTCCTGTGCGTACCGACGAAATCGCGTCGCTTCTGCCTTAGCCCCCTTCTCTTTTCGCGAGACTGTGTTGCATGCGGGAGACCGTTCGTTTAGTGGTCGCACGCCTGTCATGCATTTGCCTGTTCGTGCTTCGCAAGTTCGCTCGCTAGCGCGCGACGGCTTATAGCGCTCGCTTATTCGCATTCGTTTTAGCTCTGCTGTGCGCTTGCGCTGCGGCAGGCGGCGTCACGTCTCTTTGTCTTTCGTGTTCTTGTGGAATGCGCCGACTGGGAGCGATGGGATACGCGCGTCTGTGCTGTGGCGAAAACTGAAGTTCGATATCAAGGAGATTGCAGAATGAAGACTCGTCACGCCACCCTTCTTTCGCTCGCCGGCACGCTGCTGTGCTCGCTGACCGCTTTGACCGCAATGAACGCGCGCGCCGCGGATACATCGCTGAATGTCTACAACTGGTCCGACTATATTGCGAAGGACACGATTGCCAACTTCGAGAAGCAATCCGGCGTCACCGTGAAATACGACAGTTACGACAGCGACGATACGTTGCAGGCCAAATTGCTCGCGGGCAGTTCGGGCTATGACATCGTGGTGCCGACGTCGAGCTATATGGCGCGGCAGATCGAAGCCGGCGTTTATCAGAAGATCGACAAGTCGAAGATGCCGAACCTCGCCAATCTCGATCCCGGTTTGATGAAGCTGATTGCCGATGCCGATCCCGGCAATCAATACGGCGTGCCTTGGGCGTGGGGCACCGATGGGATCGGCTACAACGTGCAGGCGGTGAAGCAAGCGCTTGGTGGTGAAGCGCCGGTGGATAGCTGGTCGCTGTTGTTCGACCCGGCGAATCTGTCTAAGGTGAAGAGCTGCGGCGTGTCCTTTCTCGATTCGGCCGCGGATGTTTTCCCCGCTGTGCTTCAGTACATGCATAAGGATCCGAACAGTACTAATCCTGGCGACTACCAGGCCGCGTATGAAGTGCTGAAGAAGGTGCGGCCGTATATCACGCAGTTCAATTCGTCCGGCTATATCAACGATCTGGCGAACAACGATATCTGTGTGGCGTTCGGCTTTTCCGGCGATGTGGGTATTGCGCGGCGACGTGCTTCTGAGGCCAGGCGCCCGTATGAGGTTCGGTTTTCGAATGTCAAGGATGCCGGTTTGGTCTGGATGGACGTGATGGTGATTCCGAAGGACGCGCCGCATCCGGAAGCGGCGATGAAGTGGATGAACTACATCGAAGATCCGAAAGTGAGTGCAGAGATTACGAATGAGGTTTTTTATCCGACCGCGAATCGTGCGGCGCGGCAGTTCGTGACGCCGGCTATTGAGCAGGATGCAAATGTATATCCACCTGAGGCCGTGCTGAACAAGATGACGTTGATGCGGCCGCAGCCGGCGCCGATCATGCGATTGGAGAATCGGCTTTGGGCGCAGTTGAAGTCGGGGAGTTGAGGCGCTTTGTAGCTGGCGGTTGGATTGGTAATTTCAGGTGAGTCTTTTGGGCGTGGCGCGGGCAGTGGGTGCAGGCGCTGCGCTTCTTTTTTCTATTCTTCTTTCTATTCGAGACGTTATGACTATTTTGACTATTGTGGATTTTTCGGCACCTGCCAAGGAAAGTAGTGAGTACATGCCCAAGGCGGAGGCTGTGCTGGCTGGTGATCCTTTGCAAATGGTTCACACGCATTTTTCTAGCCCTTGTGGGCAGCTTGCGGCCGGGACTTGGGAAGGCGCCTGTGGTCAGTGGGCTGTTAATTTTACGGAGAGCGAGTATTGCGAGATTCTTGAAGGGGTATCGGTGATTCGCGATGCAGACGGCGTGGCGAAAACTGTGCGCGCTGGGGATCGGTTTTTGATTCCCGCGGGGTTCAGGGGAACCTGGGAGGTTGTGGAGCCGTGCAGGAAGGTTTTTGTTTCGGTGGAGTTTAAGGAGTAGCTCGATGCAAGGCGGACGCGCAATAATTCTGCGCACAGCCGTCGTCCCGTGAAGTGAGGCGACCCGGCTCGCGCGATCAACCCTGCAAACGAAATTATCGGCAAGTTCGTCGTGTCCTCGACTGACTATCGACGGGGACAAACTCCATGCTCGACCCGGACGAGCTTTTGCGCTTACCATAAGCCGCGCTCACCGGAGTCCAGCGACGCAGCAAGCGCTTATAGCGCATGGTCAAAATGTGACGCGTGGTGAAGCCTGCGGTGGACGAGAGTGAATGAGCCTGGCAAATGAACACTAGCTTTCACTTCGGCGAATCCAAACCGATGATCTTGTGGCGGCGCCTGCTGTGGGTGTGGGCCACGTTCTGGCTGCTTATGCTGGCTCTCGGGATCCAGCAATCCCTCTGGACAGGCAGACTGCAGATCTGGCGGCCGCTCGTCAACACGGGCTCATCGGCCCTTGCCGCAACGGCGCTGATTGCGGTGCACGTAATGCGCGGAGATTGGCGCGATAGCCTTCTCAACCAGCCGTTGCGATGGTTTCTTCGCTCCTGGGCCTCGATGCCGCTGCGAATGGTCGCTTACATTGCTGCAATGTATGCGTTGCGATTCGGTATCTACGCAGTTGCGGGAGCCAGGTACCGGCATGGTCCGTGGACCGAAGTGATGGCCTACGAAGCGACGAGTTTCGTCATGTTCTACGCGTTGTTCACCGGTATCCTTTTCGGCGCTCGCTCTTACGGGGCGTGGGTTGAAGAACGGCTGGCCGCCGAAAAAGTGGCGAACCTGGCGCGACAGGCCCAACTTGCGCAACTGACCCAGCAACTACACCCTCACTTTCTGTTTAATGCGCTGAACACCGTTTCGTCGCTGATCCACGCTGATCCGGACGCGGCCGATAGGCTGCTCACCCGTCTGGCGATCCTGTTGCGCGCGGCGACCGATGCAAGCCAGCGTTCAGAACAGTCACTGGCCGAAGAGTTGACCTTGCTGCGTGCCTACGCGGACATCATGGTTCAGCGTTTCGCCGCTCGCGTCCGAATATCGTGGGAGGTCGATGCAACTCTACAGAATTGCCGCGTTCCCACACTCGGACTTCAACCGCTGCTGGAAAACTGTTTCCGTCATGTTGTCGAGCGACGCAGCACCATCCGTTCAATAATTTCTGGAGGCAGTTTGCGTTCCCGAGCGATCGCTATGCTGTCGCGACCTCGCGAATCCGAAATCGACGGGTCCGCTCCGGCGTCGATCAATAGGGTCTAGCGAGCCGCTGGAGCCTCGCCGCATAGAAAATGGGTGTCTCGCCATGCGCCCTGAGATTCAGTTCTGGTTTGGACTTCAACAGTGCACGACATACAACGTCGTCGTCGCGCCACACTGCCGCCCAAAGCGAATAGCTGGCGTTGGCGCCACGTTGCAAAAGAAACTCGACCAAAGGAAAGTTTTCTCCACGGGCGACGGCATACCATAGCGGCGTAGCTCGAAAATCCCCTTCATCCTCGTCCATTGGCACGGCCCGTTCGAGGTCTGCACCTGCTTCGAGCAAGGTTGTGATGGTTTTGATGCCGTTCGGTTCGACTAGTTGTGTACTACTGCCAGGTTTGACTTCGCATGCCCGATGCAGGGCGGTGAGCCCCTGCGGATCGCTCGCCGCGACAAGTTCGGGGGCTGCAACCAATAATGCGGCGACTGTCTGCCAGTCCCACATTCGGGATGCAGAGAACAGCGCTGTTCTTGAAGGTCTACCCATTTTCGCTCCGCACTTGATCGCGACCGCTCCGCTTCAAGCAGTGCCAATTGTCGCAAAGTATCGACTATTAGATTGTCGTCAATTTGGGGCAGGCAGTCCAATGACGCTTCTTGGGCGAACCCGGAAGTTCGACCGGCGCCCGTCGGCTACTTGCTCGGACTCGACACGAACTTCTATTGTCGACCCTGAGCGGAAGTAGCGTACGCGAGACTGGGTGCCGCAAAGCGGTCGGTTGAGTGGCGATGCGGCACAGGGATTCCCGCGTGCTAGCGACCTGACCCAGAGCGACTCGCGGTGAAAGACCGAAGCACATCTTCTCGGGGCAGCTCTGCCGGGGCATCGCCTGCGAGCCCGTAAACTTCGATTCCACTTAGCAACCCTGCGCTCTCGAAAATGAATATCCCGGCCGGCGCCTCGTCTGGACCGAAAATATAGTCCCCGAGGATATGTACCCCCGGTGGGGCCGGCTCGTGGTTCTTGATTCGGAAATTGATGGATCCACAGCCGCATGGGCAGCGCCAAGGCGTTACCTCCGCAGCTGTGAGTTGCTCAAGAAACTCTCTCGCCTCCGCTTCGCCGTGTTCAAGCATCCAACGCGCGAGCGACATCTCTGACACAGAGAGCGGGCGGTTTTGTTCGAGAGGACTCGTGGTGTGGGAAATCAACTGGGAACGCCAAGTGTAGCAGGCCGCAACATGCGGAAATGCTTTCTCAGAGCCTCGGGAACGGACCTTCGCGAATGACTCATACCGACCGCACGCTGCCTGCTGCGCTTTGGCTCATTCCGGACCCGACGCTGCCGTTCAATTACGTGGTTGGCTACCAGGACAAACTGGCGCAGGTCTTCGTTTACAAATTCCGGTGTGAACACATGGGTCCTCTGCGCGACAAGAATGCCATTTTACTCAGAGCTTCCAAGCCATTCTCGATGCGCCTACGAAATGCTCGGATTACGATTCGTGCCGCACCAGCGCGCTGTAGGGACGGCAGATTGCGACCCGAAAGAAGACATCAGCGAGCGCATGTGAGTGACCGCAGTTGGTCAACTCGGCCTAACACCTACTCGGGTCCGTCAAAATCCTGACGCAGCGAGCAAACCGGCTTTATATAGACTTGATTCAAAAACAAACGGTCCAACTGCCTCAAGTGACGTCGAATCATATTCGCCCACCTGGTAGGCAAAATTTTCCCAGACGTAGGATTCGCGATCGCGCCGCACGAGGGCCGAATATGCGCCGCAACCAACATCGCCGCACTCTGGGCAGATATAAAGCAGCACACGCTTTCCGTTCTCAGGCGGAGCGTCGAGCAGCGTCGCGCGAGTACGCTCGCATACCTCTGCAAACCCACTCACAAAGCACCCCATGAAATCAGAGTGTCCTCCAGCATTTTTCACCAGCATTTCCAGCAAAGACTGCCCGTCTATCAGGAAGTCTGCGGAGGTTCTCTCAGTGCAGGTAGCAGCCCCCGACCCGGTCCCTGGTCGATGAAGTATGCGATGTCCAAGTAGGTTCATGTTCGTGTACGGAATCGGCTAATTTATCGGCATTGTCAACGATTGAGGAGCCCGTGTCGAATGGCCGTTCATGGTCGACTGTACGCAGTCGCGGCCTCCGCCGGACCCAGGTCAACGGCGAGCGCACCAAACCGCCCCGTTACAGACGACCTGGTTGTTGTACTTCTAACGGCTGATATCTAGCCGGAGCAGACGCTCAATACAATCCCCGTCTCTCAGCACCATCAATACTTCTGAAACGCGATTGCTGAGCATGCTAGCCGGTCTGCAAGACTGCTGATTCCAGTTGCAAACACGAACCGGCAGCCCGATCAACTAGCTCAGCGATGCCCGCGTGTGCTCACTGAAAAGGGTCACGCTCCCAAGCTATCACCCCTCTATCTCCTCCAGTCCTGCCCGTCCACCTGTAGCGGCAACTCTGATTTTCGCCCGTGGCGTTCCGCGTCAAGAAGCAGTTCGCTGTCAGTCAACTTCCAGAAATTTCCGCGACGGACGATTGTCCTGGGGCCGCTCCAACATGCAGTACATGCGGGAGCCGGCCAAAGTTCGGCATATGTGCTGAAGACTTAATGCGGGAGACACAAGGGGTTGACCATGAACACAAGCATCAGATCGAATTCGACATATGAACGGCGGGCGATTGCGTTGCTCGCGCTTGGCTTCGGGCTAGTCGGGCTCGACCGCTGGCTCATTACGCCGCTGTTCCCGCAAATGATGCGCGACCTCGGTCTCACGTATCAGGATCTCGGGAACGTTACGGCCGTGCTGGGCCTCGCCTGGGGGGTGTCCGCGATCTTGATGGGACGTCTGTCCGACACGCTCGGCAGACGCAAGATCCTGATTCCCGCCATCATTCTGTTTTCACTGCTGTCAGGGTCGACGGGCCTTGTCGGCGGTGTTGCATTGCTGATGACGACGCGCGTACTGATGGGCATCACCGAAGGCGCGTATTGCCCTGCCAGCTTCGCGGCAGGAGACGACGCGTCGCCTCCCGTCCGCCGCGGTTTGAACCTGGGCATCATTCAGGGCTGCTTCGCGCTTTTCGGGCTCGGCCTCGGGCCGATCATCGCCACGCAACTGCTCTCGGTCGTTCCTTCGTGGCGCATCGTTTTCGCAATCGTCGCCGCTCCGGGGTTGCTGCTTGCATTCCTGATGTACCGCACGATCCGTGAGCCCGCTCACCTCGCCTCGACGAAGCCGTCCGAGCACACGCCGCACCGCGAGAGTTGGGGTTCGGTGCTTCGTTACGGGAACGTCCGCGTCGGCATGGGCGCCATTTTTTGTGCAATGGCGGGACTGTTCGTTCTCGCCGCGATCACCCCTGTGTATCTGACCGACCTCCGTCACATGCCGACGGCACAGATGGGTTTCGTGATGTCTGGCCTCGGGTTCGGCGGATTTGCCGGTCAGATCTTCGTATGCGGCATTTCCGATTCCATCGGACGCCGAAACGCCGCGAAGATCACCTTTCTCGCCGGCTGTGCGTCACTACTCGCCTTCGCTTATGCACCGACGATTCCGGCGGTGCTGTTCGCGCTCCTCTTTGCGATCGCCTTCTTCTGCTGTGGCGCGATCTCGCTGATGGCGGGTCCGGTCGCGGCGGAGGCCGTACCTTCGCTGCTGACATCGTCCGCGGTGGGCGCTGTCGTCGGCGCCGGCGAGATATTCGGCGGCGGCGTCGCGCCGGCCATCGCGGGCTTCATCGCTCAGCATATGGGCCTTCAATTCACGATCCTGTTCGCCTCGGCTGCGCTCGGCGCCGGCTTTCTGCTCGCCTTTCTGCTGAAGGAAACCGCGCCGGGCAAGCGAGGTGAAGCAGCGACGCACGAAAGCCTGACCACACAAAACAACTAAGTTGCATCGGAGATCTTCAATGAAAATGCTTCATCGGCCGTCAGCCGCTTTTCTGGCCGTGGCGGTTCTGGCGGGCACATCCACGCACGCGCTGGCTCAATCGAATGTCACGTTGTATGGCATCGTCGATTCGGGTCTCGTCTATCAGACCAAGTCCTCCGGCAACGCCGGCGCTCTGAAGGGAGCACTCGATGGCGGGTGGGCGCCCTCGATCTGGGGACTGACAGGACAGGAGGACATTGGAGGCGGGACCAAAATCGGCTTTGCGCTCGAGAACGGTTTCTCGACGACGACCGGTCAGTTCGGCAACTCCAACGGCGGCATTTTCGGCCGCCACGCATATGTCCAGGCAACGGGCAGTTTCGGCGATATCAAGGCCGGCCTGCAATTTTCGCCCTTCTTTCTGGCGATCGGCGGCCGCGACCCGCGCGCCATGTCCAATTTCGCGAGCGCGTTCACGGAGTATCTGGGTAAGGTCGGAATCAACGGGATTTTCGATTCCAACTCGCTGGTTTATACGTCGCCCACATTCGGCGGTTTGACCGGCAGCGTTCAGTACGCGCCGGGCGGAATCGCCGGCAGTAGCGTCAAGGGTCGCCGCCTTTCCGGCTCGCTGGTCTATTCGACCGGCCCCTTCTCCGCCGATGCCGCGTACTATCAGACGAAAGACGCGACGACCAGCGCGACCGCGATTGACGGCGCCACGCTAGGCGCGTCATATTCGTTTGAGTCGGTGACGGGTTACGCGCTCGCCATTCGCCTGCGCAATAACGAGGCTCCAGGCAGCCCGAACTACATGGTCTACGGTGGAGGACTATCCTGGAAGCCTGCATCTCCGATTCTTGTGGATTGCGGCGTGTATTACTCGAAGGACCGATCGGCGAGCGGCAGTCATTCGCTGATGTATTCCGTGGGCAGCATGTACTCGTTGTCGGCGCGGACGTCGCTCTACGCGCAAGTCGCCCTGGTCAACAATCACGGCGGCATGGGAACGGGTGTCGCGGCAAACGGCGACCTCACCCAGATCCCGAACGGCAATACGCTGGCTGCGTCGGTCGGCATTCAACACCGGTTCTAGTCTGGACGGCGTCCAGATCAATAAGAGGTACTCAAATGGCACTAGAACATCCGAAGTATGTTGCGGCCGTCGTTCAGGCCGCGCCGGAATTCCTGAATCTCGACAGAGGGATCGAAAAGACGATCGCATTGATCGACGAAGCGGGACAAAAAGGGGCGGCACTGATTGCATTTCCGGAAACCTGGCTGCCCGGCTATCCGTTTCATGTCTGGCTCGGGCCTCCCGCATGGGCACTTGGCTCAGGTTTCGTCCAGCGCTACTTCGACAATTCGATGACGTACGACAGTCCGCAAGCCGCCGCGCTCAGGGACGCTGCCGCGCGCAACCGGATCACAGTGGTATTGGGCTTGTCGGAGCGAAGCGGTGGCAGCCTTTATATCGCGCAGTGGATCATCGGCCCGGACGGCGCGACGATCGCCACGCGCCGCAAATTGCGGCCGACTCATGTCGAGCGCACCGTATTCGGCGATGGCGACGGCAGCGATCTGGCCGTGCACGATCTCGACATCGGCCGCGTCGGTGCGTTGTGCTGCTGGGAGCACATTCAGCCGCTGACCAAATACGCGATGTATGCGCAGCACGAACAGGTGCACGTCGCGGCCTGGCCGAGCTTCTCCATGTATGAATTCGCGCCTGCCCTCGGCCATGAAGTGAATAACGCGGTCAGCCGGGTTTATGCCGTTGAGGGCTCGTGCTTCGTGCTCGCGCCGTGCGCGGTGATCAGCGAACAAATGGTCGACATGCTGTGCGACACGGCAGACAAGCGTGCGATGATCCGCGCCGGCGGCGGACACGCTGTGGCGTACGGGCCGGACGGAGAATCGCTCGTCGAGAAACTGCCGGAGGCGGCGGAAGGGTTGCTGTACGTTGACATCGATCTCGCGCGCATCTCGCTCGCGAAAGCGGCAGCGGATCCGGTCGGGCACTACGCGCGCCCCGACGTCCTGCGACTCTGGTTCGACAAGCAACCGCGGCGGTGCGTGGAGCATCCTGGCAAAAACGATGCGTCATGCAGGTCGCAGTTGCCGGTGCGGGATGGCATACCGAATGACGCCGACGACCATCAAGACGCCGTCGACTGATGAATTAGCCGGTATTCGCGCGGCGTTTTCATGTAATGAGCACGAAACGCTCGACTGAAATGCGCCGCGCTCGCGAATCCCCAGGTTCCTGCAATCTGCTCGATCGAGCAATTTGCATAGCATTTCAGCGAGAGCCACTGCGCGCAATGCTCTAGCCGGGCGACGAGAATCATGCGGCCGATGGTGGTTTCATCCTGCTGAACGAGGCGATGAAGATAGCGTGCCGACAAACCCAGCGCTGCCGCGGCCATATCGGCGTTCAAATCGGGGTGACGCAAGTTGTTCGCAATGAACTGACGCAATTGCTGCAAGTGCATCGAATGTAGATTCGTTCGAGGGCCGGGGCGGACTTGCATCCACTCCGCCAGCAACCCGCCGACCATATCAGCGGCTGTCGTGGAAATTTGTGGCGCACACGGTGAACCGGCTAGCCGGTCGCGTTCGGCGCACAGTGTGATGAGATGTTGAGCCACGAGCATGCCCAGGCCCTTGGTGCCGGAAATCGTATGCGCGACGAAGGTGTCGCGAAGCGGAATCCGGTACGTGACAAGTGACATCGGGAACCGTATGCAGATTTGGTCGAACGGCTCGGAGAGCTCCCAGCGAAACGGCCTGCGCGAGTCGAATAAAACAAGGTCGTGATGCTCGACCGATGCGCAACGTCCGTCCTGAATGAGCTTGCCTGCACCCTGCAGCTGCAGACTGGCAAGGATGTAGTCTCCGTCCGTCCTGGAGACCGACGCGACATCGTGTTCGGCGACATGCCTTCCGCCAGCAATTCGTGAGATGCAGACATCGGCGATGGTCGCGCTTTGTATGCTTCCGGAGAAGTGAGCTTCTCGCTCGTGCGATATCGCAAGCGGAACGCAGCATTGAGCCGCCGCCGCCTCCCATCTGGCGAGCGATACGAGCGATTCGCCAACACGGCAATTCGCGTTCGAGGTATCGGGCGATCCCATTTTTCGACCTTCCCAGGGCAGTGCCCTTATGTTCGAAATGGCCGCCTGCAGGCTGCGCTACGATCCGCGCCGCGGCCGGCTGCGTAAATGTGTCGACGTACGCTCAACGGCGCGCACGCCGACACGCAACATGCGCTTCAATGCGGGTTTGTCGCTCTGTGCGGCTAACGTGCGCGGGCATCGACGAGTCTGACGAGGCTTGCCAGGCAGTGCGTATACGGCACGTCCACACCGACCTTGCCGGCGGCCTCGATGACCGCGCCGTTGATCGCTTCGATCTCGGTACGGCGGCCGGCCAGCACGTCCTGAAGCATCGACGGGCGGTGCGCGCGATGATGCGCGAGCGCGTCGCGGACATTCGACGCCACATGCGCTTCATTTGCCGCGACGCCGTGAGCTCGCGCGACGGCCATGACCTCCGAAACGATTTTCAACGCGAGTGCTTCGCCATCGGGGATGTTGGTCAACTCGCCGACCATACATTGCGTCACTGCACACAGGCTGTTGAGCGCAGCATTGAACGCAACCTTCTCCCAGATTGCAGCCCAGACGTTGGAATCCACATGACACGCGAGGCCGGCGTCATTCAACGCCTGCACCGTCTGTTCAAGCGCTCCCGTATGCGAGCCGTCCGCACTCATCAGGCGGATCGCACCCTGGCCATGCGAGCTGACGGCGCCAGGCTCCGACTTGTCCGCGGGCCAGGTGGTCACACCGATCATGACCCGATCAGGCGCTGCGGATCGGGCCAGTCTTTCAGCGTTCCCGAGGCCGTTCTGCAACGACAGAATGGCGGTGTCGGGGCCGAGTATTCTGCTTGCGGCAGCGAGCGCGGCTTGCGTATGCATAGTCTTCGTAAAGACGATGACAAGGTCGACAGGCTGCGTGGCTTCTTGCGGCCTCAGCGCGACGAGATTGCGCACGACCTGTTCGCCGGAATCGGTCGAAAGCCGCAGGCCGTTGTTGCGAATCGACGCGATATGCGCCACGTCGATATCGAGCAGACTGACCATATGACCCGCCAGCGCGAGGCGGCCACCGAAGAACGAGCCCATCGCGCCAGCGCCCAAAATTGCGATCTGCATGATGCGCTCCTCAGAACGGATAGTGGCGCGGAGTGGTCTGCAGCGTGATCCATCGCAAATCGGTGAACTCGGCAATCCCCGCGTGGCCACCGAATCTCCCGAAACCGCTGTCCTTGACGCCCCCGAACGGCATTTGCGCCTCGTCGTGCACCGTCGGCCCGTTGATATGACAGATGCCCGACTCGATCCGTCGAGCGACGTTCATCGCTCGCGCGCTGTCACGGCTGAATATGGCTGACGCGAGGCCGTAAGGGTTATCGTTCGCGCAGGCAATCGCCGCTTCCTCGCCGCGCACACGTACGATCGGCTTCACTGGACCAAACGATTCGTCGTGATAGATGCGCATGGCCGGCGTGACGTGATCGAGCAACGTAGCCGGCATGAGTGTGGTCTCCGCCTTGCCGCCGCTTACCAGCGTTGCGCCGTGCGCGAGCGCATCGTGGATCAGCGCGTTGCAGCGCTCGACCGTACTCATGTCGACGACCGAGCCGAGCACCACCGGGCCTTTTCGAGGATCGCCGAGCGGTAGCGCGCGCGCTCGCGTCGCGAGCCGGTCGACGAATGCATCCGCGATCTGTTCGTCGACGATAATGCGCTCGGTCGACATGCAGATTTGTCCCGAGTTGGCGAATGCACCGAAGATGGCCGCATCGACGGCTGCGTTGATGTCGGCGTCGTCGAGCACGATGAACGGCGCCTTGCCGCCGAGTTCGAGCACGGCCGGCTTCAAATGGCGGGCACATTGTTCCGCGATCAGACGCCCAACGCGCGTCGAACCCGTGAAGTTCACCCGCCGGACTTTCGGATGGGCAACCAGCGCGTCGACGATTTGCGGTGCGTCCGCTGGAGCGTTGGTCACGAAATTGACCGTACCGGGCGGCAATCCCGCCTCCTGCATGGCCTCGATGATCAGACCGTGGGTGGCGGGACACATCTCCGAGGCCTTCAATACCACGGTGTTGCCGCATGCAAGCGGCAGTGCGATCGCGCGCACACCGAGGATGACGGGTGCGTTCCATGGCGCAATGCCGAGGACGACGCCCGCCGGTTGGCGCATGCCCATTGCGAGGCTGCCGGGGACGTCCGACGGGATCAGTTCGCCACCGATCTGCGTGGTCATCGCGGCGGCTTCGAGCAAGCCCTGTGCTGCAAGGTGTACGTTGAAACTCGCCCACAGGCCGGATGCGCCCGTCTCGGCCGCCATTGCCGCTGCAATGGCCTCTAACTTTGCTTCGAGTGCGTGGGCCGCCGCAGTCAGCAGTTCGCGCCGCCTGAGCGGACCGAATCCCGACCAGACGGGGAACGCACGGGCCGCCGCGTCCACCGCTGCCTCTGCATCCTCCACGCTCGCGGCGGGCGCGCGCGACGCCAGCGCACCATCGAGCGGACTGCGCCGCTCGAAGATGGCGCCGTTGCGCGCCATGACCTGCTCACCGCCGATCAACATCGACACTGTCTTCATGGTTTGTCTCCTGGATTGTTCGAAGGTCAAAAGCTGGTTATGCGACCACGATTTCGACGAGCGACGGAACGCTTGACGAGAGCGCGTTTCGAAGCGCGTCGCGCAGGCCGTCCGCATGGTCCAGACGCTCGCCCGGGCATCCCATGCCGGCGGCGATCTTCACGAAATCGAGACCGGGCAGATCCGTGCCCTGTACAGGGTCTTCAGGACGGAAGCCGAACACCGGCGCGAAGTCCTGTAATGCCGCATAGCGCGTGTTGTTCAGAATCACGAAGGTGACGGGCAGTTGCATCTGCACGGCTGACCAGATGGCCTGGATCGAATACATGCTCGAGCCGTCTCCGATCACGGCGATCACCCGCTCGCCGTGACTCGCCAACGCCACGCCGACGGCGGCCGGCATCCCGAAGCCGAGGCCGCCGCTGTCCATGGTGAGAAACCCGCCCGCGCGCTGAATGGGCAGATACGCCTGCATTACCGGGCGCGCGCTCGGTGCTTCTTCGACGACGATGTTCTCGACACCGCGGATTTCATTCAGTGTCTGCAACGCGAAGGCGACCGACATGCGCTCACCCGGCGCGGGCGGAAGCGCGCGCGGCGGCAACTGCCGGGGCGCAGGCAGCGGCCGCGCGCGCGGCGCCCGGCGTTCGAGCAGATCCTGAATGCCGAGGCGCACATTTCCGACGACGGCCAGCCCCTGCGGCGTCCATGCCGCCGTGCCCGGATCATCGATCAGCTGACACAGCTGTGCGCCCACGGGAACGTGCGGGCCTTCTCCCTCGACGTGATAACTGAATGCCGCAGCGCCCACGGCGAACACCACGTCGTGGCCGTCGAGCAGTTCGACAATGCGCTCGCGCATTGCCGGCAGAAAACCGGCGAACAGTCGATGAGATTCCGGAAAGCTGCAGCGCCCGGTCATCGGCGCGACGTACACGCGTGCGCAATGACGTTCGGCGAGGCGAACGACGTCATCGACGGCACCGGCGCGATCCACGGCGCCGCCCACCACGAAGGCGGGGCGCTCGCATTGATCGAGCAGGTCTCCAATCTGCGCGAGCGCTTCGGGCGCCGGACGTGTGACGTGCGAAACGACGCGCTCGGGCAGCGGCTCGGCGGGCTGGTCCCAATCGTCGACAGGAATGGACACGAACACGGGTCCGCGCGGCTCCTGCATCGCGATCGCCCATGCGCGGGCGATGGCAAGCGGCACGTCCTGGGCTCGCGCCGGCTCGATGCTCCACTTCACATAGGGCTTGGGGAGTTCCGTGGCGCTCGTGGCCGAGAGAAACGGATCGAACGGCAGGATCGAGCGCGCCTGTTGCCCAGCCGTAATCACCAGCGGGGTTCTGTTCCGGAAGGCAGTAAAGATGTTGCCCATTGCGTTGCCGACCCCGGCTGCCGAATGCAGGTTCACGAGGGCGGCCCGCCCGCTCGTTTGCGCATACCCGTCGGCCATGCCGACGACAACCGCTTCCTGCAGTCCCAGCACATAGCGAAAATCAGCGGGAAAGTCGCGGAACATGGGTAGTTCTGTCGAGCCCGGGTTGGCAAACACGGACGTCATGCCGACGCGACGCGCGAAATCGATCACCACGTCGCGGACCTTCATATCCTGCGTGCCAACCTGATTGCCATGCGGTGGAAGGCTCTGCGCCATTGAAGTCTCCTGTCGTTCAGAACGGTCTTGGTCTACGGATTATCGGAACATCCGGGAGAGTCCGAAATTGCCGATTTCACAAAAAGGCATTACTTTTGGGCATGACCTTTAATCTCCAGCAGTTTCATGCAGTCGCCGTGATTGCATCGTCGGGCAGGCTCGGGCGGGCGGCACCGCACCGTTCGAGCACATGCAGCAGGTGTTCGTCGCAAACGGGCTCGGATTGCCGAACGTTGAGGTTCGATCCCCCACGCCCGCGACGGCGGCTTTCGAGGGTACATCGGTCACTCGTTCCGATTTGGGAACAGCCTTCTCGCTCGTGACATCTATTTCCTCAAACGCAGGCGAGACGCCAGTCATTCGCCAGGAAGAGCACACCGTCCACCGTCGAGGAGGCTCACATGAAAACCATCCGTTGGGTGTTGCTCGCCGCGTTCGCATTCGCGAGCGCCACCGCGTTGGCCCAAGGTTCGACCCCGACCGATCCCCAGATTGCCGCCATCGTCGTCGCAGCGAACCAGGCAGATATCAATGCTGGCAAGCTCGCCGAATCGAAGACGCATTCGAAAGATGTCAAAGCATTCGCGCAGCGCATGGTCGCCGACCATACCAGTGTCAACCAGGCGGCCTTCGATCTCGTGCACAAGCTCGGCGTCACGCCCGAAACGGACCCGACCAGCGACAGCCTCAAGCAAGGAGGCGAGGCCAACATCGCAAATCTAAAGTCGCTGCAAGGGGCACAGTTCGATCGCGCCTATATCGATCATGAAGTCACCTATCACGAGGAAGTCATCGACGCACTCGACAAGACGCTGATCCCCAGTGCGCAAAACGCTGAACTGAAGGCACTGCTGGTGAAAGTCAGGCCGGCGTTCCTCGCGCATCTGGACCACGCAAAGCGCGTGCAGGCGTCGTTGGCGAACGCGCAATGAGCCGCTTACATCGCTTCGCGCTGGCCGTCTGTGCAATCACGTCCGTGGCCGGCGCCAAGCCGGCGGCCGCGAGCACCCATGTCGTCACGATCGAGCAAATGCGCTTTGATCCGCCGACGCAGACGGTGCATCGCGGGGACAGCGTCGTGTGGGTTAACAAGGACCTCGTGGCCCATACAGTGAGCGCCGACGCAAGGATATTCGACTCCGGCAGCATCGCACCCGAGGCATCATGGCGATACGTCGTGAGCGAGCCCGGTCGTTATCCGTACAAGTGCCTGTTTCATCCGACGATGCATGGCACACTGATCGTCGAGCCAACACCATGACTGAGCCGGAGGCGGGAACATGGCCGACGTGTACTCAAGCAGACTGACGGACGCCGACGCGGAGATTGTGCGCCGCATCCTGGCAGGTGACCTCGCGGCTTTCGAACTGTTGATGCGACGCCACAACCGGCGCCTATACCGGCTTGCCCGCGCCACGCTGCGCAATGACGCCGACGCGGAAGACGCCTTGCAGGACGCGTATTTGAAGGCCTTCAGGGCGCTCGCGCAGTTTCGCGGCGATGCAACTCTCGCCACGTGGCTCTCGCGCCTTGTCCTCAACGAGTGTTTCGGCAGGATGCGTCGCGAGGCTCGCCGCCAGAACGTGTTGCCAATGCTGCCGCACTGCCCCGACGACGAGGAGATGTCTTTCGACATGGACCCGATGAACGCCCACGATGACTGCGCCCCCGATCAGGAGGTATCCCGTGCGCAGATCCGCGCGCTGCTCGAACGAAAGCTCGACGCTCTGCCCGTGGGCTTTCGTACGGTGTTCGTGCTGAGATCGGTCGAAGAGATGAGCATCGAAGAAACAGCGGAGAGCCTGGGCATCCCCGAGGCCACGGTACGCAGCCGTCATTTCAGAGCAAGACAGATGCTGCGCGAATCGCTGTCGGAAGAAGTCGAGCGGCTGGGCCCGCAACTATTCGAGTTTGGCGGCAGGTATTGCGACCGCATCGTCGCAGCCGTGCTCGCACGATTGCGGCAGCTGTAGCGTGGTCGATATGCTTCGAGGCCTCTGCACCTTCATCTGCATCGCTTACGCATTGGAAACCAACGCGGGCGTCTTCGCGCAATCCATTCGCATCGAATCCGGAACCTACGGCGCCAACTGCGGCGCGCGCCAAGGCAACGTCACGCGCGATCTCGCCGCACACTGCGATTCGCTCGCGACCTGCCGTTATGTGATCGACGCGACGGCCATCGATGGACGTCAGAATGATTGTGCGGCAGATCTAGTCACCGAATGGTACTGCGGGCCAAACGAGCGTCACATCGCAACGGCTCGTGCCGATACCAACAATGGCAGCTCTCTCGTGTTGACCTGTGTGCAGTCTATGGGCGCAGGCAAATGACCGGCGCCAATCGACGGCACGCGGCCCGCAGCCGCCGTTCAGGCTCGCGACACCGCGACGTCCCTCCGGATATGCAAGCGTCGCTCGCCCCACGGACCCGGCTTAATGCACGCCAAAGTCTGACTGAACCCTTCTCAGCTTCGAGGGGGTGACATTGAATTCGCGCTTGAACCAATGTATGAGATGTGAGCTGTCTGTAAAGCCGCACTCGTACGCGATCTGCGTGATGGACCGGTCGCTGTTGATCACCATCCATTTTGCGGCATTCAGACGCATGCCCCTCCAATACTGAAGGGGTGCGACTCGCAGATGCTTTCTGAAAAGCCGGGTAAGTTCTCGCTCGGTTGTCCCAATCGCTTGTGCGATGCCCGCAATCGAACCTGGCTCAAAGGTTCGTTGCCTCATCAGGCCGACGGCGTTCACGACCCGCCGGTCCGGGCAATGCAGGCCGATCTCCGAGTCGTCCTTCATAGCCTGTATTTCTTCGAATCCCCGATCGGCCATCAAATAGTGAAGTGCCTTGTGCGATCGCGTATTTCCACAGTGGGTCGTAACCAGGTGCATTGCAAGGTTGATCGCCGCAAGACCGCCCGGGCATGTGATGAATCCGCCGTCGACTACTACCGGGGCGTCTGTCACAGCGATGACGTCCGGGAAATTGCTCTGCATCGCCTGCGCGAGCGAGAAGTGAACCGCACATCGTTTTCCGGCCAAATAGCCCAGCTCGGCAAGAATGAACTGACCGGTGCATAGCCCGATGACGGGGACGCGTGCTTCAACGCAGGATTGTATAAATCGGTAAAGCTCGTCGGGGATCGCCTCGGCACTATGGAGCAGGCCGCCGTGCACCACAACGTAGTCATATTCGGATGGATCGTCGAAGAGTCTGGTCGGCACCATCGGGAAACCGCAACTCGATCGGATGGGGGAAAACTCATGGGAGAGAAGGTCCCACGAGCAGTAGATTTGCCTGCTGAAGTCCGATTCGTCTGCCGAGAGTCGCAGAAACTCGACAAAGCACGAAAGGGACATCAGGGTGAAGTCCGGTGTCGGCGCGATACCAATTCTGAGCGGCGCATCGACCTCCGGCGCGGACTTGCCCGGCCGCAGAAAAGAGTAATCACCCCGCATTCGTTGCCTCCATTGCCGTGCCGCCGATTGTCCGAAACATACAATTTTTTTGACGCATGGGCAATTATAGTTTTTGCATCAACACGCAAACGGCACGGAGGCGCCATCTTGAAGATCACGAAAATCTCTCTCTACCAAGTAGACCTACCTCTGAAAGAGGGTTCCTATAGCTGGTCGACATTCTCCTTTGCCTCGTTCGACTCGACGGTGATCGTCGTCGAAACGGATTCCGGACTCTCCGGTGTCGGCGAGATTTGCCCGCTCGGACCGTCCTATCTGCCCGCGTATGCTGAAGGCGCTCGCGCGGGCCTCATCAAGATTGCCGAGGGTCTGATCGGTGAGGATCCGTGCCAGATTGGCCGGATCAATGTCCGCATGGACGATCTTCTCAAAGGTCATCCGTATGTGAAGTCAGCACTGGATATGGCTTGCTGGGACATCCTGGGCAAGGCGACCGGCCAGCCGGTCTACAACCTGCTCGGCGGGCGGTTGCAAGATGCGGTCAAGCTCTTCAAGGTGGTGAGTCGGCAAGACCCCGATGCGATGGCGAAAAAGATCCGGGAGTATCAGGACAAGGGCTTCAAACAGTTCCAGATGAAAGTCGGTGCGGGTGCAGATTCGGATATCGAGCGAATCCGCAAGGTATCTACTGAACTGCGCCCCGGCAATGTCCTGGCAGCAGATGCGAACACCGGGTGGCGGCAGCACGAAGCGCTGCGCGTTGTCAAAGCCATTCGGGACGTCGACATCTACATCGAACAGCCGTGCCCCAGCTATGAGGAATGCCTCACGGTCAGGCAGCATACGGATCATCCAATGATCCTCGACGAATGCATGGAAGACATTCGCCTGCTGATGCGTGGCTGTCAGGACCGCGCGATGGACGTGGTCAACCTCAAGGTGAGCCGGGTAGGCGGTCTGACAAAGGCCAGGCAATTCCGCGATCTCGCCGTGACCATGGGAATATCGCTCACCATTGAAGATTCGTGGGGCGGAGAAATTGCGACTGCCGCACTTTGCCATCTCGCGCACTCGACACCATCCGGTTTTCACTTCCAGTCGTCGGCGTTCCATGAGTACCACAGCCTCACTGTCGCTTCAGGGGGACCGGAACTGAACGACGGCTACATGTCAGTTCCGGCTCAGCCGGGTCTTGGCGTCTCACCAAAAATGGACGTTCTCGGTGATCCTGTTGCCGTCATCGGTCAATCGGCTTGATACGGACCGCGCACGCAGTGAAGCACTCGATTGTCATCGCAATCGAGTGTTCACTCTCTCCAACGCTGCGCAGCAGCGGCTTCTCGACCATTAGTTCAAGAGCTGGACTTTCGCAAAAACAGAGGACGTGAACCGATGAGCGCTGTGATGTTGTCCATGCGAGATATTCGTTCAGTCATGACGTGGGAACGCGCTATTGAGGCACTTCGTGACGGTCACCGCGGGGCGCGGCCTCGCACTGAGGATCTGCTCCTTCAAAGCGGTCCGTTCAGCGTCTTTTCGCGAGGCGTCGTGCTTCCCGGCTATGGGGCGGGCATCAAGGTCTGTTCCATCTTTCCTCCAAATGCAAGTAGAGAAATACCGCTGCCGACCGAGGACGCCATCTTTGTCGTGATCGACGAAGACAAGAAGTCCATCTCGTGCATACTCGATGGCCCGGAAGTCACGCGCTGGAAGACCGCTGCAGACTCGGCGCTTGCATCCGCGATATTGTCGGCCAACGACAGTAAGACGTTACTTGTAATTGGAGCGGGGCCTGTCGCACTCGCATTGGCGCAGGCGCACGTGCATGTCCGACCGTCCGTTGAGCGGATCATGCTCTGGAACCGCACTCCGCAGAAGCTTGATGGCATCGCTCAATCATTGATGCCACTTGGCCGTACGATTGACGTGGTCACGGATGTCAACGACGCGGTATCACAGGCCGATATCATCTCCGCGGCCACGGGCTCCTTCAGTCCGATCATCAACGGTCGGTTCCTGAAGCCCGGCGCACATGTCGATCTGGTCGGCGGCTACCGGCCCGACATGCGCGAGGCAGATGACAACGTGATTGAACAATCCGACGTTTTTGTCGACTTCAGAGAAACCGCCGTCGAGGCTGGAGACATCGTGCAAGCCTTGGCCAATGGCTCGCTGGCTCCAGGCGATATCAAGGGCGATCTTTTCGAATTGGTTCGGGCTGCACCAGAACGAAGCGGAAAGGCGACCGTGTTTAAGAACGCGGGTGGAGCGCACCTGGACCTTCTCATAGCGCTAACCGCTGCCAGAGAATTGGGCGCCGGCGTATAAGGGCAAGGCCGAAGACCTGCTCCGCCCGTCAGAAGCAGTTCAATGAGTGAGGAACGTCTATCGGCTCTGCGTCGCATCGGACGCTTCAAGCGTGCGGCACTGTCGTGCTGGATTAGACCAGAGAAAGATTTTGACCGTGCCGAGAATGCGGCCTTTTGCCGACCGATTGCCTGCCCAGATGCCTTCGCCTAGAGATGATTTGGGCGGCTACGCCGGCTGACCGCTCCTAGCCGCCTCAACCTTTCTTGCGCTCCAGATCGTCTGGCTCCTGCTCGCCTTAAGAGAGAAGATCAGATAGCTCCGTCGGGGAAAGCCGCTTCATTTTCTTTTCGAGCTTGCGATCGTATTGCCGGTCGTTGGGATCTGACGATGCCTGAGCCTTGCGGGCGTATTGCTGGACGAACAGACCGAGTTCACCGGCCAGCCGCGGCTTTGTGCGTTTCGTAGTCATTTGGCGATCTTGCTCTGCTCGCAGTCGTGCCCGGCGCTCGATGGATCGGCGCCGTTGGAGCCATGTTTCTGACGAGCCGCCCATTGATACCGTTCGATCAGCTTTTCGGCAGCGGAGAGCGCCTGGTCACGCCACAGATTCTCGGCAGCCTCAATGCGAACATCCTCGCGTTCTAGAGCATCTGCCGCCCAGTACGCGCGGACGTTGCCGACTGGAAGATCGTCGGTTTCCGACGCAATCGCACGAAACAGCAGAAACTCCGGCTCGTTTTGAACCTTGGTCCAATACGCCAATAGAAGCATGACCCGAGCTGTTTCAATCACGCCAAGGCGACCTTCAAGCAAGTCCAGCGCTCTGGCGCGAATCTTTCGACAGTGTTTGCGCCAAAGCGCTTCGTTCCTGACTCCAGGAGGAATCTTCATCTTTAGTGGATCACGTTTGCGGACGCCGAATCGCATAAATCTCGGTTTTCCAGTCGAGAAGCAATTCGGCGACGCGCCTGGAATGTTCAGGATTCGCTTCTAGGCCCATGCGATCAGTCGCAACGTCGTCGAGGTATGCCGCAATGGGTGACGCGTCCATTCCCTCCTGCAACATCGTGAAACCTTGGGCAGATACCCTTGATATTCGTCGCGTGCAGCCGGACTGGTTGCGACGCCAATTGGGTCCCAGACATAGTACAGAACCTCATCCACTCGCCTGTATAGCTCCAACTCGGCGTCGGCCAATTTCCACCCCATCGTGCCTTTCCTTATTTGCGCACCCGACCATCGACAGGCCAGTACGGCAATTGTCCACAATCCAGGCAACGCCGTCGACCGGCCGCTTCCTGGCCGACTGTACGTATTCGTCTGCCGCGCCGAAAGCTGCCATTGACGAATCCAATGTCAGCTCCAAAGTAAATTCGCGGAACTCATGCTCTCGGCCATGAGCGGTCCTTGGGCTAGCGACTGCAGATGTGCGCTCACCTGTGCTCAGCGGCCCTGGTCGGTGAGTTACTTCCTGGCCGGGCGGTGGGACGTCATGCTCAAGGCCAGACCCGCCAACACCAACGCGACGCCCAAAACAAACGTTGCCCCTATCCGATCGCCGAACATGGCCGATGCGGCCACGACACCGACCACTGGTTGCAGGTATTGCACACTTGCGGCGACGCGCGCGGGAACAACCCGCAGCAGGCTCAACCATATGAAGAGTCCAGCAACTGTCACGACCACGCCAAGATACACGGCGGCCAAGAACCCTTGCGCGGTGACATGAAACGACGAAATATCCCACAGCTCTCGTGCCGTCCACGGTATCAGCGCGATGAAACCAAATAGCGTGCTCCATGCCGCTACGGTGGCGGTACCGTAGGCAGTGGTCAATTCGACGCTCCACACGTAGTAGAACGCAATCGCGAGCGCCGACAACAGAACCCACGTCGCTCCGCCGGCCGTCGTCTGGGCGCTCGTCGTCGCGCCTTCGTGCCCGAGCGCCACAAGCGCGATGCCTGCGAAGGCCGCAAGCAACCCGAGCTGCTGGAGTCCAGACACCGGCTGTCGCAGCCGGAGCGCAGCGAAAAAAACGATGAAGATCGGAATCGTCGCGGAAATGATCGTACCGACCGACGCGGACGTGCCGGCCACACCGAAGGTCTGCGAGACCTGGCCGATGCCTATGCCGAGCACGCCGAGCGCAGCGACCCGAGGCAGCGCACGCCACGGCATCGAATGCTTGCCCACAATGACAAACATCAGCAGCAGCGGCACTGCCACGCCGAAGCGCATCGCGGTGAGTGTCAGCGGTGGCAATGTCTGTAGACCCAGCTTTGTTATCGGGATCGACAAACCCCACATGACGGCTAGCAACAGCAGTGCGCCCAGATTGCGAAGTGTGAGCGTCGAACGAGTTGCCCCGTTGGTGGTCACTGCGGCGACGATGGTTTGATTCGACATAAAACTTTTTGCTGTCACTCGGGTTTAGACGTGCAGAGGCAACACGCCGCCGATCACGACAAAGATGCCGCCGCAGACCCGATTGAATCGTCGACCTACTCGTGAAAGCCAAGGGCGAATGCGGTTGGCCGCGCAGGCAACTGCGTATTCGGCAGCAAACTCGGTTGCGACGTACGTAACGGCGATCGCGACGAATTGGGTTACGAGATTACGTTGCGGATCGATGAACTGAGGCAGCAACGCGCTGAAGAAGAGCAGCCCCTTCGGATTTGTTGCGGAGGACAGAAGCCCAAGCCGGAACAGCGCCCAGCCTCTTGCACTCGTCGGCACATTGTTCATCTCTACCGCAATTGGCGGAGACCGCCACACGCGCACGCCGAGATAGATGAGATAGGCCCCGCCGATCAGTTTGAGCGCCATCAGCCAGAGCACCGACGCCCGCACGAGCGCACCGATGCCGAACATGCACAGCGCGATGACGCCGACAAAGCCGAGCAGCGCCCCCCCGATGGTGAAAAGGGTCTTACGGCTTCCGTACATCGCGCCGTGGGTCATCGCAAGAAGCCCATTCGGTCCCGGAGCCAGCGACATACCGATCGACGTCGCGAGAAAAATGAGCCAGCTATGAAATGCCATTCGTACCTCGTTCAATACTTCGTGGATGCGCCACGGGCGCAGCAGCGCGAACTGATGTTGCGGCAGCGGCAGGCTGCTGACAAACCATTTGTCGTCATATAATGCGTGAGCAAAACTCACGCGTGGCGACTTATGTTCGATCGACTTCCTCCGTTGCAGACCCTGCGAGCGTTCGAAGCAACAGCGAGGCTGCTCAGCATGACACTGGCGGCTGAAGAGCTTCACGTCACGCATGGGGCCGTCAGCCGACATGTGAAGACGCTCGAAACGCACCTTGGCGTGCCGCTGTTTCTGCGCTTGACGAGACGGATCGTGCTGACCGATGAGGGCGCGGAATTTCATGCCGCTGTCGCCCGACTGCTAGGGGAACTGACGCGGGAAGCTGAACGCCTGCGCGGCAATGACGCCGCGTCACGAATGACGATCAGTACCAGCGTGTCCTTCGCAAGCAAGTGGCTGGCGCCGCGCTTGCATAACCTGAAGACTCTGCATCCCGAGCTCGACGTTCATCTCGATGTGACCGATCTGAACGTCGACTTGGAAGACGGGCAGGTCGACGCGGCGGTACGCTACGGCGCGGGACGTTATGCAGGCGTGCAGAGCGAGCGGATTCTCGAAGAATTCGTTAGCCCGGTGTGCAGTCCCCGCTATCGCGACGAGATGGGCGGGCTGCCCGAGCCGGCGAGCCTTTCGCGTTGCACCCTGCTGCACGAGGCGCGAATGCTTGCGGACTGGGAACAATGGTTTGCGGCCGCCGGGGTGGACCGGCGCCGGAGCGTTCGCGGGCCGGCCTACAGTCACGGCAGCATGGCGATCGAAGCGGCCATACGGGGCGAGGGCGTCGCGTTGGGTCGCAGTGTGCTGGTGCGCGACGACATCATGGAGGGACGTCTGGTCGCGCCCTTCCCGCAGATCAGTCTCAAGGCAGAACGCGGATACGACCTCGTGTATCGCGTCGGCAGTCAGAAAAACCCGAAGGTGAACGCGCTGCGCGACTGGCTTTCCGCGGAGGTGCAACGCTTTTTGGCTAGCTGATCCTACTTGTGTGTTTGAAGCCGCGGCAGCAACTTGCGCCAACTCCGTTCGTGTGGGGCGTTGCCTTTTTCGCGGCACTTCAGCAGTTGCAAATTCAAGCCTCGTAGAGGTTCCGGAATCGTCCAATATTCCGACGCGTTCACCGGACACGCGTTCAGCAATCCTATGACGAATGGCGTCGCATTCGCCATTTAAAAAATCAATTGCGCGCAAACCTTTGCGTCAGGCCGTGCAGCGTTTGCCCTCCTTCAGCGATGCGCCAACGCGCCGTAATACCAGATGCATGGGCGTGAAGCTTTTGCCCTGCACTGCCTGAAGCACGCCTTCCGGCATACCCGACCGCTCGAATCCCCTCCCCGTGCACCAACAATTGGCAACTGGAGTTGAAAGATGAATCTCAGCAATCTGTCAGTGAAGGCAAAACTCACGGGAGCTTTTGGCGTGCTGACCGCTGTCGTCCTTATCGTGTCGGGCATTTCGCTGAAGTCACTGAACGATGCCAACGACCGATTCGCAAATTTCGTGTCGGGCGTCAATGCCCGCGCCGATATGGCTGCACAGGTTCGAACCGCGGTTGACCGTCGTGCGATTGCCGCGCGCAACATGGCGCTCGTGACCACGCCGGGCGATTTCGAGTTGGAAAAGGCCGCGGAAGCGCAGGCCCAGATGGATGTCCAGTCGAACATCGCGAAACTTAACCAGATGGCTTCGTCCGCGAACGACGCGACGGAAAAGACCCGCAGCCTTGTAAGCGAAATCAACCGGATCGAAACAGCTTATGCACCTGTCGCCCAGGCAATCGTCGCTCTCGCCGTTAGCGGCAAGCGCGACGACGCGGTGAAGAAAATCGACGACGATTGCCGGCCGCTGCTCGCCGCCCTGGTCAAGGCAACGGACGACTACGCACAATACACGCGCACCCATGAAGCGGAACTCGTCCAACAGTCCGAGGAACATTATGCAGCGCAGCGGAATCTGCTGATGGCGATCTGTCTCGCCGCTGTCGCGTTGGCGGTCGTGGCGGGCATGGTTATCACGCGAGGCTTGCTGCGTGCACTGGGCGCCGAGCCGGTGGCCCTCGGTGAGGTCACACGGCGCGTCGCCGCTGGCGATCTCAGTCCCGTCGCAGGCGCGAAGAATGCGCCGGACGGGAGCGTGCTCGCGTCAATGGGTGAAATGCAGGCAAGTCTCGTCAGCCTGATCGGTCAGGTGCGTACCGCCGCAGACAGTATTGCGACCGGCTCCAGCCAGATTGCTTCGGGCAACGTCGATCTTTCCTCCCGCACCGAACAGCAGGCTGCGTCGCTGCAGGAAACCGCGTCGAGCATGGAAGAGCTGACTTCGACGGTGAAGCAGAACGCGGAGAACGCTCAGCAGGCAAGCTCGCTTTCCGCCAACGCGTCCGAAGTGGCGCTGAAGGGCAACGAAGTGGTGAGTCAGGTCGTCGGTACGATGGGCGAGATCAGCACGAGTTCGACGCAGATCGCGGAGATCACGGGAATCATCGAAGGCATCGCGTTCCAGACCAACATCCTGGCGCTGAACGCGGCCGTGGAGGCGGCCCGGGCAGGCGAACAGGGCCGTGGCTTCGCGGTGGTGGCAAGCGAAGTCCGCAGCCTCGCGCAACGTTCGTCCAGCGCGGCGAAGGAAATCAAGGATCTGATCAACGCGTCCGTCCAGAAAATCCATGACGGATCATTGCTCGCGAATCAGGCGGGAAAGACGATGTCGGAGGTCACGCAGGCTGTCGCGCGAGTGACCGACATCATGGGCGAAATCGCCGCCGCGTCGACGGAACAAAGCCGGGGCATCGAACAGGTCAACCACACGATCACGCAGATGGACGAGGTCACGCAGCAGAACGCTGCGCTGGTGGAGGAAGCGGCGGCCGCATCCAAGTCGCTCGAAGACCAGGGGCGGCAACTTAATAAGGCTATTTCGTTCTTTCGTCTGGAGGCCGGTGCCGTTTTGGCTGTAACGGATGGACAGGCGTCTTCAGTCCATCGTCAGGTGCCGCGCAAACAGCCTGTACGGCGGACCATTGGGAACACCGCGGCGGCGGGCCGTCCGGTCGCTGCGTTGGGTGCCTCGGCAGGCGCGGCAACAACGGCCATGAATAGCGATGGTTGGGACAAGTTCTGAGTTTGGTTGAACGAAGTATTCTGCGGAGCAGGCCATGGAGACAATCGAAAAGATCAGCGTACGCAAGCTTCTTGCTTCTGTGGAGTTTAAGGGGTAGGTTTTCGTGGTCGTTTTGTGAGTGCTTGTGAAGGAGGCGCATGCGCACGCGCGTGTGCATGGCGCCTCGCTTCGTTGATGCTTTTGGTTTACCGCTATCCGTCGATCAGTGCCGCACGGGGACCAAGTGCTGCGTTTGCGTTTTTACGATCGATGCGGTTTTCGCGGGCGTTCTCTTCCGCTTTGCGACGTTGACGGTGGATTGCGATCCAGTCGCGATCTTCGATGCCTCCGCGAGAAGGCGTGTTGCGTGGCTGGCCTTGAGGCGAGTTTGAGAGGCGCCTTTTGCATCGAGTGCAATCACCTGGAAAAGCTCGCGGTCGTTTTCGAGGTCTTGCTGATATTCCTCTGCTGTGTCGACAAGCAGCTCAAGCATGGTCTGGCGACGGCGTCTTTCGTCGCTCGTGATGGGAGGATTCCTACATATCGAGGACGCGAGTGTAATCAGCGTGTTCAGTTGGCTCAATTGCCGGTCGCAGAAGTCGAATGCAGATAGGGCGAGTTTTTCGTACTGAAGTGCGTCGACAGGTGGGCGTGAAGCCGGTTGACTCTTGATGGACTTGGTCATTTTGCGATCTCCCTGATACCTACTTAGATCGCCCGACACTCGCTTTGGGAAGTTGGTGAGCGGGCACGTAGCGGGATTGACAGACCGTGATCGTAACGAAACGGCGAGCCTTGCGGCTCTCCCACTACGACCCGCCCATTGAAATATAGACGTGCAGCAGTAGACGCACGACCCGCTGGGCGGGTGTGCGGTTACGATCGCAGGCTGTCAAACCTGGCCGCCGGGTGTTTCCCGATGGCTTGGTGATTATAAATGAGGTGGGATTATGAGAGGGTAATTGGGCGGGATAAAGGCTTGGTTTTAGATGATCGGACAGGTTAATGATGTCGGCGCCGGTAGGACGAGGGTTTTCCTAGCACGCCGGGCCGGACGGCGCAGCAGTCAAGCCCTGAGGTAATGACCGAACGTCGGCAATTGCTGCCGCCGGGACCGGACGACCGCTACCTCAGCAATGTGGCGGACTGCGGACGGTGGCTTGGCGTCGCCGCCGAGTGACAGCTTTCTCGATCAGCGAACTCACACTCCCGACCCTGAACTGCCCTTCGACCCACCGTCTCGGCTAGGTCCGCTCGCAAAACGATAGCCGTCATTGTCCCGGTGAGCTGCCGCAGCGGCTTGCCTCCGTGCAACATTTCGAATATATTGGAAATATGGAAGACAAAGACGTTATCCGCGCCCTCGCGGCGCTCGCCCACGAACTGCGCCTGCGGGTGTTTCGCATGCTGGTTGTCGCTGGCCCGACCGGCTTGACGCCGGGCGCCATGGCGGAACAGCTCGACGTTCCCAATGCGACGCTCTCCTTTCACCTGAAGGAGCTGATGCACGCGGGGCTCGTCACGCAGGAGCGCGACGGGCGCAGCCTGATCTATCGGGCCGCCTATGACCAGATGAACGCGGTCCTGGGTTTCCTGACCGAAAACTGCTGTCAGGGGCAGCCTTGCCTTGAACCTGGCGCGGCCTCATGCAAATGCTGACGGAGAACCACCATGAAGCGGTTTCATATCCACATCCACGTCGACGACCTCGCAGCCAGTGTCGCGTTCTATTCAAAGCTGTTCGACGCGGAACCGGCGCGCGTCGAGGTGGACTACGCGAAATGGATGCTGGACGATCCTCGCGTGAACTTTGCGATTTCAACGCGCGGCACGAAAGCCGGTGTGGACCACCTCGGCTTCCAGGTCGACGACCCGGCCGAGCTTGCCGAACTCGCAACGCGGGCGGAGGCTGCGGACATGGTCCTGCTCGATCAGGGCGAAACCACCTGCTGCTATGCGCGCAGCGACAAGCACTGGGTTCTTGATCCGCAGGGGATTGCCTGGGAGCTCTTCCATACGCTGGACGGCGCTCCGGTATATGGAGAGAGCAGGCAAACATCGTCGTCGGCAGGGGCAACGTCCTGCTGTGCCCCGAGCGGCAAACCCATTGGCATCCCTGTTAAGCCTGCCGGTTCTGCCTGCTGCTGATCACGCTGCGCACAGACAACACCATGACCACAAACGTACTCATCCTCTGCACTCACAATTCCGCGCGCAGTGTGCTTTCCGAAGGCATGCTGAACCACTGGGCGAAGAAGCTCGGCAAGGACGTGCGCGCGTACAGCGCGGGCAGCGCCCCGAGCGGACGCATCAATCCGTTCGCGCTCGAAGCGCTGACGAACGCCGGTATTGATACGGAAGGCTATCGCAGCAAAAGCTGGGATGAATTCGCGCAGGACGGTGCACCCGAGATGCGCATCGTCATCACAGTCTGCGACAGCGCTGCGACCGAACAGTGTCCGTTCTGGCCGGGCAGCCCTGTCAAGGTCCACTGGGGCTACGCCGATCCGTCGAACGTGCCGGGTGGCGATGAAGGCAAGCGGCACGCATTCGAACTCACGCGCGAAGCGATCGGCTACCGCATGCTGCAACTGCTCACGCTCCCACTCGAAAGTCTGGACAACACCGAGCTGCAGCAGGCGCTAAACGACATCCTTCAGAGCTGAATCCTCTCCATCAAGTCACCCCATGAACACCCCCAATGTTGCCGCTTCGGGGAAGTCGGCCGCGAAACCGGCCATCAGCTTCTTTGAGCGATACCTGACCGTCTGGGTCGCGCTGTGCATCGTCGCCGGCATTCTGCTTGGGCAAGTCCTGCCTGGGGTCTTCCAGGCGATCGGCCGGATGGAATATGCGCACGTCAATCTGCCGGTCGGCCTGCTGATCTGGGTGATGATCATCCCCATGCTCGTCAAGGTCGACTTCGGTTCGCTGCATGAGGTGCGCCAGCACGTTAAGGGCATCGGCGTTACGCTCGTCGTGAACTGGCTGATCAAACCGTTCTCGATGGCATTGCTCGCATGGCTCTTCATCAAGCACCTGTTCGCGCCGATGCTGCCTGCAGAGCAACTCGACAGTTACGTCGCGGGCCTGATCCTGCTTGCCGCCGCGCCCTGTACGGCGATGGTCTTTGTCTGGAGCCGGCTGACCGGTGGCGATCCGCTGTTCACGCTTTCCCAAGTCGCGCTGAACGACAGCATCATGGTGGTCGCCTTTGCGCCGCTGGTCGGCCTGCTGCTCGGCATTTCCGCGATCACGGTGCCGTGGGCGACGCTGCTCACCTCCGTCGTGCTCTACATCGTGATTCCGGTCATCCTTGCGCAGATCCTGCGCCGGGTGCTCCTTGCCAGGGGACAGGCGGCGTTCGATGCCGCGATGGCAAAGATCGGCCCATGGTCCATCACCGCGTTGCTGGCGACGCTGGTGCTGCTCTTCGCGTTCCAGGGCGAGGCCATCCTGAAGCAGCCGCTCGTCATCGTGCTGCTCGCCGTGCCGATCCTGATCCAGGTGTTTTTCAATTCGGCGCTCGCCTACGGGCTCAATCGCGTGGTTGGCGAAAAGCACAACATTGCCTGTCCCTCAGCGCTGATTGGCGCGTCGAACTTCTTCGAACTGGCTGTCGCCACGGCAATCGGCCTGTTCGGATTCAACTCAGGGGCCGCGCTCGCGACGGTCGTGGGGGTGCTGATCGAGGTGCCGGTCATGCTGCTCGTGGTGCGCATCGTCAACCGCTCAAAGGACTGGTACGAGTGCGCCTGAGGAATACAGAAATGATCACAGAGGGCAAACGTGTCCGATTTCACGACTGACCTCCCGCAGGTGGACCCGGCGCTGTTTCGCGTGCCCGATATCAATCGCGTGCAGCCTGCAAAGGCGTCGCCGCATCCGCCGCGTATCCTGCTGCTCTATGGTTCGCTGCGCGAGCGCTCGTTCAGCCGCCTGCTGAGTGAAGAAGCCGCACGCCTGCTCACGGCGATGGGTGCCGAAGTGCGCACATTCAATCCGAGCGGCCTGCCGCTGCCGGACGACGCGCCGGACAGCCATCCCAAGGTTGCCGAGCTACGCGAGCTGGTGCTGTGGTCGGAAGGCATGGTCTGGTGCTCGCCGGAGCGGCACGGCGCGATGACCGGCATCATGAAGGCGCAGATCGACTGGATTCCGCTTTCGGTCGGGGCGGTGCGGCCGACCCAGGGCAAGACGCTTGCCGTGATGCAGGTCAGCGGCGGCTCACAGTCGTTCAACGCCGTCAACCAGATGCGCGTGCTCGGACGCTGGATGCGCATGCTGACCATCCCTAACCAGTCGTCGGTGGCCAAGGCCTTCATGGAGTTCGACGAAGCCGGCCGCATGAAGCCTTCAGCGTATTTCGACCGCGTTGTTGACGTGATGGAAGAGCTGGTCAAGTTCACGCTGCTGACGCGCGACATTGGCCCGTACCTTGTAGACCGGTACAGCGAACGCAAGGAGAGCGCTGAGGAACTGATGAAGCGCGTCAATCAGGCCAGTATCTAAAGCTTGGTGGCCGAAAGCAGTGGGCAATGCGGACGTTCGAATGTCGGGCCGAAAGTACCGGCAAATGTCTGGAAGTGGCCGGGCGCCGCCGTATGCATTCGGCATAGGGTGGTTAAGTTTCGACGCCCGCCTTGCGCAACCTGATCCATTCGTCTGCCACCTCCCCCATGTTCTTGGGTACTCCGCTTTTAATCCAGGCCATGAATGCACGATCGAGCCTGAACGTCTCACCACACTCACTCTTCAGAAATCGACGAACGTTCTGCGTGTTCTTGTAAGTTTCGTCAATTTTGGTGGCCCGGTTAATCGGGTCTCGGTGCCAGTCGAATTTCAAAGAGGCTCCCCTTCTTTAAAGTTGCCGGGAAAGACTGGCTATTGTTAGCGATCTACGCCGCAGCGTCGAGCGGCCGCAATTGGCCGACTGTACTCGTTCAGCACCCCGCACGGTAAGCAGCCACTCGCAGGTTCGCTCGACGCCAACGGTCGCTCCGTGGCGTTCTCGCCGAACGGGTACAACCGGCCACCAATAGCCGGACGCCGGTAGAACTCGAAGCACTGCAGTCGCGGCGATAGCTGCCGTTGACGCGACGCACCCAGAACCGACGCCGTCCGGGTACGCCGCGAGTTGTAGAGGAGGTGGATCCCGCTTCAAATGTATGGAGCGCTTTCAGAACGTCCGAAGTTCGGAACCTCGATTACGGCTATTGACGCAACCTGGGCGAGCGCAATCCGTGGCCTGGGCCTACTACCTTTCAGAATACACCGTGACGTCTATACTTTCGCTTGCTGAGCGAGCGTCGCGAAAGCTGGATGTATTAACTCATTCCTATGCTTCGCATCGGCCTGCCGATCTCTTCTCTTCCGATCTGAACAGGAGACAAGTCATGCTATTCGACGAGCAGAAGGTGCAAGACTTCATGGGGCGAATGGTTGGCGAGTTCGGCGCGGTTGCCGCAGCACCGCTGATCGCATTAGGCGACCGTCTTGGCCTTTACAAGGCGATGGCCGAGCAAGGATGGATGACATCGACCGAAGTCGCCGAGCGCGCCAGCCTCTCTGAGCGTTACGTGCGTGAATGGCTGGCGGCGCAGGCAGCGTCCGGCTTCATTCGTTACGATGCAGCCGCAGGTAAATATCAGCTCGAAAACGAAATGGCGATGTGTTTTGCCGTAGAGACGAGCCCCGCGTTTCTGCCTGGATTTTGCGATTGCGCCGAAGCCATGTTCCGCGATCTACCCAAACTGGAAGCGGCGTTCCGCACGGGACTCGGTGTGGGCTGGCACCAGCATTATCCCTCGCTGTTCAAGGGCACAGAGCGGTTCTTCAGGCCCGGCTACGCCCTGCATCTCATCGGCGAATGGATTCCCGCCCTTGATGGCGTGGAAGCGAAACTGAAGGCAGGTGACGCACAGGTGGCAGACGTGGGATGCGGTCACGGTGTGTCGACGATACTCATGGCGCAGGCTTATCCGAAGGCGACGTTCGTCGGCTTTGACTACCATGAACCCTCTATCCAGCGAGCACGCGAAGCGGCGGATGAGGCGCATGTGTCGGATCGAGTTCGGTTCGAGGTCGCGTCGGCCAAGGAATTTCCGGGAACCGACTATGACTTCGTTGCGTTCTTCGACTGCCTTCATGACATGGGCGATCCAATTGGCGCCGCGGCGCACGTGATCAAATCGCTGAAACCGGACGGTACGTGGATGATCGTGGAGCCGTTCGCGAACGACAAACTCGAAGACAACCTTAATCCTATCGGGCGAATCTATTACTCGGCGTCGACGATGATCTGCACAGGCGCGTCGCTTGCTCAGGAAGGGAAAATGGGACTGGGCGCGCAGGCAGGTGAAGCTCGGCTGAGGGAGGTAGTGACGACGGGGGGCTTTACACGTTTTCGTCGGGCGCATGAGACGCCTTTCAATCTCGTGCTTGAAGCGCGTCCGTGATGGCTGTGCTCGCAGCTGCGGCGTTTAGAGCAGAAAGATTACTCGGGCCGTGAAGGACACGAAGCGGGACGTGCTCGCTGTAAATTGCGCGCGGGGTCGTCCGTCTTTTGTTGGTGTCAAGATAGGTGCGGGTCTTCTCCGCGTTGCGCCGCCGGCGGGTTCGATAGCAAGCGGCCCTTCGCGGCAGAGCGAACTTCGTCCGCATTGGGTCGGGAGTGTGAGTTCGCTGATCGAGAAAGCCGTCACTCAGCGGCGACGCCAAACCACCGGCCGTAGGCCGCCACATTGCTGGCGTAGCGGTCGTCCGGTCCTAGCGTCAGCAAAGGCCGGACTAGGGCCTTTCATCACGCTGCCCTTGAACGTTTCCCGATCGCCCGCCCCCTCACCCCCCACCGCCCCCAACAACGCCGGTGCCCCAAACTCCCCAACCTTCGCATTCGACTTCTGGAAATAAAGCATCCAGAACTCCTTCAAAGCACCCATAGTCTGCGGATCGCGATAAACGTTCCTAACCTTCGCATCCCCAGCCAACAACCCCGCGCCGATCACATAAACCCGCGCCCCACCAAAATCCCCAATCAATCCCGCAGCCGCCGCCTTCTTCATCTCCACCTGCGGATCAATCCGCCGAACGGCATTGTGCGAATAAAAACTCGACACAGAGCTGTTCTCCAGCATGTCCGACGCAAGCAACACAACCTTATCCGAAGCAGGCGAAGCGCGAACCTTATCGCTGATATCCTTCAACGCCGCCAGAATGTCCGACTTCGCGAGATCATTCGTCGCCACCGACTCAACACGCCCAATCGACGTAAGCAGCGCCTTCTTCGCAAAAGCCGACTGCCCCGCCATACACGCATCGAAGTTCCGCAACGCGCGTTCACTAATATCGTCCCGCAATTTCTCAGGTATCGGCGACTCGATAACGCCGCGCGTCACGACCTCCGTGTAATGCCCTTGCGAGAAAGCCGAAAAATCGAACAGCGTATAGGCGCCTGCGGGCCTAATGGCCTTCCCGGCCATTTCCGCAATCTGGGCCTGCAACTTCTCATCGAAAACCGTCGTCTGGTCAATGGCAATGAAAAGCTCGTGATCGACGCCGCCCTCTACCGGCTTGATGTGATTGGCAGCGTAGCAACTCGGAATATCGTTCGTGACGCCGGCTTGTGCCGACACCGCAATCGCGGTGAAACACGCTGCCGCGACTACGTGAGTGAAATGTTTAATCATTAGCGTCGAATCAAGCCTTGAAAAGATCATCGAGTTCGGATTCCAGCGCGAGCTTAGCTTTCTCAGTCCGCTCTTTCCGAAGCTTGATCGCACTGACCACTTCAGTTCGCACCGACTCATCGAGGCCGTAAATCAATTCCTTCTTACGTGCCACATCAGACTCGGCTTCGATCTTCGCGACTAGCGCATCAATGCTCGCGGTCGCCGGCACTTCGTCAGACGCTGCTGCAGGTACCGCGACAACCTTCGCGGGCGCATCGGTCGCAACGCTTACAGGTGCTGCTTGCCGTGCCGTCATCTGAGGCTCCGGCGTATCGGCGGCTACCGTCGCCGCAGTTGTCGAACGAATCACCCCGCTTTCCAGATCGGTGAAATTCCGATGCTCCAGCACATAGTCCCGGAACGTCTTCGAGAAGGTCTTGCCCGAGATATCCGCGTTCTCAGCCATCCGCTTCTGAAGGTTCTCCAGCTGCGACTGCGCAATAGCTCGGAACGGTGCGTAGTAGTTGTTGTAGTCCTCGAACGTCTTGAAGCCCTTCGTCGTTTTCCACGCGGCGAGACTTTCCCGCCCACCGAAGCCCCACGCAAAGCCACCGAAGATACCCACGATCTGCGTGACCACAAAAATCACAGCCAGCGTGATAAAGGCCGCAGCACCTTCGCTTCGAGTCGACGACGATTCCTCTGCTTTCGCACGATCGTCAGCTGCTTTCTGACTGGCGACGAGTTCGGCCGGCATTGCGTTAGCCGTCGCGAACGGATTACCGGCGTCAGCGCCCTGGCTCACGCCCATCGCTTCACGCGTCTGTTCCGCGTTGAGGTTGCTCCAGCGCATCCACGTCGACGTCCCTGCAATCACGATAATGACCGCAACGGTCAACGCCACCATGAAATAGCTGTGACTCGTGCCGACGCGATTGGCAACCTGCGTGTAGTCGGGTTCGCCATCATCGACGGACTGATCGTCGTCGAGTTTGACCTTGCGGCTCGAAAAGCGCTCTTGCGATTTGTCCTGCTTCCATTGCTTCCGGCATCGCGCAACGAGATTCGAACGATAGAGCTGGTGCCCCGCAACGTGCGTCAGAAACACCATAATCACGCACAGCACGAACACGATAGCCACCATCAACAAGGTGTGCGTATTCGCGCTGCCATCACGGGCCATCCAGCTGCCCAGCAGATATGAAAACCCAAGACCCTCTGCGATAACAAGTACGCTCAGCAGAGTGAGAAGCCACAACGGCGTCGGCGAACGTCCGCTGTCGTCCGACTTCGCGAGATATTCATTGCGCTTGCTGAACTCGGCTTTCGACAAATACGAAATGAACTTGTTGTAGTCGCCGCACAGCGTACGCTCGGAATCGGTCCAACCATCTTTACCGTGAATACCATGGCGCGACAGACGCGCCGTCTTCCCGAGAACAGGGAACGTGTACTTCCAATGATTTAGCCAGAATTCGAGTGTCGAGCGGAAAGAGAATGCGCCAACTGCAAGCAGCACCACGACGATGCACCAGATAGCCGGGCCCAAATTGGCCTGAATGAAATCCATCATGTCCGTTATTACCCTCTTGTTAGGTGCGTGCGATGACCGGCACGTAATTCACCGTGAAATACTGACTGCTCTTGCGGCGCACGAGCTCACCGGACGTCGCCTTGCCGTTCGAGAAGATGATGTCGGCACAGTCGAACACGCCGCTGTTGTTCACGAAGACGCGATACAGGACGCCGCCCTTCACCGCGTAGGCGTTCACATCGGGAGACAAGGTCACTTGCGGCGAGCCGTTCGGACCAGCGCTCCGGTCAAAGTCTTTCCATACGAGCAGCGTCGGCTTTGCCCCTGCGGTCGCACCGTTGCGCAAGACGGAAACATCCTTGAGCGCGAGGTATTGTCCGTTCAGCGCGGCGCCCCAGCTGCTTCCATACAGATTCGGCAAGTGGTCGCGCACGGGCACTGCCCGATCATCGGCAACGGACTTCATCGCTCGCGAAACGCGCGGCCGGTCGTTCACGCAGCTCTTAGCCACCGGCGCCTCATCGGCTACCGCTGAAGAGAAGACCGAGAGTGTCGAGGACGATGCCGGCAAAGCTGCAAACTGGAGGCCAAGCGTCGCAGGGAGTGCCTCATGCCAGCCGAAATCGATGCCATCGGACGACGTTGAATGAACGGACGCAACTGGCGTAGGAGGCGCGGAGTTAGATGCGGCCGTCGTGTTGGCCGACACGGGAGCCGATGCTGCGCGCGCGGGCGTGGCGCCGGCCACTGCGGTCTCTGTCGCAACGCGATTCTTGGTAGCTGTGCGACGCGCTGCTTTGGTCGCCGGGTTACCAGAAGTTGAAGGCGGCGCGCCCGCAGCAGCCTGATCGGACTGAGCAGTCACCGCGCGGTAGTACTGGTATTTAGGCACGCGACTGCTCGCGTAGCTTTGCAAAATGTCGGTCCTCGCGCCGCTGAGATCGACGATCTCGACTCGACGGTTGGCCGAACGACCCTCTGCAGTGTGATTATCGGCAATCGGCAACGTCTCGCCTGCGCCCTGGTAGAACACGTTCTCCGGCGCAATGCCGTGGTCCGCGAACAGCCGCGCGACGGCTCGAGCGCGGCGCTCCGACAGGTCCGCGTTCAACTCCGAGCTGCCGGTGTCGTCCGTATGGCCGATGAGCAGGATTTTCGCTTGAGCCGCAGCGGCTTTGTCGGCCGCGCTCGACGCCTGGGCTACCCGACTGGACGTGCGATATTGCTCGGCAATTTCAGCGAAATAGACCGCCGCCTCCGGCGTCAATTCGGCCGAGCCGGTTTCGAATTGGGTATGTCGCGCGGTGTCGACGATCGTGAAGGAACTGCCGACCTGCTCGGTCTTGCCGGTATCCGGCGCACGCGCTTCGAGCGCGGTCGCCGTGTAGGTGAGGTCGTGCTTGGCAGCGATTTTCGACAATGCGCAACGCCGGCTATCGACCGCATGTCCAATGAGCCCGCCGGCCAAGCCGCCTGCGGCGCCGGCGATCGCCGCGGCCGCAACCTTGTTTTTGTTGGCGATGACTGCGCCTAAAACAGCACCAAGCCCGACACCGACTGCGATGCCAATGTTCCGGTTGCTATTCGCGCATGGGTCGGGGTTTGCAAATGTGCTCTCGAACACATTCAAATCTGCGGTTTTGTCCGGATCCGCCGGCGCCCCGCTGGTCTGCTGGAAGCCGCCGGGATTAGCACATCCGGACAACGCGAAAACGGTGATCGTAGCGAGCCAAAGCGGCCTCGCTTTTCCTATTCCTCTCACTGAGAAACCCCTCGGTCGATATATTTTTAATTGCGCCAACGCGTGCAGCGGCTTTGGAAACGCCGTGACGCTGTCGAGACAGGCGCTCACATATCGATATCGGCTGGGGTGGGGTGAACTTTAGGAATATTTTTGTGGGAGGACGGCGGTGAACGTGCGTCGTCGTTGCTGACCCACAGACGCCATGCAGGCTCGCCCGCCATCATTTTTGTTACCATTGCCGCTTAATTTGAACGAGCGCCATGGCAAACGGCAACAAAACCTTTTATCTCCCCTGGATCGACGGCCTCAGGGCAGTCGCGGCTTTGTCAGTCGTCGTGCATCACAGCGATCTTCTGGCGGAGCCGTCGATAGCTGCATTCAGGAATTTCCTCGGGTGGTTCGGGGTTGATCTGTTCCTTGTGCTAAGTGCGTTTCTTCTGTCGCGCCTTCTGCTTATCGAACGAGAAACGACGGGCGACGTCAGCATCCTCAACTTTTACATTCGTCGGGCCTTGCGCATCTGGCCGCTATATCTGTCGTTCGTCACGCTGGCGCTGCTTTGGGGTCTGCTTTGGGGCAGTCAAGAAACCGTGCAGCTGTTCGGCTGGTACGTGTCTCACCTGACCTTTACCCAGAACATCGAGGCGGCGTATCACGGATACACGCCGTTTCCGTTCTCGTCGCATTTATGGACGATCGCGCTCGAAGAGCAGGCTTATTTGCTGATCCCCATCGCAACCGCGACGTACTTTTCGCGTGGTCACGTGCGAGGCTTGAAAATGGCGCTCGCTGCGGCGGCGATAGGCTTTATGTTGATGCGTCTCGGCGTCGTGCTGATCGGTCGTAGCCATCCATTCGTATGGGTCTCACCGCTAAGAGCCGACACGTTTCTGTTCGGGATATTCATGGGCCTCGGCACTTCAGTAGGAGAATCTTTGGATTCGCAGGCGCGCAAGTCATTGCTTTCTGCTACCGCCGCTTTGTTGATACTCTCAGCGCTCGTATGGATGGGGCCGCCCGGTATCTCGCGAGTCTGCGAGGTGATTGGTTATCCTGTCATGGCGTTCGCGTGCTGTCTGATTGTTTACGCGGTCTCGATGTCATCGAAGCTGCGCGCAGCGTTGGGTTGTCGCCCTATGCGGCACCTAGGGAAGATCTCTTACGGGATCTACGTGTTCCACATTTTTGCGCTGACGGAGACCGCTAAAGTCCTGGATCAACTCGAAGTACACAACCGGTTCTCGAGATTCGCCGTCGCTGCCGTGGCCACGGTCTTGCTCGCGGACGTTTCGTATAGGCTTCTCGAGCGCCCTTTCCTGCTCTTGAAGAACCGATTTACCTCGGTACAGAGCCGCCCCGCTTGACGCATTTGGGGCTGTGATCCACTGGCATCAGGGACTCAAATCTCTCGACTCTGACGTCGTGATACCCTTTTTTGTGGGCAAAGGAATTCTCCACGAGTCTTCATCTAATTCTTCGAAGATGGAGTCTCGCGGGATCCCGGTGGCCGATGCCCCTTTGGGATCGCTGGTTATTCTTGCGGTAACCGGCCCATAGGCGGTCGTGTCCAGTACGGGTGGCGGGCGAACATCGTTATCGCAGCCTCCCAAAAGAATACCCAGTGCGCAAGTCAGAGAGGTGGCGACTCGGGCGAGCAATATTCTAGATTTCATTTATCCGCTCCCCAGCTATTGCGGCTGTTCTCCGTACTGCCAATGTCGTCTCGGTTGAGTGCAACGCGTTTGTTAGTACGCAAAGCGCTCCATGGAAAAGTCCCGTCTGCACATGCTACCTTGGCAAACAGCCATCATGGTTCGCATAGGCGGAACTCTGATGACGAAGCGCGAGCGTTCTCTCCCTAGCGGATGCAATCGTGTCACCGCTGGCGCAAAAACAACATTGCGCCGAAGCTCCCGTAATCCCGGGCAGTCGACACATCAATGCTGCCGGCGGGCCGATACTGCGGGAGCGCCCGTATCGCTTGCGCGACGGTCGAGCTGCCAGGCAAGTCTCTCTCGGTTGCTACGACTACATCAGCGGGACAACTTTCAATGGCTCGCTCGATGGCTTTCTCGTCGAAATGCAGCGTGACAGCGGTGACTGTTAAGTTACTGAGGCTGTAACACGGGGGACGGAGGCCCGTGAGGGGATACAGTATCAACATCGCACCGCTCGAACTCAAAGTGGCTTTGGCAGGAGCAAGGCGCCTGATCCGATCAGCCATGAGCAGGTAATTGCTATGCGGAATCGACTCGTCAGCCCAATATTTCCCGTGCGTCTCCTTGAAAGCGGGGTAGGTGAGATTAATAAAGATGCTGCGTTGAAACTCAAGCTGCGGCCACAGGAGCAGTAAGGAGACGCCGATGCAAATACTGCTGCAGATGACCTTTTGCGCTCGGCCAATGAACTGGAAAGTTCGCCAACCAAGGCTCGTGATGCCGCACAGGCCGATCAACGACCACGAGAAATGATAAGGAAAACCCAGCTTCGCGAGCGGTTCAACAAAAGGAATCAAACTGACAGCGGCCCAAAAAACGAAAGACTTAAGATATTCCGTCGTTCTTCCGCGAATCGACGCGATGGCAATGCATGCCGTTGCCGCAAAACTCATGACCAGCCCTGCGGCAGCCGCCTGCGCAGCGAGCTGCCCACTCGACTTGAAGAGCTTCCATCGCATATCGCCAAACGCTCCGTACCCGGCGCCCGTATCAACATATCCGGCTATAAAGCTGGATACGCCGCCCGAGCCTCGCAGGGCGATTGCCAGGATAAGTATGAGCGATCCAGCTGCCAAGCCGCCTGCAACGTAGTACATCAACCTACGAGTGCCCCGCTCCACGAAGATTGAGACCGCCCCCAACACAGCAAAAAGAAGTAGCGTTTCTCGCAGAAGTACGCCGAGTGCGACGAGTACGCCTATGGCAAAGTATCTGGACGAACTAGCTTGCTGCTCGGACAAGAACAGGATCACCGCATAGAGCAATGGACACTGCGCTATGAAAAAGCTGTTCTTGAACCCATATTGGATGAATGTCGGGTGGTTTAGTAACGCGAAAAACAGCGCAGTGATAAGCGCACTCGCTGTCAGGCTTCCACTCAAGCGCGCTGATATTCGCAGCATCAAGACAGCGGCCAGCGCGTCCGGAACGATATCAATCAGTCGCAAGGCAAAAATAGGATTGACCTTAAGCGAGTAGACGAAAGACGTCAGTAGCGGGTAGAGCATCAGCATGCCGTCATTCGGAAGACGCAGGTCTTGCGATAACCGGTCATGAATAATCAGCGCGTAGTACGCATAGATGCCTTCGTCCGTGGATGGATAGCCACCGACGACCGCCAGTCGCAGCACAACAACAACTAGCACGACGAACAAAGCGGCGGCGATTAGCCCTATGCGCTGACTGCGCGCGCCCGACGTTAGCTCCGATCTCAATGTTACGCTGCGGTACATTCTGTCAAACCTGCTTTGACGCTAGATTTTTTATCAGGGCGAGATAGTCATCGTAGTCGCGGATATAGTCCTCTTCCTTGTACATATCAGACGCGAGAATCAGCGCGACCGAGCCCGGATCGAAATTGACCTCTGCCGCCCAAATAAGCGGGGGAACGTGCAGGCCCTTCCATGGCCGATTCAAATGGATGCGCGTGCGGTTCTTGCCATCATCGACTTCGACGTCGAAGCTGCCCGAGAGGCAGATGATCAGCTGATTCAGCGAATGGTGCGCATGTGCGCCCCGGCTTTCTTCAGTGGGCACGTCGTATAAGTAGAAAACCCGTTGGATCGCGAATGGAATATGTTTATCGCTTTCGATAAACGTGAGATTGCCTCGTGGATCGTTGATCTTCGGCAGCTCGTAAAGCTTGCAGTCGGAAATGGCAGGCATAGTATTCATTGGCCTATTCACGGAAGATTGCGCGGGTAAGAATGAACATCGCGGGAACGGTCACACAAACGACGATGAGTGGCGCGACCTGCGTCGGAACGTGCAGCACATGTACGCAGAACCTCAACATGCCTAGTCCAAGCGCATAGTTGAGCAGGTAAGCTAGCGGATATGACGCTGCAGTCCGCACGCTCAGATTTTTCTTGAATACCCACTTAGCACTTAGCAGATAACCCAGCGCGATCCCGACCGCGTATGTGACTGTGTAAGCCCATGTGTACGGAAGAAACTTCAGCAAAAGCAGGTAAAGGAGGTACGTCGCAACGGTATTGACAACGCCCGAAACCAGGAATCGCTTGAACCTCATCTTTACCAGACCTGCTCGATAACTGTCTCAGGGCGCCGGTTTGTTTCTTCGAAGATCCGCCACAAGTACTCACCAATCAAGCCGAGCATGACAATCACGAGTCCCAGCATGAAGGAAATCAAAGAGACAATCGTCGCAAACCCGGGAACGGAAATGTTGTGAAGGAATGCGCCGATCACAACAATGAGTCCGTAGACAAAACTGCACACTGAGATCACGGCGCCGACGCCCGAAATCACCCGGATTGGCGTGATTGAGAATCCCAGCATGATGTCGAGAAACGCTGAGAATTTCTTGGCGAACGTCCAACCCGATTTCCCGTGGCGACGCGCCGGACGGTGATAGGTGATGACGCTGGGCTCGTAACCCAGCCAGTAAGCGAGTAGCGGCGTAAAAACCGATTTCGAACTATTCAGAAGGTGGGGCAACAGCGCCTTGTCCATCAGCGCCATGTCATATCCGCCGTCGGGGTAGTCGCGAATGACCAGTGCCCGCAGCAATTTATAGTGAATACGCGAGAAGAACTTCGACATGACCGGATCATCTCGCGTTACACGCTCGCAGATAACAAATTTGGAGCCGGCGAGCCACCGGTCGACCATCTCATTGATCAGCCCAGGCGGGTCCTGCAGATCGGCGGCAACAACGATGAATGCGTCACCCGTCACGAAGCGGAAGCCCGTCTTCGAACAGTGAACCGCCCCGAAGTTTCGAGTCAGCTTGACGACGGTGGTGGCAGGCCGGCTGTTCTTGAACTCCAGCAGTAGTTCCAGAGAATTATCCTTCGAGCCGTCATCGACGAAGATAAGCTCAAGCAGGATATCGCGGGCGAGCAGGCCCTGTTCGAGCGCGACTAGCTGCGGGAACAGGTGCGGCAGACTTCCGGCATTGAAATACACCGGAACGATCAAGGATATTTTTTTCTGACTCACGATCTCAAATCGCCAATTCGTAATATTCGTGGGCTACACCGCCGCCGCCAAATTCGGACTTGAATCGAAACAGTCCGTCGTTCAGTACCAGGCCTGCTGATTCATTGCTCGTTCCAAAGTCGAAATACCGTGCTCCACTAGCGCGAGCTTCTTCTATCGTGGCGCCGAATACTGCGTCGAGCGCGCCAACCTCATTGCCTCTTTCACTGGACGCAATGTATTGAGCGTGCCACACGTTTTTGGAGCGGAACAAAAGAACGCCCGCGATCACGCTTTCGTCCACGACTGCACAGCGAAGCTGAATCTCGTCCGGAAAGCGCGACGCCAGCAGAGCTATTTCGTCGGACGTGTGAACCGGAACAGCCTCGTGACGGCGCGCGAGCGTTTCGGTCAGAACCGCCCAGAATGCCGGTAGATCATCGATAGCCGCGCGTACCGAGACGGTCTTGCACGCCTTGCGCCTCGCGCGCTTTCGACGCTCGCTGACGGGCCGCTGGTGTTGCAGATCGATCGTGCATGACAGATCGCATCGAACACGCTGCGCGCCATGACGGAACAGCGCATACACGTCGTCTTGCGAGGGAACCTGCGCGTAGATGTACGGCACCACTTTGTAGACCAGTTTTTGGATACCACGGTCGCGATAGTGATCCTTCAATGCGCCGATCGCGTCGATCATTCGCTGACCTTGAAGCCAGCCGGCGTGCGCAATGCCGCCATACGTTGCGCCCGGATGACTTACGACGATATTCGGATCGCCGGTTGCCTTAGCCGCTGGAAACAGACCCACCAAACGCCCCTCGTTCATTAGCAGGACGGAAGCGTCTTCGAAGCGTGCACCGTGGTACGACAGAAAGCGTCGCGTATGCAACAGCGTTGCGTTGTCGCATTCGCGACACCAGTCATCCCATGCCTGCGCGTGTTCGGCAGTGTATTCGACGATATCGATGTTCACTTGATCAGTTCCGCGACACCGAAGCCCGTCACGCCGAAGTCGTTGCCGTTATAAAAGCAGAAAGTTTTGTCACCGGCATCGACCACCGCCGCGTACTCGACCGTCTCGTTGTCCCAGCCGGATGTGGAAACATCCAGTCCCATCTTTTCGTCTAGTCGCGTCCAGTGCCGGCCATCGGATGATTCGGCGTAGCCCATGCGATAACCCAGCGGCTGCTTCTTCCGGACGCTATAGAACATCTGGTAGCCGTCGGGCTTCTTGACCACGTACGGCCGACCGAACCCATGTTCGGCGTCGCGATTCATTTCAAAGACGCGGCTCCCCGCGTCGGGCCATACGATCCCGTCCGGGGACTCAAGATAATGGAGGTCGTAGACCGGCATGGCCTTTCCTTCCAGCGTCTCCCATTCGCTTCCCGCCACGTACCACATGCGGTAAGTGCCGTCTTCGGCCACGACAAATGGGCCTCCGCGAATATGCAGCTCTTGCGGCGATCTTTCCAGAATCGGCGTAGCTCGAAGACGTTCAAACGTCTCGCCGCCGTCGCGACTGATGGCAAGTCCGGTCAATAAACGGTAGCGGATTTGATGACAAATCTCGAAGCCAACGTAGTACATCGCCAACGTACCATCGGGCCGCGCGAGCACACATGTCTGGAACACGCCATTGTCGTCGAAGGCGCCCGGCACACCCACGTCGAGGACAGGATCTGGCGATACTCGAAGCACGCGCGTTGGATCGCCGGCGTCGACGTCGACGAAGCCAATGCGGCCAATGCCTTTTTCGTCACGCCCTTGCACGTAAAGGCGCAACGTGCCGTCCGCCAGAAACAGCGGCGTCGGACACGACGCATGGGATCGGGCCCACCAAAGGTCGCCGTTCGGGCACCAGACGACACCCAGCTTTCTCCATTCCATTTTCAGTCCGCGCGTACTTTGAAGAAGCGGCGAGCGCTTACCCTTGCGGGTTCGCTCTTGACGCCACCGTAGAGCTTGTCAGGTTCCGTGTCACTCGAAATCGAAACGCCGGGTCCGATCCAGTTGCTTTCGCCAATATTGACGTTATTGCTGACCGTCGAGTTAACACCCATAAAGGTATGGTGCCCTATGGTACAAAACCCGGAAATCACAACTTGCGATGAGATGAAGCAGTGACTGTCCACCTTGGTGTGATGCCCGATGTGATTGCCGCTCCAGAGCACGACATTATCTTCGATGCGGACAAACGGCTGCACGGTATTGTTCTCGAAGATAAAGCAGTGTTCGCCAATCGACGCATTTGGCCACACGAACGCTTTCGAACTGATATAGCTTGCGGGCTTGTAGCCCTTCGCCTTGCACGTTTCATAAAGGCGCGCACGCAGCCGATTCAGCTGCGAATAGACAATAGCCGCGTAGAAATCGACCCGCTCGGGCGGATAAAGCTCTTCGAGTCGCTCCAGCGGCACCACCGGCAGATCGAACAGGCGGTCGCGCGTCATGAATTCCGATTCCACGGCGAAAGCGACCACGTTGTACTCCGAGTCGTGCGTAAAGTACTCGTAGGCAACTTCGGCGAATGCACTGTCGCCAACGATAACCAGGTCTCGGGTCTTTTCCATTTGCGTCGCTTTTACGGTCGTTGGATCAGGATGTCTTCGCGGCGATTCGCCATGGGCAACGCTCGCCCTTGTGGCAGCACGTAGGCATCGAACCCGGCGGATCGCGCTCTCTCGAGAATCGAGAAAACGATTGAGTCATCGATCTGGTCATGCTCGATCTGATTGAAGCTCACGACCGGGCCGTCGGCTGTGCGCATGAACTCCTTGTGAAAACGGACGCCCGTTTCGCTGGAGAAGAAACGTTTGCGCTTGGATACATTTGGTATGTCGCCAAGCAACATCTGGCCTCCCGGCGCCAACAGGGACAGCGAATCGTCGAGGAAGCGGAAGAACGGTGCCTCCAGCACGATATATTGCAGAACGCTATAGCAAAGAATGACGTCTGCAGCCTCTCTGAGTCCGTCGATGAGGCCAGGGCAATCGGGGTAGCGCGCCGCAACCTTCGTGATGAATGGCCGGTCGTCCAGTTGCTGCAACATTTCTTCGCTATCCACCAAGGTGAGCGAATGGCCGTTCTTCTCGCAAAGACCGATCAGCATGCCCGGAAGATCGCTACACCCTGGGCCGATGTCGAGCACGTTCTGTTTCGGAAGTTGCAGGTTGTCCAACTTGCCGACGATGTCCGCGAAAATGTGACTCTCGAAACCTTGACGATATTCGTCCGGAAAACCGATGCGCTCGTATTTCGACAACGAGTCGTCGCTCGCGAGGCGCCGGAAATCGTCGAAGCCGATTTGCGATGTGCGGTTCTTTGGTTGATTCATTGCGCGGACTCACGTGCGAAATAGGCACAAACGGATTCGATTACGCGATCCACCTGCGCTTCGGTCATTCCCGGAAAGCACGGCAACGTGACGATCTCGGCCGCGCTCTGCTCCGTCACCGGTAAATGTTGACGGGGTGAAGCGGACCGGCTCGTGTAAGCGGTCTGCCAGTGATCGGGAATCGGATAATGCACTTCCGTTGCGACGTCCTGTTCGCCGAGATAGGCGCGAAATGAATCACGGTCGCGCACGCGAATGACGTAGAGATGGGCGACGTAATCCGCGTCCACGGATGAAGCGACCCTAGCCGGCAGTTCATTGAAGGCAGCGTTGTATCGACGCGCCACGGCTCGACGTTGCGAATTCCAGTCGTTCAGATGCGGCAACTTCTCGCGCAGAATCGCCGCTTGCACTTCGTCCATACGGCTGTTCCGGCCGCCCGCCAGTTCCACGTTGTACTTTGCACTCCATCCGTACTGACGCAGCATCTTCAGCTTCTGCGCGATCGCCTGGTCAGAGCATACGGCTGCACCGCCGTCACCCAATGCGCCCAGGTTCTTTGTCGGATAAAAACTAAAGCAGCCGATGGCGCCAAAGCTTCCCGCAATACGCCCTCCGCGCATCGCGCCATGAGCTTGCGCGCAATCTTCGACGACAGGAACCCCGGCTTGTGCGGCAATCGCCACGATTTCTTCGATAGCGGCGAGTTGGCCGTACAGATGCGTGACAAGAATCGCCTTCGGCTTTTCGCGCGAAAGCAGTTCGCGAAGGGCGGCCGGCGACATGTTCAGCGACGAAGCATCGACGTCGATGTAAAGCGCGCGCGCGCCAATCGCATTGACCGCCGTGCTGCCGTAAAAGCCGGCGTTGGCCACCAGCGCTACGGAATCGCTAGGCGTTACATCGAGCGCCCGCAACGCGAGTTCTAACGAGTCGGTTCCATTAGCAAGTGCAACGCAGGTATCGACGCCGATATACTCGGCGAACTCCCGCTCGAAGTTTGTCACTTCGTTGCCGAGGATGAACCAGTGACTGTCCGCCACGCGGTTGAAGGCACCCGCGAGGTCGATGCCGCGATTCGAGGCTTCAATGGAAAACAGAGGGACCTTGCCGGCCATAGCGCACGTACCTCCGCAATATGATTTAAGTCATCGCACGCGAGCCGTGCGATGACTTCGATTAAGTGGTTACCGTGTGAAATGTGCCCGAATCAGGATCCGAGAAGGTGACGACGGCAAACGCTTATCATAACTCATCGCGAATGTCGATGCCACGTTTGGACGCTATTGGGCGAACGCTGGAAAGACGGGTCGTGAGCTTCGATTTCGATGTCACGTGATAGCGACATACGATGTGCCGGCAGAACGCGGCATGCCTTGATACGAAAAACCTAAACTCCTTCTAACTCCTCTCCCGCTCATCCGGCATATGCCGCCGCATAAAAACGTCGATATCATCCACGCACGACGAGGCAAACGCCCTCACCACCACAACACCCACAATACCCAAAACAACCACCACAGCCGGAATCTCGAACAAGGTCATATCCACGATAAACCTCCTCATAAACCAGGAGCAGCCACGGCACGCCACAACATCGCCGCGGCCACACCTCACCCTCCCAGTCTACGAAGACAGACCTTGCCCACCAAACGAGCATTTTTCATCGCTATGTGAGAAATACTCGCCGTGACGCCGATCCAGCGCCACCGCCTTCTCAATGCCGCTCCGGATAGCGCAACCTCGAATGATTCCGGCCATAAGACATGTAAATGGTCATGCCGATCACAAGCCACACAACGAGCCGCACCCACGTAACAAGCGGTAGCCCGGCCATGAGCAGCAGGCAAAACAAAATCCCCAGAACCGGCACGATCGGCACCCCGGGAACCCTGAAAGGACGCGAAGCATCCGAGTCGCTGCGCCGCAAATAGATCACCGCGCCGCACACAAGAATGAACGCGAACAAAGTACCAATACTGACCATCTCTCCCAGCACGCTGATCGGCGTCAGCGCCGCGACGATCGCAACGACTGAGCCAATTAGAATCTGGCTCAAATAAGGCGTCTGAAGACGCGGGTGAACTCGCGCGAAAAGAGGCGGCAGCAAACCATCCGTCGACATCGTAAAGAAAATGCGGCTCTGCCCGTACAGCAGCACGAGAATCACCGTGGTCAATCCTGTCAACGCGCCGATCTTGATCAGAATCGAGAACCAGTTCACGCCGATGGCATCCACACCCTTGGCGATCGGATCAGGAACATTCAACTCAGCGTAAGGCACGAGCCCAGTGAGCACACCTGCCACGAGAATGTACAAAATCGTGCAGATGATCAGCGAGCCCAGAATACCAATCGGCATGTCCCGCTGCGGTTTCTTCGCTTCCTGCGCCGCGGTGGAAACCGCATCGAAGCCGATGAACGCAAAGAACACCACTGCCGAGCCGCGCAGGATCCCGCTCATGCCAAAGTTACCGAACTCGCCGGTATTCGCGGGAATAAACGGATGCCAGTTCGCCGGCTTGATGAAAAACGCTCCAAGCGCGATAAAAGCCACCACCACGACAAGCTTGACCGCCACCATGATGTTGTTGAGGCGTGCCGATTCCTTCGTACCGAGCACGAGCATGGTGGTAAGAATGGCGATGATCACTATCGCGGGCAGATTGACGATGCCCGTCGCGGTGCTGCCATCGGCTAGCTTGATGACCGTGCCGGGTGCAGTGGCAAAAACAGGCGGGATATTGATCCCCACGTTATGCAGCAAGCTGACGATATAACCGGACCATCCAACCGCGACCGTGGCCGCGCCCATCGCGTATTCGAGGATCAAGTCCCAGCCGATGATCCACGCGAAAATTTCACCCAGCGTGGCATACGTGTACGTGTAACTACTGCCGCATACCGGCAACATGGCAGCCAGTTCCGAATAGCAGAGACCGACGAATGCGCACGCAATGCCGCCGAGCACGAACGACAAGACGATGCTCGGGCCCGCGAATTGCGCTGCGGCGGTGCCCGTCAGAACGAAGATGCCGGCGCCGATGATGGCGCCGATACCCATCGCGGTAATGCTGATGGCGCCGAGTGATTTCGATAGTGAATGGCCTTCATCCGCGTCGGCGCTTCCCACAATATCGGCGACGGATTTTCGTGCCATGTAGCTCGTATCAGCCATGATGAGTCGTCCCGTTCAATTGGTGTTGGGCACGAGCCGACTCGGCTTGCTTCGGCTCGCGGAGCACGACAAAAACATCTGTTACTGAAGACTAGCGGGTAAGGTAAGGAGAATGGAAAATTCAGTGTATTCCGAATTAAAAGCAAAGTGAATATTTGATTCTGTCTCGTCCGCGGTCAAAGCTTTTGCTCGCGTTCTTAGGCAATCCTCAAATCTCCACCCGCGCCCCCAACTCGATCACTCGATTGGCCGGCAGCTTCAGATAAGCCGCGACGTTCCCCACGTTATGCAACATGACCGAGAACAAACGCTCTCGCCACATCGCCATGCCGCTATCACGAGTTGGCACGAGAGTCGCGCGGCTCAGAAAGTAGGAAGTCTCCGCCGGCTCGAATGACAAACCGTACGTTTTGCAAACTTCAAGTGCGCGCGGCAGATCGACTTCATCCATAAAGCCATACGTGATTGTGACCTGGTAGCATTCCGAATCGAGTGGATGCACGCTCACGCGCTCACTGGCGGGCACCCACGGTATCTCTTCGTTGTTGACCGTCACGAACACCACCCGTTTGTGCAGCACGCGGTTATGCATCAGATTGTTGATCAACGAATGCGGTACACCATCAGGATCCGGAGAAAGAAAGATCGCCGTGCCACCGCAACGAATCGGCGATTCCTTCAGCAGTGTCGCGAGATAAGGCTTGAGCGGCGTCGTCCCGGCTCTCACGCGCGCTTCGGCACGCATCATCTCCCAGCCTTTTCCCCAGGTTGCCATGATTGTGTAGATGATCAGTCCGACCAGAAGCGGGAACCATCCGCCTTCCATCAGCTTCAGCAGATTCGCGGAGAAAAATGCCGCGTCGATCATGAAGAAGAAGCCGGTCGCGAACACGCATAGAAACCAGTTGTAGTGCCACGCATAGCGAATGACGAAGAACGTCAGGATGGTCGTGATCAGCATCGTGCCGGTCACCGCGATACCGTACGCGGAGCCGAGCGCCGTGGATGACCCGAAGCCGACCACCGCTGCCACGACGGCAGCCAATAACGTCCAGTTGATGCCCGGCACGTAGATTTGCCCCATCTCCCTTTCGGATGTATAGACGACATTCATGCGCGGAAGAAAGCCGAGTTGCATCGCCTGCTTGGTCATCGAATACGTACCCGAGATAACGGCTTGCGACGCGATCACAGTCGCGACCGTCGAGAGCACGATCATCGGATACAGCGCCCATTCCGGAAACATTTTGTAGAACGGATTTTGCAGTGCGCCCGGATCGGCAAGCAGCAACGCGCCCTGCCCCAGATAGTTCAGCGCGAGTGCTGGAAATACGAGGCCGAACCACGTCAGCCGGATCGGCTTCGCGCCGAAATGTCCCATGTCGGCATATAGCGCTTCCGCGCCGGTCAACGACAGAACGACCGCGCCCAAAGCAACGAACGCAAGCCACCGATGATGCAGGCAGAACGCCAGCCCCGTGAGCGGATTGAGCGCGACGAGAATCGCGGGCGCCCGCATCATGTTGACGACACCCACCACGGCAAGCACGACAAACCAGAGCACCATCACCGGTCCGAACACGATGCCGATACCGGCCGTGCCATGCTTCTGCATCAGGAACAGCGTGACCAGCGCAACCAGCGTCACGGGAATCACACAGGTTTTAAGGAACGGCGCGGCCACTTCGAGACCTTCTACCGCGCTCAGCACCGAGATCGCCGGCGTAATCACACTGTCGCCGTAAAAGAGCGCCGCGCCCATGATGCCGATGCCCAGCAACGTGTGGCGCAAGCGCGGCCGCGCGGAAACCGACGACGCGGCGAGCGCCAGCAGCGCCATGATCCCGCCCTCGCCGTGATTGTTCGCGCGAAGAATCAACGTGACGTATTTGAGCGAGACGACGACGATCAGCGACCAGACGATCAGCGACACAATGCCGACCACATCCAGCGCGTTGAGCGACAGCCCGTTGACTGGATTGAACACCGTCTGCAGCGTGTACAGCGGGCTGGTGCCGATGTCGCCGTACACCACACCTAATGCTGCAAGCGCGAGTGCGGGCATCGCCGGGCGATGATGCCCGCGCCCGCCGGAATGGCCCGCATCGGGCGCGGCGGATACTGACTGGCTCATGTCTCGCTCCAGTTTCGCGTTCTCGCGATGCAACATACGGCTTGGGCCGCTGCGCGTGCGGAACCGCTTCATGCTTTTATCAGGCCTCGTTTTTCGAGGAGTCGCCTGCGCCCCAATAGTCAGCATCGCGGAAGCAACTTTCGTACAAGAAACGTGCGTCCCATCTTTGATGCTTTATGCGCCTTCTTATTGTTCTGATGTTTGCGTACCCGCCTTTCGCGGACGTGACTGTCTTTTTTCCGAAAGGCCGGTGTGCCGCTAATTCAACATATACCATCGGCCGTTTGCCACGCTACTGATACATGAAGTAGTGATCGATTTATTTCTCGGGCAGACATGCAGGACGCAAGCACCATTACATCAGCCTTTCGACATGGTATGCTCGCACCTGTCTTTGGGGAGTAGCCGGCTTCTACCCAGAAGCGCCTGCATCAACATTCTCGGTCGCGCAGACCGTGGTGCAGGTAGCCCTTTGGTTGGCAAGACCATCGACACACCACGCGACCGGTCGGGCGCGGCGGTGTGTCGCGGTTTTCCGCCCGACCACGAGCCCTCCTCTCATGAATCCTGTCGCAACGCTGTTCCTTGCTTTTGCCATGTCCACCGACGCCTTCGCGGCCGCGATCGGCAAAGGCGCCACGCTCAATCGTCCTCATTGGCGCGAGGCGGTCAGAACAGGGCTCATCTTCGGCGTCATCGAAGCACTCACGCCCCTGGTCGGATGGTTTCTCGGCAAAGCCGCGGCGCAATACGTCTCGGCATGGGATCACTGGATCGCGTTTTCGCTGCTGTTGGTCCTGGGCGCCCGCATGATTTTCAACAGCTTTAACACCAAGGAAATCGAGGAAACGAAGCCGTCGGCTCATTCGTTCTGGTTGCTGGCGCTAACCGGCTTTGCCACGAGTATTGATGCGATGGCGGTCGGTGCGGGCCTCGCTTTCGTGGACGTCAACATCTATTCCACGGCCGCTGCGATCGGTCTCGCCACCATGGCGATGGTCACGATCGGTGTGATGCTCGGCCGTGTCATCGGGCACGTGGCGGGCAGGCGCGCGGAACTGGCGGGCGGCATCGTGCTGATCGGCATTGGCAGCACGATCCTGGCTGAGCATCTGAAGGTCTTCGGCTAGACGGTGTTTGACTGCGGCCCGCAGATCTCCATTTCTTTCGGCGCGATCGGCGTCTGACGCCACCGGCCGCCTGTATGATGGCGGCTCCGCGTCCGACCCGAAGGTCCGACCTGAAGTCCACGCAAACGCCTCCATTCACGACAACCCAGAGGAAGATTGGCATGACGGCCGCAACGCAATTCGATCAGGTTTCCATTGTTAAACGAGCCAACGTCTATTTCGACGGCAAGTGCGTCTCGCACACCGTTCTGTTCGCCGACGGCACGCGCAAAACGCTTGGCGTGATCCTGCCGGGCGCGCTCAACTTCGGCACCGACGCGCCTGAACTCATGGAAGTGCAGGCCGGCCAATGCCGCATCCGCCTCGAAGGCAGCGACGAGTGGAAGACGTATGGTGCGGGCGAGTCGTTCTCGGTGCCCGGGAAAAGCCGCTTCGATATCGACGTGATCGAAACACTCGACTACGTCTGCAGCTATCTGTAAAACGCGTCGCATTGCACGACGTTGGAATGACGCGCTCTAAATCCCGCGTATAAAAGCGCGGGCTTTTCATAAAGAACGCACGTGGATTGCAGCAGCGCTACGTCACCGGCGGCACGCCACGTGTCTCATGTTCGCTCAGCCACGCATTGACGTGTCTCTACATTGTTCAACAGCGCCTCAAAATCCTCGATAGGAAGCGGGCGGCAGAAATAATAGCCCTGATACGCGTAGCATCCCGCTGCCGCGAGGAAATCCCGCTGAGCCTCCGTTTCGACGCCTTCGGCGATCACACCCAAACCGAGGCTGCGCGCAAGCGCCACGATAGTTCTGGCAATCACGGCGTCGTTGGAATCGACCAGGACGTCGCGCACAAATGAGCGGTCGATCTTCAGTTGATCCAAAGGCAGGCGCTTCAAATAGGACAGCGACGAATAGCCGATGCCGAAATCGTCGAGTGCAAAGACGATGCCTTTCGCTTTCAGTGCACTCATCTTCTCGATGATGTCTTGCACATTGTCGACCAGCACGCTTTCCGTCAGCTCCAGTTTTAACCTGTCGGGCCGCGCGCCGGTGCGACCGATAATCGTCAACACGTTGTCCACGAAATCGGCTTCGCGGAACTGCTGGACGCTGACATTGACCGCAATCGTGAGATGCGCCATGTCGGGCCGCGTTGCCCATTGCGCGAGTTGCGCGCACGCGGCCTCCAGTACCCAGCTTCCCAGCGCAACGATCAGTCCGGTCTCTTCGGCCAGCGGAATGAACTCGGCGGGCGGCACGATACCGCGCTGCGGATGCTGCCAGCGCACCAGCGCCTCCGCGCCTGTCACTCGCGTACCCACGACCTGTGCCTGGTAGTGGAGCAGGAACTGGTTGTCCTCGATGGCATTGCGCAAGCCCGCTTCCAGCGCGGCTCGCTGCACGACGACGGTTTGCATGTCGGGATCGAAGAAACGGACGGCATTACGTCCCCGTTCCTTGGACTTGTACATCGCGAGGTCGGCCTGCTTGAGGAGTTCGTCGATCGAGGCCTGATGGCCTCTGAACACCGTCGCGCCGATACTCGCACTAGTGCGGTACTCGATCTTGCCAAGCTGATACGGACTGCCCAAAACGGCGAGGATTCTTTCGCCCACGGCCTCCGTCTGGTTGGCCGCCTCCTGGCGGTTCCTGTGCAGGTTGCCGAGCACCACCACGAACTCGTCGCCGCCCACTCGTGCCACGGTGTCGCTTTCGAGTACGCTGTCTGCCAGACGCTGCGCCACTTGCTGCAGCAGCAGATCGCCTTTGTCGTGACCCAGGGTATCGTTCAACGTCTTGAAGTGATCCAGATCGATGAACAACAGCGCGCCACACGCTTCGTTGCGGGCACTGGCCGTGATAGCCTGCCTCAGGCGATCCAGTAGCAAGGTGCGATTGGGCAATCGAGTCAATGCATCGAAGAAGGCCAGTTCCTTGATTCGCTCTTCCGCGATCTTGCGTTCGGTAATGTCGTGATGCGTGCCGACATAGTGACTGACCGTGCCGTTGTCGCTCATCACGGCGGAGATCGTGAGCCATTTCGGGTACACCTCGCCGTTCTTGCGGCGGTCCCAGACTTCTCCTTGCCATCCGCCCGCACTGTGAATCTCTTCCCACATCTCCTGGAAGAATGCGTCGTCGTGGCGGCCGGATCGAAGCACGCGCGGTGTCTGGCCCACGATCTCCTCGGCGGTATAGCCGGTACATTCGGTGAAGGCCGAGTTCACGCGCAGAATGGTGGCGCTCGCGTCGGTGATCATCATCGGTTCCATCGAGTCGAATGCGACAGCCGCAATGCGCAGTTCAGCCTCGACCTGTTTGCGCTCGGTAATATCGCGGCCGCTCGTGCGAAAGCCGATGAACTCGCCCTTGGAATCGGTAATGGGAACCCACGACGCGGACAGCCACATGAGCGAGCCGTCCTTGCGCACGCAGCGAAACTCGAGGTCGTCGCCGCGCAGACCCTGTAGCGCCTTCTGGAATTCAGGCGCCACGCGGGGAATGTCCGCGGGATAAATCACGGTGCCCGCAAAATCCGGCAAGGCCATGCACTCGTCGACCGTATAGCCGATGTACGCCTCCACCGCCGAATTGATCCAGCGCGGCTTGCCGTCGGGTCCCCACCAGATTTCCCAGTTGACCGTACAGTCGGCAATCGCGCGGAATTTCTCCTCGTTCTCGCGCAATTCTTTTGTCATTGCCGAGGCAAGCCGCATCGCGCGGCCGCGGCCGGTCATCATCAGCCAGGTGAGCAGCGCCAGCAGCAGGCTGAGGCCCGTGCCGGTGCTGGCGATAGGCAGCGCGGCGTTACGGCCGAAGCGAGCCTTGAAGTCGTCCTGGGCATTCATCGAGAGTGTCCAGTCATGTCCGCCCACAACCAGATATTCGTTGGCCGACATGTCCGTGGCCCGATGATGACCGGGCGCCTCAGGCGTCTTGTGCAACAGCGCGGCGGCCGACGTTTCGACGCCATCGTAGATCGCGATAGTGAGGCCGGGCGGTTGCTCGCCGTACAGGCTGGCGATGACATCGTGAATGCGGAACGAGGCGAACACCCAGCCGACCAGATGCGCGCGGCGCTGGGCGACGCTGTCTTGCGGCTGACCTCGTGCATAGATCGGCAGGTACATGATGAATCCGGGGCGAGCATTGCCGGAATCCACCGAGAGGCGAACCTTGCCGGAAAGGGTCGCCATGCCTGAGTCGCGCGCCTGTTCCAACGCACGCCGCCGCACCGGGTCGGCCCATGCATCGAAACCGGGCGCCGCGCGATTGATGCCGATGAACGGCTCGCGCTGGATGATGGGCGCGTAGTCCTCGCGCGAGCCTTTGGGCTCGATCGCGTAGTCGGGCAAGCCTTGCCGGCGCATCGAAGCTATGTGCTCGACCATTTGCGTCGCCGGCACCCACGCGACGATGCCGATCGCCTGGATGCCGGAGAAGTTGGCGTCGAGATTGAGCGTGCCGACGTAGTCACGAAACCGGCCGCGGTCGATCTCGCCTGTCGCGGCGAACAGGCTCTGCACACCGCGTAACAAGAGCTCGTACGTGCCCATGCGCTGCTCGATGCGGCTGACCGCGTCGCCCAGCGAATAGTTGAACTGGGACAGCAGTTCATGACGGGCAGCTTGCCGCTCATGGTCCCACAGCATCCAAGTCACGCTGAGCGCGGCGGAGAGGACCAGAAACGGAAGCAGGACGAGGCGTGCCCAGTTCACGGCTGCGTCTTGAAATCGACCATCGAATCGGCGAGGTCAGGTTTGAAATACTTCTCGAAGATGCGCCGCACGGTGCCGTCCGCGCGCATTTCATTCACCAGCGCGCGCCACTTCTCGCGCTCGGCGGGCGACAGCGCCTTCTTCGACATGATCAGGCCATGGCGCACGGCGGGGTCGTCGAATTCCACGATGGTGGTCACGTCGCGGATTTTCTTTTCATCGATTGCAGGGTAATCGAAAGGCTCGATGATCATGCCTTGAATGCGCCGGAGAATCAGCGCCTGATACAGCGGCTCCAAGCCGCCGGCCTGGCTGACGCGGTTTGCGGCCGACAGCTTGTCGACCAGCCGGTTGGCCGAGTCGCTATAGCGGAAGCTGCGGATCACGCCGAGCTGAAACTGGTCGTTGTGCTCGAAGTCGGCAAGCCGATGAATTCCAGCGTCCTTGCGCACCAATAGATAGTACTTGTTGCTGAAGTACCAGGCGAAGTCCGCGTATTCGTTACGCTCGTCGTTGGCAATGCCCGACAGGCTGAAATCCAGTCCGCCGGATTCAATCAGCTTCCAGATCCGGGCTCGCGACATCAGGCTGACTCTGATCTGGCAACCGCTGCGGCGAATCAGTTCGTCAGCGAAGTCCTTGTCGATCCCGCTATCCGTGTCGACGGAATAGAGCAGACCGTGATCGTGTAAAGCGAGCGTAAACGAACGCGAACAATCGGGACCCGCGGCCATGGCGTTGCCCACGCAGCTTAGCGCCAGCAACCAACCCCCGAGGCATTGTCGAATCACAGTGTCTCCGTCGTACGAAGATGACTTGAGTACCACATTCAATTTCCCCGACGATGACGCCGACGAGATACTGCTATCTGGTCAATTTGAATGCGGCCAATGAGATGCCATTTTTTTCACGGACTGGCCAGCATACACCTGTCCGTAGCGCCAGCGGAACATTCAACCGAAGGCGCTCTTCACGCAATATCGGCAATGGGCTGCAGTTCTTGAGGTGGCGGTTGTTATTTTTTTCGTGGGAGCGGATTCTGTCGATTTGGAGAACTTGAGCCTTCATTACGACAGTCCGGACATTCGCGAGATCATAGTTGCCGGGGATATCGCCGTGGTGCGACTCTTTTGGTCATGTCGTTTGGCGACGATGCCGAATAAGGTTCTTGACTGAGTAAGCACGATTCCCCAACCAATGGCACTATTCTCCCCACCCTGCTAGATTTCTACTCAGCCGAATCATTGATCGGGAGAGATCGATGGCCGACAGACCGACTTCCAACGCCTCCACAGTCCGTTCGCTGGTTCTGATTGCAGTCGTCGTGGCTGCGCTGGCCGCGGCCTTCGCCTATACGGCCGGCTGGCTCTCGCCAGGGCGTCTCACGCCGGCAAAGATCGTCAACGGTCTCGCGCCGCCGGGCGGCGCGGCGCTCGGCTTCCGGCGCAATCATGCCAAGGGCATCTGCTTTACCGGCACTTTCGAATCGAACGGCGAAGCCGCGACGCTTTCCAAGGCACCGATGTTCGCGCAAGGCTCGTATCCGGTCACAGGACGATTCAACCTCGCCACGGCCGACCCTAAAGCGCCGGATGCCACGGTTAGGGTGCGAGGCCTCAGCCTGCGCATCGCGGGACCGGATGGAAGCGAATGGCGCACGGCGATGATCGACGCGCCCTTCTTCCCGGTCGCCACACCGCAGGCGTTCTATGCTCTGCTTCAGGCGTCGGCCGACAAGAGCGATCCGGACGCGATGAGGAATTTTGTCGCCGCGCACCCGGAGTTCGGCACGTTCGTCGGCTGGGCCGGCAGCGCGCCGTGGACGGCCTCGTACGCGCAGGACCGCTACAACAGCCTCAATAGCTTCATCTTCACGAATGCCCAAGGGCAGGAGCAGCCCGTGCGCTGGTCCTTCGTACCGGCGGCGCAGCCCGAGGCCGTCTCCCCGGACCAGCTGAAAGCGAAAGGCCCCGACTTCCTCGCCACGGATATCACGCAGCGGGTGCAAAGCGCACCGCAACGCTGGACGCTGGTCATCACCGCCGCCAATCCCGGCGACCCAACTGCCGACCCCAGCAAAGCCTGGCCGGAAGACCGTCGCAAGGTGGAAGCGGGCACGCTGGTGGTCAACGCGATCGAACCCGAGGCCGACGGTCCGTGCCGCGATCTCAACTTCGATCCCACGGTCCTGCCGTCCGGCATGCGCGTCTCGGATGACCCGTTTCCGGCCGCGCGCTCAGCCGCTTATTCCGTCTCGTTCAACCGGCGGACCGCCGAGGATAAGGACTATCCGCGCCATCCGGCGGGAGGAGCCACGCCATGACGACCCCGATCCACGCTCGCTTCACACCGCTGCAACGCGCGCTTCACTGGCTCATGGCGGTCTGCATTCTGGCGATGCTGTTCATCGGCGTCGGGATGGTGTCCACCGTTCGGCCGGATTATCTTTCGCTGGTTTCGATCCACAAGCCTCTGGGCATCATCATTCTCGTGCTGGCGCTGATTCGCCTGGTGGTGAGGTTGACGCGCGGCGCGCCGCCGCTGCCGGCGTCGATGCCGGAGCCGATGAAACTCGCCGCCCACCTGTCGCATCTCGCGTTCTATCTATTGATGATCGGGCTGCCGCTGATCGGCTGGGGCATGTTGTCGGCGGCGGACTATCCCGTCGTAGTGTTCGGGATACGTTTGCCGTCTATCCTGCCGCATAGCAACGGTTTGCACACGCTGCTGTGGAACGCGCATAGAGCACTCGCGCTATGTTTCTTCGCGCTAATCCTGCTGCACCTGGCGGCGGCGCTTCTGCACGCGCTGGTGAGGCGTGACGGTGTATTCGAAGCGATGGCATCCTGGTCGAAGCGGTGAGACGCGCGCCTCCAGCGATTGAAACGAAGCGGGTGACCTGAACAGGCCGCCCGCTTCAAACTCTACTCAGTTACCGCGTCGCCACGCTTACCGCACCTTCCCCTGCTTCCACGCAGTCAACAGCTGGTCATACTTGACCGTTTCGCCTTTCGGCTTCTCGTTCGCCAGCTTTTTCCACGGTGCATGCTGATCCGACAGCCATTTGTCCGGAGAGCTTTCCGGATTCAGCTCCGGCGCGCAGACCTTCATCCCCGCGCGCTGCAAACGGCCCAACACCTGGTCCATTTCCTTCGCCAGATTGTCCATCGCGGCTTGCGGTGTCTTCTCGCCGGCGACTGCCGTCGCGACGTTCTTCCACCACAGTTGCGCCATCTTCGGATAGTCGGGCACGTTGTTGCCGGTCGGCGTCCACGCGACACGCGCCGGGCTTCGATAGAACTCGATCAACCCGCCGTACTTGTCCGCGTTCTTCGTGAAGTAATCGCTATGAATGTCGGAATCGCGAATGAACGTGAGACCGGTAATCGACTTCTTCAGCGAGACCGTTTTGGATGTGACGAACTGCGCGTATAGCCACGCGGCAGCGCGCTGGTTCGGCGGCGTCGACTTGAAGAAGGTCCACGAACCGACGTCCTGATAACCGTTCTGCATGCCGTCCTTCCAATACGGACCGTGCGGCGATGGTGCCATGCGCCACTTCGGCGTGCCGTCCGCGTTGGTCACGTTGCCGGGTTTCAGCATCGACGCGGTGAACGCGCTGTACCAGAAGATCTGCTGGGCAATCTTGCCTTGCGCCGGCACCGGTCCCGCTTCGTTGAACGTCATGCCCGAGGCTTCGGGCGGCGCGAACTTCTTCAGCCAGTCGATGTATTTGGTGGTCGCGAACACCGCGGCCGGACTGTTCGTGCCGCCGCCGCGCGAGACCGACGCGCCCACCGCATGGCAACCGTCCGGCGTGACGCGCACGCCCCATTCGTCGACCGGCATACCGTTCGGAATGCCCTTGTCGGCTTCGCCCGCCATCGAGAGCCATGCATCGGTAAAGCGCCATCCCAGCGACGGGTCTTTCTTACCGTAGTCCATGTGTCCATAGACTTTTTCGCCGTCGATATTCTTCACGTCGTTCGTGAAGAATTCGGCAATGTCCTCATACGCGGACCAGTTCACCGGCACGCCCAGCTCGTAGCCGTATTTCGCCTTGAACTTGTCCTGCAGGTCCTTGCGCGCGAACCAGTCGGCGCGGAACCAGTAAAGATTTGCGAACTGCTGGTCGGGCAATTGATAGAGCTTCTTGTCCGGGGCAGTCGTGAAACTCGTGCCGATGAAGTCTTTGATGTCGAGACCCGGGTTCGTATATTTCTTGCCTTCGCCGGTCATATAGTCGGACAGCGGCATGATCACGCCATAGCGATAATGCGTGCCGATCAGGTCGGAGTCGGAAATCCAGCCGTCGTAAATGCTCTGACCGGATTGCATCGACGTCTGCAGTTTCTCGACGACGTCGCCTTCCTGAATGATGTCGTGCTTGACTGAAATGCCGGTGATTTCGGTGAACGCCTTGGCGAGCGTTTTCGATTCGTACATGTGCGTATCGAGTGTTTCGGACACCACGTGCACTTCTTTGACGCCTGCCGATTTCAGCGTCGCGGCGGTGTCGATAAACCACTTCATCTCGTCCATCTGCTGCTGCTTCGATAGCGTGCTGGGCTGGAATTCGCTATCGACCCACTTCTGCGCTTCGGGTGTGCCGGCGATCGCCGCGTGGCTCGTGAAGCCAGTCGCGATGACGCCTGCCACGGCGAGCGTGACGATTCGTCTCCTCTGTTGCATGGCTCTCTCCTGTCTCCGCACCCCTTGGATCAACTGCCGAGGTCCGCCCGGGGCATCAACGGAACCGGTCTGTCCAGATACGCAAACCTTCAGGACGCAATGCTGTTCATCCCTTCCACATGACGATCAGCAGCACGAGCATCGACGCCGCGAAACCGGGCCACGCGCTCGCATGTTCCGCGCTGATGCCGACCCACGCGAGATTGATATACGCGGCAATCAGCAATCCGATAAAGAGCCGGTCGCCACGCGTGGTGCCGATCGGCAGGAAGCCTTTGCGTTCGACGGTGGGCGAGCGCATTTCCCACACGGTCATGCCCGCCAGCATCACCAGGACGCAACCGAAAAAAATCGCCACTTCCGGTGTCCAGTACATCCACGTGAGCATCAGACTCTCCCCATCGCAAAGCCCTTCGCGATGTAGTTCCGCACGAAATAGATGACGAGCGCGCCGGGCACGATGGTCAGCACGCCCGCCGCTGAGAGCACGCCCCAATCCATTCCCGCCGCCGATACCGTGCGCGTCATCACGGCGGCAATCGGCTTGGCGTTGACCGTGGTGAGCGTGCGCGCGAGCAGCAGCTCGACCCAGCTGAACATGAAGCAGAAGAACGCGGTCACGCCCACGCCCGACTTGATCAGCGGCAGGAAAATCTTGATGAAGAACGCCGGGAACGTATAGCCGTCGATATAGGCGGTTTCGTCGATTTCACGCGGCACGCCCGACATGAATCCTTCGAGAATCCACACCGCGAGCGGCACGTTGAACAGCATGTGCGCGAGCGCGACCGCGATATACGTGTCCATCAAACCGACGCTCGAATACAGCTGGAAGAATGGCAGCAGGAACACCGCGGGCGGCGTCATCCGGTTGGTGAGCAACCAGAAGAACATGTGCTTGTCGCCGAGAAAGCGATAGCGCGAGAACGCGTATGCGGCAGGCAGCGCGACCAGCACCGACATCACCGTGTTCATCAGCACGTAGATGATCGAGTTGATGTAGCCCCAGTACCAGGAAGGGTCGGTGAAGATGACCTTATAGTTGTCGAACGTCACGTGGTGCGGCCAGATCGCGAACGCCGACATCGTCTCCTCGTTCGTGCGCAGCGAGATCGACAGCATCCAGTAGAGCGGAATCAGCGCGAACAGGATGTACACCGTCAGCACGGCCACGCGCATCCAGCGATTACTGCGCATAGTCGTCTCCGCTGCTGGCCGGGCCGCCTTTTCCGACACGCTCCATCCAGTTGTACAGAATGAAACACAGCAACAGGATGATCAGGAAGTAGATCAGCGAAAACGCCGCCGCCGGGCCGAGGTCGAATTGGCCGACCGCTTTTTGCGTCAGGTATTGCGACAGGAACGTGGTCGAATCGCCTGGGCCGCCGCCCGTCAATACGAACGGCTCGGTGTAGATCATGAAGCTGTCCATGAAACGCAACAGCACGGCGATCATCAACACGCCGCGCATTTTCGGCAGTTCGATATAACGGAATACGGCGAAACGGCTCGCGCCGTCGATTTCGGCGGCTTGATAGAAGGCGTCGGGAATCGCACGCAAGCCCGCATAGCAGAGCAGCGCGACGAGCGGCGTCCAGTGCCAGATGTCCATCACGAGCACCGTGATCCACGCGGCGGCGGGGCTGGCCGTGTAGTTGTATTCGACGCCCGCGTGATTGAGTGCATAACCGAGCAAGCCGATATCCGGCCGCCCGAAAATCTGCCAGATCGTGCCGACCACATTCCATGGAATCAGCAGCGGCATGGCCAGCACGACCAGCGAAGCCGACGCACGCCAGCCGGAAGCCGGCATTGCGAGCGCAAGACCGACGCCGAGTGGAATCTCGAACAGCAGCACGCACGCGGAGAAGATGATCTGCCGTCCGAGCGCGCCGCGCAGGTCGTCGTCGTTGATAATCGCGCGAAACCATTCGGTGCCGACGAACACATGTTGCGTCGGGCTGATGATGTCCTGCACCGAATAGTTGACCACCGTCATGAGCGGCAAGATGGCGGAAAACGCGACGCAGATGAACACCGGCACGACCAGCAGCCACGCCTTCTGATTGACGGGCTTGTTCATCGCGTGATCCTTTCGTCGTTGCTGAAGAACACGGTTTCCGCCGTGGCGAGCTTCAACCAGACCGCCCCTTCGCCGACCCGCAGATGTGGTTCGACTTTTGCCCTGAAGACGTGGCCGTCGCATTGCGCCGTGACGAGTTGGTAATTGCCGAGTTGCTGCACACGCAGCAGGTGCGCTTTCACCGCGCCGGCCTCACCGTCGCTCGCCACGCACACGAATTCCGGGCGAATGCCGAGCGTCAGCGTGCCGTTGGCGTGCTTCAGCGTATCGAGCGTAGGCGGGTCGAGTCGTAGATGCTGCGTGCCGATCTTGATGCCGTCGGCGTTCAGTTCGATCGGGCAGAGATTCATGCCCGGACTGCCGATGAAATAGCCGACGAACGCATGATCGGGCCGCAAAAACAGTGCACCCGGATCGCCTTTTTGCACGACACGGCCGTTCGTCATGACGACGACTTCATCCGCGAAGGTCAGCGCCTCCACCTGATCGTGCGTCACGTAGATCAACGTGAGCTTCAGTTGCTGGTGAATCTTCTTCAACTGACGGCGCAGGATCCACTTCATATGCGGATCGATAACGGTCAGCGGTTCATCGAACAGGATCGCGGCGACGTCCTTGCGTACGAGGCCGCGCCCGAGCGAAATTTTCTGCTTCGCATCCGCCGAGAGATTATTCGCCTTGCGCGGCAATTCACGCGTCATGTCGAGAATCTCCGCCACTTCGTGAACGCGCTGTTTCACGTCACGTGCCGACATTTTGCGGTTGCGCAGCGGGAACGCGAGGTTGTCGAACACGCTCATCGTGTCGTAGATCACCGGGAACTGGAACACTTGCGCAATGTTGCGTTCGCGTGGGCTCTTCGCCGTGATGTCGCTACCGTCGAACAGCACCTTGCCTTCCGACGGCGTCACGAGGCCGGACACGATGTTGAGCAGCGTGGACTTGCCGCAACCGGAGGGCCCGAGCAATGCATACGCGCCGCCGTCTTCCCAGACCATGCTCATCGGTTGCAACGCGTAGTCGTCGAGCGTGGCGGGGTTGGGAGCGTAAGCGTGCGCGAGATTCTGGAACTCAATGCGCGCCATGAGCGGCCTCCGGGCCAGACACCAGCGTCGTGTCCGCGCCGAACACGAACAGTTCGGCGGGGTCGATGTACACGTCGAGTTCCGTACCGAGATCGATCTGATGCACGCCTTGCAGTTGCGCCACCAGGTCGACGCCGCCCTGCCGCGTGTGCAGATGCAGATAGGTTTCGGAGCCGCTCAATTCGGCCAGTTCGAGCCGGCACGGCACCGCCACCGAGCGCTGTGTGCGCGGCGCGAGTCGCAGATGGCCGGGCCGCACGCCGATGCGGAACGTTTCGTTCTCGCGGACGGCCCGCGCGCTGGCTCGCCCGAGCGGCACGTCGATGCCGATCGGCAGGCGCGCGGTGCCGTCGACGGTGAGATCGCTGGCGAGCATGTTCATCGGCGGATCGTTGAAGACGGTCGCGACGTCGATATTGGCGGGCGCGTTGTAGACATCGAGCGTCGGGCCGTGTTGCAGCACGCGCCCTTTGTCGACGACCGCCGTATAGCCGCCGAGCAGCAGCGCTTCGAGCGGTTCGGTCGTCGCGTAGACGACGGTGGTTTTGCCGTCCGCGAACAGCGTGGCCAGTTCGACGCGCAATTCCTCGCGCAGCTTGTAGTCGAGATTGACGAGCGGTTCGTCCAGCAACACCAGCGACGAGCGCTTGACCAGCGCCCGCGCCAGCGCGCAACGCTGCTGCTGGCCGCCCGACAGTTCGCCCGGGCGCCGTTGCAGCAGGTGATCGATATGGAGTTTGGCGGCGACTTCGTGGACACGCCTTTTGACTTCGTCGGCGGGCGTCTTTTGCAGCTTCAGCGGCGACGCGATGTTGTCGAACACCGTCATGGCCGGATAGTTGATGAACTGCTGGTAGACCATCGCGAGGTTGCGCTGCCTGACGCTGACGCCGGTCACGTCGTTGCCGTCGGCCAGCACCCGGCCCGAAGCCGGGCGGTCGAGCCCGGCCATCACGCGCATCAGGGTGGTCTTGCCGGCTTGCGTCGGTCCGAGCAGCACGTTGATCGCGCCAGGGACAAGCCGCAGATCGACGCCGTAAAGGTGCGTCTGAGCGCCCGAAACGACCGTCACCCGCTCCAGTTCCAAGACCAAATCGCTCTCCTTTGTTCTAGTGCGTCTCCGGTGCTGCGGGTGCCTTCTGGCTCATTCTGGGCGGATGGCAAGGCGCGCCCCTTTTTCCGAAAGGAAATCAAAACAACGGATTCGATGTTCCTTTTTGTTCGTTTACGTTTAAATTGGTGTTAACCATACAATCTGTCGACAATGAAGTTCGATGGCGTTTACCGTATTGATAACGATTGCTTTCGCTGAAGCTTTTATTTGATGCAAATCGTAATATGGGTGTCAGCGTAACAGAATGACCATCAGCTTGATGGATTGCCTGCTCGCGCCGCGCGAATAGGACGCAGGTTTGACGCGCATGGTCAAATGGGGCTTTTGAGGAGGACCGCATGAGTGCTGTCAACGATAAGGAAGCCGCTGACCGGACCGTCAAGCTCTACTCGGTGCGCGACTTTTTCCGCAGGCCCGAGAAACACCAGTTCACGATTTCGCCGGATGGCCGGCATCTCTCGTTCTCGACCCGGCACGCGGGCCGCCAGAACATCTTCGTTCAGGAAGTCGGACCCGATGGCTCGCCGCTCGGAGATGCGCGGGCGCTGACCAACGAAACCGAACGCGATGTACCCGGTCACGCCTGGAAAGGCAACGACCGCATTCTGTTCGTCAAGGACTTTGGCGGCGACGAAAACTATCACGTGTTGTCGGTGCCGATCCACGGCGGCGAACCGGTCGACCTCACGCCGTTCGAAGGCGTCAAGGCGAGTATCGTCGACGATCTCCGGGACGATGACCGCCATATCCTGATTCAGATGAACAGACGCGACCCGCAGGTATTCGACGTGTTTCGCGTCGACGTGGTCACGGGCGCGTTCACCCCGATCGCTGAAAACCCCGGCAACATAATGGGTTGGATGACCGACCACGCCGGCAGCCTGCGCGTCGCCACGGCCTCGGACGGCGTCAACACGACGCTGCTCTATCGCGATACCGAAACCGAACCCTTCCGTCCCATCCTAACGACCAACTTTCGCGAAACGGTGTCGCCGCTATTCTTCACCTTCGACGATCGGCGCCTGTACGTGCTCTCCAATCGAGGTCGGGACAAGACCGCCATCTTCGAGTTCGACCCGCAAACCGCGCAGGAGGGCGAGCTGCTGTTCGAAACCGAACACGTGGACGTGGGCGGCATGACTTTTTCGACCCACCGACGCGTGTTGACTGCCGCATGGTATGTGGACGACCGCCTGCATCGGCATTTCTTCGACGAGTGGGCTCGCTCAATCCACGAGGATCTGGCGCGTCAGTTGCCCGGCGAGGAAATCGCGATCACGAGCATCACACGCGACGAATCGCGCGCGATCGTGCACGCTTCGAGCGACCTGTCGCCGGGTTCGATCTGGACATACGATATCGCCAGCCGTCACCTGTCCAGGCTCACTGAGCTGATGCCCTGGCTCGACGCCGCGGACATGACGCGCATGGAATCGATCAACTTTGTCGCGCGCGATGGGTTGCGGATCAACGGTTATTTGACGTTGCCCGCGGGCATCGAACTCGGGCAAAAGCTGGAGCGCCCGCTTCCGCTGATCGTCAATCCGCACGGGGGACCTTGGGCGCGCGATTCGTGGGGCTTCAACCCCGAAGCGCAATTGCTCGCTAATCGCGGGTATGCCGTCTTGCAGCTGAACTTCCGCGGATCGACGGGCTATGGCCGCGCGTTCTGGGAAGCAAGCTTCGGTCAATGGGGCAAGTCAATGCAGGACGACATCGACGACGGTATCGACTGGCTCGTCGGGCAGGGTCTGGTCGACCCCGCGCGCGTGGGCATCTACGGGGCGAGCTACGGAGGCTATGCCGTGCTCGCCGGCGTGGCGTTCACACCCACGCGCTATGCGGCGGCAGTGGATTATGTCGGCGTCTCGAACCTGTTTACGTTGCTCGAATCGTTGCCGCCGTATTGGAAGCCGATGCTCGACATGATGTACGAGATGATCGGCAACCCGCAAACCGAAGCGGGCAAGCAGGCGCTGCACGATGCATCGCCGCTATTTTTCGTGGATCGGATCGTGACACCGCTATTCGTCGCGCAAGGCGCGAACGATCCGCGAGTCAAGCAAGCCGAGAGCGACCAGATCGTAAGCGCGCTGCGCGAGCGTGGGATCGACGTCAAGTACATGCTCAAAGACAACGAAGGGCACGGCTTCCACAACGAAGAAAACCAGTTCGAGTTCTACGAAGCCATGGAAGCCTTTCTTGCGCAACATCTGGGCGGCCGTTCGGGGGCGTAGCGTCAAAGGATCTGCATGGGACGGCGGCTGGCGCAAACTCGCGACGGCCTGCCGTGCCGGACACGACAGGCCCGTGCCGATTTAAAGTCCCCTTAAGAACGCTACTAGCAAGTCGTTTACTTCGGCCGAACGTTCCCGCTGAATCCAATGACCCGCGCCATCGAGAATATGGCAGCCGCGCAATCCGGGCAGCACGCGCGTCAGATTCTCGATACGCGCCTGCGAGCCCGGAAACTTGAGAACGTCGTCTCTCGCGCCGGCCACGAACATCGAAGGCTGACGGATCACGGCCCCTCGCCATGCGGCCATGAGTTCCGACGAGCGTCGAATACCGCGGTACCAGTTGAGGCCGCCTCTGAAACCCGTGCGCGCGAACTCGCCCGCCACATAAGCGATCTCTTCGCTGCTGAGCCAGCCTGGCAGCGTCTCGGGGTCGACCGTGCTATCGAGAAAACCCGCGCCGGGCGCCAATATTCCTGCCACGACGCGCTCGGGTCCATCGCCCGACATGCTGAAGGTGATGCGTCGAATCGTGGCTTCGGGGTCCGCCTCGAACTCACGCTCGGCTACGCCGGGCGTCTGGAAGTAATGCATATAGAATGTTCGTATTCCCTGGCGTTCCAGTGCGCTAAGCAAATCTTCCCGTGCGGGGGGATGAAACGGCACGCTCATGCCAACAACGGCACGGAACAGATCCGGACGCAACATCGCCGAATTCCATGCGACCGGCGCACCCCAATCGTGGCCGACGATCACAGCCTCGCTTTCACCGAGCACGTTGACGAGTTCGACCATGTCGCCGACGAGATGCAGCATCGTGTACGAGTCCGCGTCAGGTGGTGCATCGGTGCCGCCATAGCCGCGCATATCGGGTGCGACGGCGCGAAAGCCCGCGGCGGCGAGCGCCGCCAATTGATGTCGCCAGGAGTACCACCAGGACTCCGGAAAGCCATGACATAGCAGCACAAGCGGGCCGCTGCCGTGGCTGGCCACGCGCATGCGCAGCGCGCCCACCTGCAGTGTCTCGAAGCGAAGTTCGTGCAAGGTCGGCTCCATGAGGTTCAGTTTAGCGTGGCAAGCAAGGCCGGCAGCCTGGCGGCGGCCGCCGCGGCCTTGGCCCCGCTATGCAGTTGACGTTCGGCGCAACGTGTACTTGGGAGGATGCCCATTCGCCCACCTCAAGGGGATACCCGTACGCGTACCTCGTTGTTGATCCGCTCGTGAATCGTCTCGCAATGGCGCACGAGCGCCGGGCGCGAGAGCACGTACCGCTTTAACGGCGTGTCGATCCGGTAGAAATAGATGTTCGCGACAAAGCCATAGATCGCCGCATCGACGGTTGTCGGCTCGGGGCCGAAAACGAATCCGTCGTTGCCGAGCAGATCCGCCACGACACGCAGATCGTCGATACCTCTCGCATAGACCTGATCAGGCTCATAGCGGCCAATGCCCTGGTAGTGATAGCGCAACCGGTTGTATTCGCGCGCAGCTTCCAGATCGCTCGCACTCACGTCTTCGTGTGTTGCCAGAATGGCGTCGCGGAAAGACGGCCAGAAGCGGTCGTCGCGCCAGCGTGAAAAGCTCATCGGCCAGTACAGGTCGTCGAGCGTTCTTCGGACCAGGAAGTCGAGATTCAATTGTCCCGGCGAAAGCGCGTGGTCGATGCGCAGGTCGTACCGGTGCTTTAAATGAGCGATGATCCCATCGCTATCGCCGATCGTTTCTTCGCCATCGACCAGATACGGCAACTGTCCGCGCGGCGCGAGGCTGGTGTCGAGGATGTGCCGATGCTCGAACTCCATCCTGCACAGTTGCATGAACGCGAATACCTTGAGACCGAAAGGATTGTTGTCGGCGACGCCGAACAGGTCGGGATAGGAATAAAGCGTCAGCATGAGGCACTCCTCGCCAGGGACCGTCACTTTGCGAAGTAGTCGCTACCGCGGAGTGCGGCAGTGAGCGGGCACGATGCTGCCAAGCTTACTCGACTCGTGGTTGACCGTCATGTAATTGGCGTGCCAACGCGTCACGCAGCGCCCGGAAGCCCGGCGACGATATGTGGGCGTGAACGGTTTTCCCCAGGCGGCCTGCGCTATCTCCCCTCAGTGACCCAGGCCGCTCCTGGCGAGTTGCTGCTCCACGAACTGGGCAAACAGCGAATGCAGATGCGTCGTCGGATGAAGGTCGTCGGCGAACATGTATGTCTGGTCCGCGTTGCTGGTCACGTACGTTGGAGGCGAACACAGCAAGGCCGTGTTATCCGGCGTTTTCTTGGGGTCGCAGGCCTGGCCCGTGTTCGACACGGCAAAGCCATTGGCCTGAAAGTTCGCGATGATCCCGTTCAACCAAGTATAGGCATCGACCTGGATGACTTTCGCCTGCACACCAGCGGTCTGCAACGCGGTGTTCAGGGTGTCGTTGAACAATTGCGATAACTGGGTCAAGTTTGCGCCGCCATCGGACGAGGCAAGGCCGGTTGGCGAAAGTCCGACATTCGGAAGATTGACCACCACGACGTGCGCGCCGCCGTTCTGGACGATCTGCCCGACTACCTGAGCCAGCGTGTTGGCCGCCGTCTGCACGGTCGGCGCAGCAGCTGGCAACTGCCCGGCGCGAAGCACATCGTTTGCGCCGGCCCAGACGAGCACCAGTTGATTGGAATTGAAACTGCCGTGCGCCGAGAGATAGCTGGACACCTGCTGATTGACCGGCATCTCGATGTTGCCGATCACCGAGGTCAGAAAATCCGATTGGTTGGCCGGCGTCGCCACCGTGGCACCCCCTTCCGCGTACCCGAGGCCGCTCTGCGCGGTGAGCTTGTGTGTGATGTCGATCGTGTACGCAGCCTTTAGCGTGTCACCGTAGTACTGCGCGACATCCTGAGTCCACACCTGTCCGGGATTAGTCGTAAAACGGCCGCCGCCAACCGCGCTTGCGAGCGGCGCGTAGGTTCCGACGTCGGAAAGGCTGTCGCCGAACGAGACGATTTGCAAATTGATGCCGCCTGCCGGTGTAGCAGCTGGGCTGCCGCTATTCGAGTCGCCTCCGTGCCCGCCGCATGCCGTAAGCAGTGAAACCGCCACTGCAAAAATTGCAGCGCGTACCGTGTCATTTCTTCCTCGCATCGCAACGTCTCCCTGGCTGGCTGGAGACGTTGCGACGTTACAGCTTGATTGCCGGTCGCTCTCTCCCGATAAGCACTCTTTTAAAGCAATAAGCGTGCGCTATCGTGACCGGCGCTGCTGTGACGTCGCGCAGACTTTCGAGAACGCCGGGCGACGCGGAGCAATCAGGAAAATACCGCCGCTTTTAAGGGAAGGATTCCGTACCAACCCAGTGTCCGGTTTTCGGCACATCCGTGGTGGCATATCCGACGCATTTCGCCAGCGTAGAATCACACACTCACTTCGAAACACCCGCTCCCTACTACACGCAAAACGGCTCCGACATGGAAATCAAGTGGATCGAGGACTTCATCGCACTTTCCCAGTATCAAAGCTTCTCGCGCGCGGCGGAGTTTCGGAATGTCACCCAGTCAGGGTTCAGCAGACGCATTCAGTCACTTGAGCAGTGGGTGGGCGCGGACCTGATCGACCGCAGCAGTTTCCCGCCGACGCTGACGCCTGCCGGACAACTGTTTCGTGAGGCCGCAGTCGACATACTGGGAAAACTGTTCGATACGCGGGCCATCATTCGAATCGATCAACGCATGGCGGGCAAAGGCTTGCAGATTGCAGCGGGCCATACGATCGCGCTGAGTTTCCTGCCGGCATGGTTGAAGGCGCTCACGGCGCGTTTCGGCGAGGTCCGCGCCCGAGTAATACCCACCAATGTCCACGACTCCATTCTGATGCTCGTGAACGGCAACTGCGAACTGATGTTTGCTTATCATCACCCGGAGCTTCCGCTGCACCTCGACCCGGTCAGGTACGAGCATCTCACCGTGGGCGTCGATGTACTACTGCCTGTTTGCCGGCCCAATCCACGTGGCGCGCCTATGTTCCGGCTGCCGGGAACAGCGGCCCGTCCATTGCCGTTGATTTCGTATACGGAAACGAGTTATTTCGGCCGCTGCCTTGCCCTGCTTCTGGGCCGGGTCGATACGACGCCGGCTTTGCGGCCGCACTACGAGTCGGATATGGCCGAGGTTCTCAAGAAACTGGTGCTAGAAGGTGAAGGTATCGCATGGCTTCCCAAAAGCTCGATCGTTGCCGAACTCGACGCGGGCGAGTTGGTCCTCGCGGGCCGCGATACGTGGAGTCTTGAAGTCGAACTTCGCGCCTACCGGGACGCGTCGAACCGCAATGAGTTTCTCGACATGCTCTGGCGCCAGCTTCGCGCTGCGTCGCCGGCGGTCGATTAGGTGTTAACCCGCCTTATGCGAGTTTCGCATATCCCCATGCCAGACCCGCATCGAGTGTTTTTTGCCCATCTCTATCATCCGTCCATACACCTTCCTCGGACCGATGGAAATGAAAAACCGTCTTACTTTCTATATTGTGGCCGGCATGGCGCTCGGCGTGATCGTCGGCTATGTGTGTCATCGCAGCGCTTCAAGTGCTGCCGAAGCGAAGACCATCGCGGGTTACTTCTCGATCATTACCGACATTTTCTTGCGGCTCGTGAAGATGATCATCGCGCCGCTAGTCTTCGCCACGCTGGTGTCCGGACTCGCCGGCATGGAAGGCACGAGCGATGTGCGCAGGATCGGGTTCAGGTCGGTGGGATGGTTCGTGTGCGCGTCACTTTTCTCGCTCGCGCTCGGCCTCGCCCTTGCGAACGCGCTGCAACCCGGCGCGGGGCTGCATATGACGCAGACCAGTTCCGATGTGGCCAAGGGCCTGAACACCGCGGGCCTGAATTTCAAGGACTTCGTCACGCACGCGTTTCCTTCCAGCATCATCGATGCGATGGCGCGAAACGACATCCTGCAGATCCTTGTCTTTTCCGTCCTGTTCGGCGTCGTTCTGAGCGCCATCAAAAAAGATCCGCGTGTCACACCGTTGATCGCCGGCATCGACGCGCTCGTACCGGCCATGCTGAAGTTGACCGACTACGTGATGCGGCTCGCGCCCATCGGTGTCTTCGGCGCTCTGGCATCCGCGATTACCGTGAATGGCCTGGATGTGCTGACCACGTACGGCAAGCTCGTCGGCAGCTTCTATCTCGGTCTTGTCACGCTGTGGATTGTCCTCATCCTCGTCGGCCATGTCTTTCTGGGCAAATCGATCTGGAGGTTGTTGAAAGCGATCCGGGAACCCGCCATGCTCGCCTTTTCGACCGCGAGTAGTGAGGCTGCTTACCCGCGTCTTACCGAGAAGCTCGAAGCGTTCGGTATCGACAAGAAAGTCGTCGGCTTTACGCTGCCGCTCGGCTATGCGTTCAATCTCGACGGCTCGATGATGTATCAGGCGTTTGCCGCGATTTTCATTGCGCAGGCATTCGGTATCGACATGCCACTCAGCGCGCAAATCATGATGTTGCTGGTCCTGATGTTGAGCAGCAAGGGAATGGCCGGCGTCGCGAGAGGTTCCGTGGTGGTGGTGGCCGCCGTTGCGCCGATGTTTCATCTGCCTCCTTCCGGCGTAGTACTGATCCTCGCCATCGATCAGATACTCGATATGGGGCGGACCGCGACGAATGTGATTGGCAATAGCATCGCGACGGCGGTTATTGCGAAGTGGGAAGCGAAGCGTGCCGTCAAACATATCGACGGCGCCGACACCCTGGCGTTGGGCCGATTGCAAGAATTGCGCGAGTTACAAGGCGAGACGAAATGATCGGCGCAAGCGTGCAGAGCGGAAAAAAGTTCGGCGTGGTGGGCGGCCTGGGTCCGCTGGCGAGCGCCGACGTCTTTTTCAAGCTCGTCAAATCGACGCCCGCGTCGAGCGACGCGGAACACGTCGACGTCATCTTCGAGCAGCATCCCTTTCGCGGCGCGGCCGCCGGTAGCGAAGCAACGACTCAGCGGAAGCTGTACATCTTCGACATGATCAGCAGTTTCGAGAAGCGAGGCGTGACGACCGTCGTACTCCCGTGCTTTCTTAGCCATACGTTCATCGATGAGTTGCAGGCTAACTCACCGCTGCAGATTGTCGATATGGTCGAAGCCGTGCGCAGCCATGTGCGTAGAAAATTTCCGACGGCACGGCGAATCGGCGTGCTGACCTCGGACTTCACGCGTCGAAAAGGCTTGTTCGAAAAGTACTTCGCGACGCCGGAGTTTGAAGTCATTCATCCCCGCCTACGCGAGGACATCGACCTCGTCACCGAAGCGGTCTACGGCGCGAACGGCGTCAAGAGCGGCAACCTGTCCGGCCGGCCCGTCGCACTTCTGCGCGAGGCCTGCGAGGACCTGATCGCACAAGGCGCAGATATCATCGTGCCGGGTCTGACAGAAATTGCGCTCGTGGCCGAGGAAATGGGTCTTTTCCGGGTACCGTTCATCGATTCGAATCTTGCATATGCGCAGTACGTGATTGCGGGCGATTACGGTTCGCCTGAATCGATTTTCAAGGTGGGCGTGGTGGGTGGCGTTGGTCCGGCGGCGACGGTGGATTTCATGCAGAAGATCGTGCGCAACACACCTGCGAATCGCGACCAGGACCACATCAAGCTTTTGATTGAACAGAACCCCCAGATTCCCGATCGCACGGAAAACCTGATTGGCGACGGCCCTGATCCGACTGTTTCGCTCTACGCGACCTGCAAAAAGCTCGAGTCGGGCGATGCGGATCTCATCGCTATTCCGTGCAACACGGCGCATGCATTTGTCGAACGCATTCAGCCGTATCTGAGCATACCGATCGTCAATATGCTGACGGTGACGGTCTGTCATCTTCGAGAGATGTTTCCGGCGCTTCGCTCCGTTGGCGTGCTGGCCACTTCGGGGACGATCGCAAGCGGCGTCTACGAGAAAGCACTGGAATCAGAGGGATTGCGGCAAATCGTGCCGCGCGCGGAATTGCAGGCGCGGGTCATGGAAGCAATTTACGGCAGTAAAGGCGTGAAAGCGGGCTTTACCACCGGGCAATGCCTGGACGATATCTCCGCTGCGATTGATGGACTCGTTGCAGAAGGCGTGGAAGTCATCATCCTGGGATGCACCGAGTTGCCGCTCCTATTGCCGAAGAAGAGCTTCGTGGGCACGACCGGCGCGCGCGTCAGTCTGGTCGATCCGACCGATGTCCTTGCACGGCAATGCGTGGCTCTGGCGACGGCGTCCGCGCTACCCGCTGCGGTCTTTAGCGCGCCCGGTCGATCGCGCTGACGGCTAACTCCCGCGCCAAGTCCGCGTACAGTTCGGCCCACTTGCCTATCAAACTGGGATCATCGGTCAGGAACAGCGGATGTTCGGCCCAGGCGCTGACGTCCGCACCCTTCCAGGCCATTTCGAATATCCGCAACTCCTCATCCTCGCTGACGCCGACGTCGACCAGTTCGCCGAACGAGGCCAGATTGGAGAGCGACACATTTTCGGCCGCGATGCCGTGGATAGCGGCCAGCGCGCCGGTCGCCCGCTTTCGGGCGTCGTCACGGCTGCCGGCAAACAGGAACACGATGCTTTCGCCGTGTGCGTTGTTCGCCACCGCTCGATACAGCGAAGTTTTGCAGCGATGACTCAGTTGCGTGCCCATGGTTGCCCCCGGTTCCGAAAACTGTTCGTCGTTTTGCTCTGCCATCTGAGCTGCGCTGATTTGCGTCTCCAGGCGCTGCTGCCGGTCGCGGTATCTGTCGCTGCTCCAGTACAGGTAAATACCGCACACAACCAGGCAGGCCAGCGCGAGAATCCCGACGCCTCCAAGTATCGCAAGATCCGCATGCGCCATTTCGGGCCTCCTCTAGTCTCGCGCGTGTCACGCCCGCCAGTTGCGGGACCTTGCCGGCACGCTATCTATCAGAATACGGCGGCCCCGCTCGACTTTTTAAACCGTCTCACGCAGAAACTGGATGCGGGTGACGGAGAATCGGTCTGCTCGCATCGCCGGCATGGCCAGGATCTTGCGAGCGCAGGAACGATGCTTCGAGTATCTGATGGGAATGGCTAATGATCAACAGAGCACACCTCTCTATTGACCAATCGATCGCGCTATAGGACGCTATGAGGCTATGACAATGCGCCGGACGGCAGTCACGTCGCGCGCCCTCATCTCCCGAGCCGCGCCGGCGCAAAACGCCGGCCCAGGTCGCGGCGCGTAACTTCAGCGGTTTCTTTAGCAGTGCGTGCGCATGCCGCCCATTGCATCTACACCCCGGCCAGCGCCGGGAGTTCCACCTCGTAAGAAACACGTTCGCGCCAGCTGCCCATCTCCGGTTGATGAGCCACGCGACTCTGGCGCGGCGCGCTGTCGACATGTCTCGGCAGCGGCGCCGGATAGCGCGCACGTTTCTTCTCAAGAATGGCCTGGCTCAAAAACTCCGCGCTGTAAGCCTTCAACAAGTGCGCATGATGTGCTTCGATATAGGCGGCGATCTGTGCCTGTTCACCGTCGATCGTAGCGAGCAGCTTCACCGTCTGCGCATCCCAACGAAAGCGCAGGCCGAGTTCATCGAAAGCGGCGTTATAGGCGCACAGTTGCGCCTGGATTTCAGCTTGGTGCGCGCTGTCGCCAGCGTCGAATTGCGAGGGGTTCATGGTCGTCTCCGTCAGGCAGGTGGCATGAACGAAGAGTAGAAGAGCCCATAAATAAACAATAGTTAAAGTTTTTTCGAAAAACGATAGTGCTTCGTTTATACATTGGTTTACCCCAAGTGGTCATTGCATCGAGATACGCGCACCTTGAAGAGCGCATCATCGCCGTCAATCGAGCCATGGGCATGGGTGACAGCGCATCCATTAGGAATGCCGAATGCAAACCATAAAATGTTTTAACTTTTCCTTATTGCTGTTCTCGCGCAGCATCCACTCAGACGCGCTGCACGACCGATTGCCTCTCACTCTCCGGTTTTGCTCTCGACGAGTAAGGGTTTTCGTTAGTGCAGCTCCCTCTGGCCGACCATTGGCGCCTCGCTGCCGCGAATAAAACGGCGATGAAGCGGTTCGATCACGTAAGTCCAACGCGCCGTTTGAGCGCGACGGAATATACAGGAGACGGAGACATGGGACATTCCAGTGCATCGGAAAGAGGCCGCACTGCATTCACGCATCACCGCTGGGTGCAACTCGCGATCGGCATTGTGTGCATGGGGCTCGTCGCGAATCTGCAATACGCGTGGACGCTGTTCGTCGTACCGATGGACAACGCCCACCATTGGGGACAAGCGGCGATCCAGACGGCGTTCACGATCTTCATCGTCACCGAAACCTGGCTAGTGCCCGTCGAAGGCTGGCTCGTCGACAAGTTCGGGCCGCGCCCGGTCGTCATCGGCGGCTCGCTGTGTGCGGCGCTCGGCTGGATCATCGACGCCCACGCGAACAGTCTCGCCGAGCTGTACGCGGCGGCAGTCATCGCCGGGATCGGCGCGGGTTGCGTGTACGGCACCTGCGTAGGCACGGCGCTCAAATGGTTTCCCGACAAGCGCGGCCTTGCGGCGGGTTTGACCGCCGCAGGTTTCGGCGCCGGCGCGGCCGTCACCGTGATCCCGATTGCCGACATGATCCAGCGCTCGGGCTACCAGCACACCTTTATGTTCTTCGGCATTTTCCAGGGCGTCTGCATTCTGCTGCTCGCCACCATGCTGATTCGGCCGAAGCCGCCCGCCACCGCTGTCGCCGCTAAACGCATCGTCGCTAGCAAGATCGACTACACGCCAGGCGAGATGATCCGTTCGCCGCTCTTCTGGGTGCTGTATCTGATGTTCGTGTTCGTTGCAGCCGGCGGCATCATCGCGACCGCACAGCTCGGGCCGATTGCGAAGGAATTCGGCTTCGCCAAGCTGCCGGTGAATCTGATGGGCATCACGCTGCCGCTCCTCACGATGACACTGTCTATCGACAACCTGTGCAACGGTTTTACGCGTCCGTTGTGCGGCTTCCTGTCGGATCGCATCGGCCGCGAAAACACGATGTTCATGATCTTTCTCGGCGAAGGCGTCGCGCTGCTGGGACTCATGCAGTTCGGCCATAACCCGTACGCCTTCATGTTCTTCGCGGCCGCCGTGTTCCTGTGCTGGGGCGAAATCTTCTCGATCTTCCCGGCGACCTGCGCGGATACGTTCGGCAGTAAATACGCCGCCGCCAACGCGGGAACGCTGTACACCGCGAAGGGCACGGCATCGATGCTGGTGCCGCTGGCATCGGTGCTGTCGGCGAACGGCGGATGGAGCACGGTGTTCATCTCCGCCGCCGTCGTGTCGATCGCGGCAGCCGTGTCCGCGAAATTCATCCTCGCCCCGATGAGAAGGCGCTGGATCGAAAACTCAGGCGCGCCGGCCAGCGTCGTCATTGCCGAAGCGCGGCTGCAGCCGTCGTCCGGCGGCTCGCCTGATTGACTGACCTCGTGAGCGCCCCGCTCGCGACATACCACACACGCCCCGCCACCAAGGAGAGATGTCATGGCAGAAGCCGACCAGCCCACAACAGACAACACGTCGACACAACAGGCGACCGAGACGACCGACGGATTCCATCTCGTCATCGACGCGCTGAAACTGAACGACATCAACACCATCTTTGGCCTGGTCGGCATCCCGATCACCGACCTGGCGCGTCTTGCCCAGGCGGAAGGCATGCGTTTCATCGGCTTTCGCCATGAACAGCACGCGGGCAATGCAGCGGCCGTTTCCGGTTACATGACGAAGAAGCCGGGCATCTGTCTCACGGTGTCGGCGCCGGGCTTTCTGAACGGACTAACCGCACTCGCCAACGCGACCACCAACTGCTTCCCGATGATCCTGATCAGCGGTTCCAGTGAACGTGAAATCGTCGATCTGCAGCAAGGCGATTACGAAGAGATGGATCAGTTGAATGCAGCCAAGCCGTACGCGAAGGCCGCTTATCGCGTGCTGCATGCGGAAGATATCGGCATCGGCGTGGCTCGCGCGATCCGCGCTGCGGTGTCGGGCCGCCCTGGCGGCGTCTATCTGGACTTGCCCGCCAAGCTGCTCGCGCAGACCATGGACGCCGTGAAAGCGCAGCAATCGCTGGTGCGCGTGATCGACGCGGCGCCTCGTCAATTGCCCGCGCCGGAATCGGTCAAGCGCGCGATTGATGTTCTCAAGAACGCCAAGCGTCCGCTGATCCTGCTCGGCAAGGGCGCAGCGTACGCGCAAGCCGACGCGGAGATTCGCGGCTTCGTCGAACAAAGCGGCATTCCGTATCTGCCGATGTCGATGGCCAAGGGCCTGCTGCCCGATACACACGAGCAATCGGCGTCCGCGGCGCGTTCGTTCGTGCTGCAGGAAGCCGACGTCGTCGTGCTGATCGGCGCACGTCTGAACTGGCTGCTCTCGCACGGCAAAGGCAAGACGTGGGGCGCCGAGCCGAAGAAGTTCGTCCAGATCGACATCTCGCCGACGGAAATCGACAGCAACGTCGCGATTGCCGCGCCGGTGATCGGCGATATCGGTTCGTGCGTGGCGGCGCTGCGCGAAGGCCTCGATGCGAGCTACAAAAAACCGGACACCGAATGGACCGGCGCGATCGCCGAACGCAAGAACAAGAACCTCGCCAAGATGGCCGCGACGCTCGACAAGAATCCGTCGCCGATGAACTTCCACAGCGCGTTGCGCGCGATCCGCGACGTGCTGAAAACACGGCCGGACATCAACGTCGTCAACGAAGGCGCGAACACGCTCGACTACGCGCGCAGCATCATCGACATGTACGAGCCGCGCAAACGCTTCGACTCGGGCACGTGGGGAATCATGGGCATCGGCATGGGCTTCGCGATCGGCGCGGCGGTGACGAGCGGCAAACCGGTCGTCGCGATCGAGGGCGATAGCGCGTTCGGCTTCAGTGGGATGGAACTCGAAACCATCTGCCGATACGACCTGCCGGTTTGCACCATCGTCTTCAACAACAACGGCGTGTATCGCGGCACCGACGTGAACCCGACCGGCGGCAAAGACGTCGCGCCGACCGTGTTCGTGAAGAACGCGCGCTACGACAAGATGATCGAGGCATTCGGCGGTATCGGCTATCACGCGACCACGCCGGAAGAACTGACGAAGGCGTTGCTCGAATCGATCGCCTCGGGCAAACCGAGCCTGATCAACGCCGTCATCGACGAAGCGGCCGGCACCGAAAGCGGCCGCCTGACCAATCTGAATCCGCAAAGCGCGGCAATGAAAAAGTAATCTGGGCAACCACGGAGATTAAAACATGACCAAACCTCTCGAAGGCATCAGGATCATCGACTTCACTCACGTTCAGGCGGGTCCCGCATGCACGCAGATGCTCGCCTGGTTCGGCGCGGACGTCATCAAGGTCGAACGGCCGGGTTCCGGCGACGTGACGCGCAATCAGTTACGCGATATCCCTGACGCCGACGCGCTGTACTTCACGATGCTCAACAGCAACAAGAAGTCGCTCACGCTGGACACGAAAAAACCCGAAGGCAAAGAGGTGCTCGAAAAGCTGATCCGCGAATCGGACGTGCTGGTCGAGAATTTCGGCCCCGGCGCGTTGGACCGGATGGGCTTTTCGTGGGAACGCCTGAACGAACTCAACCCGAAGATGATCGTCGCTTCGGTAAAGGGCTTCAGCGACGGCCACCACTACGACGACCTGAAGGTCTACGAAAACGTCGCGCAATGCGCGGGCGGCGCGGCTTCCACCACCGGCTTCTGGGACGGCCCGCCGACCATCAGCGCGGCGGCGCTCGGCGACAGCAACACCGGCATGCATCTGGCCATCGGCATTCTGACCGCACTGCTGGGACGCGACAAAACCGGCAAAGGCCAGAAGGTCGCGGTATCGATGCAGGACAGCGTGCTGAACCTGTGCCGCGTAAAACTGCGCGATCAGCAGCGGCTGGAACGTGTCGGCTATCTGGAAGAATATCCGCAGTATCCGCACGGCGAATTCAGCGATGTCGTGCCGCGCGGCGGCAATGCGGGCGGCGGCGGCCAGCCGGGCTGGGTGCTCAAGTGCAAGGGCTGGGAAACGGATCCGAACGCGTACATCTACTTCACGATCCAGGGCCACGCGTGGGAACCGATCTGCAAGGCGCTCGGCAAGCCTGAGTGGATCAACGACCCGGCCTACAAGACGGCGGAAGCACGTCAACCGCATATCTTCGAGATCTTCAAAACGATTGAGGGCTGGCTCGCCGACAAGACCAAGTTCGAAGCGGTCGACATCCTGCGCAAGTTCGACATTCCGTGCGCGCCGGTGCTGACCATGAAGGAACTGGCGAACGATCCCTCGCTGCGCGCGAGCGGCACGATTGTCGAAGTGCCGCACAAGAAACGCGGCTCGTATCTGACCGTCGGCAGCCCGATCAAGTTTTCGGATCTGAAGCCGGAAGTCACTGCTTCGCCGCTGCTGGGCGAACACACCGAAGAAGTGCTCGCGAGCCTCGGCTACAGCAAGCAGGACATTTTCAACCTGCGCGAAATGAAAGCGGTTTAAATGGTGCGACGCAAGGCCGGGTATCAGCCCGGCCTTGCCGATGCGGCGCCCCCGGCGGCGCCGTTTTCTATTGAGCATCGTGCTGTCACATTTGAGGGAACGCCATGCAAAACGCCATCGACTTCCAGCAACTTGCCAACGCAATCGGCGACGCGATCATCATCTCCGACGCCGGCGGCAGCATCACATTCTGGAACCCCGCGGCTGAACGCATGTTCGGCTTCACGCAAAGCGAGGCGCTCGGTAACTCGCTAGATCTGATCATCCCGGAGCGTCTGCGTGGCCGGCATTGGGACGGCTATCACAAGACCATGGCAACCGGCGAAACTCGCTATGGAAACGATGTGCTGCGTGTGCCGGCCGTGCACAAGGACGGACGCTCGCTCTCGATCGCCTTCACGGTCGCATTGCTGCATTCGCCACAAAACGAACTCACCGGCATCGTCGCCGTGATCCGCGACGAGACCAGCCGCTTCCAGGAAGATCGCCTGCTGCGCAAGCGGCTTGCGGAACTGGAGACATCCGCCGGCGCGTAAGCGCTCCTCCACTTCCGTTCGGTCCATCGCTGTAGACTCTGCCAGATCGCGTTTTCAATCACACCGGATCAGGCAACATGGACCGCATCGACGCAATGAAGGTGTTCGTCGCCACGCTCGACGAAGGCAGCCTGGCGGGCGCGAGCCGTCGGCTCGGCCGCTCGCCCGCCGCGGTCAGCCGTGCTATTGCGTTCCTCGAAGAGCATGTCGGCACAGCCTTGCTGCATCGCACGACACGCACCATCAAGCTGAGCGAAGCCGGCGAACGCTATGCCGCCGCCTGCCGCCGCATTCTCACCGATCTCGAAGAGGCCGATCTGCTGATCGCCGGCGAGCGCTCCGCGCCGCGCGGGCTGCTCACGATCACCGCGCCGGTGGCCGCCGGCCAGGATATGCTGCAGCCGATCATCGACGAATTCGTCGACCGCTATCCGGCTGTGTCGGTCCGCCTGAATATGCTCGACCGGCCGGTGAGCCTCATCGACGAAGGGATGGATCTGGCGTTGCGCATCGCTCATCTGCCCGATTCCACGCTGGTGGCGATTCCGGTCGGCGAAGTGCGGCGGGTCGTTGCCGCGTCGCCTCGCTACCTGGCGAAGCACTCTCCCATCACCGAACCGGCCGATCTGGCCCAGCATCAGATCATCTCCATGACTCACTTCGGCCTGGATTCGTGGAGCTTTCCGCCGCCGAACGGTTCGACGATTCCGCGCGTCGTGCAGTTCACGCCGCGCTTCATCGTCAATAGCATTCAGGCGGCCGTGGCCTCGGCGGTCGCGGGACACGGCGTAACCCGCATGTTTTCCTATCACGTCGCCGAACAGGTCAAGGAAGGCACGCTGAAGATTGTGCTGAGCGACAACGAACCCGCCCCGCTGCCGGTCCACCTCCTGACGCCGCACGGGCGCCTCGCCGTGCCCAAAGTGCGCGCGTTCGTCGATTTCGCGACGCCGCGTCTGCGCAAGCATTTCACCCAATCCCAGCGGATTACCACCAGAAATTGAACCGTTTCGCGGAAGAATGTCTGCCGTGTCGCGTGGATTCTCTCTTCGATCGGTTCAATCTAGACTTGTCTCCATCGAGATCACTTGGCGCAGGCCGTCGGCCATTCGGTAATTCACAGGCATGACCGACGCCACGCTCGACTCGAATCGGCAATCTTCGTGACAGGTCGCATCTTGCACATGAACGACGGCCATAGCGCCGGCGCTCCTGGCATTGTCTGCCACATTGCGAAGCATTGCGGGTTCAGTTTGCAATCCTCATAAGAGGCATTGCGAGCGGTGACCTTCGTACCTCTCGTGTCGAACCCGTCAGCAAGACGAGTCGGCGCGTAACGGAACAGTGGAGGCAGTGATGCAACGTGCAGTCGTCAACGGACCGATCCCGCCGGCATTCAGTGTGTGGCGCGGCGCGCTGGCAGGCGCCAGCGCGAGCCTGGTCGGTATCGGCCTCGCGCGCTTCGCCTATACCCCGTTGTTGCCGGCGATCGTCGGCGCGCACTGGTTCCCGGCGTCGACCGCCGCGTATCTCGGCGCGGCCAATCTCGGAGGCTATCTGGCGGGCGCGCTCGCAGGCGGTTGGCTGGCACGGCGTTTCGATGCCACCTCCATATTGCGCGCGATGATGCTGCTCGCGACCGTCGCATTCGTCGCCTGCGCCTTTCCGGTTTCGTTTCTGTGGTTCTTCATCTGGCGCTTCGCATCCGGCCTGGCCGGCGGCGCACTGATGGTTCTGGCCGCGCCGACGGTTCTCGCGCACGTGAGCCCGTCGCGCAGGGGATTTGCAAGCGGCGCGATCTTCAGCGGTATCGGTCTCGGCATCGTGGCATCCGGGACGATCGTGCCGATCCTGCTGCGCCAGGGTCTGATGCAAACGTGGCTGGGACTGGCCGCGATCTCCCTCGCGCTGACGGCCGTCGCGTGGAACGGCTGGCCCGGGCGCGGCGAATCCGCCGCGCAACACACGACGCTTCACACAAGGCATAGCCAGACTTATCCGGCTGCGCCGCTGCGCGCGCTCTACATCGAGTATGCATTGAACGCGGTCGGCCTCGTTCCGCACATGATCTTTCTCGTCGATTTCGTGGCGCGCGGACTCGGCAAGGGTCTCGATGCCGGCGCGCAATACTGGGTGCTGTTCGGACTCGGCGCGATTGTGGGCCCGCTGCTGACGGGCCATCTGGCTGACCGCGCCGGGTTCGGTCCTGCATTGCGTGCGGCCTATGTCCTGCAGATCGTCGCCGTCGCGTTGCCGGCTGTCGTGCCTGGGCCTGCGGCATTGATCGTGTCGAGCGTCGTAGTCGGCGCATTCGTGCCGGGCATCGTGGCGCTCGTGCTCGGCAGGATCAATGAATTGCTCGCGCATCATCCGGCTGCGCAGAAAGGCGCGTGGAGCGCGGCGACCACCAGTTTCGCCGTCTTGCAAGCCGTCGCGGCGTACGGTTTGTCGTTTCTGTTTGCACACGACGGCGGCAATTACACCGCGCTGTTCGTGATCGGCGCGGCGTCTTTGGCGCTTGCTCTCGCGGTGGATCTGTTCTCGGCGCTTCGCTTCAGTCCGAAGCAAGCCTAACCACTCCGCTGCACGCGACTCCACCCACTATTCGAATTGTGAGAACCCCATGACTTCCAACACCCGCTTTCTGCAGGCACTCGGCGTGCAGCATCCCATCATTCAGGCGCCGATGGCGGGCATTTCTACGCCCGCTCTCGCCGCCGCGGTTTCCAATGCCGGCGCGCTCGGCTCGATCGCCGTGGGTGCGAGCACCGCGCAGCAGGCGCGCGAACTGATTGTCGCGACGCGCGCGCTCACCAACAAGCCGTTCAATGTCAACGTGTTCTGCCATCGGCCGGCGTACAGCGATCCGCTTCGCGAAGCGACCTGGCTCGCGCATCTGCAGCCGCTGTTCGCCGAGTTCGGCGCCAGAACGCCGGTGGCGCTCAAGGAGATTTACACGAGCTTCGTGGTCGACGAGGCGCTGCTGCAAGTGTTGATCGAAGAGCGTCCCGCTGTCGTCAGTTTTCATTTCGGGCTGCCATCGCGCGAATGGATCAATGAACTGCATCGTGCCGGCATTCTGCTGTTCGGATGCGCGACCACGCCGCACGAAGCCCTGCAAATCGAGCAGACGGGACTCGATGCGATCGTCGCGCAAGGTGCCGAAGCAGGCGGTCACCGTGGCGTCTTCAATCCTGACGACGACGCGATGATCGGCACCCTTGCGCTAGTCCGGCTGATCGCCAGACAGTCGACGCTGCCGGTCATCGCCGCGGGCGGCATCATGGACGGTCAAAGCATTGCCGGCGCACTGCTCCTCGGAGCGAGCGCAGTGCAGATGGGCACCGCGTTCGTGCTGTGTCCGGAATCAGGCGCGGATGCCGCCTACCGCACCGCATTGACCACCCAACGCGCGTACCGGACGGCCGTGACGGCCGCGATCTCCGGCCGCCCTGCTCGCGGTTTGAGCAACCGGCTCTATATCGACGTAGACTCGCCGGACGCGCCGCCGCTGCCCGACTATCCGATTGCATACGACGCCGCCAAGGCGCTGAACGCCGCCGCCCGTGCCAAGGGCAACACGGAATTTGCCGTCCAGTGGGCCGGCCAGGGCGCACCGCTCGCGAGAGCGTTGCCTGCGGCGCAATTAGTTGCCACATTGATGAGCGAACTTGCCGAAGCACAGGGTCAGTCACGCTCGCATTTGTTTGCCGGGAAGACGATATGAACACCCCCTCGCAAGTTTCCGTGCCGTCCGGTCAGCCAACGCACGGCCTCGATTATTCCGCGCGACATGAACGTTACTGGCGCCGCAATCTGGCCGTGTGCGTATTCGGCTCGTTCACTACGCTTGTCAGCCTGAGCATGCTGCTGCCGTTCCTGCCCATCTACGTCCAGCAACTCGGCGTGCAGTCGCAGTCCGCCGTCATCCAGTGGTCGGGAATCGCGTTCGGCGCCACGTTCCTGGGCACCGCCGTCACGGCGCCCGTGTGGGGCCGCCTTGCCGATCGTTATGGCCGCAAGCCGATGCTGGTGCGCGCGGCCGTCGGCATGGCCGTGGTGATGTCGCTGATCGGTGTTGCGCACAACGTGCATCAACTCGTTGCCCTGCGTTTGCTCGCGGGTCTGGTGGGCGGCTACTCGTCGGCGTCGACGGTGATGGTTGGCACCCAGGCGCCGAAGGAACGCGCGGGCTGGGCGCTCGGCGTCCTGTCGACGGGCGCGCTGGCCGGCAACCTGATCGGGCCACTCGTCGGCGGTTTCTTGCCGGGCTGGCTCGGCATTCGCGGCACGTTCTTCGCCGGCGGCGCCATGATCGCGGTCGCCGCGCTGCTCACGATTTTCGTCGTCAAGGAAGATTTCGACCCGGCCACTCATTCCAGCCGGCGTCCCGCCGAACACACAACGGCGAGCACGCATCGCAACAACTACCCGGTGATCGCCGCATTGCTCGTCACGGCAATGATGGTGCTGCTCGCCAACATGTCGATCGAGCCGGTCATCACTGTCTATGTGGGCAGTCTCGGCGTGCCGTCGCTGCATCTGGCTCGCGTGGCGGGTGTCGTGATGGCCTGTTCGGCTTTCGGCAGCATGCTGACGGCCGCGCGCCTCGGCGCATTGGCCGATCGGGTCGGCAGTTGGAACGTGATCGTCGCTTGCCTGGTGCTCACTGGTCTGGTGATGATTCCGCAAGCGTTCGTTCACGCGTGGTGGCAACTGGCGGGATTACGCGCGCTGATGGGCATGACGCTGGCCGGTCTCCTGCCTGCGATTGCGAAACTCGCCCGGCATGCGGTGGAAGAGCACAAGACCGGTCAGATGCTTGGCTATTTGCAGTCGGCGCAATTCAGCGGACAGGTTGTCGGTCCGATTATCGGCGGCGTGATCGCTGTCCATCTCGGGCTGCACTCCGTGTTCTTCGTCACCGGCTCGTTGCTGGTGGCGTGTGCCGCGCTTGCGCAGTGGGCGCGGACTCGTCAGAGTCTCGCCGTTTGATCGGCGAGACTGCCACCGTCATTCGCCCGCGACTGTTTTACCCGACGGATTCTTTACCCTCGCGTGCAACTGCGTGCGAATCTCGCTCACGACTGCCGGCGGCAGCGGAATATAGTCCAGGTCCTCAGCGGCCTGGTTGCCGTTCGTCAGCGCCCAGTCGAGAAATCTCAGCGTTTCCTCGCCGCGCTCCGGTTTGTCCTGCGTGTCGTGCAGCAGGACATACGTCGCGCCGACAACCGGCCAAGCGTTCGCCCCCGCTTCGTTGGTCAGGATCGGAAAGAGCGATCTGGACCAGTCGGCGCTCGCGGCCGCGGCCTTGAATGTTTCCGGCCCGGGCTGAACCACGGCACCCGACGCATTTTCCATGGCTGCGTACGACATATGATTCTGCTTCGTGAAGTCCCACGCAACGTAGCCGATCGCGCCCGGCAAATGTTGTACGAAGGTAGCAACCCCTTCGTTGCCTCTTCCGCCTATGCCGCGCGGCCAGCGCACTGAAGTCCCCTCGCCGACCTTGCTCTTCCACTCAGGGTTGACCTGCGCGAGAAAGTGCGTCCAGATCAGCGTGGTACCTGAACCGTCGAGCCGACGAACCACCGCGATAGGCGTATCGGGCAGCTTGATCGTGGGGTTGATGGCGGCAATGGCTGGCGCATTCCAGCTGATGATTTTGCCCAGATAGATATCTCCAAGCACACGCCCCGAGAGAATCAACTCGCCAGGCTTGATACCAGGTAGATTGATGACCGGTACGACACCGCCGATTACGGTCGGAAACTGAATCAGTCCGTTCTTCGCCAACTCGTCATCGCTCAGCGGTGCGTCCGACCCGGCGAAATCGACCTGGCTGACCATGATTTCCTTCAAGCCTTCCGTCGACCCGACAGCGCGATAGCTCACCGTGCCGCCACCCGCGCGTTGATACGCGGTGGCCCATTTCGTATAGATCGGCGCGGCAAAAGTGCTGCCGGCACCGGTGATATCGGCGCTGTGCGCAGCGGCCGCCAGAAAAGCGCCGGCCACACCGGCCAACAAGGTTTGTATATAGCTCACGAAAGACCTCACTCAGAATTGTTGTTGAAGCTCATGAAGTGAAGCTCGCCGGGTAACGACGCGTGGCGCAATGAAACTATTGTCTGGCGGGCTCCTTTACGATTTCTATTTCCGCCAGTGGGTCGTCGCGCTGCGATGTGCCAATCTGAAATAGACCGTGTGCAGCGCTGAATAACAACTTTTCTTATTACAGGACGATGAAGAGCGGGAAGCAAATTGAATCGCTCTATCACCACGGCACGGAAACACTCGCCATTCGATTCGCCATACTGAACAGCGTGAGGCCTTCTGCGAGCGAAGGCATGTTGAACGGTCGAGTGGAATCCGCTGCGTGCACAGTGCGGGCATGGCCGCCGGGATTTTTACGTTGTAGGATTGGTATCACAGTTTGCCAAGCGACCCGATACGCGTCACCTTACGTTCACCTCACTTCCGTCCGCTTTTGGGACTCATGCAACTCGAGCCGATGAACTCCACACCTGACACGCGTGATCCCGCATCTGCAACCGCATCCGCACAGGAGCGCAACGCAGACAATCCCGGCAAACGAGGCGGCACGATTGCGCCGGACATGTCGCCGGCAGCGGCTTTTTCGATGCTGGCCATGCCAATGGCCGCGCAAGTGGCGCAACGCATCGGCGGCTTGTGCGTAAGCGCGGATGCGGAAAGTCCGCACAAACTGCGTGTCGTGCTGCGGCGCTTGCGTTCGCTGTGGTGGGCTTACGATCCGCTTATCGACAGATCGCAGGCAAGATGGCAGCGGCGCGAATTCAAGGCGCTCGCTGATGCCGCCGGTCAAACGCGTGACTGGGATATCCTGAAACACTTACTGGCGGAAGACGTGTCGACCGCGCATTCTTTTGCGGCGCTCATCGAACGTCTCGATCTATTGCGTGGCAATGCGCTGTTGCGCAGTCGCGCAACGATCGCCGATGCGAACGCCGAAGCCGTGCTGACGCAGCGCATAGCGAGTGTGATTCAGCAACTCGATGGATGCTCGTTCGACGAACCACTCGCGGTATTCGCCACGAACCGAGTTGCAACGGCGAAGCAGACGCTGCGAAAACGGTTGAAGCGCGCGCTGGGAAACCCGCACGCCGGCTACGCCGAACTTCACGACGTCCGCATCGCGGGAAAGAAAGTGCGCTATCTGCTGGAGTTTTTCGCGCCGCTACTCGGTAGCGGCAATGAGATCGGCGTCGTGGAACTCACGCAATTGCAGGACGAACTCGGCAAGCTTAACGATATCGTTTCGAGCGAAGCGCTACTCCTGGCGCATGCGGATCGGCTCGGTGAGTCCAGCGTAGTAGACGACGCAATCGCGTATCTCGGGCAGCGCAAAGGCCAGCACATGCAACGAGCGGATGCGGAGCTGCACGCACTCAGCGACCGGCTTGCCCTCGAGCGTCCCGGCGCCGGCATGAACTGACACTGACGATACGGCGTTACACGGCCACTGCCACTGCCACTACCACCGAAGCCGGACGCAACAGCCCTTATCGTTCCTTGCGCCGGCGAAATGCCCACCATCCCGCGAGCCCGGTAAAACCGGCGACGAGCAACACCATCACCCAGAAGCCGTGCCGGTTTTCAGCGAGCGGAATACCACCCACATTCATGCCGAAAAAGCCCGCGACGATATTGATCGGCATCGCCAAAACCGTCACCAGCGTAAGCGTAAACAGCGTGCGGTTGTTCTGCTCTTCGAGGCGGGAGATGATTTCCTCCTGCAGCAGCCTGACCCGTTCGATCAGCCCGGCCACGTCGGAGAGAACCACGGAAAACTCTTCCGTCGACTCGCGCAGGTCCTGTACGTCCTCCGAATGAAGCCAGCGCGGCGGCCTTGCGAGCAGACGGAAGATCGCTCCCGGTTCAGGCGCCAGCATGCGCTGTAAGCGCGTCAGCATTCGACGCATCGCGCCCAGGTCGATCCGGTTTTGTGTCGGCCGTTGCGAGAGAAACCTGTCCTCGATCCGGTCGACATCGGCGCTGGTTCGCCGCACGATCTGCACCAACAGGTCAGCCTGATCACGCATCAGATGAACCAGCAATTCCGCTGGAGACCTGAATAATTCGCCCTCCCGAACCGACGCGCGCAATCGGTCCACAGAACGCAGTGGCTTGAGACGCGCGGTGACGATGATCCGCTGATTCGCGTAAATCCACAGCGTCGCAATCTCGGAGGGAGTGAACTCCAGATTGAACATGACGTCGTTCACAACCGCGCGTAGTGCGCCGTCCGCATGTTCGATACGCGTGGAATGCGAGCCTTCGCGCAACGCATCGAAAAAAGTCTCGGGCAAATCGAGCTGGGCTCTCATCCAACGCTCGCTGGCACTATGCGCCAGATTGAAGTGAAGCCAGAGAAACTCGCTGCCTTCCTTCGCGGGGCCGTTGGCGTCGTGGGCCTTCAGCCATTCGGCGACTTCGTCGGCGTCGACAGAGCGGCCGGCGCGATTCGAAGAAAAGAGAAAGCCGCAGACCATGCCGGACGAGTCCGCGCCGTAGGTTTGCAGTAGCAGATCAGATTTCATAGGTCATTCAGCGTTTGCTTCCCATGCGGGATTGGCCTATCCGGCAACTGGCGGCCGGAATCGGAACCGTGGCAGCCGCCACACGTTGCCAGCTTCAGGTGCTGCACAGATTGAACCGGAATCAAAGGCCTGAGCATATCGCGGCCGATCAAAAGAAGGTTAACCCGCTAGTTTTCACGACGTCGACTTAGCGAATGCTTAAGGTTAGGCAAGCGGGTCATTTAATTGGAGTAGTCACAAGAACGTCATATTTCACCCTTAAGTTGCAGCCCATCGAAGGCGCCTGTGTCGCCATGAGGAGTCTCACCATGAATCTCAAGCAACTTACGCTGGTTGTGTGTGCTCTGTGTGCCGGCGCCGCACACGCCGCCGACATCACCGGTGCGGGCAGCACCTTCGCTGCGCCGATCTATACGAAATGGGCCGACGCCTATCAGAAAACCGGCGGCGGCAAGGTCAACTATCAAGGCATCGGTTCGTCGGGCGGCATCAAGCAGATCGTCGCGAAGACCGTGGATTTCGCCGGCTCGGACGCCCCGCTCAAAGACGACGAACTGGCCAAAGACGGGCTATTCCAGTTCCCGACCGTGGTCGGCGGCGTGGTGCCGGCAATCAACGTGCCGGGTGTGAAGGCTGGCGAACTGGTGCTGTCGGGCGAAGTGCTCGCCGGCATCTATCTCGGCAAGATCAAGAAGTGGAACGATCCGGCGATCGTCGCGCTGAACCCGAAAATCAAGCTGCCTGATACCGATATCGCCGTGGTTCGCCGCGCCGACGGCTCGGGCACCAGCTTTATCTGGACGAACTATTTGTCCAAGGTGAGCCCGGAGTGGAAGTCGAAGGTAGGCGAAGGCGCCACGGTGAGCTGGCCGACGGGGACGGGCGGCAAGGGTAACGACGGCGTGGCCGCTTTCGTGCAGCGTCTGCCGGGCGCAATCGGCTACGTCGAGTGGGCGTATGCGAAGCAGAATCACATGACCTATGCCTCGCTGAAAAACGCAGCGGGTACGGTGGTCACACCGGCAACCGACACCTTCAAGGCAGCGGCAGCGGGCGCTGACTGGTCGAAGTCGTTCTACCAGATTCTCACGAACGAGCCGGGCAAGAACGCGTGGCCCGTGGTCGGCGCAACGTTCGTGCTATTGCACACGACACAGGACAAAGCTCCGCAAGGCGCCGAAACGCTGAAGTTTTTCGATTGGGCGTTCAAGAACGGCGGCAAGGCAGCGGACGATCTCGACTACATTTCGCTGCCGGAATCCGTGACGGCTGAAATCCGCACGCAGTGGAAACAGAAAGTGAAGGATGCGTCGGGCAAGCCGGTCGCGCCGTAAGTGCCGGGGGCATGGGGCGCGCGCGGCATGCGCGCGCCTTTCTCCATTGCGCGTCTGACCCATGTCTTGCGTCAGGTCGTGACTTTCGACATCACCGCCGTGGCCGGGTCATAACGGTAGCCCTTCTGCGCGAGCTGGTGCGTCATGGTCGCGGCAATCAGTTTTTGCTGCGTCTCTCTGGAGATCAATTCGTGATCCGGCTTGAGCCGCTCCAGTTCGGATGAAAGCCGCCTGACAAGCGCCACCTCGCCGGTGCTGCGCGCGTCGATGAACAAGATTTTCTCGCTTGCTAGACCGAGCCGCTGCTTCAGGTCTTTTGCGTGCGTGACCCACTGTTCGGCCGTCGTGCGAAGCTCGCTCATGGCCTTTGCATGGGCTTTGGCTTGCGTCGACACTTGACGTTGCAATGCCGCGACCTCTTCCGCATTGTCGTTCTCCTCGGCGCGGGCTGCTAACTGCTGGGCGCGTTGAGCGTGTTGCGCGATGGCCGCGGTTTGCGCCGTGACGCGCTGCTCCAGTTGCGCGACATGGCGTTCGGCGGCCTCCGCGCGTTCCTTCACGGCGGATGCATCCTGCGACAGACGAGCAAGGTTCGCACTGACGAGTATCTTCGCCTCGGTCACGGCGCTGATCTGCTCCCGCGCCTCCTCCAGTTCATGCGTGACGCGCTGCAACTCGCTGAGTTGAGCCGACGCTTCCTCGGCCCGCACCTGGGCTGCCTCGCGCTCCGCGATAAGCACAGCGCGGGCTTGTTTCAACTCAGCTTCCACTGCGGCGAACTGCGCGTGGTTCTCGCTTGCCTGCGCTTCAGCGGCCTTTGCCTGCGATGAAGCCGCATTCAACTCCGTCAACCACCGTGCCGCTTCTTCTTCCTTGGCTTGATAGGCGCTGTTCAACGCCGCGACCTGCCGCAGGGCTTCGTCGCGTTCCTCGGTGGCTCGCGCTATTTCATCGTGCCTCGCTGATAGTTCTGCGGCCAACTCCGCTCGTGCCTTGCGTTCTTCGTCTAGCAAAACCGTTGCGGCTTGCTGTTCGGCAGCTTGCGACGCTGCGCGCTGCGCGAGTTCTTCCAAGCGTGCTTCGGCTGCCTGCGCGCGCGACGTTTCCGCGCTCAGCTCGTCGGACAGTCGCGCCGCTTCTTCCGACTTCGCCTGATGGGCGTCGCGCAAAGCGGCGAACTGCTGCCGCGTTTGCTCGTGTTCCTGCGTGACTCGCGTTACATCGTCGTTCCTGGCCGAGACAAGCGCAGTCAACTCTTCGCGTGCTTTGCGTTCTTCTTCCAGCAACGCGTTTGTCGCAGTCAGATTGGCATGATCCGCCGATGCACGCTGTTCAAATTCTTCTACACGTGTCTCTGCTGCTTGAGCGCGTGAGGTCGCGGCGCTCGCTTCCTGCGACCACCGCGTCGCTTCTTGCGAGCTCGCCTGATACGCGGCTTCCAACGTCGCGACTTGCTGCAGCGCCTGGTCGCGCTCCTGAGTGACACGCGTTATTTCGTCGGTCTTGCTGGCGACAGCCGAGGCTAATTCCTGGCGTGCCTTGCGTTCCTCTTCAAGCGACGCGTTCGCGGTTTCCAGGCTGGCATCTAGCGACGACACGCGTTGCGTAAGCTCTGCCACGCGCGCCTCTGCCGTTTGCGCGCGAGACGCAGCGGCACTCGCCTCGTGCGACTTGGCTTCATAGGCGCCGCGCAGCGATGTGATTTCCTCCAGCGCAAGATCGCGCTCTTGAGCGACGCGCGTCATCTCATCGTTCGTGACCGAAACGATCGACGCCAGTTCTTCGCGTGCCCGGCGTTCCTCTTTGATCGATGACTCCGCAGACTCCAAGTCCTCAACGTGCAGCGACACTTGCCGCGCCAGTTCTTCCGCGCGCGCCTCCGCAGCTTGCGCACGCGACGAAGCGGCGCTCGCCTCCTGCGACCGTTGCGTGGCTTCCTGCGACTTCGCCTCATGGGCGTCGCGCAAAGCGGCGATTTCCTGCTGGGCGCGATCGCGTTCCTGCGTGACTCGCGTTACTTCATCGTTCTTGCTCGTGACGGCCGTCGCCAACGCTTCGCGTGCCTGGCGCTCCTCTTCAAGCAACGCGTTCGCAGCTTCCAGTTTGGTCTGGTCGTCGGACGCGCGCTGCACGAATTCCTCGATGCGTGCCTCCGCCGCTTCAGCGCGCAAGGTAGCTGCGCTTGCCTCTTGCGCGAATCGCGTCGTCTCTTCTGTCTTCGCCTGACAGGCGTCGCTCAATGTTACGGCTTCGTGCCGCGCCTGATCTCGCTCCTGCGTGATCTGAGCGACTTCGTCGGTTTTGCCGGTCAGCGCCGTGGCCAACTCTTCGCGCGCGAGGCGCGCTTCGTCGAGCGAGGCTTTCATGCCTTCCAGTTCGGCGTCTTGCGCGGATGCACGTTGCACCAGTTCGTTGGCGTGAGTTTCAGCCGCTTCGGCGCGACCGGCGGCGCTCGCGCGTTCCGCCTCGAGGCGTAAGGCAGCACTTTCCGACGCGCTTAGCGCGTCCGTCAGCGCGCTGAGACGATCGCGCCCCGCTGCCATTTCATCGATGCTCTTTTGATACTCGGCAAGCGCTTCGTCCCGTTCCGCGCGGGCAGCTTCGAGGTGCTGGCTCACCGCGGCGAGACGTTGATTGAACGCCTTCTCCGCATCGTGCTGGGACGCCGCCCAGATCCGATCCGCGGCGCTGATGACCGTTTCGGCGAGGCCTTCCGGCAAGCCGGGCTGGACCTGCGCTTGCGGTGTGTCGGCCTGCCGCGCCTCGCGCCAGCGTTGCAAGGCTGCGACTATCGCCACCAGCGAACCGCCGCGAACCTCTTTCCAGATTGTCACTGGCGAAACTCTGCTGCCCTCTTCGACCATGCGATCGGCGATTGCAGCGATCTGTTCATCGGTGATTGTGTCTGTGTCCGTGGACATATGCGCCTCAAGAATCAATGTAACGGGGCGAAAGGTTAAATTTTATACGTTACTACGTCTGCGGACGTCCGGCGACGTTCGGGATACAAGCTAAATGACAGCTAACAGCGCGCGGACCGCTGATATTAGGGCTCAACGGGCGTCTCGAATGCGCGGAACAACGGACCATAAGGCCGCTATATCGCCGCGAATCGCTCGCGTGAAGGAGGTACCCGCGATACCGGTACGAGCGCTTGCCTTGTTAGCCCGCACCTGCGTTGCAACAATGCAGCGGAACCGATCGGGCGCCCGCCGGCGTGGAAATACGAAGCGGCGTCGACACGACACACCTGATACCGAGGCATACGGCAATGCGTATTTCGTTTCTGCATACGATGGATGGAAACCGCCAGGTGTTTGAGCAGGCAGCAGAAACGCTTGGACTGCGGGCCGAAGATCTTCACCATGAAGTGAGAGCGGACCTTCGCGAGGCGGTCGACCGAACGAAGGCGTTTACCGACGAGTTGCGCGCCCAGACAAACCAGCGTCTTCTCGCGCTGGCAGCCGATTCCGACGCTGTCATTCTCACTTGCGCCACACTCGGGCCCGCAGTGGCCGATATCAAGAGTCCGCCTGTGCCTATCGTCCGGGCGGATGTCGCTTTGGCTGCGGCAACAGCGGAAGTGGGCGGGAGAATCGTCGTATTGTGCGCGGCGGAATCGGCAATCGAAGCGACGCGGAAGCTCTTCGCGGAGCACGCAGGCAAAAGCGCTGCGTCGGTGGAAGTCGTTCACGTCGGCCACGTTTGGGCGCTGTTCAAAGCGGGCGACATTCGAGCATGCCTCGCGGCGACCGCGTCATCAGCCGATGCGGCGTATGAGGCAGGCGCGACCGTTGTCGCCTTCGCTCATCCGTGGATGGCGGCCGCCGCCGGCCTCGTTCAGAAGGGTAGACGGCCGCTCGATAGTCCGAGCGCGGCGCTGCACGCTGCGACACAGCGATTCAACGAACGCTCGAGGCACGCCTGACAGTAAACGTCGCTTGATCAGCCACGACCGGGCCGCAGACAGCCCGCGTCAAAAGAGGAATCGTGACGCCCGACTCCACGATAACTGCCGGCGACGACCCACGTTGAAGTTGTCACACTTCAAATCCGCTCACCACGGCGAACGTTTCTCGCTCTGACCGAAGCGCACGACGCGTGACTCGGCTTGGTCCACTGCGAATACCGGCGCTGTTTGCAGCTGCTGCTCGTGCAAATCAAGAAGCCTCGTGATCGGCGCGCAGTCCACTGCCGCGATCCGCCAGATTTGCCGGCTCGCGCTGCGGGCAGCGGCATCCAGAATACGTTCGGCATCGAGATAAAGGTCACGCTCCAGCGCGCCGAACCCGGCCTGTTGAAGATACCAGGCGAGGTAAAGCACCTTCACCAGTTTTGCCAGTAATTCACCATTGCCTTTGCCCGCCTGAAATGCGGCCAAGGCGAGATGCCAGCGCAACGACTGTTCGCGCACATATGTCGTGGTATGTGGCAAAAGTTTGGCTTTACCCAGCGGTTTTCTACGCGCCTGATTCCCCGTCGGTCGTTTTTTACGATTCTGAGACATGGATCGTTTATCTTGTCGATGCTGCTTTTAATTCCAGCATCGTAATGCATACGACAACGGAAAATCTATCTTCGAAACGATTTAACAGAATTTATTAGCATGCCGATCGCATCATAGACTTTTCGATTAATAAAGCGTGGGGTGATGGATATCCCGCAATCATCTGTTTCACCTAATTTTTTCAGGGTCAAGCTAACCTGGATTACCGCTCCAATCGGGACAAGCTTAGGGCCATCGTGATTATCATGGCCCGCAATATAAACGCGACCGGCAACTCAAACTAATATTGCGCTCGGCAACGACGCTATCGGGCGGCCACTCCTCGACCATGAATCAGGTTTCCGATGAGAAAAATACACGAATGTCGCGCTAGCTTCGATCTCGCGAGTCCACTACCCCGCTCAGGCCGCGCGAACCGGCTTAAATCGCTGACGAAGAGCCCACCGCCACCGCCTGAATCTCGCCCGCAGACTTGCCGCTCGCCCCAAATGTTATTATCGGAAACAACATTGTCCCTCCCAAGCGCGCATTCAAAGCATCAAGCCCCATGGACACCCATCTCGCCAAATCCGCCGATCCGTCCATCACCGACCTCGGCCGCCGCGTCCGCGCCGCCCGTCAGGCGCAGGATCTGACACTGGAAACCGCCAGCCGCCTGTGCGGCGTGTCCCGCTCGACGCTCTCGAAGGTCGAAAACGGCCTGATGTCCCCCACTTTCGATGTGCTGCAGAAAATCGTCCTCGGACTGAAGATCGAAATCGGCGAGCTGTTCGGCTCCACGCCAAAAGTCAGCGCCAGCGGCCGCCGCGCGCTGACCCGCAAAAACGAAGGTCAGCGCCACGCGTATCGCGGCTACCAGATGGAACTCCTCGCCACCGACCTCGCGCACAAGGCGATGCTGCCGTTTCGTATCCGCATCTCCGCGCACACGCTCGACGCCTTCGACGACTGGGGCCGTCACGAAGGCGAGGAGTTTCTGTACGTGATCAGCGGCAGCGTGTGCCTCTATTCGGAGTTGTACGCGCCGACGCATCTGAACGCCGGCGACAGTCTCTACTTCGACAGCCGCACCGGTCACGCAGCGGTCTCCACGAGTGAAGAAGACGCCGAAGTGTTGTGGATGGCGACCAGCGCTGACATTCCGCAAGCGCCGGCCACCATCGAATCGACGAAAAAGTAAACGCAGGCGCAGCAGCGCGCGTGCATGTGCTTTAGCGCGCCGCCAACGCCCGCTGCGCGAGTTGCGCGATATGCATTGCGTGACGCCCCGTCCCCTGCTCGATCTGCTCACGGCAACTGAAGCCGTTGGTCAACACGATCGTCTCCGCGCCCGCCGCACGCACCGCTGGAAATAGCTTGTCTTCGCCGATCTTCGTAGACAGCGCGTGATGCTCCGCGTTGAAGCCGAACGATCCGGCCATACCGCAGCATCCCGTATCGAGCAGTTTCCAATTCACGCCGAGCTTGTTCAGCAGCGCGGTATCGCCCTGCATGCCGAACAGCGCCTTCTGATGGCAATGCCCGTGCACGATCACGTCCGCGGCGAGCGTCGGCCAATCGAACGGCTGACGCGCGACGAAATCGGAGAACAGGAAAGTTTGCGCCGACAGCTTCTTCGCCAATGCATGATTGGGCAGTTGCTTCAGCAATTCGTCCTTGAACACCGACAAACAACCCGGTTCGAGACCGACTAGCGGCACGCCGGCGGCGATATCGTCCGCGAGGTCGTCGAGAATGTGGGTGAGCAACTCGCGCGCGCGTTCGAGCAGGCCGAAGTCGTACAGCGGGCGCCCGCAGCACAACCGGTTCTTCGGCAACACGACATGCCAGCCCAATTGCTTTAAGACATCGGCGGCTGCCTGCGCGATCTCGGGCGTGAAGTGATCGTTGAACGTATCGACCCACAGGATCACTTTCTTCACGTCGCCGCGAGCATCACGCGCCGCTTGCGGCGAACGCCGTGCGATCTGCCTGTATGTGGCACGTGCGAAATGAGGCAGTTCGCGCGTTTGCGCCACACCGGCCAGCCACTTGCCGAACGAAGCCAAACCTGGCGCCGACGTCATGAAATTCGTCAGACGTGGAAAACGCGCCGCCCACGGCGCCCATTCGCCGATGCGTCCCATGAACAGCGCCTGCCGTGGCCGACGATTCGACTCGTAGTAATGCGAAAGAAATTCCGCCTTGTATGAAGCCATGTCCGTATGCGTCGGGCAATCGGATTTGCAGCCCTTGCAGGCGAGGCACGTGTCAAGCGCTTCCTTCACCTCGCGGCTTTGCCAGCCGTCGGCAATCACGTCGCCTTGCAGCATTTCCCAGAACAGATGCGCACGGCCACGCGTCGAATATTTCTCTTCGCGTGTCGCGCGATAACTCGGGCACATCGTGCCGCCTTCGAGCGAACGGCATTTGCCCATGCCGATGCATCGCTCGACCTCACGCTGAAAACCGTCGCCCTCCTGGCTCGCAAACGTCAGTCTGGTTTGCAACGTGACCGGCTTGTAGGCGGGCCCCATGCGCAGGTTCTCGTCGGCGCGATAGGCGTGCACGACTTTGCCTGGATTCAGACGATTAGCCGGATCCCAGATCGCCTTGAACTGCTCCATCGCCTGCATCAACTCGGGGCCATACATGATCGGCAGAAACTCGGCCTTGGCCTGCCCGTCGCCATGTTCGCCCGACAGCGAACCGCCGAATTCGACGACCAGTTCGGCCGCTTCGCGCAGAAACTTGCGCCACGTCGCGACACCTTCCGCACTGCGCAGATCGAAGGTAATGCGCGCGTGCACGCAGCCATCGCCGAAATGGCCGTAGAGACTCGTCTCGTAACCGTAGCGATCCACCAGCGCCTGGAATGCGCGCAGATAATCGCCGAGACGCAGCGGATCGACCGCGGCATCTTCCCAGCCGACCACGGGGTCCGGCGTGCCGCAATCGACCGACAACGCCACCGCCGACGCGCCCGTCTCACGAATCGACCAGACCTTGGCCTGTAACGCCCGGTCTTCAACAAGCATCGCCGAGACGTTCGGCCCGGCTTCGCCGGAGGCAAAGTAAGCGGCGGCGGCTCGCGCCTTAAGCATCACATCGTCTTGCGTGTCCGCGCCGAATTCGAGCACGACCCACGCATCGCCTTCGGGCAGCAACGCAATCTCGTCCTTCTTCAAACCGCGTGCCTGCAAACCGCGAATGATCGCGCGGTCCAGTCCTTCGACGGCGATCGGCCCGCAGCGCATGAAATGCGGCACGGCATCCGCCGCCGTGTAGATATCCGTGAAGCCGACAACGACGATCACGCGCATCGCCGGACTTTTCACGAGGCGCACTTTCGCCTGCAAGGTGAGCGCGCACGTCCCCTCGGTGCCGACCAGTGCGCGCGCGACGTTAAAGCCGTTTTCCGGCAGCAATTGATCGAGATTGAAGCCCGACACACGTCGCTTGATCTGAGGGAATTTCGCGCGAATCTGCTCAGCGTAGGTATCGCGCAACTGCTTCAGCGCGGCGTAGATTTCACCCTGACGGCCGCCCTCGGCGATGATGCGTTCGAGTTCCTGATCGGAGGTCGGACCGACCCAGAAACGCGCGCCGTCGAAGGTCGCGATTTCCAGCGCTTCGACGTTTTCGACCGTTTTGCCGGCCATCACCGAATGCGCGCCGCACGAGTTGTTGGCGATCATGCCGCCGAGCGTGCAGCGGCTGTGCGTCGCCGGGTCGGGTGCGAAGGTGAGGCCGTGCTGTTCGGCGGCATCGCGCAAGGTATCGCAGACCACGCCGGGTTCGACGATCGCAACGCGCGCGAGCGGATCGACCGACACGACGCGGTTCACATACTTGCTCGCGTCCGCGACCACCGCGACGTTGACGCACTGTCCGTTCTGCGACGTGCCACCGCCGCGCGGGAGAAACGGCACGTCGTTGCGACGGCAAGCGGCGAGCGTGGCCAACAGGTCGTCTACATCCGCGGGTACGACGACGGCGAGCGGCACTTGCCGATAGTTCGACGCATCCGCCGCATACAGTGCTTTCGACCCCTGGTCGAAGCGCACTTCGCCACGCACGTGGCTACGCAAATCGGCTTCGAGCGCCTGCATTACGGCGGCGGTGCCGCTGAACGGCGTCGCCACGTGCGGCGCCCGCTTCAATGCGTTCCTGCCGTAATCGTGCAGTTCGTCGACGCCCGCGCCCTGTTCCTCATCAAATGACGTTCCCACTGCGCCCCCCGTCTCTCGTGCCTGTGCGCCGCTGCGCGCTCAGGCAGCCTGGCTCGCGGTCATCTTGAAGATGCCCTGTGCGTTGCCCGCGTCAAAACGCAGGTCCGTTTCCCAACGACGCGCGTCCTGATCGAAAGTCCGCTTGCGCGTGATGAATTCGTAGAAGGAGCCCGGCACGTCACGCGTCACGACGCTGCCGTCAGCCGCGCGGAACTCGCGCTTCACGAGGTCGGCACGATAGGCCGTCTGAAACACGCGTCCCGAGCGCGAACGCTCCACTTCCGGTTTCATTGGACGACCCTTGGCCTTCTCGTCATCGGACAATTGAAAGACATCCGCGACGCGGTCGGTGGCATGGTTGAACGCGTTGCCTTCCGTGGCGATCCACGCCATCTCCGCCGATTCCATAAACAATACTTCGTAATCGGCTTCGCGTGGCGTGTCGTGCTGGCGCGCGAACGCGCCGACGATCACCGGCAGCAATTCGTGCGCCGAGTCGAGCGGCAGCACGCCGTCGCGCTCGAGCTCCCACAACTGGCCGACGGCGCGCGGCGTCAACGGATCGCGCGACGCGCCGATCACGTTGGTCACCGCCTGCTGAAATTCCGGCGAGAACCGTTCAGGATGCAATTCGCTGACGAAGTACTGCGCGATTTCATCGGGCGCGTCGTCATGCGCCCACGCGCGGCCGGTCATGCCGAGGCGGTCGAGCGGATAGCGGCCGTTGATGCTGAAGCCGAGCGGACGAAGAATGCGCGCGAACGCGGCTTCGCCAGTCGGCAGCGCGCCGCTGTGCGGCCAGCGCACCGTGCGCAACGCGCCGTGATCGAAGTACACGCTGCCGCCCGCCGCGATCGTCTCCTCGGTGTACTGACGGCCGTTCGCCGAGCGCGCCAGCAGATCCTCGAACAGCGTCATGTTCAACGCCTGCGCAAGCTCGGCGCGCGTGACGATGCCGCCTTCCCATTCGTCCAGAATGCGCGGATGGTTCAGTGTCGCGAAGAGCCGTGTGGTTTTCTCGGCGCCGAGCAATTTCAGCAGCAGTTGTTCGACATTCGCATTCTTGATGTTTCGCATAGCGGTTCTCTACGTGACTTTGACGGGCGCTGATTGACGTGTTCGAACGAACCTGCCGGCGCAGAGGCAATAGCACCGGATGGCAGGCTCGACGACGTGATTATTCAAATCGCCTGGGTTCCCGTAAAGCGAGATAAAATCGCCACTTGATGCGCTTTTGGAATCAACGTGCGAAAATTCAAGATCCCCAACATGGGCGCGCTGCTCGCTTTCGAAGCTGCCGCGCGGCACGAGAGCTTCACGCACGCGGCGCGCGAACTCTTTCTCACCGAGAGCGCGGTGTCGCGGCAGATCAATACGCTGGAGAGCAATCTCGGCGTGCGGCTGTTCGTGCGCGTCAAACAGCGCGTGGTGCTGACGAAAGCGGGCAAGGTGTATAGCGCGCAGGTGCGGCGCTCGCTGGAACAACTGGATCGCGACACATTGTCCATCATCGCGCACGGCAGTGGCGGCGGTTATCTGGAACTGGCGGTTCTGCCCACTTTCGCGTCGCAATGGCTGATTCCGCGGCTCGCGGCATTCAACGCGCGGTATCCGGACGTGCGCGTGAACATGGGCGTGCGAACCGGCACGTTCCCGTTCGCCGAAACCCATTTCGAGGCCGCGATTCACTACGGCAAGCCCACTTGGCCGGGTACGTCGGCGGATTTTCTGTTCAGCGAAGAGGTCGTGCCGGTGTGCGCGGCGAGTCTGCTGAAGCGCCCCGTTCAAAGCGCCGCTGAGCTTCTGAACTACCCGCTGCTGCACTCCACCACCCGGCCGGACGACTGGGCCTCATGGTTCGCCAGCGTGGGCGTCGACGACAACCGGGCCATGCAAGGCGTGCGCTACGAGCTCCACACCATGCTCATCAGCGCAGCCGCGGCCGGCCTCGGCATTGCGCTGGTGCCGCGTTTTTTCGTCGATGCGCAGCTCGGCCAGCTCGGGCTCGTGATTCCGCTCGATGCGCCCGCCGTCGCCGACTCGGCGTACTACCTCGTCTATCCGACCGAGTTGAGTCATGGCAGGCCGCTGGCGAGTTTCCGCGAGTGGCTGTTGCACGAAGCCGCGGCCTATAACGCGGTGAATCCCGAGCTAGGCAGCCCGCCCGACAAGGCTTGAGCCAGCGCGGGCGTCAGGTCGAACCTTCAGGCGCCAGCCGGTTCGCGCGCTTTGGCCAGTGCGCTCAGATTGCCCTCGCCGAAGCCGTGATGACCTTGGCGCTGCACGATCTCGAAGAATATTTCGCCGGCGCGGCGCCGCACGAAGGTCTGGAAAAACAGTTGTGGCACGCCGTCCGCGCCGATTTCGCCGTCCACCAGCACGTGCGTGCGTTTGAGTCGCGCGACATCGAGCCCATGACCCGGCAGACGCGCGTCGAGTTGATCGTAGTAACGCGGCGGCGGCTCGACGAATTCGACGCCGTTCGCGAGCAACTGCTCGACGCACGCGAAGATGTCGTCGGTGGCGAGGGCGATGTGCTGCACGCCTTCGCCCGGATGGTCCGGCAAATACTCGTGCATCAGATTGGTCCGGCTCGTGCCTTCCTCGTACAAGGGCACGCGAATCGCACCGCACGGTGACACCATTACGCGCGATTCCGCCGACACATGCCAATTGGCGTGCAACTCGTGAATCTCGCGGAAGTTGAGCAGGTCGCGATAGAAGTCGAGCCACTCCTGCATCCGGCCTTCGCCGACCGTTTGCGTCAGATGGTCCACGGCGACGAGGCCGTTGCCCGCATGACTCAAGTCGGCATGCGCCGTGTCGATTTCGATGGGCCGGAAGTCGATGTCGAAGATGGAGATGTCGCCGAGGCCGCCACGCTGGCCGCCGCGGCCGCGCCAACGGTCGACGAAATAGATATGCGAGTCGCCGATGCCCTGAATGGCCGGAATCAGCAACTCGCCCGTGCCGATCTTTTCGCCTTCAAACGCCCATGCGCCGAGTTCGATCGCGCGGTCGAAGGCGCGCTGCGCGTCCGCCACGCGAATGCCGATCGCGCAGATGCCCGCGCCGTATTCCTCCGCATAGCGCGCGGCGAACGAGTCCGGCTCGGCGTTGATGAGGAACTGCATCTCGCCCTGACGGTAGAGCGTGACGTCCTTGCTGATATGCCGTGCAATCGCTTTGAAGCCGAGCTTGGTGAAGGTCTCGCCGAGCGCCTGCGGATCGCGCGCCGCGAATTCCACGAATTCGAGGCCGGCAGTGCCGAGCGGATTGTGCTCAGGCGCCGACACGGCGCGCAGCGCGGCGTCTGGAGTGGGCAAGTCGCTGGGCATGGCAATCTCCTTTACAGTCTTTCGACGCTATTCGCACTGTTTCTGGTGTTCGGTGCAAGCCGCCGCCGCACCCGCAGTGTGACACCGCATGCGTGGCGTGCCGCGGCATCGCGGCACGCGACGGCTTTTGCACCGTGTTTGTACACCGGGTAGCAGGGCGTTCGCAACCTTCATTTTGTACCGAATGGTTCACTCGACGGTGCCGCCCTGCGCCTCGCGCTACCAGACACTCACGATCGGGACGAAACGCCCTATTTACCGCTCCGCTTCTGCGCCCTTTTCCCTGTTGCCTTGTCCGCACGCGAAGCCATGCGCTGCTGCGCGACCTCACGCACCGCCTCGATAAACGCCCGTCCGACCGGCGACGGCTGCGTGTCCGAGCGCCGGATCAATCCGACCGGCTCGCCGGTTCCGGCGAAGGGCAATGGCAAACGTACCAGCATGCCGTGCGCCAGTTCGTATTCGACCGCGCTCAGCGGAACGAACCACACGGCGCCGTTCTCCAGCGTCAACGCGCGGCCCGTCGAAACCGACAATACCTCGATGAACGCCGACAACGGCGGCACGCCCCATGCGCTCAACAGACTGTCCGCCGATTGCCGGATCAACGTGCCGAACGGCGGCAACACCACCGGGAAATCTTCGAGCGACGCGGCCGGCAACCCCGCGCCCGCGGCCAATGGATGCCCGGCGCGGACGACCGCGATCAACGGCTCGCTGAACAGCTGCTCGAAACTGAGCCCGACCATCCGCTCGGGATCGGCCAGCCGACCGATCGCAAATTCGATCGTGCCCGCTTTCAGGCGCTCGAGCAATTCGGGGTTGGCGCCCGTCGCGAGACGCACGATCACGCGCGGCCAGAGCGCGGCGAACCGCTTCAGCACAGGCGGTATCAACGCCGCCGCGACGGTCGGCAGAATGCCGATTTCCAGCGTGGCGGCGGCCGCGCCTTCTGCGCGCGCCAGCAGATCGACGCCTTGGCGCAGCGCGCTGACGCAAGCGCTCGCGTGCGGCATGAAGAGTTGCCCCTCGCGGGTCGGCACGGCGCCGTGGCGGCCGCGCTCGAACAGCTTCACGCCAAGGATCGCTTCCAGTTCGGCCACCGTCTTGGAAACCGCGGGCTGGGTGATCGACAGGCTGTCGGCCGCCCGCTGGACGCTGCCGAACTGCGCGACGGCCAGAAAGCACTGGAGATGACGGAATTTGACGCGGCTATCCGCGAGGCTGCGTTGCATAACGGCAGGTTATACGAAAAGGGCGAAAACGTCATTTTGCATAACCTCTTAGGTTGGATAAAGTCTCTCCATAACGTCGTATCCCACAATTCCTCGAAGGAGACACTGATGGACGATTCCTTTCTCAGCGCGCGCGACTTCCCGTCCCATCCGCCTTACGTCTATCCCGGCTACGGTTCGTCGGTCAAACGCGGCCCGACACTTCCGCTGATTCCGCTGAAGGAAAAGCTGCGCGACCAGCGCGTGCCGGTCTACGGCACCGACGACCTCGGCGCGCTCGATCACGACCTGACGCGTAACGCCGTGCGTAACGGCGAACCGCTCGGCGAACGCATCATCGTGACGGGCCGTGTGCTCGACGAAGGCAATCGCCCGGTGCGCAACACGCTGGTCGAAATCTGGCAAGCCAACGCCGCCGGCCGCTATGTGCACAAGGCCGATCAGCACGACGCGCCGCTCGACCCGAATTTCCTCGGCGCGGGCCGCTGCATCACGGACAACGAAGGCCGCTACCGCTTCCTGACGATCAAGCCGGGCGCGTATCCGTGGGGCAACCATCCGAACGCGTGGCGTCCGAACCATATTCACTTCTCGCTCTTCGGCGACCATTTTGGCTCGCGCCTCGTCACGCAGATGTACTTCCCCGGCGATCCGCTGCTGGCGTTCGACCCGATCTTCCAGGGCACGCCGGAGCAAGCCCGTGACCGTCTGATCGCGGATTTCTCGCTCGACACCACGCAAGAGGCCTATGCGCTCGGCTACGACTTCGACATCGTGCTGCGCGGCCGCAACGAAACTCCGATGGAGCGCTAAGCCATGACCACTCTCAAGCAGACGCCTTCGCAGACGGTTGGACCGTACTTCGCGTACGGTTTGTGCCCGCAGCAGTACGATTTCGACTTCAAGAGCCTGTTCACACCGGTTCTGGCCGACCGCGAAGCGGCCGGCGAGCACATCACGCTGGTCGGGCAAGTATTCGACGGCGACGGCAAGGTGATTGGCGACGCCATGCTCGAAGTGTCGCAAGTGGACTCGAACGGTCACTTCCCGGAGTCGCGTGAGGAAATCCTGAAAACCGGCTTTCGCGGTTTTGCGCGCGTGGGCACCGGCACCGATCCGCACAAACGTTTTGTCGTGGAAACGGTGAAACCGGGCCGGGCCAGTCCGGACGAAGCGCCGCATCTGAATGTGATCCTGACCATGCGCGGCATGCTGCTGCACACGTTCACGCGCATCTATTTCGAGGACGAAGCTGCGGCGAACGAGAAGGATCCCGTGCTGGCAACGGTTCCAGCGGAGCGGCGCGACACGCTGATCGCGCGCCGCGAGCCGAATGTGGCGAACGTTTACCGCTTCGATATCCACATGCAAGGCGCTAAGGAAACCGTATTTTTCGATCTTTGACGCGGTTTTTCTACACTTTCATATAGCTTTCACATACACTGACCATGATCCTTCTAGCGACTGGATCGCGAAACTCCGAGTAGTTGAGCCCGCCTTGCGCGGGCTTTTTTTTGGCCATCTTTTTGGCCTTTTTTCTGGCCTGTCTCGTCTGACGAATACCCCTCATCGCAGCGAGCAGTGCAGCCAGCGGCTGATTCTCTCCACGTCGGCAATGTGATCGTGCGCGCCAGGCGCGCCCAGCACCACGATGTCCACCGGCCTGCCGTGCACCTTCATTCGCACCACGACGCAGTGCCCAGCTTCGTTGATGAAGCCGGTTTTCTGCAGCACGATCGAGCGGTCGCCGCCTCGCACGAGCGCATTCGAGTTGTGATAACTCAAGCTCGCTCGCCCGCCGCCGGGTAAGACCACCTGACCGCGATCGGTGGAATAAGCGCGAATCAGCGGATAACGGCTGGCCGCGGCAACCAGCAGCGACAAATCGCGCGCGGTGGAAACGTTCTGCGCCGACAAGCCCGTGCCATTCACGAACGACGTGTGCCGCATACCAAGCAAGCGCGCCTTCGCATTCATCGCCGCCACGAAACCTGGACGGCCGCCCGTGTAATCGCGACTGAGCGCGGCCGCAGCGCGATTCTCCGACGACATCAGCGCAATATGCAGCATGTCATGGCGCGACAGCGTCGAGCCGACACTCAAACGCGAACCCGTGAATTTGTCGAAATCCTGGTCCTGAACCGTGACGTTGAGCGGCGCGTTCAATGCATGCTTTGCGTCGAGTGACACGACCGCCGTCATCAGTTTGGATACCGAAGCGATTGGCATGACGCGGTCCGCCTGCTTTTCGGCAAGCACGGTTTGCGTGCGTTCGTCGACGACGTAGACGGATCTGGCGCGAAGCAAAGCGCGGGATCTCGGCGTATAGCCGCAGCGCGCCAACAAACGAGGGCCTTTATGCGACATCGCGGCGCGCGACGCTGACGCACGTTGCGTCTCGCCCTTTGCCGTCATCGCTACGGGACGTCTCACGCCGCGTGGATCCCGCGCATTGCGCGCAGCTTGCCGACGATGTTTGGGCGTGACTTTGCTGACATGCATCGTCCGCACGGGGCTAGCCACGTGCTTGCACTTGTGTGCGACACGACGCCGAGTCTTGCCGGTGGTCGGTTTCTTGGCTTTGTTCGAGCGTTGTGCTTTCGCCTTGGAGGTGCGCTTGGCGGACTGCTCAACGTGCCGGCTCGTGCGCGCGGACGGCTGCCGTGCAGGCTCGTGGGCCGCACCAAACGACCAGTCGATATTCAGCCACAACAAGCCGAATATCGCGAGACAACGGAGCCATGCAGGAAAACGAAAAGCCGGAAATTCAGATGAAGGAGTTCGATGACCGTACGGCATGCAGCTTCCAGTTCTGTGCCGCATGCGCCCGCATGAATGGGCACGGAATCGGCAACGACCCGCCGATCTTAAGGCAGATCGTGCATGCGATCAACGGCAAAGGAACGCGCCGACGGGCTATGCGACATCCGCACGCAAGCCGCGGACGCCCTTCCTAGCAACGGAAATGATCGATGTTCTGTCCAGCGTAAATTGCACGCGCGAGCCAGTCCGGTTTATCACCGTGACCGTCCCATGTATTACCGTAGGCGTCGCGATACATCACGGCGCGCGTCGCGGCCGCGTCGGCTTCGATCGCTTCGGCGAGCGCTTCTATCGTAATGCCGTATTCGTCCATGCGTCGGCGGATCCATGCGACCAGGCGCTCGCGCGCATTCCCGTCGAAGTCGAGCTGCCGTTGTTCCCCAAGCTCTTTCATAACGTACCAGTGTCGCGGCTAATAATGCTCGCGTTAGATAAGCAAAAGGCTTCGCTAAAAAACGCGAAGCCTATGCGTGATTCAGATGGCTCGAGTGCGAATCGAACTCGCGACGCCTCTCCCGATGCGGGAAAACTCGCACCTGGAAATCATGCCCAATAAATCTTGGATTATGGGGGATTCGGCGGCAACCGGATCGAATTGCGCTCGTGTCTCGCCCCGTGGTTCGGGGCTGCTTCAGCGTATGGAAAGCGATTCTAGCATCCAATTTCTTTTGCTTGCAGCAAGGAATTGTTAGTCCGCGATGCAGCGCTTTTCAATTCTAGTCGGGTTATCCAGACTGCGAGTAGAACCGGCAATACCCATCGACAAGAAATGAGCGCACAGCAAGGACAAAAAAGCAAAGCCTCTTCTCTCATGTTATGTTCACTGACTGGCACGCTCGCGCATAGGAGACACTCGACCATGACCGCTTCAACCGCCATCATCACCATCCTGGCCGCACTGCTGTTGGGCGCCATGAGTCCGGGACCGAGCTTTGTGATCGTCGCCCGCAATGCGATCGGATTGTCGCGCGGCGATGGGCTCGCTACCGCCCTCGGTATGGGCGTCGGCGGCGTATTCTTTAGCGGCGTCGCGTTGCTCGGTCTCTATACCTTGCTGGCGAGCGTCGAATGGCTCTATGTCGGCCTGAAAGTGGCGGGTGGGTTATATCTGATCTACCTCGCGTCGAAAATCTGGCGCGGCGCGGCCAAACCGCTTGCTTTCGATGCCTCGCAAGCGGTCTCGGGCAATGCTCGCAAATCGTTCTGGATCGGCTTGAGCACGCAACTCAGCAATCCGAAGACAGCCGTCTATTACGGCAGCATTTTCGCGGCGCTGCTGCCGCAACATCCGCCGCTGTGGTGCTACTTTGCATTGCCGCCCGCGATCTTCGCGATCGAAGCCGGCTGGTACACCATCGTCGCGTTGTGCTTTTCGAGCAAGCGGCCGCGTGAAATCTATCTGCAATGGAAAGGCTGGGTCGATCGCGTCGCCGCGAGCGCAGTCGCCGCGCTCGGATTGCGCCTGATCCTGACGGCGCACAAAGTGGGCATCTGATCTGAAACGCGTTGCCGCTGGAATGGCTTGCCGCGCTGAACCGCACGGCGTGGCAGGCCGGGAACCAACGCCCTATCGGCACGAGCTCAGCACAAGCCGCGCGCCGTGTGCGGCAAAACAGTTACAAGTTAAGTGTTGACGCTGACATACCCCGGCGGTTACTGTGGCGTCCGAAGTTCAAGAAGTTCGATTGCTGTTCATCAATGTCTCGCTCCCTCAGCGGTATTCGTTGTCCTCTCCCTCCTTGACGCTTCACACGCTCTTTCACAGAGCACATTTCTCTATTTTTTACCTCAAGGATTCTTCATGGATACCGGTACCGTTAAGTGGTTCAACGACAGCAAAGGCTTTGGCTTCATCACCCCGGACAAGGGCGGCGACGACCTGTTCGCGCACTTCTCGGAAATCAGCGGCGACGGCTTCAAGACGCTGGCTGAGAATCAGAAAGTGAGCTTCGAAACGAAGCAAGGCCCGAAGGGTCTGCAAGCGGCTAACATCAAGCCGCTGTAAGTTTGAAGGGCTCGGTGTCCGGCAACGGACATCGGGCTGCAGCGACATCCTCGCGGAGCTTTGTCTCCCACAGTTGGCGCGTATCGCTTTGAGCTGCATGTCATTTCAAGCAGCTTGCCTGAGCGCCAAACGCCTCGTTGCACCTCATTCTCCCCTCCGGCTTCTACGCCCATTTTTCACTTTCCGACTGCGTCAGGATTCGGCTCGCAATGGCTTGAATCAGCTCGTCCGCGCGACTCGTTAGAAGGGTCCGCAAGGCAGGCGCGCACTCGAACATCATTAAAATATAAAATGCAAAACAAACATATTCATCACTACAACGGCTATGCCGTCAAACCCTCGGCGCACCGTTTGCCCGATGGAACTTTTTCTTCCAATCTGTTGCTCGAACGCGCCGACAGCGCGCGTACCGAAGGGCGCTATCAGTTCTATTCGCTCGACTACTTCAAGAACGAAGAGCAGGCGCTGCAGCACTCGGCACGCTGGGCACGTCACTGGGTCGACACGCGCGGCTAAGCTCGCGAGCGGCGGGCGATCCTGTGCGATAACGCACATGTGATCCACGCCCCCACGTGCGCTTGCCCCGCGGCACGTATTACCGCCAACAGGCGTGCCATTCGGCACGCCTTACCATCGCATCATGGCTTTTCTTCCGCTTTGATGCGCGCGCGTAGTTCGAACTTCTGAATTTTTCCCGTCGACGTCTTCGGCAATTCACCGAAACGCACCGCTTTCGGCAACTTGTATCCAGCAAGAAAAAGCCGGCAGTGCGCAATGATCTCTTCCGCGCTCACCTGCGCCCCTTCCTTGAGCTCGACGAAGGCACAGGGCACCTCGCCCCACTTCGGATCAGCCATCGCCACCACGGCTGCTACAGACACCGCGGGGTGACGGTACAGCGTGTCTTCGACCTCGATGCTCGAAATGTTCTCGCCGCCGGAAATGATGATGTCCTTGCTGCGATCGCGAATGCGAATGTAGCCATCGGGCATTCGCACGCCGAGATCGCCGGTATGGAACCAGCCGCCCTGGAAGGTGGCTTCCGTCGCGCGCTCGTTCTTCAAATAGCCCTTCATGCAGATGTTGCCGCGGAACATGATTTCGCCGATCGTCTCGCCATCGTCGGGCACGGGTGTCAGCGTGTCCGGGTCGAGCACGGTTACCGCGGCCTGCAGGTGATAGCGCACGCCTTGCCGCGCGTTCATCTCGGCGCGTGCGCCGTCGTCGAGCGTCTCCCAATCCTCCTGTTTCGCGCAAACCGCGGCCGGACCGTAGGTTTCGGTGAGCCCGTACACGTGCGTGAGATCGAAGCCAATCTCTTTCATCTTCGCGATCACCGCAGGCGCGGGCGCCGCGCCCGCCACCATCGTCGACACGCGATGCTCGATACCCTCGCGCCATTGCGCCGGCGCGTTCGCGAGCGCGCTCTGCACGATCGGCGCGCCGCAATAGTGCGTGATGCCTTCGCGGCGAATCAGATCGAACACTGTCTTCGCATCGAATTTGCGTAAGCAGACATTGACGCCGGCTCGCGCGGCCACCGTCCACGGGAAACACCAGCCGTTGCAGTGAAATAGCGGCAAGGTCCACAGATAGATGGCGTGCTTGGGCATATCCCATTCGAGGATATTGCTCAGCGCGTTCAGATACGCGCCGCGATGGTGGTAGACCACACCTTTCGGATCGCCGGTCGTGCCGGAGGTGTAGTTCAGCGCGATGGCGTCCCATTCGTCGGCGGGCATGGTCCACGCGAATTCGGGGTCGCCGGATTGCAGGAACGCTTCGTAGTCTGTGGCGCGGATAAATTGCGAGGGATCGGCGGGCATCGCGTCCGCCACGCTGATCACGCGCAGGTCAGGGAATTCGAGCGCGGCACGATGCGCGAACTCGCCGTACTCGGTATCGACGATCAACGCCTTCGCCTCTCCATGGCGCAGCATGAACAACAGCGACGATACGTCGAGCCGCGTATTCAGCGTATTGAGCACGGCGCCGGCCATGGGCACGCCGAAGTGCGCTTCTATCATCGGAGGAATATTGGGGAGCAAGGCCGCGACGGTGTCGCCACGCTGAATGCCGGCCCGCTGCAACGCGCTGGCCAGACGCCGGGCGCGTTCGTAGGTCTCGCGCCAGTTGCGGCGGATCTCCCCATGGACGACCGCCGGCCGCTCACCGTAGACTTCCGCTGCGCGCACGATGAAATCGATCGGGGTGAGCGGTACGTAGTTGGCCTCACGGCGCTCGAGGCCTGCTTCGAACATGTGTTTCATCGCATCGTCTCCTGTCGACCAGAGTTAGCGCTTCAGCGCTTACTCGGGTCCCATGCAAAGCGGTCGACCAGAGTTAGCGCTTCAGCGCTTACTCGGGTCCCATGCAACATGGTTGCTAAGGCGCTGGCCGCGCCGTCGATTATTCTGCTTGATGAGCTAGGCTAACAATGGTCATGGTGAACTGTCTGTCATTCAAATGACAGAGTGGCACGCCCTGGCGCTCTCGCACTTACTTCCACCCGAAAAACCCGCAAGCTGCCATGAACGACGCTCCGCTCACCGCCCCCGCCGACGCCCGTCCGCGCAGACCGGAGCGAGTTGCGAGCGCCGATCTGCCGGGCCTGTTCGCCACCTGTGCGTGGTTCCGGGCGCTCGCCGCCGAGCATCAGTGCATGGTCCTCGCGAGCGCGCACGCGGAGCATCTGGAAGGCGGGGCGTGGATCGCGCGCCGCCAGGAACCCTCGGACTACTGGATCGGCGTCCATTCCGGACTCATCAAACTTGCCATTTATAGCCCTTCGGGCCGCAGTTGCACCCTGTCCGGCGTGCCGCCCGGCGGCTGGTTCGGCGAAGGCAGCGTGATCAAGCGTGAATTGCGCAAATACGACGTGGCGGCAATTCAGCCTTCGCTGGTCATGTTCGTGCCGTCTGAGACGTTTCACACGCTGCTCGCGTCCAGCTTGCCGTTCAACGCATTCGTGATCCGGCAACTGAACAACCGCATGGGCGAATTCATCGCGTCGATCCAGAATAGCCGGCTGCTCGATGTCGATGCGCGCGTCGCGCAGTCGCTCGCGCAGTTGTTCAACGCAGATCTTTATCCCGACACCGGCCGCACCCTCGCCATCTCGCAGGAAGAAGTCGGCCTGTTGGCGGGCGTTTCGCGTCAGCGGATCAACCAGGCGCTGCAAAACCTCGAACGGCTGCAAATTCTGCGCCTCTCGTACAACCAGATCGACGTGCTCGACCTCGAACGTCTAGGCGCATTCGGCCGGGAACAGCTCTAGCACCCAACGCCCTGCCTGCCGTTTTTGCTCCGCGTATTGCGGCAGCCGCCTGCGCGCGGCCGTTCGACTGTTTTTTGAGCAATCGGATAAAGAAAGCGCCGCACGCGCCGTTATGCGAGCTATGCAGCGCAGATTGCAGCCCGTCCCTATTCCGATTTCAACGTATTGTCGAATCCGATAATGAACCGTCTGACACTGAAACAGAAGTTGTGGGTGCCGTTGCTGCTGTGCTGGGCCGCGCTCCTGATCGTGACCGTTGTGAACGCGTACGAAGCGCGTAACGGTCAAATGGACGCACGGCGCGCAGATCTGGCCGACGTCACCGACATGGCGGTATCGATCGTCGCGGACTACGCGAAACAGGCCGACGCCGGCAAGTTCTCCGTCGACGAAGCGAAGCAGCAAGCGATCGCGCGCATCAATGCGCAACGTTACGGTGCCTCCGGCTACGTGACGATCGTGCGCAGCGACTCGGTCATGGTCGACCACCCGATGAGCCCGAAGCTGAACGGCAAGGACATGGGCGGCTTCCGCGACGCCAAAGGCAACGCGCTGTATCACGACATCGCCCAGGCCGGCGGCTCAGCGGCCGGCGCCGGCTATCTGCGCTACTGGTGGCCCAAACCCGGCGAAACGACGCCTAGCGAGAAGATCGGCTACGTGAAACGCTTCGCCCCGTGGGGCTGGGACTTCATCGCCGGCGCTTACATGGACGACATTCAGGCGCAGTTCTACACGACGCTCGCACGCTCGGCCGGCATGCTGGTGGTACTCGGCGTGATCGTGTCGTTCGTGGCGTCGCGCGTGGTGCGCAGCGTGTCGCGCTCGATTGGCGGCGAGCCTTCCGCCGCGGCCTCGATTGCGATGCAGATCGCGCGCGGCGATCTGGCCACTCGCATCGAGCTGCGCCGCGACGACACGTCAAGCCTGCTGTTCTCGCTGCGTGAGATGCGCAATCAACTTGCGTCCACCGTCGCGCGGATCAAGAACTCGGCGGAAACCATCACCGTCGCCTCGAAGGAAATCGCCGCGGGCAATCTGGATCTGTCGAGCCGCACCGAGGAACAGGCCGCGTCGCTGCAGCAGACCGCCGCCAGCATGGACGAACTCACCAAGACCGTCACGCAGAACGCCGACAATGCGGCCACCGCGTCCGAACTGGCTAGCGACGCGTCGAGCATCGCCGCGCGCGGCGGCCAGGTGGTCAACGACGTGGTCGAGAAAATGGCGGGCATCACCGATAGTTCGCGCAAGATCGGCGAGATCATCAGCGTGATCGAGGGCATCGCGTTCCAGACCAATATTCTGGCGCTGAACGCCGCGGTGGAAGCCGCGCGCGCCGGCGAAGAGGGTCGCGGCTTCGCGGTGGTGGCGGGCGAGGTGCGCAATCTCGCGCAACGCAGCGCGACAGCGGCCAAGGAGATCAAGGTGTTGATCGATCAGTCGGTCGCGCAAGTCGGCGAAGGCTCGACGCTCGCGGGCAAGGCGGGTAGCACGATCGGCGAGGTGGTCGACGCGGTGCGCCGCGTGACGGCCATCATGAACGAGATCTCGGCGGCTTCGAAGGAACAGAGTTCGGGTATCGGCGAAGTCAATCTCGCGATCCGTCAGATGGACGACGTGACGCAGCGCAATGCCGCACTTGTCGAGCAGGCGGCCGCCGCGGCCGGCTCGCTCGATGAGCAAACCGAACACCTGCGACATGCCGTCGCCGTGTTCAAGGTCGAGCAAACTGTGTGAGCGGGTCATACGGGCCACGGTCCGTCGTGCCCGATCGGCGGACTTCCTGACCGACCAAAAAAGGCTGTCGCCGAAAATCGGGTGACAGCCTTTTTTATCTGTCGCTGCGAAGCTGCAATCTACGCAGCACGCACGCCGCTCCTTCGCGTGATAGGCCGCTCGAGAATTGCATCGGTCCCGAACAGCGTGAACACGATGTCGGCCAGCACGCCGGACTTCTTCCAGCGCAGATAGTAGCGATGCGCCGTCTGATACGGCGCATAACGCTCCGGCATCGCGCTCCATGGCGCGCGCGCGTGCAGCACCCACATCACGCTATTCACCACCCAGCGGATATCGATGCTGGGACGCCCACGGCGAGGTCCAAGCGCTTTCATTTCAGGCAGCAGCGGGACGATGCGATGCCATTGCTCGTCAGTCAGATCGTAAGTGGTCGGCAAATGAGGCTGCGGCTTTCGAGTGGAATTATCCATGCGGTAAAAACGCGCGGCCGCTGCACACGGGCTGGCGTCGCCGCGAAATAGCGTCTATCAATCAATGGATTTCAGACTAACCCAAGCACGCCTGCGAGAAAGTTAACTCTTGTCAGACAGCGCGGGACAATGGTTAGAAACTGCAATAAGTTATTGCGCTAAAGGACTTTTGGCTCGACGCGGGTGTGGGTCTATCATCGGCGCGCCGGCGCGTGGTCCGTCTGCACACGCCGGACTCGAATGAATAAACCATAACCATCTAGCAGATATTCCAATGAGACAAATGAGACTGCTCAAGACCGCTGCCATCGTGAGTGGCGCCACCCTCGCGATGACCCCCCAACACGCCTCGGCACAGAGCTCGATCACGCTGTACGGCGTCGCCGACGTGAGCGTGCGCTATCTGACCAACTCCAACGCCAAAAACGATGGCCGTCTGTTCATGACGAACGGTGCGATCACCAATAGCCGCTGGGGTCTGCGCGGCTCGGAAGATCTGGGCGGCGGACTGAAGGCGATCTTCGATCTGGAAAGCGGCATCAATCTGCAGGACGGGTCCGCCTCGGACAGCCAGCGGCTCTTCAACCGCAATGCGTACGTGGGCCTGAGCGGCCAATACGGCACGCTAACGCTGGGCCGTCAGAAGACGCCGTTGTTCGATCTGCTCGGCGACACCTACGACCCGCTCACGGTCGGCAACTACTTCGAGAATTCATGGTTGCCGGGCGCGCTCGGCGCGGGGCTTTACGCGGACAACGCCGTAAAATACACCGGCACGTATAAAGGCCTGACCATGGCCGCGATGTACTCGTTCGGTACCAACTCCGAATCGACCGGCGCGGGCGGTTTCTCCGGCCAGGTGCCGGGCCATCTCGGCGCGGGCACGATGTACGGTTTCACGCTGTCGTATGTGGCCGGCCCGTTGAGCGTCGCGGGCGGCGTGCAGCAGAACAGCGACAACAGCAATCACAAACAGACTATCTTCAACGCAAACGCGGTCTATGCGTTCAGCACGGCGAAGGTGTACGTCGGCTATCTGCATTCGAAAGACGACACCGGTTTCGTCGACAGCGCGCTGGCGCAGCAAACGCTCGTGCCTGGCGTCGATATCCTGAAGGGCTCGGGCCGCGTCGACAACGGTCCGTTCGCCGGCATCACGTGGCAGGCCACACCCGCGCTCACGTTGACGGGCGCGGCGTACTACGACCACATGTCCAACGCGGCGATCGGTAACGGACAAGTAAGCAGCGGCAATCGCTATACCTTGGTGGCGTTAGCTGAGTACGCCTTGTCCAAGCGCACCGAGGTGTACGGTACGGTCGATTTCGACAAGGTATCGGGTGCGGCCTCGGTCGAATTGCCGGGCAAGAACAACCAGACCGGCGTTGCACTCGGTCTGCGTACGATTTTCTGAATCAGGCAGGGCCGCCTGTGCCCTGCAAGCCGCGCGGCATCCGGCATTCTCGCCAGGTGCCCGCCATCGAATCGCGCGCGCATAAAAAAAGGTGCCGCGCACGGCACCTTTTCGTACAACGACCAGCTTCTGCTGAAGCTTAGAAGCGGTGACGCAGACCGACCGTAGCAGCCGTCTGGTTCTTCGACGACGACGGCAGTTGCGTGTTGTCGCCGCTGTAGATCGAAGCGACACCGCCGTCGCCCATTGCGTGCTGGTACACGGCTTGAGCGTAGACGTCCGTACGACGCGACAGCGAGTAGTCAGCCTGCACGCCGATCTGGTGGTAGCGCACCGACTCCGAACCACCGTTCGCGCCAACGCCGTAGCCCTTGCCGTCCGTGAACGTGTAAGCCACGCCCAGGCCGAGAGCCGGGGTCAGGTTGTACTTGCCGTTGACTTCGTAGTTGTTAGCGCGCAGCGATTGCTGCCCGCCCACGAAGTTGTCCGAACGCGATTGAGTCCATGCCAGACCGACGGTTGCCGGGCCGAATGCGTACGAACCAGCAACGCCGAATTCACGTTGACGGAAGTTGCCGACGTTGCCGGCCAGTGCGTTGACGTACGAACCGTCCGAAGCACCCGTGTTGCCTGCGCCCGGGTTGTTTTGCTGGGCGTAAGCAGCACCCAGGTGCAGACCTTGCCACTGGTATGCAGCACCGACGCTGTATTCGCGGTTGTTTGCGAATGCGCCAGCCTGGTTCGAGAAACCGTACGTGCCGCCGAACGTGAAGCCAGCGTAGTTAGCGCTCGAGTACTTGACCGAGTTGTTGACTGCGTAGCCGCCGTTCGTGTTCAGGTTGTCGTTGTTGAACGGGTGCGCGAAGTACGTACCGCCCCAGCTGCCCGTTGCGGTCAGCGGTGCCAGGTAGTCTTGAGCTGCGTCATATTGACGACCCAGCGTGACCGTACCGAATTGCGCGCTCGACAGACCGACGAACGCTTGACGGTTGAACATGCCGTTGTTGTTAGCGAACTTGCCGTTGTTGATGTTGAAGCCGCTTTCCAACGTGAAGATAGCCTTCAGACCGCCGCCCAGATCTTCCGAACCGCGCAGACCGAACATGCTTTGGTTGATGCCGCCGCTACCGGCTGCCCACTTTGCGTTGTGATTGACGTTGCTGGTGTACGTCAGGCCCGCGTCCAGCAGACCATACAGAGTCACGCTGCTTTGTGCGTGAGCGACGGAGGCGAACGATGCGGCAACCGCAACGACGATGAGACTCTTTTTCATGCGTGGGACTCCTGTTCGATAAATTTACGCGGGGAGCGGGACCTGCCTCGGCAGCGTGTGCATCGCACCTGTTGCCGCCCTTCAACCGACCCGTTCCGGATCGTCGGGCACCCTTGAAACGAAGCGTGAGTGTAGGGGGACGCCCTGGTAGCGAGGTCGGCAATTCACGCAACAGGATTTTTCGTAAACAGCAACAATCCAATGGCCGCAGGCATTAAGTCTTTGTTTTCCCGATGTTTATGACTAAATCAGGCGGATGTCGCACCTGCCGTGGCCATAAGTAATTTGCAACTTCTCAATATATTCAGTTGTGCGCATGCAACAGCGTTTTAATAATCGTGACGTAATCGGGTCGGAGCAATTAAGAAATCAGAGGCGTGTGATTGCCTGGAAACGAGGCAATTGGCCGCATGCATCCGGCCGCTGTAAATTTATTTTTGAAAACTGGGAACTTTATTGAATTGATGCAGTCGCTTCATTCGATTCGAATTAGCCCATGTTAATTGGCTTTGACCATTAACTTTCTTTTTGCGAAGGCAATTGAATTTGACGGTATGTTTTTATTCTGGCGCTAGGCAGTCGAGCAGTTCGATAGCGCTGAAATCCGCGCGCGGCCGATGCGCCGCGTTTGTCTGCTGTCGCGCGACAGGTGACGGAATACAGCCCAGCAGAAGTGCTCGTAGCAACGCCCGCGTCTCATTTGGTCTGCAAGGGCCCGTAAGCGGGTCCGAAACCACTGAGACGTTTTCACAAAGCCCGTGCGTCGAAGGGAAAGCCTTCAGCACGGGCATTGCCCGGAGGTGTAATGCGGCGCCGACCGCCGCGTGACAAGAACCCGTGCTGAAAGCGGATGGCAAACATCGAACAGCCTTCCACTTTCATTAAACGGCACGAGCGTGCCATTCTTTTACACGGAGTTTCCCTAATTCCCCACAACCACGGCCTTATATCTTGTCTTGCGACCGACGCAGCGCGTCCTCGTCCTCGGGTGAAGCGCCAGGCGCGAGCGGATCGGTTTCGGGCGGCTCGCCCGGCAATGGACGCGGTTGCTCGCCGGGTTCATCGAGTGGCTGGTTGGCGGGATCGGCGACGGGGTCGATGGTGGGATCGGTTTGCATAATGAGCATCCTGAGAATGGGAATGTCTCCCAACACTCAGCGCGCAACGGCTATTCCCGAAAGCCCGGCGCTACGGTGGACCTGCGGGGCCTTCGCGTGACGATCCCGATCGATTGATGTCCGGCTGCAGAAATTGCCTCGACGAGCGGCGAAACTTTCAACGCCCAAATCGCACGACTGCGCACGCTGCTCCGTGTCACAGACTATTAGCGATCAAGCCTCGAGCGCGGAATCTCAGCGGCCGGTCCGGTCAGGAACGGCTCCAGCCCGAACAGCCACGCAAAGCAGAACGTGACGCGCGACAACGCGCTAACCTGCGGTTGCGGCACGCCTGCGCGTTCGATTTCCGGCGAAGTAGGCAACAAGGTTTGAGTCTGGACAAACTCATCAGCGGTGTGGTCAGGTCGCATGGTCGTTCTCGTTATTGATATGGTTTGGAAGCCGTCCTTACGCAAACGACGTGCCACTCCCACCGAGCGGACTTCGGGCCGCCTTGTACTCAGGTTAGCGCTGCCATCGCGACAGAGTCTGTGCGTCAGAGCGCCAAACGGAAACCAACAAATGACAAGACGAAACTCTGACGGAGTTTGCGCCGACGAACGCAAAAGGAAATGACGATTTTTCCTCAGCGTGAAATGTGTTGCTTAACACGCGTCTGAATGCCGCCCAAATGACGACGAACAACTTTTATCCAACTGGATAGAAGTCCGCGGCGCGTAGCTTAATAACAGAACGGAAGTGACTTATTGCCGCACGCCAAACCCGCTTCACGCCACACAAACAAAAAGGGTTCCGACATTATCGGAACCCTTTCTTTGCATCGATGGTGGGCCGGGTCGGATTCGAACCGACGGTGTCCTTTCGGAGGCGGATTATGAGTCCGCTGCCTGCAACCAGCACGGCGTCCGGCCCAAGAAAAAAGACCCGGTCGTGAAGGCCGGGCCTATTCGTTGATTGGCCGACATACTACACGAAAAAGAGGCCTTCGCAACCGCTTCGCTACGGCGAAACAACCGCGAGGCCCCTTCAAACCGCGACATCATTTGCAACCAACGCCGGCTTCGATCAATTCCCTTCCAGGAACGACTTCAGCTTGTCCGAACGGCTCGGGTGGCGCAGCTTGCGCAGCGCCTTCGCTTCGATCTGACGGATCCGTTCACGCGTCACGTCGAACTGCTTGCCGACTTCTTCGAGCGTGTGATCGGTGCTCATCTCGATACCGAAACGCATGCGCAGCACCTTCGCTTCGCGCGGCGTCAGCGAGTCGAGCACGTCCTTCACGACATCGCGCATGCTGGCATGCAAAGCCGCGTCGGCCGGCGCAACCGTGTTGTTGTCTTCGATGAAATCGCCCAGATGCGAATCGTCGTCGTCGCCGATCGGCGTTTCCATCGAGATCGGCTCCTTCGCGATCTTCATGATCTTGCGGATCTTGTCTTCCGGCATTTCCATCTTCTCGGCCAGCGTTGCCGGATCCGGCTCGAGACCGGTTTCCTGCAGAATCTGACGCGAGATGCGGTTCATCTTGTTGATCGTTTCGATCATGTGAACCGGAATCCGGATCGTACGTGCCTGGTCGGCGATCGAACGCGTAATGGCCTGCCGGATCCACCACGTTGCATACGTGGAGAACTTGTAGCCGCGACGGTATTCGAACTTGTCCACCGCCTTCATCAGGCCGATGTTGCCTTCCTGAATCAGGTCGAGGAACTGCAGACCACGGTTCGTGTACTTCTTCGCGATCGAGATCACGAGACGCAAGTTCGCCTCGGTCATTTCGCGCTTCGCCTGACGCGCCTTCAGTTCGCCCGCCGCCATCTGACGGTTGGTTTCCTTCAGGTCCTTCAGCGGCAACACGACCCGCGCCTGCAGATCCAGCAGACGTTGCTGCTGTTCGCGAATAGCCGGAATGTTCCGCGTGAGGATCGCGCTATAAGCATGACCTTCACCGACGATCTTGTCGGCCCACTCGAGATCCGTTTCGCTGCCCGGGAAACGCGCGATGAATTCCGCACGCGGCATGCCACACTTGTCGACCACCGTGTGCAGAATCTGACGTTCGACCTGACGCACTTCGTCCACCTGCGCGCGCAGCGTGTCGCACAGACGCTCGACGGTGCGCGCGGTGAAGCGGATCGTCATGAGCTCGTTCTGGATCGTTTCCTGTGCCTTCAGATACGACTTGGACTTGTAGCCTTCCTTCTCGAACGCGCGACGCATCTTGTCGAACCATTCGCTGATCATCGCGAATTTTTCGAGCGAGGCACGCTTGAGCGCTTCCATCTGCGCTGCGTTGGCCGTGGCTTGCGCCGTGCCGTCGTCTTCTTCCTCGTCGTCGGACTCTTCTTCTTCGACTTCCTCGTCTTCGCTCTCGATCGCTTCCGCTTCTTGCGCGGAGAAACCGTCCGCGTCTTCCGCGTTGGCGTCGATCAGGCCGTCGACCAGTTCGTCGATGCGAATTTCCTCATTCGCGACGCGCTCCGCCATCGCCAGGATGTCGGCGATCGTGGTCGGGCATGCGGAGATGGCCATCACCATGTGCTTCAGGCCGTCTTCGATCCGTTTGGCGATTTCGATTTCGCCTTCGCGCGTGAGCAGCTCGACCGTGCCCATTTCACGCATGTACATGCGGACCGGGTCCGTAGTGCGGCCGAATTCCGAGTCGACGGTGGACAGCGCGACTTCCGCTTCCTCTTCCACTTCGTCGTCGGACGAAGCCGCCGGCGCGTTGTCGTTCAGCAGCAGCGTTTCAGCGTCCGGGGCCTGCTCGTACACCGCCACGCCCATGTCGTTGAACGTGCTGATGATGCCTTCGATCGCCTCGGTCTCGGTGAAGTTGTCCGGCAGGTGGTCGTTGATCTCAGCGTACGTGAGGAAGCCGCGCTCCTTGCCGAGCTTGATCAGCGCGCGCAGTTTGGAGCGGCGCTCCTCGAGTTCCTCGACCGTGCCCGGCTGTGACGACGCGAAAGCGTCTTTCAGCAGCGCTTTTTCCTTTGCACGACGGTCGCGAGCCTTGGCCTTTTCCACCTTGGCCGGAGCAGCAGCCGCGGGGTTTTCTTCGCTTTGGGTTGCGTCGTCATCGACGGGTACTTCGTTCAGCTTTTTCGTCATGGAGTTCGCCGTACCGGCTGTAGTCTCGACTCGCGGCTGGTGGACGCCAGCCGGTTGAACCGTGGATACTGGAACCTCGCGCACTGCCGCATCGTCCTGCGCGGCAGCCGCTTCCCTTGCGCTTCTGACACCCGACCCCTCTGTGGCCGGTACTGCTACAACTTTCGCCGCCCTGACCGGCTCCGCTCGCGCAGCCGAAGTGGTCGAGGACTTCTTCGCGGCAACCGGTGCAACACTGACCGCAGACGCTTTTCTGACAGAAGAAACTAACCTGGCTTCGGTGACCTTTCTGGTCGGCTCCTTGGAGCTCGTGCCTGCCGTTTTCTTTCCGCCCGTTGTTCCGCCCGCAGTCTTTGCCATCGCATCGCCTTTTCGCCTTTGCTAGGAAAACCCTTGAAAAACAATCCGCTGGAAACCTTTTATTATAGCACCGAGGGTCTCCGCGCTCCGCCTACAGCCCGAGCTGGCGCTTCATATCAGCCCGCTTCCGATTGAGCTCCGAGAGCTCCGCAAACTCCTCCGGCGTGTGCCGGGATTGCCGCGAAAGCTGCTCGAGACGATCGCAGTAAGCGTCGTACCGCATCTTCAGGATCGCCGCCTTCAGCTCCTCTCCGACGATCCGTTCCTGCTCGCGCCGCTCCTCGATGACGGTCGCATCTTCCGGGTCCTTCAGCAGCAAATCCCGGACGTTTTCATCATAGTCTAGAATTTTGCGAAAGATTTCCTCGAAAGTTGGGGCGTTCGCGCCGTTTCGCAATAGGTCGGACAACAGTTGAAACTCCGCCGAATCGCCCAGCGCACGCGCGTGCGTCGTCACTTCCTCGAACAGTTCACCGTGCCGCGTGACCGTGAGCAACGCCTGTTCAGCCTCTTCATCCAGCACGCCCACGGTGCGCGGATACATCACCAGATTGCGCAGCGTTTTTTCCTCGATTCCCGTCACACTGCGCCGGTCTTTGCGGGCCGGTGCGGCGCGGGCCGCCGCCGCGATCCGGGAATCGACCTCGCACAGCGCGGCGACCTCGTCGAAGGGCACATCGAGCCGGTCGGCGAACATATGCATGATCTGCGCGCGCAGAGCATTGGCCGGCAGTGCCTGCAGCAGCGGTTTGGCGTCGAACAGCGCGCGGGCGCGGCCTTCCGGCTGATCCAGCTCCTTGCCGGTCAGCACCTCGTTCAGCATGAACTGCGACAGCGGCATGGCTCGCTCGACCTGCTCGGCAAAGGCCTCGGTGCCGTATTCACGCACGTAGCTGTCCGGATCGTGCTCGGACGGCAAAAACAGGAACCGGATGGTCCGGTTGTCCGCCGCGTGCGGCAAACAGGCATCCAGCGCCCGGCGAGCGGCGCGCCGGCCGGCCGAATCGCCGTCGAAACTGAAGATGACCGTGTCGGTCTGGCGCATCAGCTTCTGGACATGAATCGGTGTGCAAGCCGTGCCGAGCGTGGCGACCGCGTTCTGGAACCCCAATTGGGCCAGCGCGACCACGTCCATGTAGCCTTCTACGACCAGCACGTAGTGTTGTTCGCGGATCGCCAGACGCGCCTCGAACAGCCCATACAGCTCGCTGCCCTTGTTAAATAAAGGCGTTTCGGGCGAATTCAAATATTTGGGCTCGCCGCTGTCCAGCACGCGTCCGCCGAAGCCGATCACCTGCCCCTTCACATTGCGAATCGGGAACATGATCCGCTCGCGAAAGCGGTCGTACCGGCGGTTCTGGCCCTGAGCGTCGGACTTTTCGCTGACGATCACCAAACCCGATTCGACCAGCGCATCGTCGCGGTAGTTCGAAAAAGCCGGTTCGAGGTTCTGCCAGCCGTCCGGGGCATAGCCGAGTCCGAAACGGGCGGCGATCTCGCCGGTCAAGCCGCGCTTCTTCAGATACTGGATCGCGACCGGCGCGCTGCGCAGTTGCTTGCGGTAGAAGTCGCAGGCGGTCTGCATGACATCGGAAAGCGCGGTGGTAACCGCTTTGGATGCGGCCGGCGCATAGCCGCCGCCGGACCCGCCGCCATAGCCGGGCGACGGCTCGTTAGGCACGGTCAGCCCGACGGACTGCGCCAACTCGTTGACTGCCTCGGGAAACGAGGACCCGACGTGCTCCATCAGGAACCCGATCGCCGTACCGTGCGCGCCGCAACCGAAGCAGTGATAGAACTGCTTAGTCGGACTAACCGTAAACGATGGGCTTTTCTCGTTGTGGAACGGGCACAGCCCCATGAAGTTCGCGCCGCCCTTTTTCAACTGCACATACCGGCCGACCACGTCGACGATATCGACGCGGTTGAGCAGGTCCTGCAGGAATGACGGTGGAATCACGGTAAATGACGCTGCCTTAAAAAAAGCCAACGCCGCGCACGCCGTCGAAAAACAGCATGCACGACGCGAAAATACGGAAATTTACTTCGCGAGCGCGGCTTTGACTTGCGCCGAAACAGCGGTCATGTCGGCGCGGCCGGCCAGCTTCGGCTTGAGCACGCCCATCACCTTACCCATGTCCTGCGGTCCGGCTGCACCGGTTTGCGCCACCGCGGCCTGGACTTCGGCAACCATCTCCGCCTCGGACATCTGCTCCGGCATATAGGCAGACAAGATCGCCAGCTCGGCCTTTTCCTTGTCGGCCAGATCGGTGCGGCCGGCGGCTTCGAACTGGCTGATCGAATCCTTGCGCTGCTTGATCATCTTGTCGATGACAGCGGTGATCGCGGTGTCGTCGAGCGTGATGCGCTCGTCGACTTCGCGCTGCTTGATCGCGGCGAGCAGCAGGCGGACCGTGCCGAGGCGCTCGGTCTCACGTGCCCGCATGGCGGCCTTCATATCGTCGTTGATCCGGTCCTTGAGACTCATCACTCACCTGAATGCGTTGGAATTTGAAAAACCGGCCAGACTAACCACTCAACACGCGCATCAACACGAATACCCGCTTGGGACTGCTTCCTCAAGCGGGTTGACACACTGTGCGTGGTGGTTGCGACCCTGCCGGCTGGCCCGAAGGGCCGTGTTTTCCGTGATGGCACCTGTCGCGCCCTCACCGGTTGGATGTCGCCGCTCCGTTAGACGGGAACCGCGGCAACGCCAGAATCAGTAGAACTTCTTTGGCAGCATCTGGCTACGCAGACGCTTGAAATGACGCTTCACCGCAGACGCCTTCTTACGCTTGCGCTCGGTCGTAGGCTTTTCGTAAAACTCGCGAGCGCGAAGTTCCGTCAGCAAGCCGCTTTTCTCCATGGTGCGCTTGAACCGGCGCATGGCAACTTCAAACGGCTCGTTGTCTTTTACGCGGATGGTCGTCATTTTTCAATAACGGAACTTTGTAAAGGTTCAGGAGTATAGCAGAGCTTTCTCACAAAGCCAGAGCGCCGTCAAGCCCCTCTGGCATACTCCGCGGCCGCCTCGCCGGCCGCCACACCCGACGCCCACGCCCACTGAAAATTGTAGCCGCCCAGCCAGCCGGTTACGTCGACGGCTTCGCCGATGAAGTACAAGCCCGGCGCGCGCGCGCTCATCATCGTCGATGACGACAGGTCGCGCGTGTCGATGCCGCCGCGCGTCACTTCGGCTTTGCGATAGCCTTCCGTGCCGTTTGGCGTGAGCGTCCAGCGCGACAGCGCCTCGCCGACGCGGCGCAGGGTTTTGTCCGGCAGATCGGCCACGCGGGCATCGGCGGGAATCTGATGGGTTTCCAGCCAGATATGGGCGAGCCGCTGCGGGACCCATTCCGACAGCAGATTGGCGATCTGCCGCTTCGTGCCGGTCTTCGCTTCCAGCAAGTCGGTCGTGGCGTCCCGCTCCGGCAGCAAGTTGATGTGAATCGGCTCGCCGGGCTGCCAGTAGCTCGAAATCTGCAGCACCCCTGGGCCGGAAAGACCGCGGTGAGTGAGCAGCAGGTCTTCGTTGAATTCGGCACCGGTCTTTTTGTTGCCGGTCGCCAGTTGCACTTCCAGCGAGACGCCGGACAGCGCCGCGAACGGCTCCCAGTCTGCGGCTGCGAAAGTCAGGGGGACCAGCGCCGGGCGCGTGTCGATCAGCTTGTGACCGAACTGCTTGGCAAGCCGGTAGGCGAAATCGGTGGCGCCGATCTTCGGAATCGACAGCCCGCCGGTCGCGACCACGAGCGCGCGCGCAGTGATCGGCCCCGCCTGCGTACCCAGCGCGAAGCGCCCTTCCGGATCCTGGCGCACCTGCTCGACCGCAAGCGGCGTGCGCCACGCCACGCGGCCCACGTCGCACTCGTTCTTCAGCACATTGATGACCGCGTCGCTCGACTGGTCGCAAAAAAGCTGGCCTTTGTGCTTCTCGTGCCAAGTCACGTGATGACGCTTGAGGAGCGCCATGAAATCGCGCGGTGTATAGCGCGCGAGCGCGGAGCGGCAAAAATGCGGGTTGGCCGACAGGTAATTGGCCGGCCCGGCATACAGATTCGTGAAGTTGCAGCGACCGCCGCCGGAGATGCGGATCTTCTCCGCGAGACGCTGCGAGTGGTCGATCAGCACCACGCGACGGCCGAGCTGCCCGGCTACCGCCGCGCACATCATGCCGGCCGCGCCCGCGCCGATCACTGCTATATCGAAGGATTCCATGGGGCCGCATTGTACCCGCGCGTCGGCGGCGCCTTGCCCGCGCTGCTATACTTTCAGGCTTGCCTTCTCACTTTCGGGCGCCGGAGTTTTGTCGCTTCTGCGTCTGCTCAAAGCCCACCATCATGCTCGTTCTCGGCATCGAAAGCTCTTGCGACGAAACCGGTCTCGCGCTCTACGACACGGAGCGTGGCCTGCTCGCGCACGCGCTGCATTCGCAAATTGCGATGCATCGGGAGTACGGCGGCGTGGTGCCGGAACTGGCGTCGCGCGATCACATCCGGCGCGCGCTGCCGCTGCTCGAAGAGGTGATGGAACGCGCCGGCGCGGCCCGTAGCGACATCGACGCGATCGCCTACACGCAAGGCCCCGGTCTCGCGGGCGCGCTGCTGGTCGGCGCGAGCGTCGCCAACTCGCTCGCCATGGCGTGGGACAAGCCGACCATCGGCATTCATCACCTTGAAGGGCATTTGCTGTCGCCGCTGCTGGTCGATGAGCCGCCGCCGTTCCCCTTTGTCGCGCTACTGGTGTCCGGGGGCCACACGCAGTTGATGCGTGTCACGGACGTGGGCGTCTACGAGACGCTCGGCGAAACGCTGGACGATGCCGCCGGCGAAGCGTTCGACAAAACCGCCAAACTGCTCGGCCTCGGTTACCCAGGTGGCCCGGAAGTCTCGCGCATGGCCGAATTCGGCACGCCGGGCGCGGTGGTCCTGCCGCGTCCCATGCTGCATTCCGGCGACCTCGATTTCAGCTTCAGCGGCTTGAAAACCGCTGTCCTCACGCACGCCAAGAAGCTCGGCGGCTCGAATATCTGCGAACAGGCGAAAGCCGATCTGGCGCGCGGTTTCGTCGACGCCGCAGTCGACGTTCTGGCTGCGAAGTCGCTGGCCGCGCTCAAGAAGACCAAGCTCAACCGGTTGGTAGTCGCGGGCGGGGTCGGCGCAAACCGGCAGTTGCGCGAAGCGCTTTCCGCTGCCGCGAAGAAGCGCAATTTCTACGTGCACTACCCGGACCTGTCGCTGTGCACGGACAACGGCGCGATGATCGCGCTGGCCGGCGCGTTGCGACTGCAGCGCTGGCCGGATCAGTCCGGCAAGGACTACGCATTCACAGTGAAGCCGCGCTGGGATCTGACGTCCCTCGCACGCTGAGTCCTGGATTCGTTTGGCCGTAAAAAAAGCCGCTTTCAAAAGAAGCGGCTTTTTTGTTCGATTCAACTAAAGCGTGTGTCAAGCCACCCGCTTGTCCCGCTCGATCACCGCGTACGCGCTGTGATTGTGAATCGACTCGAAGTTCTCGGCTTCCAGCACGTAGGCGACGATCCGCTCATCCGCGTTCAAACGCTGCGCAACATCGCGCACCAGGTCTTCGACGAACTTCGGGTTTTCATAAGCGCGCTCGGTGACGAACTTCTCGTCCGGGCGCTTGAGCAAACCCCATAGTTCGCACGAGGCTTCTTCTTCGGCGATACGGATCAGTTCTTCCACGGCCACATCGCCTGCCAGTTCGGCGTTGATCGTGACGTGCGAGCGCTGGTTATGCGCGCCGTACTGCGAGATTTTCTTCGAACACGGGCACAGGCTCGTCACCGGCACCAGCACCTGCAGGAACAGACGCGTCGCACCGTTGCGAGTCTCGCCCGTCAGCGTGACTTCGTAGTCGAGCAGGCTTTGCACGCCGGACACCGGCGCGGTCTTGTTCACGAAGTACGGGAACGACACCTCGATGCGGCCGGCCTCGGCCTCGAGCTTTTCGAGCATCGCGGCGAGCATGATGCGGAACGTGGCCGGTTCCAGCGGCGCCTTGTTCTCTTCGAGCAACGCGACGAAACGCGACATGTGCGTGCCCTTCTGGTCAGCCGGCAGATGCACGTCGAGATTCCACGTACCGACCGTCGGCTGCACCTCGCCGCTTTGCGTGCGCACCGTCAGCGGATGGCGCACGGCCTTCACGCCGACCCGTTGAATCGGGATCTGACGGGTGTCCGGCGTGCTTTGTACATCGGGCATCACAAAGGCGGGATTCATCTGATTCATCTTCTTGTCCTTTCAGGAAACGCCGGACTGCCGCGAGTCTTTCGCCCGCGGAAAGCCCTTCAGCAGTCTGCTCGCGAGGGCTGTCGCGAAGCGACAGGCTTGGCGGCTCCCAGCGGTCGCGCGGATCAAGGCGCGCAATGGCGAACGCCGGCCCCGGCCGGCGTTGGATGATGGGCCCGAAGGCCCACCGATTCAAGTTGGAGATTGCTTGTGGCCGCCATGGCACGGCGGCCGCACCGCGAGCGGCGACGCTTTACGCGACGCGCTTCACCGACGACTGGCCGCCGACCGCGCCGCTCGCCAGGAAGCGCTCGCGGATCGACTTGGTGATACCCGCGGCGTCGAGACCGCACGCGGCGAGCAGCTTGGCCGGGTCCCCATGATCGATGAACCGATCGGGAAGGCCCAATTGTAGTACGGGTCGCATAACCCCACTTTCAAGCAGGGCTTCGACGCAAGCCGAACCTGCGCCGCCCATCACGCAGCCTTCTTCGATCGTGACGATGGCGTCGTGCGTTTCAGCGAGCTGACGGACCAGAGCGGCGTCGAGCGGCTTCACGAAGCGCATGTTGGCAACCGTCGCGTCCAGTTGCTCGGCGGCTGCCAGCGACGGCGCGACCATCGTGCCGAACGCCAGAATCGCAATACGCTTGCCGGCCGGCTGCGACGTTTCGCGACGAATCTCACCCTTGCCGAGCGGCAGCGCCGCCATCTGCTTCACGGTCGCGACACCCGTGCCGGCGCCACGCGGATAGCGCACCGCCGTCGGGTTCGGCTGCTGCAACGCCGTGTACAGCATCTGGCGGCATTCGTTTTCGTCCGACGCGGCCATCACCGTCATGTTCGGGATGCAGCGCAGGAACGCCAGGTCGTAAGCACCCGCGTGCGTGGCGCCGTCCGCGCCGACCAGACCCGCGCGGTCGATAGCGAACACCACCGGCAGGTTTTGCAGCGCGACGTCGTGAATCAGCTGATCGTAGGCGCGTTGCAGGAAGGTCGAGTAGATCGCGACCACCGGCTTCATGCCTTCCGCGGCCAGACCGCCGGCGAACGTCACCGCGTGTTGCTCGGCGATGCCGACGTCAAAGTAGCGGTCCGGGAAGCGCTTCTCGAACTCCACCATGCCCGAGCCTTCGCGCATGGCCGGCGTGATGCCGACCACGCGTGCGTCCAGCTCGGCCGCGTCGCACAGCCATTCGCCGAACACCTGCGTGTAGGTCTTCTTCGACGGCGTGGTGGCTGGCTTGATGCCTTCAGCCGGATTGAACTTGCCCGGACCGTGGTACAGCACCGGATCGGCTTCGGCCAGCTTGTAGCCTTGGCCTTTCTTGGTCACGACGTGCAGGAATTGCGGACCGCGCAGTTCCTTGATGTTCTGCAGCGTCGGGATCAGCGAATCGAGATCGTGACCGTCGATCGGCCCGATGTAGTTGAAGCCGAACTGTTCGAACAGCGTGGCCGGCACGATCATGCCCTTGGCGTGCTCTTCGAGCTTGCGGGCGAGATCGAGCATGGGCGGCGCGACGCGCAGCACGCGTTCGACACCGGCACGCGCGGCGGCATAGAAGCGGCCCGACATCAGACGCGCCAGATGGCGATTCAGCGCGCCGACCGGCGGCGAAATCGACATGTCGTTGTCGTTCAGGATGACCAGCAGCGGCACGTCGTCTTCCACGCCGGCGTTGTTCATCGCCTCGAACGCCATGCCGGCCGTCATTGCACCGTCGCCGATCACGGCGATGCCCGTGCGGTTCTCGCCCTGCAGCTTGCTCGCGATCGCCATGCCGAGCGCGGCGGAAATCGACGTGCTGGAGTGCGCCGTGCCGAACGTGTCGTATTCCGACTCGTCACGCTTGGGGAAACCCGAGATGCCTCCGAGTTGACGCAGCGTGTGCATCTGGTCGCGGCGGCCCGTCAGGATCTTGTGCGGATAGGTTTGGTGGCCGACGTCCCAGACGATCCGGTCGCGCGGCGTGTCGAACACATAGTGCAGAGCAATGGTCAACTCGACCGTGCCGAGGTTGGACGAAAGATGGCCGCCCGTCTGCGATACGCTGTCGAGCACGAAGGCACGCAACTCGTCGGCAAGCGGTTGCAATTGGCGGCGATCGAGGCGGCGCAAGGCTGCCGGGTCGTCAATGGTTTTCAGCAAGTCGTACATCGTCGTTCCATTGTAGGAAAACTTACGCGCCCGCACTTCATACATGCGCCTCATAACGAAGACGCGCGGCGGCGGGCTTTCGCGTTCAGCTAACCCGGTTCACCACCAGGTCGGCCAATTCGGCAAGACGCTGCGCGCGTGCGCCGAACGGCGCCAGCGCGGCGTGAGCGTCGCTGCGCAACTGCGCAGCGAGCGCGCGCGAAGCGTCGAGCCCAATAATCGACACGTAGGTCGGCTTGCCGTCCTTCGCGTCTTTACCCGCCGTTTTGCCGAGCGTCGCCGAATCGGTCGTGACGTCGAGAATATCGTCGACGACCTGAAACGCGAGGCCGACAGCGGCCGAATACGCGTCGAGCGAACGCATGGCGTCCGCATCTGGCGTTTCGCCCGCCAGCGCGCCCATGCGCACTGCCGCGCGCAGCAAGGCGCCGGTCTTCATGCGGTGCATGGTTTCCAGTTGCGTGCGTGTCAGCGTGTGGCCGACGCTCGCCAGATCGATGGCCTGCCCGCCGCACATGCCGATCGAGCCGCTCGCCAGCGCCAGTTCGCGCACCAGCGCGGCCTGCTGCGCCGGGGCCAGAACATCAGATGTCAGCGAAACGAACGCCTGCGATTGCAGCGCGTCGCCGACCAGCAATGCCGTCGCTTCGTCATATTTGACGTGTACGGTAGGCTTGCCGCGACGCAGCGCGTCGTCGTCCATGCACGGCATGTCGTCGTGGACGAGCGAGTACACATGGATCATCTCCAGCGCAGCCGACGCCGCGTCGAGGCACTCGGCGCGCGCGCCGGTCAGCTCGCCGGCCGCGTGGCACAACAGCGGGCGAACCCGCTTGCCGCCGCCCAGCACCGCGTAACGCATGGCTTCATGCAACGTGGCGGGCTCGGTTGCCGCGGTCGGCAGGTAATGTTCCAGTGCCGTTTCGACACGCTCCAATACCGAGCGCATCCATTGTTCGAATGTCATAGGTCGTCCCCGCTTTCAGTAGCGGCTGTGCCTGCGGTATTCATGGGCAGCGGCTTGAGCGTCTCGCCGTCGAGCACGCGCACCTGCTGCTCGACCTTCTCGAGCTGTTGCTGGCAGAACGCCACAAGGGCGGCGCCGCGCCGATAGGCGGTAAGCGACTCCTCGAGGCTCAGGTTGCCGCTTTCCATGCGGGCAACCAGCTCTTCCAGCTCCGCCTGGGCGGCCTCGTAATTCTCGGGCAGCGGCGTGCTGTCGACGCCTTCGGCTGGCGTGGCAGCAGTATCTTTCGACGCGGTCTTCGCCATGAATAGTCGCAAAATTAAAACAAGTCGGACATTCTACGGCAAAAGCGATATTTCCGAGCCGCCGCCGCCCTACGCCTCGCCTTCCCGCTGTGCGCCGTCCCAGCAGTCTCGCAGAAAAAAAACGATCGGTCTGCGGCGAAAACGTCGAACTTTCCCGAGAATTTTGACCCAAATCAGGCACTTAACGGCCCCAAACAAGGGGAAACAGGTATAATCGCGGGCTCCCTAAATCGAATCTATCGATGGTTGGGTTGTTCACTGCTTTCACGTCTTCACGGGAGTGGGAATGTCCAATCTGAGCAATGCATTGCAGTTGCGGTCTGTCCACAGCCAGCTGCCAGTCACGGCTTACTTTGACGAAGCGCTTCTTACGCGCGAAATCGAAACCCTTTTCAAGAAAGGTCCTCGTTACATCGGCCACGATCTCATGGTGCCCGAAGCGGGGAATTATTTTGCTTTGCCAAGCGAGAGCGAAGGGCGTGTGCTCGTCCGTAACCAGCAGTCGCAAGTCGAACTGCTGTCGAACGTGTGCCGCCACCGGCAAGCCATCATGCTCAACGGCCGCGGCCAGACGGAGAACATCGTCTGCCCCCTGCATCGCTGGACTTACGACCTGAACGGCCAGCTGCTCGGTGCGCCGCATTTTGCGGACAACCCCTGCCTGAATCTCGGCGCCACGTCGCTGCAGAACTGGCAAGGCCTGCTGTTCGAAGCGCAGGGGCGCGACGTCGCGCGTGATCTTGCGCGGCTCGGCACCAAGCAACACTTCGATTTTTCGGGCTTCATGTTCGATCACGTCGAAGTGCACGAGTGCAACTACAACTGGAAGACCTTTATCGAGGTCTATCTGGAGGACTATCACGTCGCGCCGTTCCATCCGGGCCTTGGCAGCTTCGTCAATTGCGACGAACTGACGTGGGAGTTCGGCGAGTGGTATAGCGTGCAGACGGTCGGCGTGCACAAGGATCTGGAGCAGCCGGGCAGCCCCACGTACCGCAAGTGGCACGACGCAGTGCTGCGTTTTCGCGGCGGCAATCCGCCCGAATTCGGCGCGATCTGGATGGTGTACTACCCGGGCATCATGATCGAGTGGTATCCGCACGTACTTGTGGTGTCGTGGCTGATTCCGCGTGGTCCGCAGAAAACCACCAACGTGGTGGAGTTCTATTACCCTGAGGAAATCGCGCTGTTCGAGCGTGAGTTCGTCGAAGCCGAGCGCGCCGCCTACATGGAAACGGCCCGCGAAGACGACGAGATCGCCGAACGCATGGACGCCGGCCGCCGCGCGCTGATGAATCGCGGCGAATCGCAGGTCGGCCCGTATCAGAGCCCGATGGAAGACGGCATGCAGCACTTCCACGAATTCTTGCGGCGCGAACTCGGTACGATCTGATCGGCGCTGAATCAAATTCACCAGATTCTTCTGGCCGCAATCAACGCATGGAAAGACGGGCTTCGGCCCGTCTTTTTTTGTTTAGACTAACGACATAGCTCGGCCAGCCATTGGTGGCAGCAATTTGCTCCAACGGAGCCGCCATCGCCCGCATCGAGCTTTACATGGGACGCGAGTTAGCGCTAAACCGCTAACTTGGGTCGACCGCTTTGCATGGGACCCAAGTAAGCGCTAAAGCGCTAACTTGGGTCGACCGCTTTGCATGGGACCCAAGTAAGCGCTAAAGCGCTAACTTGGGTCGACAGGAGACGTCATGCCGCACACTCACTACACCACTCTGATTTCCGCGACCAATCTCGCGGAACGGCTTGCCGCCGCGCCGGGCAGCGTGTTCGTCATCGATTGCCGATTCGATCTGGCCGACACGGAGGCAGGCGAAAAAGCCTATCTGGCCGGTCATCTGCCGGGCGCGCACTACCTGCATCTGGACCGCGATCTGTCGGGACCGAAGAACGGTCAAAACGGCCGCCATCCGCTGCCGGATCGTGCGCGGCTGGTGGAGACGCTGGAGTCGCGCGGCCTGAAGCAGGGCCAGCAAGTCGTCGCCTATGACGCGCAAGGCGGCATGTACGCCGCCCGCGCATGGTGGCTGCTGCGCTGGCTCGGTCACGACGCGGTCGCGCTGCTCGACGGCGGACTGCAGGCGTGGGAAGCCAGTGGCCAACCGCTGACGCAGGACGCGCCGGCCCAGAACACGGGCGACTTCAAGGCAGGCGCGCCGCTGTCCGTTACAGTCGATGCGCAAACGGTCGAGCGCAATCTGGGCTCGAAAGAGCGCGTGGTGGTCGACGCGCGCGCGGCCGACCGTTATCGCGGCGAGAACGAGACACTGGACCGTGTCGGCGGCCACATTCCGGGCGCACTCAATCGCTTTTTTAAAGACAACCTCACCGCCGACGGCCGCTTCAAGCCGGCTCATACGTTGCGCGAGGAATACCACGCACTGCTTGCCGACACGCCGCCGGAGCACGTGGTCCTGCAATGCGGCTCGGGCGTGACGGCATGCGTGAATGCCCTGGCGATGGAAGTCGCCGGCCTGCACGGCGCAGCGTTGTACGCAGGCTCCTGGAGCGAGTGGAGTTCGGATCCAAAACGGCCTATTGCAACGGGTGCGAATCCTTGAGCGCCGCAGCGAAAACCACAGCACGCCATTAGCAAAAAAGGCCGTTGCCGCCCGAAAGCGGCAATGGCCTTTTTATCGCAAGCGAGGAAGCGCGGGCCCGCCGCTGGTCCTCAGGTCGCAAGCTCAGCCACCCCATGCTGTTTGAACCACGCCAGCGCACGGCGCCAGCCGTCTTCCGCGTCGGCCTTCTTGTAACTCGGCCGGTAGTCCGCAAAAAACGCGTGACCCGCATCGTGATACACGACGAATTGTGAACCTCGCCCCGCTTGCGGACCTTGCGCGATAGCCTGCTTCATCTGTTCGAGCGAGCCCTGCGGGATGCTCTGATCCTGCAATCCGTATAGTCCCAGCATCGGCGCATGAAGCTGCGCCACCTGATCAAGCGGATTTGCCGGCATCATCGCGTTCTTTACGCCTGTTACCCGCCCATACCAGGCCACCCCCGCCTTTAGCCCCGGGTTATGTTCGGCGTACAGCCACGCCATCCGCCCGCCCCAGCAGAACCCGTTCACTCCCAGCCGTTTCAGATCTCCGCCATGCTCGCCAGCCCAGGCAGCGGTCGCGTCGAGATCGTTCATCACCTGTTCGTCCGGCACTTTGCTGACCAGTTGCTCGCTGAGTTGCTGCATGCTCGTATAAACGGTCGGATCGCCCTGCCGTTCATACAGATTCGGTGCGATCGCGAGATAGCCCTCTTTGGCGAAACGCCGGCACACGTCAGCGATATGTTCGTGCACGCCGAAAATCTCGTGCACGACGATGATCACCGGCAAGTGCGTCTTGCCTTTCGGCTGCGCGCGATAGGCCGGCACCAGCGTGTCGCCGGAGCGTACCGCTACTTCGCCGGCTTCGAGGCCGTCGCTATCGGTATGAATGGTTTGCGCCGAGACGGGCAGCACAGCGGCGGCGAATCCCGTGCCGAGCGCGGCCTTGATGAAGGTACGCCGGTCGAAGGGGACGTGCGGGACCAGGCTGTCGATGTCGGGTTTCAGCATGCGGCGCTCCTCGGTTGAACGTTGGAGGCAACAGGATACGCCCGACACGCATCCTGTTGCAGATGCAACGTTTCCGGGCGCTGCCCGGCGCCTCAGTGCAGCTTGACCCGCGGTAGCGTGGTACGGCGCAACCAGTGAGCAAACGTATCGAGCACCATCCGCGCGTAGCCGTGCAGCGCGGCGATATGCAGCCGGTACAGCGACATGTACATGAAGCGCGCGAACAGCCCTTCGATCAGCATGTTGCCGCCAATCACCCCGCCCATCAAATTGCCAACCGCGCTGAAATGCCCGAGCGACACCAGCGACCCGAAGTCGCGATAGGTAAACTCCGGCAGCGGCTTGTTTTCGAGCCGCGCCGCCAGCGCCTTCATCAGGAAGCTCGCCTGCTGGTGAGCCGCCTGCGCGCGCGGCGGCACGTTGCGCTCGTTGCCCGGCCACGGGCACGCCGCGCAATCGCCGAGCGCGAAGACGTTATCGTCGGTTTCGGTTTGCAGCGTGCGGCGCACGATGAGCTGGCCCAGCCGATTGACAGGCAGGCCGTCGAGCTCGCTCAAAATTGCCGGCGCCTTGATGCCGGCCGCCCACACGGTCAGATCGGCGCGCACGGTTTTGCCGCTGGCGGTGCGGATCATGCCGGGCGCGACTTCAGCCACGGTTTCGCCGATCATCAGCTTCACGCCGAGCTTGGTGAGCAGCTCGGCCGTGGCGGTCGAAACGCGCTCCTGCAAAGCCGGCAAAATTCGCGGCCCCGCTTCGATCAGCACGATGCCGACGTCATGCCGCGGATCGAGCTTGTGCAGACCGTAGGCGGACAGCACCTGCGCCGTGTTGCGCAATTCCGCCGACAGTTCCACGCCCGTCGCGCCGCCGCCGACAATCGCCACCTGAATGCGCGGCTCGCCGGGCGCGCCGGCGTCCGGCGCTGCCTCGACGGGTTCATGCACCTGATGCTCAGCGCGCATGCAAGCCGCAATCAGACGTTTGCGAAAACGTTCAGCCTGGCTCACGGTGTCGAGTGCGAGGGAAAATTCAGGCGCGCCTTTAACACCGAAGAAGGCGGTCGTGCTGCCGATCGCGATGATCAGCGTGTCGTATTCGAGCTGGCGTTCGGGCAGCAGCTCGGCGCCGTCGTCGTCGAGCACGGTGCCGAGCGTGAGGCGCTTATTCGCGCGGTCCAGCCCCGTCAGGTCGCCCTGCTGAAATTCGAAGCCGTGCCAACGCGCTTGCGCCGCATACTCGAGCTCCTGCGTGAACGGATCCATGCTGCCCGCCGCCACTTCATGCAGCAGCGGCTTCCAGATATGAGTGGGGTTGCGGTCGACGAGCGTGACCTGCGCCTGTACACCGCCCTTGTTCTTGTGGGGTGCATAGCGATCGCCCAAACGCGTCGCCAGCTCCAATCCCCCCGCGCCTCCGCCAACGACGATAAAACGATGCATGGAACTCTCCGTATTTGCCGATGGGTTATGCGTCGTGCGGCGCCCATGCAATTTCACATGAGCGCCGTCTTGCAGCGATTGTCCGCGAGCAGCACGGGTTGTCACAAGCCATCAATACGCATATGTGACATGCGCACGACGATATCGCGTTCCGTCACACGCACGTCAATGGGCTTCTTCCCAGTTCAGGCCGGCGCCCACTTCGGCGACCAGCGGCACTTTCAGGTCGGCGACACCGCACATCAACTCGGGCAAGCGCTTGCGGACGTCGGACAATTCCGCGTCCGGTACTTCGAGGATCAATTCATCATGCACTTGCATGATCATGCGCGTGCCTATCTTCGACTCTTCGATCCAGTTCTGCACCGCGATCATGGAGAGCTTGATCAGATCGGCGGCCGTGCCTTGCATCGGCGCGTTGATCGCGGCGCGCTCGGCAGCTTGACGACGCGGACCATTGCCGCCGTTGATCTCCGGCAGCCAAAGGCGGCGGCCGAACACCGTCTCGACGTAACCCCTGGCCTTCGCGCTCACGCGTGTTTCGTCCATATACCGCGCCACGCCCGGATAACGCGCGAAATAGCGGTCGATATAGAGCTTGGCTGCGTCGCGCGTGATGCCGAGGTTCGCGGCGAGACCGAACGAACTCATGCCGTAGATCAGGCCAAAATTAATCACTTTGGCCACGCGGCGTTGATCGTTCGACACTTCGAGCGGCGTCACGCTGAAAATCTCCGCTGCGGTGGCGCGGTGAATGTCTTCGCCCTGCGAGAATGCGCGCAGCAGCGACTCGTCGCCGGAAATGTGCGCCATGATGCGCAATTCGATCTGCGAATAATCCGCCGAGACCAGCTTGTGTCCGGGCGGTGCGATAAACGCTTCGCGAATACGGCGGCCTTCGCCGGTACGCACGGGAATGTTCTGCAGGTTCGGATCGTTCGACGCCAGACGCCCCGTGACCGCCACGGCCTGCGCATAGTTCGTATGCACGCGGCCCGTGGTGGCGTTGACCATGCGCGGCAGCTTGTCGGTGTAGGTGGACTTCAGCTTCGACAAGCCACGGTGTTCGAGCAGGATCTTCGGCAACGGATAGTCTTCGGCGAGCTTTTGCAGCACTTCTTCGTCAGTGGATGGCGCGCCGCTCGGCGTTTTCTTGACGACAGGCAACTCCAGCTTCTCGAAGAAGATCTGCCCGATCTGCTTCGGCGAACCCAGATTGAATTCGCCGCCGGCCAGCACATATGCTTCGCTTTCCAGCTGGATCAGACGCGTCGCGATCTCGCTGCTTTGCAGGCGCAGTTTCTCCGCGTCGATCAGCACGCCGGTGCGCTCCATCTTGCGCAGAACACGCGAGGTAGGCAGTTCGATCGCGCGATACACGTACTCAAGTGTCTTCTCCGCAGTCACTTGCGGATACAGCGCCTGGTGCAGCCGCAAGGTGATGTCGGCGTCTTCCGCCGCGTATTCGGCGGCCTTGTCCAACGCGACTTCGTCAAAGCCGATCTGCCCGGCGCCCTTGCCCGCGACCTCTTCGTACTTGATGGTCTTCACACCGAGATGGCGCAGCGCGAGGCTGTCCATATCATGCGTGCGATGCGATTCGACTACGTACGATTGCAGCAGCGTGTCGTGTTCGACACCGCGCATTTCAATGCCGTAGTTCGCCAGCACCTGCTCGTCGTACTTGAGATGCTGACCGACCTTCTTATGCTCCGCGCTTTCGAGCCACGGCTTGAGCCTGGCGAGAACTTCCTCGCGCGGCAATTGCACGGGGGCGTCCGGGCCGCGATGCGCGAGCGGCACGTACGCCGCGCGGCCGGCTTCCACCGACAACGACAGCCCCACGATCTGCGCGGTCATGGGATCGAGCGAGGTGGTTTCCGTATCGAACGAGGTGAGTTCAGCCGCGTTGATCTTCTCGAGCCACGCGTCGAATTGTTCCCACGTCTGCACGGTGTCGTAGTGCCGCTCGTGATCCACGGACAAAGCCGGCGGCACATCCGTTTCCGGGCCTTCCACGGCGTCCGCGATTTCCACTTCGCGCAGCCACGTCTTGAAGCCGTGGCGCGTGAACACCTCGCGCAACTCCTCGCGCGATTCCGGCCGGCTCTGCAGGCTTTCCTCGATCGACACGATATGGTCGGTCATGTCGCAGTTGCGCTCGACGGTGACGAGTTTCTTTGCCATGGGCAGAAAATCGAGCGCTCTGCGCAGATTGTCTCCTACCGCACCTTTGATTTCGTCCGCATGTGCGACGATGCCATCTAGCGAATCGAATTGCGTCAGCCATTTGATCGCTGTTTTCGGCCCGCATTTCTCGACGCCGGGCACGTTGTCGACGGTATCGCCGATCAACGACAGGTAGTCGATAATGCGTTCCGGCGGTACGCCGAACTTGGCGAGCACGCCGGCGCGGTCGAGCGTTTCGTTAGTCATCGTATTGATGAGGGTGACATGATCCGACACAAGCTGCGCCAGATCCTTGTCACCCGTCGACACGATCACATTCATGCCACGCTTTTCCGCTTGCGTGCTGAGAGTGCCGATGACGTCGTCGGCCTCGACGCCGTCTATCATCAGCAAGGGCCAGCCGAGCGCCCGCACGGCTACGTGAATCGGCTCGATCTGGCGCGAGAGGTCGTCAGGCATCGACGGGCGGTTCGCCTTATAGTCGGGATACCAGTCGTCGCGAAACGTTTTGCCCTTGGCGTCGAACACGCACGCGCTATACTCTGCTGTGACTTCCTTGCGCATGCGCCGCAGCATGTTGATCATCCCGTAGAGCGCTCCCGTCGGACCACCGTCGGGGCTGCGCAGATCCGGCATCGCATGGTAGGCCCGGTAAAGATAACTCGAACCGTCGACCAATAGCAGGGTCTTACCTTCAAGGCTTCGTTCTTCAGGCATTATGACTAAGAGAAAAGTGATTCCGAGTCTGCGATCACTCGCAGATCAAGAGCGCGCAACGGCCAAAAAGGCCCGCGCATCGTGGCAGATGTTCACGATTATGGCAGAGTTTATCGAGGCGACCGAGTACCTCTCGGAGATTCGTCCGGCTGTCAGCATCTATGGTTCAGCACGTTTGAAACCGAACTCGCCCTACTACAAACTTGCCACGCAAATCGCGCGCAAGCTCTCGGACGCCGGCTTCGCCGTGATCTCGGGCGGCGGCCCGGGCATTATGGAAGCGGCCAACAAGGGCGCGCATGCAGGCAAGGCGCCTTCGGTCGGCCTGAACATCGAATTGCCGCACGAGCAGTCGGGCAATCAGTGGCAAGACATCTCGTTGCGCTTCCGCCATTTCTTCACGCGCAAGGTCACGTTCGTGAAGAACTCGGACGCCGTGATCGTCATGCCCGGCGGCTTCGGCACGCTGGACGAACTCGCCGAAGTGCTCACGCTGATCCAGACCAAGAAGTCGCGCCACGTGCCGATCATTCTGGTTGGCGCCGAGTTCTGGGAAGGCCTGCTTACGTGGTTCAAGAACTCGCTCACGCCCATGGGCCTGATCAATCCGACCGACATGGACCTCATGCAGGTCATCGACGATCCGGACCAGGTGCTCGAAGCGGTGCTGAAGTTCTATGAAGACCGCGAGGAAGCCGAGCCGCAACCGACCAAGTCGGACGAAGACCGGATGTTCTATCTGTGAGGCTGCGCGCTTCGCGCCATGGCGCGAGGTGAATGCAACGCAACGCGACCAACTCGCTTACGCAAAACGGGCAGCCTTCGAGGCTGCCCGTTTTGCTTTTGATCGCCTTGATAGGCTTGCGCTCGTGACTTGAGATCACAAGTGCGGTGCTCAAAAATCGTTTTGCTCGACGCCGGTTCAGCGCTAACCTCCTGAGCTTGAACCGGAAGCCAACCGATATGGACCACGATCTCACCTCGTCCGAGCCCGCGCTTGCGCCCACCCCCACCTTGCGGCAAATCTTCAGCGGCTTTCTCGGCCTCGGGCTGATCTCGTTCGGCGGCGCGCTGCCGCTGGCGCGCCGGGCGCTGGTGGAACAACGCCGCTGGCTGAGCGCCGACGAATTCACCGACTTGCTGGGCCTCTGCCAGTTTTTGCCGGGCGGCAATGTGATCAACCTCTCGGTGGCGATGGGCATGCGCTTTCGCGGCGTGCCGGGCGCGCTGGCCGGTCTGCTCGGATTGATCGCGGGACCGTCGCTGGTGGTGATCGGCCTTGGCGTGCTGTACGAACACACGCAAAACGACCCGCACGTTCGCCATCTGTTCGCCGGTCTCGCCGCCGCGGCCGCCGGCCTGCTGATCTCGATGGCCGTGAAAATCCTGCTGCCGCTTCGACATAGCCCAATGGCCGCGCTCATCGCGGCACTCGGCTTCATTGCGATTGCGATCATGCGGCTGCCGCTTCTGCCCACCATGCTGGTGCTGACGCCACTCAGCATCTACATTGCGTCGAGGAGCGCACGATGAACGACACGCTCGTTGCCCTCGCCGTTATTTTCAGTCAGCTTTCGCTGCTCGCGTTCGGCGGTGGCAATACGATTCTTCCGGAGATGCAGCGGCAAGTGGTGGATGTGCATCACTGGATGCCGGCCAGCGAATTCAGCGCGCTGTTCGCGCTCGCGCAAGCCGCGCCGGGGCCGAATCTGATGATCGTCACGCTGATCGGCTGGCACGTGGCCGGCTGGGCGGGCATGCTGGTGACGTCGGTGGCGAAGTTCGGGCCGTCGTCGCTGGTGACGATCCTCGCGATGCATGCGTGGGAGCGCTTCAAGGACCGCCCGTGGCGGCGTTACGCGCAACTGGGACTGGTGCCCGTGACCGCTGGCATCATCGCGGCGAGCGCGGCGCTGATTGCCGAAGCCTCGAACTCGACGGCAATCGCGTGGGCGATCACCTCTTTCACCGCCGTCATGGCGATGACGACACGCATTCATCCGCTGTGGCTTCTGGCGGCCGGCAGTTTGATCGGGCTGATCGGCATCGGGCAGCTTTGAGTTTGTTCGAGCAGGAGCGAGCCGAAGTAGCGCTCGCCCTCGCCTGCGAAAAACCCGCTTACTGAAACGCGACTTCCGCGAAGCTGCGCAGCTTGCGGCTATGCAAACGATGCAGCCCGTTCATCCGCAATAGCTCCATCGCCTTCACGCCGATCTGCAGATGCTGATCGACCTGCGCACGGTAGAACTGATCCGCCATGCCGGGCAACTTCAACTCGCCGTGCAAAGGCTTGTCCGACACGCACAGCAAGGTGCCGTAAGGCACGCGGAAACGGAAACCGTTCGCGGCGATGGTCGCGCTTTCCATGTCAAGCGCAACCGCGCGGCTTTGCGAGAGCCGCTGCACCGGCTCGCGATGATCGCGCAACTCCCAGTTGCGGTTGTCCACACTCGCCACCGTGCCCGTGCGCATGACGCGCTTCAGTTCGACGCCGTCCAGCTGCGTGACCTGCGCGACCGCGCGCTCCAGCGCCACCTGCACTTCGGCGAGCGCCGGAATCGGCACCCACAGCGGCAAGTCGTCGTCGAGCACGTGATCCTCGCGTACGTAGCCGTGCGCCAGCACATAGTCGCCGAGACGCTGCGTGTTGCGCAGCCCCGCGCAGTGGCCGAGCATGATCCATGCATGCGGACGCAGCACGGCGATGTGATCGGTGATGGTCTTTGCGTTCGACGGTCCGACGCCGATGTTGATCATCGTGATGCCGCTGCCGTCCGCGCGCTTCAGGTGATACGCGGGCATCTGCGGCAGACGCGGCGGCGCCGTGCCTTCCTGCTCCTGTTCGCCCAGATTCGCGTTGTACGTGACCACGTCGCCGGGCTCGACGAACGACGTGTATTCGCTGCGATAGGCGCGCAATTCTTCGTCGTCGGTATGGGCCATCATCGTGCGGCCGAGTTTGACGAACTCGTCGATATAGAACTGGTAGTTGGTGTACAGCACGTAGTTCTGGCAGTGCGTGGGCGAGGTCGCCGTGTAGTGCTTCAGCCGATGCAGCGAGAAATCGACCCGCGCCGCCGTGAACAACGCAAGCGGATGCGGCTCGCCCGGCAGCGGTTCATACGTGCCGTTGACGATGCGGTCGTCGAGCAGCGCCAGGTCCGGCGTGTCGAACACGTCGCGCATCAGGAACAGGCGCTCGCGATCCAGATCGCCTTCGAGATGGATGCCCTCGGCGAAAGCGAAATGAATTGGAATCGGCTGGTCCGACACGCCGACTTCGATCTGCACGTGATGATTCTTCGCCAGCAGGCGCAATTGCTCGCGATAGTAATTGCCGAACAGATCGGGCCGCGTGACGGTCGTCTCGAAGACGCCCGGACCCGCGACGAAACCATATGAACGGCGTGAGTCGATATGCGTGTTGACCTCGGTGCACACCCGCACGAACGGATAGCAGGCGCGCACCCGGCGTTCGAACAACTCGTTGCGGCGATAGCGCGCGAAGGCATCGCGCAGGAACGAGGTGTTCGCTTCGTAGATCGCCGAGAGGCGCGTGACGGCCTCGGTCGCGTCGTCGAAGGATTCGGTTGGGAAGCTGTTGGCGGGAGTCTGCACCGCGCGTTGATTGGTATCGTTGTTCATCTTCATTCGCCTCTAATGATGAGGCCACATTACCACGGAACCGTTGCTCGCCAAATCACCTGACGGTGCTGCAACACACGTTGCCGCACCGCCCGCAAGTTTGCGCGCACGCCGCGCGAAAGCGGCGCAAAATAAGGCGGTCGCGCCCGAGGACCAGGTGGGATTTGCTAGAATCGGGGCACCATATTGGAGAATCACCATGAAGCCGCTCCTTCCCGTCGCCGTTGCACTGGCCTTCGCCTTTGGCAACGCCGCGATGGCTGCCCAGCCTGTCGACGATACACCGGCTCCCGGCGTGCCTCAGTCCGCCAACGAACGGGCCGGTCTGCCCGACCTGGAGAAGATCAATCGTCCGGCCGCCGAGGTCAGTTCGAAGGTCGAAATCAACGTGCCGCGCACGCCGAGCTTCTACGAACGCAGCGCCAACGGCACCGAAATCACCGAATACCGCGACAAAGGCAAGCCCGTCGAAATCAACGTGCATTCGAACCTCGGCACGCGCTATCAAATGAGCGCGCCGCTCGACACGTCGCCCTCCGTGCGCGACAACGGCCGTGCAAGTACGCGTTTGCCGTCGGTGCACCTGACCTATTGATGCATGCCGGGGCGGCGCCCCGGTGTGGGGCGCCGCCCGGATCCACGCGCCCGCAAGGCGCAGTCCCGAGCCTCGGACTGGCTGGCCGCTCACCTTGGCGGTAAGGCGTTGACATACCGCCGCGCTGCACGGTGCCGAAAAACGCTTTCTCGATACCGCATTTGCCTTACATCGCACTGGCCGACTCGCGCCAGCCCGACCAACCTGATCTGACGTTTCCCGCATGGCTGTCTTCACCGCTGTCACCGAACCCCAACTTGCAGAATGGATGAGCCATTACGATCTCGGCGACGTCGTCGAATTTCGCGGCATTTCCTCCGGTATTGAGAACAGCAACTTCTTCCTGACGACGACGCGCGGCGAATACGTCCTCACGATTTTCGAAAAGCTGACGGCCGAACAACTGCCCTTTTATCTCGACCTCATGCGGCATCTGGCCGCGCACCGTGTGCCGGTGCCGGACCCCATGCCGCGCGAAGACGGCGCGCTGTTCGGCACCTTGCATGGCAAGCCCGCCGCCATCGTGACCAAGCTCGAGGGCGCGCCGGAACTGGCGCCGGGCGTCGAACACTGCATCGAAGTCGGGCAGATGCTGGCACGTATGCACCTGGCCGGACGCGACTACACGGGCTATCAGCCGAATCTGCGCAGCCTGCCGTGGTGGCGGGAAACGGTGCCGACCATCCTGCCGTTTCTGGAGGGCAAGCAACGCGAGTTGTTGTCGTCAGAACTGGCGCATCAGGAAGCCTTCTTCGCCTCGGTCGATTACGCCGCGCTGCCCGAAGGCCCGTGCCACGCCGACCTGTTCCGCGACAACGCCATGTTCGCGCACGCCGCGCCGGACACGGGCCACGAAGTGCGCCTCGGCGGTTTCTTCGACTTCTATTTCGCCGGCTGCGACAAGTGGCTGTTCGACGTGGCGGTGACGGTCAACGACTGGTGCGTCGACCTCGCCACCGGCAAGCTCGACGACGCGCGCACCGAAGCCATGCTGCGCGCCTACCAGACCGTGCGTCCCTTCACCGCCGAAGAAAATTGCCACTGGGGCGACATGCTGCGAGCGGGCGCGTACCGTTTCTGGGTCTCGCGCCTGTATGATTTTTATTTGCCGCGCGCGGCCGAACTGCTCAAACCGCACGATCCCGGCCATTTCGAGCGCATTCTGCGCGAACGCCTAACCGGCGTTGCACTTCCAGGCATTCATACCTCATGCAACTGATCGAAGTCCCCGCGAAAGCCGGCTATGTGTGGTTCCGGCAGGGTATCTGGCTGTTCCGCAAGAACCCGCTCGCGTTCCTGACGCTGTTCTTCACCTATCTGCTGGTGATGACGCTCGTGGCGCAGATTCCGGTGGTCGGCGGCGTGTTGCCGCTGGCCTTCATTCCGGGCGTCGCGGTCGGCTTCATGGCGGCGTGCCGCAACACGATCGCCGGCAAACCGGTGTTCCCGACCATTCTGGTGGACGGTTTTCACTCATACGGCCCGGTGGTCGCCAAACGGCTGCTGGTGCTCGGCGTGCTCTACGTCGTCGCGATGGCATTGGTGCTGGCCGCTTCAGCGCTCGCCGACGGCGGCATGCTGCTCAAGGTCATGCTCGGCGCAGCCACGATGGATCAGGACGCGATCGCCAACAGCAATATCCCGCTAGCGGTGATCACGGCTTTCGTGGTCTACATTCCTGTGGCGATGATTTTCTGGTTCTCGCCGATTCTCGCCGCGTGGCATGACGTGCCGCCCGTCAAGGCGATGTTCTTCAGCCTCGTCAGTTGCTGGCGCAACCGCGGCGCGTTCATCGTGTTCGGCGCGCTGTGGTTCGCGGTGGCGATGACGGTGTCGCTCGGCTTGTCGGCGCTGATGCAGGCGCTAGGCGCGGGCGACTTCGCGTTCGCGATCCTGATGCCCGCCACGATGATCGTCACGACCATGCTTTACTGCTCGTTCTACGCCACTTATCGCGGCTGCTTCGGCGTGCAAACGCCCGAAGCACCGGACTTGCCGACCACACCGGCGGCTTGAGTTCCATTCGGGCGCGGGTGCTGTTCTGGCGCCCGCGCCGCGTCGCCTTCGCGGCGACGCCTGCCCGCGCCGTTTCCTGAAACTCTAGGCTGCACTCGTCAAGCTGCGTCGATTTGCGGCACAATGATTTGCGCGCAATCCATTTGCACGCTCTTTTTATACGAGATGCATCATGACCCAGCGCCCCGCCTTGCCCTTCACGCTCGACGAGCAACTCTGCTTCGCCCTCTATTCGACCTCGCTTGCCATGACCAAGGCGTACAAGCCGCTGCTGGACAAGCTGGGCCTGACGTATCCGCAATATCTGGCCATGCTGGTGCTGTGGGAGAGCGACGACGTCACGGTCAAGGACATGGCCGCGCGTCTGAATCTCGATTCGGCAACGGTCACGCCGCTGCTTAAACGCCTCGAAACACAAGGGCTGCTGGAGCGGGTACGCGGTGTCGAGGATGAGCGTCTCGTGTATATCCGGCTCACCAAAGCCGGTGCGGCGCTCAAGCGCCAGGCCCGCGAAGTGCCCGCGGAAATCTTTTGCGCGACCCAGCAGACGCCCGAATTTCTGCTGCGTTTGCGCGACGAACTGACTCGCCTGCGCGCCACTCTCAACGATTACATGGACCACTAGCCGGTTCGTTGCAAAACACGTGCTATCGCTACGATGCGAAAATTCATTTGCACACAAATGATTTGTGTACTATCTTACTCACATACCGCAGCGATAGCGCTCCGCCAAAACGGCGGGCTCAGCAAAGAGCGGCGAATTTGCAGATCCTGACAACCCAGACAAAGGAGCAGCACCATGAACATCCTCTACAAAGCAAGCGCAACGAGCACCGGTGGCCGCGACGGCCGTGCGGTGTCGTCGGACAATGCATTGGACGTGAAGCTGGCAGCACCGCGTGAACTGGGCGGCACGGGCGCGGCGGGCACGAATCCGGAACAGCTCTTCGCCGCAGGCTACTCCGCATGTTTCCTGAGCGCCATGAAGTTCGTGGCCGGCCAGAAGAAGCAGACCTTGCCGGCCGACACGCAAGTCACGGCGGAAGTCGGCATCGGCCCGAACGACACGGGCGGCTTCGCACTCGACATCGATCTGCGCGTCTCGCTGCCGGGTCTGGACGCCGGCGCAGCGAAGGAACTGGTCGACGCAGCGCATCAGGTCTGCCCGTACTCGAACGCCACGCGTAACAACGTCGACGTCCGCTTGCTAATCGCCTGAGCGAAGGATTCGACGCATCGCCAGAGAAATCGATTGAGCGGCGCGGAAAACCGCGCTGCTTGCCACGACAGCGCCCGCACCCTGCACAATAGGGGCGGGCGCTGTGTCGTTTGCAGACGCGGCATGCAATGTGCAGCGCAGCTCCGAAACGCAGCCGTCCACCTTAATTCCACTATCTACGTTCCCGATGACACGCGTCCGACGCTTGAACGACTCTTTCGACACCGGTCTGGTCTGGTTTCGCCGTGACCTGCGCAGTACGGACAACGCCGCGCTCTACTACGCGCTCAAGCATTGCGAGCGCGTGTGGTGCGTTTTCGTGTTCGACACGACGATCCTGCAACCGCTGGTCGACGCCTGGCAGGCTCGCCATCCGGATACGCAGCCGCAGGATCGCCGCATCGAGTTGATTCTTGGGGCGCTGGGCGAACTGGATGAAGCATTACGTGCCGATGGAGGCGGGCTGATCGTGCTGTACGGCGACCCCGCCGACCTGGTGCCGAAGCTCGCCGGCGAACTCGGCGTGGACGCTGTTTTCGCGAATCACGACTACGAACCGGTCGCCATCGCGCGCGACGAGACAGTCCGCGAGACGCTCACTGAAGCCGGACGCGAGTGGCTAACGTTCAAGGATCAGGTGATTTTCGAGCGGGACGAGGTGCTCACCGGTCAGAACAAACCGTTCACGGTGTTCACGCCGTACAAGAACGCTTGGCTCAAACAGCTGACGGCCTTCTATCTGAAGCCATACCCGGTAGAAAGTTACACGAAGCAACTGGCAGCGCCGCCGTCGAAGCTCGACCGCCGTTTACCAACGCTCGATCAACTCGGCTTCGCGCCGAGCAATCTCGCGGAACTGGACCTGCCCGCCGGCATGAGCGGCGCGCAGCGTCTGCTCGACGACTTCGCGACGCGCATCGACAGCTACAAGGACCGGCGCGACTTTCCCGCCGCGAAGGGTCCGAGCTATCTGTCGATCCATCTGCGCTTCGGCACGGTCTCGATCCGCACGCTCGCGCGCCTCGCCCACGAGATGTCGCTGCAACCCGACGGGGAAGGCTCGGCGACGTGGCTGTCGGAACTGATCTGGCGAGACTTCTACTTCATGATCCTCGCGCATCATCCGCGGCTCGCGAGCGGCGCGTCGTTCAAGGAAGAGTACGATCGGCTGCGCTGGGAGCAAGGCCCGGAAGCCGACGAGGCGTTCGCCGCGTGGTGCGACGGCCGCACCGGCTACCCGCTCGTCGACGCCGCGATGTTGCAACTGAACCGCACCGGCTATATGCACAACCGTCTGCGGATGGTGACGGCGAGTTTTCTGGTGAAGGATCTCGGCGTGGACTGGCGACTCGGCGAGCGGTACTTTGCCGAACAGTTGAACGACTTCGATTTTTCGGCGAATAACGGCGGCTGGCAGTGGGCGGCGTCGACGGGATGCGACGCGCAGCCTTATTTCCGGATCTTCAATCCGACCACGCAGTCCGAAAAATTCGACGCCGAAGGTCGCTTTATTAAGCGTTATTTGCCGCAACTCGCGAAGCTACCGTCGAAGTGGATTCATGCGCCGTGGCTGGCGGGCACGGAGACGCTCGCGGAATTCGGCGTGGTATTGGGCAAGGACTACCCGGCGCCGATCGTCGACCACGCCGAAGCGCGGGCGCGCACGCTGGCGCGATTCGGCAAGTGAGCACACGCTTACGTCGCTTTGCTTCGATTCTGGATATCTGAAGGAGACTCGCGGATGCGCCAATGGCCGTCGCTGGTATTGTTTCTTGTTCTGGCGTTCACAGCCGCGTTCGTCGCGAGCCGGTTTCTGCCTGACGCCTGGTACGAGGCGCTGCAAAAGCCTGCGTTCAATCCGCCAGACTGGGTTTTCCCGCCGGCGTGGTCAGTACTTTATGCGCTGATGGCGATTGCCGCCTGGCGCGTGTGGAAACGCGACGGTCTGAGCGCAGCGATCGTTTTATGGCTGGTGCAATTGCTGTTCAACGCAGCCTGGATGTGGCTCTTCTTCGGCTTGCATCGACCGGACGTGGCGCTGGCCGACATTCTGATACTGCTGGTATTGATCGTCGCGCTGACATTTGCATTCTGGCGACGAGACCGCTGGGCAGGCGGACTATTGATGCCCTATGTGGCTTGGGTGGCGTTCGCCGCAGTGTTGAATCACGCGTTGTGGCAATTGAATCCGGCTGTCTGAGCGCTTGCAACGACTGCGACAGCTTGGGCGCCTCACCCTGAACACCGGCGTTGCAATTCGCGCCGATGCTTTAACCGATACAACTTAGTGCTGGGTCATCCACGACGGTTGGCGGACGTTCGACTCACGGTCCAGCTTGCGCATACGGAATTCCAGATCGTACAGATCGGTCGCTTCAGCGAGGAAAGCGTCAGCGCGTTCTTTCGCGAGTTGATCGGGCGATTTGGTCAGAAACAGAAACAGGCGGGTAAGCAGGTACATGGTCAACCTCGACAATGAATTTAGGCGTTAACGCCTAAGGGATAACCCGTATTATAGGGAAAACCCTAGGAATGCGCCAGCACTCATTTCGAAATGTTGTATCACCGTCAACGCGCGCCCGCGGAGGCCGCTGCAGCGTCGGCTTCCGCAATACGGCCCGTGCCCGTGCGGCGCTGATGCTTGAAGAATTCCCACACCATGGCGCTTGCGTCGGGACCTTTGGCGGAATGAAACGGCACAGCGTCGTCGCCGCCGCTCCAGGCATGGGCAAGCCCTTGCACCCGGCACAGCCGGACCACGCGCCGCCCGCCGCGCAGATAGTCGCGCATGACCACGCCGCCCTTGCGATCTTCGCGGACTTCGCCTGATTTGCGCGCGCCGTTCTGGTCGACGATGCGGTTCAGGCGGAGAAACTGTACCGCCAGCTGGTCGGCATTGACCGGCGAGACCACATGGTCGGCGTCGCCGTGGATGACAATGGCCGGCATGCCGGGGTAACGCGCCACGTCGGCGGCTTCGTCGACCAGTTCGGCCGGTTCGCGGCGCGCGCCGCGCCGCATGACGTCCATCGCCGTAATGCCGGAACGTGCCTCGCCAAAAGCAGGGCCGGAGTGCAGCGCGACCGCCGCGAAATGCTCCGGATGGTTAAGGGCGAGCAGCGCCGTCAGGCCGGCGCCAGCGGAGATGCCGGCGACATACACGCGCTCGCCGTCGAAACCGTGCTGCGCGACCAGCGCGTCCACTAGCGAAACCACCGCGCGCGCTTCGGCGCCGCCGGCGCTTTCGCCGGCGTCGTACCAATGCCAGCAGCGGTGCGAATGCACGTGCTTCGACTGTTCCGGATAAACCACGGCAAAGCCGAAGCGGTCGGCGAGCACGTTCATCCGCGTGCCTTCGGCGAATTCGTCGATCGACTGCGTGCAGCCGTGCAGCATCACCACCAGCGGCATGGCTTCGAGCGCATGGCCGGTTGGGACATACAAGCCGTATTGAAGGTGGTTGACGAGCCGGCCGGGCGCGGCAGGCGCCGAGTGGAACGAGCGCGTCCATGACCCGCTCGCCCATGCCGAGGCGCGCGGACGCACCCGTGATTCACGTGCAGCGGCGTGCGGCACCTCGCGTTTGGCGGGCGCGCGCACGGCCGCGGCCGGCTTGATCGGGCGAACTTTGGTGGACGGCTTACTGGTGGCGGCGCGGGCCGGTCGCGTCGTGGTGCGCTTGGTGGTCTTGCGAGCGTGCTCGGTCTGGATCGCGAGCAGGCGCTTGAGACCGCGCAGCCAGATTTTCGATAGACTTTTTGCCATTGGCGGAAAACCTCGCAAAAAGGGACAGGGTCCGTCCGGTAGAACGGTACTTTGTTGTGCAATGCACAATAACACCATTCCTCATGCGATGCTGGCACCTCTGAGTGCTATCCGGGACCGCGATTTCCGCTCGGCGAACCTTGTCACGAAGGCGGCGTCAAAGCTCGGCAAGGCTCGTGCACTGTGCGTTTTCCGCTTGCTTGTCGCTTTGTCTGCCGGTTGCCGCCGGATCTTTGCCGCTTGTTCGCGAGCCGACTCCCAGCGTCAAAAAGTCTCGCGCGCAGTGCGATCGCTTTTCAGCACCCGTCTATACTGGCGGTTAATTCTCTGCCGCACGGACTTTGCCGCGCCGGCCGAGTCGGCGACTTGCGCCGCTCGTGCGTTAATTCACCACCAACCCGATTCTACGCGGCCTTGGTCGCGCCTTTTGCCATGCTCGATTTGCCTGCCCACCTTTGGTATTCGATCACCAGCCTCGGCGGCGCCGGCATGACGCTGCCGCTCGCGTTCGCCATTTCGCTGTGGCTGGCGGTCGGCTACACGTGGCGCATGGCGGCGGCCTGGCTGCTGCTGCTCGGCGCGGCCATCGGTATTGTGACGGTGACGAAGCTGGCGTTCCTCGGCTGGGGTGTCGGCGTGCGCGAACTCGATTTCACCGGCGTCAGCGGTCACGCCATGCTGTCGACGGCGGTCTATCCGGTCGTGCTGTTCCTCATGCTCTTGCCGGCGCGGCCGTCCATCCGTCTGGCTGGCGTGCTGCTCGGCCTCGCTGCGGGGATCGCGGTGGGTTTGTCGCGCGTCGTGCTGAGCGCTCACTCGCCGTCTGAAGCCATTACCGGCTGTCTGACCGGTGCCCTGGCGGCGCTGGTGTTCGTCCGTCTCGCGTGGCATGCGGAGCCGGGCCGGTTGTCGGCCCTCCCCGTCGCCATCAGCATGATGGTCCTCGCGGTGCTGGCGCACGGTGTCCACGTGCCGACGCAGCGCTGGGTCACGCATATCGCACTGAAAGTGTCCGGTCATGACCGGCCGTTCATTCGCGCAAAGTGGAAGGCGGTGCGCGATGTCCGTCCGGCCACGGCGCCGCTGTCGCAAACGCTCAACATGCTGACGCGGCCGCATTCGTCCGACGTCTGAATCGACTCCCGTTGCTCGATATACCGCTTCATGCTCATGGCTGAATAGTTGTCATGGGCGACCGCTATAACCTGTCATATATTACGATGGCGGTTTAACCCGCCGATCCGGGTCACGCCGGACTTCCAAGCCTTCATGACACTCTCCCGCCGCCTTCTGAAGCAAGCGCTGTTCGTCGCCAGCGCCGTCTCCGTCGCCATCAGCGCCAATGCGCGCGCCGACGAACTGGTGGTCTCCGCGGCCGCCAGCCTGACCAACGCGTTCAAGGCGGTCAGCGAAGTGTTCGAGCAGCAGCATCCGGGCACCAAGGTGCTGCTGAACTTCGGCGCCTCCGACGTGCTGATGCAGCAGATCGTCAAGGGCGCGCCTGCCGACGTGTTCGCGTCCGCGGATCAAAAAGCCATGGACAAGGCCGCCGCCGAAAAAGTGATCGTGCCGGCTACACGTAAGGACTTCGCCGCCAATTCGCTGGTGCTGATCGTGCCGACCGACAGCCATTTCGCGCCGACCGCGCTGAACGACCTGGCGTCGGCGAATGTGAAGCGCGTGGCGTACGGCGATCCGGCGTCCGTGCCGATCGGCCGCTACGCACAGGGCGCGCTGCAGGCCGCCGGCGTGTGGGATGCCGTGAGCGCCAAGGCCGTGCTGGCGGCGAACGTCCGTCAAAGCCTCGATTACGTATCGCGCGGCGAAGTCGACGCCGGCTTCGTCTTCAGCACCGATGCCGCTGTCATGCCGGACAAGGTCAAGGTCGCGCTGAACGTGCCGACGCAAACGCCGATCACCTATCCGATCGCGCAAGTGGAAGGCAGCCGCCATGCCGCGGACGCGCAAGCGTTCATGAACTTCGTGCTGTCGCCGGCCGGCCAGGCCGTGCTCGCGAAGTACGGCTTCAAGCCCGCGCACTGACACCACCAGGACGACGCACGCTCATGCAACAGGCCTGGATTCCGCTCCTGCTGTCGTTGAAAGTGGCGGGCTGGGCCACGGCGCTGAATCTGGTATTCGGCGTCGCGGCGGGCTTCGGTTTGTCGCGCTGGCGCTCTGGCGCGCGCGACGTGATCGATTCGCTGCTGATGCTGCCGCTCGTCATGCCGCCCACCGTGCTCGGTTACTACCTGCTCGTCCTGCTCGGACGGCGCGGTATGATCGGCGGCTGGCTCGACCGTTTCGATATCCAGTTGGTGTTCACCTGGCAGGGCGCGGTGATCGCGTCGACGGTCGTGGCTTTTCCGCTGGTGCTGAAATCGGCGCGCGCCGCCTTCGAGGCCGTCGATCCGCAACTCGAACGGGCCGCGCGCACGCTCGGCGTCAGCGAAACGGCCGTGTTCTTTCGCGTGACGCTGCCGCTCGCGGCGCGCGGCATTCTCGCCGGCGGCTTGCTGGCTTTCGCGCGAGCGCTCGGCGAATTCGGCGCGACGCTGATGATCGCGGGCAATCTGCCGGGCCGCACGCAAACGCTGTCGGTGGCGGTTTACTCGGCGGTGCAAGCCGGCGACGACAGCACCGCGAATTTCCTCGTGCTCGTGACCTCGGTGACGTGCGTCGTGATCCTGTTACTCGCGGGGCGTCTCGTGCCGCAGCACACCCTGTTGAAGTCGGGTTGATATGCTGCTCGCCGTCGACATCCGCAAGACCTTCCAGAGCGCCGAGCGCCGTTTCACCCTCGACGTCGCCTTCAAGGCCACCTCGCAACGCGTGGTTTTGTTCGGACCATCGGGGGCGGGCAAGAGTCTGACCTTGCAGGCGATCGCCGGCCTGCTGCGTCCCGACGAAGGCTCGATCACGCTGCATGGCCACGCGCTGTTCGACAGCGCGCGCGGCGTCGATCTGAAACCGCAAGCGCGCAAGCTCGCCTACCTGTTTCAGGACTACGCGCTATTTCCGCATCTGAACGTGCGGCAGAACATCGGTTTCGGTTTGCAGCAGGGCTGGCTCAATCCGCGCAAGCGCATCACGCATCCGCAGATCGATTACTGGCTCGATGCGCTCGAATTGAAAAGCGTGGCGGGCAATCATCCGGCGCAGCTTTCCGGTGGACAAAAGCAGCGCGTGGCGCTGGCGCGAGCGCTCGTCGCGCAACCTCAGGTGCTATTGCTCGACGAACCGTTTTCGGCACTCGACAGCGCCTTGCGTCAGCGCATGCGCCGCGAACTATCCGATCTGCAGACGCGGCTCGATATTCCGATGGTGTTGATCACGCACGATCCCGACGATGTCGCCGCCTTCGGCGATCAGGTCGTGCAGGTCAACGACGGCTGCGTGCGCGAGGATCATCCGTTCGCGGGGTATGTGCGCAGCGAGCCTTGAGTCTGGACGGCGAGCCCGTCGCCCGCTCAGTCCTTTACGCCAAGTATCACGCTCGACGCCTTGAACGCCGCGACGGCGCTCCCGCCTTCGACAAGGCCAAGCATGTCGACGCTTCCATTGGTGACGACCGCGGTGATCACCGCGCCGCCTTCCAGCACCAACGACACCTCGGCGTTGACCGCGCCGCGCTTCACGCTCTGCACCGTGCCGCGCAACTGATTGCGCGCCGAGAGTTTGAGCGGCGCGCCGCTTGCGTTGTCGACGAGCAGCACGACCCACGACGCCTTGATCAACGCGAACGCCGCTGCGCCTTCGGCGAGCCCCAGCGTCTCCGTGCTTTCATGTGTGATGACCGAGACGATCGCGTGGCCGCCGGGCAGCGTTAGCGTGATTTCGTCGTTGACGGCGCCGCGCGTGATCGCCGACACCGTGCCATACAGCTGATTGCGCGCGCTCGTCTTCACACCGATGCGGCCGATCAGATCCCAGTCCGTCGCAAATCCTTCTATCGCCGCGCCCGCGCGTTCGAGAAAGCGTCGATGCTCGCGCTCCACCGCGCGAAACGTCTCGATCAGTTTGACGGCGCGTGGCGTCAGCGTGGTGCCGCCGCCGCCCTTGCCGCCGGTCAGACGCACCACGAGCGGCTCGCCGGCGAGATTGTTCATCGTGTCGACGGCATCCCACGCGCCTTTGTAGCTGATGCCGACCGCTTTCGCCGCGCTGGTGATCGAGCCGGTCTCGCCGATCGCCGCGAGCAGCGCGATTCGCGACGCGCCGCCGAGCGTCTGCGCGCCCGCCTGAAACCAGACAGAGCCGCCGAGTTCAAGCGTTTCGCGGAAAGGATCGGTGCGGTCGGATGTCATGGCGAGGCGCGGTCGATGACCGGAGGAAGGACGACGAATGATTATAGCGACGCGCGCCTGCGCCACCGGCCGCTAACCTGGCGGACCTCGAAAACGGATAGATGGGATACTTCGACTTCGACGCTTCGAACGCCAGGCCCTTTGCATTTTCGGCGCGGCTGGCCACCGCCGGTGCGCTGCAACTTCAACAAGGAGCAAGACAGTGAACATCGATCTATCCGGCAAGACCGCTATCGTCAGTGCATCCACGGCGGGCATCGGCCTTGCTATCGCCACCGGCATTGCCGCGGCCGGCGCGCTGACCATCATCAACGGACGCAAGCAGGAGGCGGTGGACCGCGCGATCGACACGATCCGCAAGACCGCGCCGCAAGCGAAATTGCAGGGCTTCGCGGGCGACCTCGGCACGTTGGAAGGTTGCGACGCGCTGGCGAAAGCCGTGCCGCAGGCGGATATTCTGGTGAACAACCTCGGCGTCTTCGGGCCCGGCGACATCTTCAGCACCGAAGACGACGACTGGGAACGCTACTTCCAGGTCAACGTGATGTCTGGCGTACGGCTCACGCGCTGCTACCTCAAAGGGATGATGGAGCGCAAATGGGGCCGCGTGGTGTTCATCTCGTCCGAATCCGGGCTGAATATTCCGCCGGATATGCTCGCTTATGGTTTCTCGAAGACGGCGCAACTAAGCATTGCGCGCGGCATCGCCAAACAGGCGGCCGGCAGCGGCGTGACGGTGAATGCCGTGCTGCCCGGACCGACCTTGTCCGACGGCCTCCGCTCGATGGTCGAAGAAACCGCCAAAGAGCAAGGCAAAACCGTCGAGCAGGTCGCCACGGAGTTCGTCCGCGAGCATCGAAGCAGTTCGATCATCCAGCGCGCGGCTACAACGGAGGAAGTCGCGAACATGGTCGTCTATGTCTGCTCGCCGCAGGCCTCGGCGACGACCGGTGCGGCGCTGCGAGTGGACGGCGGCGTGGTCGATACGATTGCGTGATGTTGGCGCTTTTCCGATGAATGACGGGCGGCATGGCCGCCCGCCTCTGCTGTTGTCAAAAGGTATGGCGAATGCCGATCGTTGCTCCAGTCGTCGTGCCTTGCAAGCCATATAACGCGTAGCCGATGGCGAGACCGCTATTCATTGCACCACGGTTGTTGATCGCTGCCACCTGCGCGTAGAGCGCGGTTCGCACGGACAATGAATAAACAGTGCCTAGCGCACCCATGATCGACGAATTCGCCGAATCGTTTCGGTCCATTCGGTAGTACACGCCACCGTTCAGGTTCAGCGCGGGCGTCGCATACCAATCCATGCCCAGCCCATAAAGATTCGAGTTGAACGATCCTGCGACCTTGTAATTGACGAACTGCGCCTTTGCGGAGACGGCACCGAACTTGTAGACCGTGCCGACTGTTCGGCCTGAGAATTGAAGCGTCGTGGGAATGGGCGTTGACACGGTTCCGCCGCCGTTTCCCGAATACAACGCCGCATTGACCATGAAGTTGCCGTTCTGGTATTTAAGGCTTGCGGAATACTGCCTGCCGGCCTGGTAGTCGCCTGCCTTCCCGCCCAGTGCGACAAGCGCGCTGCCTTCAAATCCTCCAATAGACGGGCTCGCGTAGGAAATTCCATTGGCGTTGAATGCGCCGGTGCCCAGCACGTTATTGACGTAGTTGACAAGGCCGCTGCCGAACTGCGAAAAACCTCGCGGGTCAGTCTCAAATAAGGCCATGAAGAACGGCGAGAATTGCAGGCCGAATTTCGCCTGACCATAAGGACCCGCCAATGCGACAAATGCCTGGCGCCCGAACAGATTTCCATTGGAATTCTTAAAACTTCCATCCATCAGGCTGACACCGCTTTCGAGCGTGAAAAGAACCTTGGTTCCTCCTCCAATGTTCTCGACACCTTGCAGCCCGAATAACGTGGGCGAAGCCCCGCTGTTGATGGCCGATAGTTGATGTCCGTCATTCCCGCCGCTTTTCACGTCGAATGTCCGGCTTGTGTACAGGAGGCCGGCGTCGAGACGTCCGTATAGCGTGACGCTGCTTTGCGCGCACGCGCTGTCTAAGATGAAAATCGCGCCGATGCACGCAGTCAGCCTTGCCAGACATCTAAAAAGTCGATTCATTATCTCCTCACATATTATGGATAGCTAATCATATAATTTACAAAAATCGTCACGAAAAGGTCACGCTTGCCGCCGGCCTACACGAGGGCCTCGGCTTGCGGGCATCGGCCGTCTTTGTGTACGTTAGCCGCGCCGACGGCTTCTAAGCGTGCGAATGGAACGCAAACTGTACTTTGCCGTCACGGATCGGCATACCGTCCACGTTGTCCTTACCGATTTCGGCATCAATAAGCAAATTCAATTTTTCGTTCATGGCGAGCAATAGCCCTTCGTGATGCCTGCGTTCGAGCGCAAGATTGCGCAGTTCATGCGGGTCGCTCTCGAGGTCGTAAAGCTCGACATCGTTATGTGCGAATAACTCATCGACATTGCGCGGCAAGTTGAAATCCATCAGCGAGAAATAACGACTGAATCTATATCTGCCGTCATACACGCTGCGAATCGCACCGCGCTTTCCGAAATCCGGTTGCTGCGCCCGAATTCTGCGGTGAATCTCTTCCGGCGGAGTCTTTCTGTCGAAAAGCATGCTCAGTTCCCTGAGCATCCACTCGCTGTCGTAATAGAGGAGCATTGCGTAGCAGAACAATGCGGCTGGGCGAACTGCGTCGATTGAGGAGTTTTCGGGTGAACGCAGCAGTGGAACAAGGCTCGATCCCTTCAACGCCTTTCCTCCGATTCGCGCGGCGTCCTTTGTGTCCATGCCTGTCAAGTCGAGCAAGGTAGGCACGAGATCCATGTGTGACGTCAGGGAACGACACACCTCTCCGCCCGGATAGGCCGGATGCCGGATTACAAGCGGCACATGATTCTGCTCGCGATATGCTGTCGCCCCTTTCCCGACGAGTTGGTGGGCGCCGACGTGGTCGCCGTGATCCGAACTCATAACGACGATAGTATTGTCGTCAAGATTCATATCGACGAGCGCATCGAGCAATCGCTCAATATGGCGGTCGCAATCGCGAATGCAATTGAAGTAATAGTCCTGGTAGACCTTGATACGCTCGTCATTGAGCGGATATCCGCCTACGAGATTGGCATGAGCCATGTTGTACATTCCGTGCGCGGCCGGACGTCCTGGCGCGTCATACGGTTGACGCCGGGAAACGGAAAGAGGTTCGTTCCAGCGCGCATCGTAGATCACGTCACGCGGCGGCCTTGCATTGCCAAGCAGCGGATGACGGCGATTCTGCAAATCATCGTTTCCCCGATCTGTATCGACGAACATGACGTCATGCGGATTGACAAGATTCACTGCCAGAAACCAGGGCTTGCTATTCTCGGAGCGTTGCCTGAGCCAGCTCACGGCGGCACCTGCGGTGATACCGTCGTAGTCGTAACCGCCTCGTACCATGCCAATGAGATCTCCGACACCGAAATAGTCGTCGAAACCATAGTCCTGCATCGACTTGTTATAAGCGTTGATCGGTGCGGTATACGGGCTGCCCGTTTCGTGCAGACTCTTGCTGAGATGCCATTTCCCCAGATAAGCGGCGTGATAGCCTGCGTCCCGCATCATATGGCCAATGGTACGAATGCCGGTGGACATATCGGGTTGCCACGGCAAGCCCGCATTGTCGAACACACCAGTTTGCGGCGTGTGCGATCCCGTATAGATCGTGGAGCGCGAAGGAGAACACACACAGGCCGCGATCTGGTGATTCGCGAATGTTATTCCGTCGCGCTTTAACCGTTCGCGGCCCGGTACAGGGAACGGCCAGGTGTCGAAGTGACGTTCCTGGTCCGTCAGAATAAACAGAATGTTGTACCCTTTCGGCGGCACGGCAGGCGCGGGCGCCACAGTACGCCTGTTCGCGGCAGGCCGGTCGGAAGTGGCATTCGCGAAAGCCGGCAGATCGACTCCGGCAGATGCGACCGCGGCACTCGCGGCTTTCAGAAAATGACGGCGTCCCGCATCACCAAGGCCGGATGCGTGATTATCCTGTTCATTCATGGTTGTCTTTTGAATGGCGCATGTCTCATTACGCCATCGCTTCCGAATGGAATGTGATTGATGTTATAGAGAACTCGTCTCCACCATTTGGCAATAATCTGAATGGTTTGTGCTCGCGTTAATCCCGGCCGGCCTGGATAATCTTTTCGGCGAGGCCGGCAGGATTCGAGAACATGACCTGGTGACTGCCACTCATGTGCACGACGCGGCAAGGAAATAGACGCTCCGCAAAGCGCGGGAACCATGCGTACTCCCCGGGCGGCATTGCTACATCCGCTTGAGCATTCAGGTAGGACTTCGGAATTTGCAGCTTGTCGAAGCTCTTCAATGGAACCTTATCGGTCAGCATCCGATAAGGTTCCGGGCACAACAGGCCGTAAGTATGCTTTGCAGTGGCCTCGTCCGCGTCGCCGATAAAGCCGTCTCGCCAAACCTGATACGGAAGCACCACGCAATTGTCTCCGCGCTCCTCTGCGATTGCGTCCATCATCAGGTTGTAAGTCGGCGGCGACACATCAGCCACGCTCTCGCCGTCTTTCAGCACGAATGCGTTCCAGTAGACGAGGCGCCTGATAAGCTCGGGAACCTCTTCGGCGACTCGAGAAATAATCGACCCGCCGAAGCTGTGCCCCACCAGCACGATATTCTTCAACCCGTTGCGCCGGATATATTCGACGACGGAAGCCACCCCGTCTGCGTGGCCGACATCACGCTCGCGCGGCTGGGCGTTGTACGCATGCCCCGCCACAGTCGGAGTATGGACTTCGTGCCCGGCAATCCTGAGGTTTTCGGCGACAGGCGCCCACAGGTCCCCGTAGTGCCAGGCGCCGTGAACGAGTACGAACGTATATCCCCTTTCCATTTCTTCACCTTTGATTCAAGAGCAACGATTATTGAATGTTCAATTAATGTTGAAGAACCCGGGCGCATTCCCGCCAAGTATCTTCTGCTTTGCCTGCTCGCTCAGATCGGGATGTACTGCGGCATTCGTGCCGCCGAGTTCGAACGAGATATCCTTCACGCCGTCGGCGACGTTCTTCATGATCGCGGTGCCTGTGCGCGACTCACGCGTGAGCCGCAATAGCCGCTCAGTACGCGCGGCGCGAGCCGATCCGCGACCACAGTGTCTCCTCCCAGATCAAGGTATGAGCGAAGTCTATGAGCAGCGCGCGGGAAACGAAAATCAGGGTTTCGTCGTTGGGTATGCGAAAGATGCATACCCACGCGCGTCCCGTCAGGCTTTCAGCCCCCGCTTAGCCGATTTCGTGCGTCGTATCGGTGGCCACGCGGCGCAGGCATTCTATGAACGCGAGGCACGCAGCGCTATGTTGCTTGTTCGAGCGCACTGAGAAACCGATCGTGCCAAACGCGCCCGTTTCGGGCAGATCGAGGATGCGCAAAACACCCGCAGCTTCGAACTGGCGGGCGGCGACGCGGGGCATCAGCGCAACCCGCTGCGTTTCCAGCAGCAATCCAATATTGGTCAGCAGCGAAAGCGATTCGACAATGTCGACCGGCAACGGCAAGCCGGCTGCGCGAAACAAGTGCTCCGCCGCCAGCCGCGACGGCGAATCGGGCGTAGGCAAAATCCACGGCGATTCCGCCAGCTGGGACAAATGCTCGATGCGGCAACTCGACGCACTAAAGCCCTTACCGACCACGACACACATCGATTCCTCGAAGAGCACTTCGTGGGTCAATGGAAAAGCGCTCGCGATGGGTAATTCCTGTTCGGGCAGACGGCCGACCACGACGTCGAGATCGCCGGTGGCGAGCGCAGGAAAGAGCTGTGCGGTGGTGCCCTCGCGCACGGTCACGAGCACCCTGGGCGAACGCGCCTTGAGAGCCGTGATTGCATGCGGGAGCAACCGCGCCGAAGCCGAGATCAATGTGCCGGCGACCACATGGCCACTCGTGCCGAGCCGAAAGTCGTTCACCTCGTCCGTCATGTAACGAATCTCGGCCATCAGCGACTTCACGCGCCGCCCGAGCAGCGCGCCCAGAACCGTCGGAACGACGCCGCGATTTGACCGGAAAAATAGCGCTTCGCCGAAATACGACTCCAGTTCCTGAATTAGTCTGGTCACGGCTGGCTGCGTGAGATTCAACTCGTTGGCGGCGCGCATGACCGACCGCGTTTCGAGTACGCGGTCGAAGATCATCAGCTGATTCAGCTTCAGACGGCGAACCAGAGAGTTTTCGCTGATCGTTTTTTGCATGACGAGCTTTGCCTGCCGATAGAAATTGCACACATGACCTGCCGGTGCGCGAGCTTTTTGCCTCGCACGATGACGGTCGCTGGGGCGCAGAATACAGGAGGCAAGAAACGTTTTCCGATCATCGGCCGCTATCGGTCGGCTCGAACGCGGCGAGCGGATCGACTTGACACTGAAGCAACCCGCAGACGTCGGGTTGTTTTGGCACCCGTGGAAGGTCCCGTCTCCACGCCTGGAAAAGCGTGTCGACACGCATTCTCGAACTTGGGCGCAGGGCGCTGAGTCCGCCGGGCTGCAAGCCGAAAACGCGAACGCACGGCTGACGGTGGCTCAGTGAAGAATTGGCGGCAGCGAACCGCTGCTGGCGGTGGCCGGATTGCTCGTTGCGTTTGCCGCCTTGGCGCTAACGCTCGCGGACGCCGCCGGCACCTTCCCATGCAATAAGGCCGGATTTTTCACGCCAGTTTTCGCCACCGCGCGGGCAGTCTGCGGATGAGCCGAACGAGCCGGTTTGCTGCCATGTCCGCTTGCTGCCACGACGCGTGGCGCGGCGTGCTTCGTGGCAGCTTTCGAAGCGGCCTTCGGCCCGGCTTTCGGCCCGGCTTTCGGCCCGGCTTTCGACGCGGCAGCAGACTTGGCCTCGCCCGACTGCTTCGTGACATGCCCGCTCGCCTCGGGCGGATTCCACACTTCGGCATAACCGGCGGCCGACGCCGTGCCCGACACACACCACACGGCAAGCGCCGCTCCTGCTGCTACTGCTCGAACGCCCATCTCCTGCTTCTCCTGATCTTCGATTTTTTCAACGAGCGAGGATTATATTCTCTTGCAAAAATCCATATTTAGACTAATATAAATTTCAAGTACAAATTAGGACTTACCTGTTCATGGCTCACGCTGCCCGTGCCACTCAACCCGAAGCACCGATTCGTCGGCCGGTTTCGGAACCCACGCTAACGGAAATGTCCGCGGCGGGTCTACGCGCGTTCTTCAACATTGCGCGCGACTGGGACCTGAGCGCGGAAGAACAGATCGTGCTGCTCGGTTCGCCGGGCCGCTCCACCTATTTCAAATGGAAGGCGGCGCCTGAAACGGCCCGTCTCGGGCGCGACACGCTCGAACGCCTGTCGCTGCTGCTCGGCATCTACAAGGCATTGCAAATCCTGCTGCCGCAGGCCAGCGCCGCCGATACCTGGATCAAACGCCCCAATAGCGCGCCGCCGTTCGGCGGCCGCCGCGCGCTGGACCGCATGCTGGCGGGCAACATCAGCGACCTCGTGGCCGTGCGCCAGTATCTCGACGCAATGCGAGGCGGCTGGGCGTGACACAACCGCATTGGCAGGACCGCTGGCGCACGGCGCCGCTCGATTGGTCGCCCGCGTATCGCGTGATTCCGACGCGCTTTCCGGCCGTCAATCTATTCGACCGGGTTGCTTCGCCGGAAGATTTCGACGCGCTATACGCGCTCGAAGCGATGACCAACGACCGCCTGCGCACCGAAGTCGGCGAACTCGATCTGGTGCCGCGCGAGGAGCGCCGCTTCGGATCGGGCTACGGGCCGATCATGGCCGCGTTGACGCATCTGAATCCGCTTGGCAGCCGTTTCTCGGACGGCACATACGGCGTGTTCTATTGCGCCCGCTCGCGCGCCACCGCGATCGCCGAAACGCGTTATCACACGGGGAAATTTCTGGAGGCAACCGCCGAGCCGCCCATGCGCCAGCAGATGCGCCTCTACACCGTCGTCGCGCAAGGCAACGTGGTGGACATACGCGACGACACGTCGGTGGATATCGCGGTGCTCTCACCGGACGACTACCTGGCCGGACAATCGCTCGGCCGGCGCGTCCGCGAGGCGGGTGCGCCAGGTATCGTGTATCCGTCGGTTCGGGATGACGGCGGTGAGTGCCTCGCCGCTTTCAAAACCACGCTGCTACGCGATTGCCATCACGCGGCTTATCTGGAATACAACTGGAACGGCACGAGCGTGGATATGGTGTTCGAACTTAGCCAGGTCGGCTGATCGGGTGGCCTGAATGGCCGATGCGTAGCTCATGCGCGGCCGGCATGTGTCCCATGTGCGGCCAATACGCGGCAGACGTGCAGCCAGCGCGCGTCGCCCGCCGTCAAGGCAGCGCCAACGCCGCCGCACCTTCCGCTCGCGCCTCTTCGGTTGAGACGGACCAGCGCCTCAACGCGAGCGGCTCCACGATCGTAAGCTTGCCGCCCGGCCCGAACGCGCCGGTGTCGATGAACAGCTGCGAGCCGACCTGCTTGATGTCGCGCATCGGCGTGTGGCCGCAATAAGTCAGCGAGAGTCCGCGCTGCCGCTGCGGATCGCTATTGCCCAGCGCCAGGTCGCGGCCCCACAGCAATCGCTGGCGGGTTTCGTCGGAGAAATTGCCCGCGTCGAGTTCCGCGTCCGAGCCGAAAAATTCGGCATGCAGAACATTGAAGCGGTCCTTGCCGCTGCCCACCACGCGCACAAGCGGCAACCCGCGCAAAACTTCTGCGTAGTGCTGCAAGCGTTCGTCGGACAATTGCGCTGCCCAGATGCCGCCGATTCCATACCACCACTGGCGCCGCAAGCGTCCGTCGGCGACGGCGCACAGCGTGTCCTCATGATTGCCGAGCACAGGGAAAAACCACGGCTTGTCGAGCAGCGCCAATGCCAGTTCGGAATGCTCGCCGCGGTCCACCAGATCGCCGACCGAAAACAACCGGTCCCGCGTCGGATCGAACGTGATCACGCTCAGCAGATAGCGCAATGCATCGACGCAGCCATGCAGATCGCCGACCACAAAGTCGCGGCCGCTCTGGTTGGCCAGGTGATGCTGAACGGAATTGACGAGTACGGTAGCCATGAGTCCATGATAATGCGGCATCCGCGATTCGTATGCGCGCTGCCCATCGTTTCCTGGCGCCGTGGGGGCCGGGAATGACGCAAATCATCGCAAAAGCGGCTCGTTTTCGGCAGGCCTTACCGGAAACAGCCGTCTGCGTGGTCACTATTGCTGAGTTCGCAATTTGCCGACTTGATCGGCCGTCACGGTGGACTGGGGATTGCCGAACTGTTTGGTCACATAGTTGGTGATGGCGGCTACTTGGTCGTCGGTGAGTTGATTGGCGAATGCGGGCATCAACACGTCTGCCTGTTTCGTCGTACGAGTGACGCCGTGCAGAATCACCATCGCCAGATTGTTGGCATCGCTCGCCCCCACCGCCGAGTTATGAATCAGCGACGGATAAGCCCCCGTCGCGCTCGCACCCACGCCTTGCCCCGTCCAGCCGTGGCAGCTCGCGCAATTGGCGACGAACAGTTGCGCACCGTTTACGGCATGGACGGCAGTGCCGCGCAGCGCCGTCACGTCGTCGGCGGGATTGCCCCACTGGTCGCGCGGGCGCGATTCGCCGCCGCTGATCGGCGGCACGGCGCGCAGATACGCAACGATCGAGCGGAGATCTTCACGCGTCAGATATTGCGTGCTGTCGGTCACCACTTCGGCCATCGGACCGGCCGCATTGGCACGGCCCGGCGCCGCACCGGTCGACAGATACGACACCAGTTCGTCGTCGCTCCAGTTGCCCACGCCGCTGTTTTTGTCGGAGGTGATGTTGTACGCGTGCCAGCCGGCCTGCACCGCGCCGGAGAAACGCGCGCTCGACTTCAAACCCTGCGTGAAATTGCGCGGCGTATGACATTCCTCGCAATGCGCGAGCCCTTGCACCAGATACGCGCCGCGATTCAATTCGGCGCTTTGCTTGGGATCGGGCACGAAACGGCCCTCGGTGAAATTGAACAGGTTCCAGAAAACCATCAGCCAGCGCTGATTGAACGGAAAATTCAGGCTGTTGCGCGGCGGCGTGTAGTGGATCGGCGTGAGCGTTTTCAGATACGCGCGAATGGCCAGCACATCCTGATCGGTGACCTTGGTGTACTCCGCGTACGGAAAGGCCGGATACAGCCGCTCGCCGCCTTTGCCGATGCCCTCATGCATGGCGCGCAGAAAATCGGCGTCGCTCCATTGACCGATGCCCGTATCCGGATCGGGCGTGATGTTCGGCGTCACGATAGTGCCGAACGGCGTGTTGATCGGCAGGCCGCCCGCGAAGGGCCGCGCTTTGTCCGCCGTATGGCACGCCACGCAATCGCCCACGCGCGCAAGGTATTCGCCGCGCTTGACCAGGTCGCTGCCGGCCGCCGTGGCCGGCAAGGCCGCGCCGTTGACCGCTTGCGAAGCGTCGTCGGCGCGAGCCTGGGTGATCGGCAGTTCATCGTTGCGTTGCGTGCTGGGACCGTGCGCCTCATACCAGGCGATATACAGCGCGAACAGCGAAAAAATCGCGGCCAGCGTCGTGACCCTGAGGTGACGGCGGCGGACGTTCCGCGCCCGTGCATCGAGCGGCTGCGCGCGAGAGGTGTTCTTCGTCATTGTGGCTCTCCGTTCACGCTCAGATTTCACGCTTGAGCTTGTCGGCCAACTTCAGCGACAAGGCCGCGATCGTCAGCGTGCAATTCACCGATGCCGCGGTCGGCATCACGCCGCTGCTGGCGATGAACAGATTGGAGTGGTCATGCGTGCGGCAGTCCGCATCGACGACCGAATCCGCCGGATCGCTGCCCATGATCGTAGTGCCCATGATGTGATTGTTCGGCGCGAAGGTGTCGTCGAAGGTGACCTCGGCGCCGCCGAACAGCGCGGCGATCTGCGCATACACTTCGTGCGTGTTGGCGGCGCTTTTCTTCACGTAGTCGTTGATCGAGTAATAGATTTCCGGCTGCGGAATGCCGAGCGAATCCTTGTGATCTGCCGACGGCACCACGCGGTTCTGCGGCTCGGCCAGATGCTCGTGGAAGCTGTTGATGTTCAGCGTGCGCGCCGCGCGGTCGCGTATCTGCCGGTCGAGTTCGGCGCCGGTCAGGCCTTTTTTCAGCAGGTCGGCGGTCACGCTCATGGTCGGCACGCCGTTCGAGAGATGCAGCTTTTTTGCGGCGTAGTCCGAACGGAACGCGCCATCGCGGAAGTTGACAATCGAGGTCATCTCCATCGGTCCGCGTCCGGGCCACAGCGGTTCATTGGCGAGGAACGTGACACCCGTGCCCGGATGATCCATCAGGTTGCGGCCCACCTGATCGGAACTGTTGCCGACGCCATGCGGGAATTTATCGGATGTCGACATCAGCATCAGCTTCGGCGTCTCGATGCCGTTCGCGGCAAGCACGAACAGTTTGCCGGTCACGCGCGTGCTGTTGCCGTTCGGGTCCTTGTAGTGGACCGCCGTGATCAACCCTTTGTTGTCCGCTTCGACGCGATACACCACGGCTTCGGGAATCAGTTTCGCGCCGGCCTGTTCGGCTTTCTCCGCATGCGCGACGCCGTTGTACATCGCGGCAATCGGGCAGATCGGCATGCAATTGTTGTTGCCGCAGCAGGTAGGCCGCGCATCGTACGGACGGCTGTTGCGCGCCACCGGCTCGGGCACGACCTTGAAGCCTTGCGCATTGAGCACGTCGCTGAAACGCTGATCCATGTACGAAAGCGGAAGCGGGTTCATCGGATAGGGCTTCGAGCGCGGCGAGCCGAGATCGATCGAATTGCCGGGGCCGGACACGCCGAGTTGCACTTCAGCCGCCGAATACCAGGGCTCCAGCGTTTCATACGGATACGGCCAGTCGCGTCCCACGCCGTACAGCTTGTGCAACTGGAAGTCCGACGGCAACAGCCGCCATGCGGCCGCCGCCCAATGCCAGGTCGTGCCGCCTACCAGCCGCAGGTACTGCGAGCTATAGGGATAGTCGCCTTTCTGGATCAGATAATTGTTGGCGGGCGCGTACTCGGGATGCGGCGCGTACGGCGTCGATGGATACGGCGTCGCAAAGTCCGACTTGACCGGCGAGTTGCGGAAGTTCTCGACGATCTGCCAACGCGGAATGCGCGGCCCGGCTTCGAGCAGAATCACCGACGCGCCGGCGAGCGCCATCTGATGCGCGACCAGTCCGCCCGCTACGCCCGAACCGACCACGACGATGTCGGCGGAATTTTTGTTTGCCATTGTTGCCCTCTTGCAGGCTTGTTGTATTCACGTGCCAGCGCTGCGTCGAATGATCAATCAAGCGACGCGGCACGCGCGAGAGGAACGTCTTCAAGCGCTCAGCGGTTTCTTCGTCCAGTAGAACGGCACGTCCCGGCAATAGGACGGAATCGTGAGCACGTCCTTGACAGGCTCGAACATCAAGGCCTTTTCATAAGCGACCACATCCACGTGCGGCATCTCGCCAACGAGGCCGAGATACCACGCGCGCATGATCGCGCTCACGGTTTTGGCGAGCGCGGGCTGGTCGACTTGCAAAGCCTGCGTGACGGTATCGGACGGCACGCCGCCATGACCTTGCAGCCATGTATTGAGCGCGGCGACGTTCTGCGTGAACTGACTATCCGATTTGACGAGCGCGCCGTACACGCGTTTGCCGAGCGCGGCATCGAAGCCCGTGCGGCCGGTGAGGCGCTGCGAGAGTGCGAGGAAAGCGTCGAGGCCGCCGCCTGCGGGCGTGTCGGCAAACGCCGGGGCGATCCATGAAAGCGAGCGGCCGGCGCCGGCGAACGCGAGCGCCGCGGCCGCCGCGCATGCGCCGAGCACCCATGCTCTGCGCGAAGCGGAAAACGATGCGGACGGCGACAACTCTGCTGGATGCGTCACTACGTGGTGCGCATCATTGTTGTTGGGTACATCTGTCATGGGGACTCCAGATGGTGAGTGATTCTCAACGTGCCTCGCGACCGCGGCGTGTTGCCATTCGCGCGTGGCGTCGATCTCTACCCCAAACCTGGTCTAAGCGCCGCTTGAGCGGTCTTTTATGAGCAAGCGCGCACCGAGTGCGAACTGAATGACGCCATGCTGATGACATCCGTATGAAACCGCCTGCACAACATGGCATGCCCGGCAAAAAACCGGGCCGCCTGCCAATCGCCTTTCAACTGAAAGCGGCGCGCAAGGGCGTTGCGAAAGACTATAGCCTGTGACCCGTCCATTCGACAAATGATGCACCCGGCGCGGGTAGAATCCGCGACACTGAGAGCCCAACCCCGACATTCCATGCTCACCAAATACTATCCACAGGTTCTTCGCAATCGGCCGCGCATGCTGGTCGGCCTTGCGCTCGGCGTCGTCGGCGCGCTGCTCGTGCCCGCGCACACACGCCCGATGGTCCGCGTGCTGGCCGGCTGGGACGCAACCATCTGGAGTTATCTGGCGATGATCTGGGTGCACATGGCTGTCGCCGACGAAGGCCGCGTGCGCGAATTCGCCCGTCGCGACGACGAGAACGCAGGCGTGGTGCTGATGGTGATCTGCGTGGCGACCATCGCGAGTATTGTGGCCATCGTGATGGAACTGGCCTCGGCCAAGGGCACGGCAGGCGCTTCCACCGTTTGGCACTATGTGCTGACCGGGCTCACGCTGTTCGGCGCATGGTTCCTGATCCCGACCATCTTCACGCTGCACTATGCGCGGCTTTACTACGACACCGATGCGAAGGAAACGCCGCTGCTGTTTCCCGACCACGCGCTCCAGCCGGACTACTGGGACTTCCTGTATTTTTCGTTCACCATTGCCGTGGCCTCGCAAACGTCGGACGTAGTGTTGCGCTCGCGTTCGCTCCGCCGCGCGGCGCTCGCGCAATCCGTCCTGTCGTTCTACTTCAATGTGGCTGTGCTGGGATTGTGCGTGAACATCGCGGCAGGCTTGCTCGGCTCGTAATACTGTCGACACAAAGCGCCCTCGCGAAAACGCTTGCCGCATAAAACGCCGCCTTTTGCGGCCATCGCCCCGCCACTGAAACACCACGTGTAAATCCCGGACCGCAGCCGCCCGTTTTACACGCGGCGGCCGTGCATTCGACGTCTCCTGACGGCTCGCGCCTTTTCCGCACCTGCCTGCGAACCTTACTGCAGGGCGTCCGCTCAGCTATCCATCGCTCTCGCTCAAGCCGCACTGGCACAGCGTTTGCTGCGTCTCCCGAATCGATCTGGCCGGCCCGTGCAATCGACGCCTGGCGTCAAAGCACCCCTTACTGGCCAGCGGCGTGACGATCTTTGCACTACATTGACCAGTACGCGCCTTCGCTTTACGCATCGCGCGGTATCCGGCTCTGGAAGCCCAATGAGCGCTGTGATCGCATGCCAACTGCATCCACACCGCAGCAGGACGAATCTGGAAACCATCGATGGAACCTCGAAACGGGTACGCGCCGCGGATTTACTTTTTTCATTCACTTCTGGTTGGGCCGCTCGATGCATGGCCTGCACAGTTCGCGCATGCAGCCGCGCTGGGCTTCGATCACGCGCTGATCGGCAGCCTCTTCGAGCCGGGACAGGCCGGTCACGGACAGGTGGTCGGCAACCACGCCCGCCTGCATCCGTTGTTCGAAACCCGGCAGCAATCCGCTACCGAGGCGATTCGCACGCTTGCGAACGCGGCGAAGCAGAACGGCCTGACCTTGCTGGCCGATCTGGTGATCGACCGGATGGCCGCGGATGGCGCGCTGTACGCCGAACACGCCGACTGGTTCCATCCCTTCGAATCTGAAGAGGCGCGGCTCGATCCGCGCCATGTGCATCGCGAGGACAACGTCGCGTATGCGAACTTCAACGAGGCCGGCAGCAGCGCCGCGCTAGTCGGTTGGTGGACGCAGCAACTGCTGGCGCTGGCCGAGGCCGGCGTGGGCGGGTTTCGCTTCGATTCGCCGCATCGCGTGCCCGCCGCCATCTGGCGGCAATTGAGCGACGCGGTCCGCGCACAGCATCCCGAGGTACGCTTTCTTGCCGCCACGCCCGGCCTGGCGCGTGACGATCTGCTCGGCCTGCAAGGCGCCGGCTTCGACAGCGTGTTCTCGTCGGTGCGCTGGTGGGACTTCCGCGCAAGCTGGATGGTCGAGGAACATGCCGCGCTCGCGCGCATCGCCGCGCCCATCGGCTTTCCTGAAGCGCCGTACGGCACCCGCCTTGCCGCCGAGCTGACCGATGTGCACGACGCCGCCATCGTCGAGCGGGCTTACCGGCGCGCGCTGTTTGCCTCGGCTTCGATCGGCACGGGCTGGATGATGCCGATGGGTTTCGAGTACGGTATCGCCGAGCCGATGTCGCAAACCTGCGGCGACGCTGCGCATTTCGCCCTCGCCGCCCAAGCCAAAAAATTCGATCTCTCGGAAGCCATCACGCACGTGAACCTGGTGGCGAGTAAAACGAAAACGCTGCACGCCAATGGTGAATTGCGCCCGCTCAGTGGTCCCGGCGCACCGGCGTCGGTGTTGCTGCGCGCCGACCAGCCCGACCTGCGCGATGCCAACGAAGCGATCCTCATCGCGATCAACCCCGAACTCGGCGCGCCGGTACGCGTCGATCCCGCGCGCTTTCTCGCGGGCGTGCCCGGTAACTTCACGCGCTTCGTGCCGCTCGATGCGCCCGACAACGCCTCACCCGCCACGCTCACGTCATTCACGCTTGCGCCTGGCGCGGTCCGCCTGTTCCGCGCGGTCACAGAAAAGCCGATCCGTCTCGCGCCGCCCATCGACAAGGCGAACAGCAAGCGCAGCGGCCGCAAGACCGTGGTCGAAGCGCTGAGCGCGCCGCGCGTGGCCATCGAGAGCGTGACGCCCTCGGTCGATAACGGCCGCTTCGCGGCCAAGCGCAGCGTGGGCGAACGCGCCGAAATCACCGCCGCGATTTTCGCCGAAGGTCACGACAAGATCGCCGCCGCCGTGATCTGGCGCGCCGCCGATGAAACCGCGTGGCACGAAGTGCTGATGGAGCCGGCGCAACCCGCCGGCCTCGACATCTGGAAGGCGCGCATTCCGCTCGAACGCATGGGCCGTCACGAATTTACCGTGATCGCGTGGCGCGACGACTTCGCTTCGCTGGTCGAGCACGTGCAGAAGAAGCTGAAGGCGGGACAAACCGTCGAACTCGAACTCGACGAAGCGTCGCATCTGTTCGCGCTAGTGCTCGCCGAGGTCGAAACCACGGAAGGCGCGCACATTGAACCGCTCGAGCATATCGTCAAACTGTTCACCAAGGCCGACGCGGAAACGAAGCTCGCGCTGCTGCTCTCGCCGACCACGGCGAAGGCGATGACCGCCGCGCGCCACCGCCCATTCCTGAGCCGCGATCCGGTCATCTACAAGATCGACGCCGAGCGCACCGCCGCGCGCTTCGCGAGCTGGTACGAGATCTTCCCGCGCTCGATGAGCGACGACGAATCGCGCCACGGCACTTTCGCCGATGTCACGGCCAAGCTGCCGCGCATTCGCGACATGGGCTTCGACGTGCTGTATTTCCCGCCGATTCACCCCATCGGCGTGGCGAATCGCAAAGGCCGCAACAACACGCTGACCGCGCAGCCGGGCGATGTCGGCAGCCCTTATGCGATCGGCGGGGTTGAAGGCGGCCATACGGCCGTGCATCCGCAACTCGGCACGCTCGACGATTTCAAGGCGATGCTCGCCGCCGCACACGCGCACGGCCTGGAAATCGCGCTCGACTTCGCGGTGCAATGTTCGCCGGATCACCCGTGGCTGAAGGAGCATCCGACGTGGTTCGCGTGGCGCCCCGACGGCACGCTGCGCTACGCGGAAAATCCACCGAAGAAGTACCAGGACATCGTCAATCCCGACTTCTACGCGCACGACGCCAAACCCGATTTGTGGCTCGCGCTGCGCGACGTCTTCCTGTTCTGGATCGAAGCGGGCGTGCATATTTTCCGCATCGACAATCCGCACACCAAGCCGCTGCCGTTCTGGGAATGGGTAATCGGCGATGTGCGGGCGCGCTATCCCGACACGATCTTTCTCGCCGAAGCCTTCACGCGGCCGAGAATGATGAACCGGCTCGGCAAGATCGGCTTCTCGCAGTCGTACACGTACTTCACGTGGCGGGAATCCAAGCGCGATTTCATCGAGTACATGACCGAGCTTACGCAGACCGGCGCGCGCGATTCATACCGGCCTAACTTCTTCGTCAATACGCCCGATATCAACCCGCGGCATCTGCAATCGCAGGGACGCACGGGCTTTCTGATTCGCGCCGCACTCGCTTCGACGCTGGCCGGTTTGTGGGGCGTGTATAGTGGTTTCGAGCTATGCGAGGCTGCCGCGCTGCCGAACAGCGAGGAATATCTCGACTCCGAGAAGTACCAGTTGCGCGCGTGGGACTGGAACCGGCCCGGCAACATCGCCGGCGAGATCACTGCGCTGAACCGCATTCGCCGCGCGAACCCGGCATTGCAAACGCATCTCGGCCTGACATTCCTGCCCGCGCACAACGACCACATCCTGTTCTTCGAAAAGGCGACCGAGTCGCGCGACAACGTGATCCTCGTCGCGATCAATCTCGACCCGTTCAACGAACAGGGCGCGGATATCGAATTGTCGTGGGAGACTTTCCAGAAATGGAATCTGCACGATCATGGCCCGCTGGAAGTCATCGACCAGATGACCGGCGCCCGCTTCGAATGGCACGGCCGCTGGCAGCACGTCCAGCTCGGGTCGGGTCAGCCGTTCTCGATCTGGCGCATCGCGCCGCTCGGCGGTCTGCCCGCCGACCGGCCGGATGAAGCCGACAGCGACTCCGACAGCGTTCATCACGCAGACGCTGGCAACCCAACCTCAACGGAAGGTGCGACATGAAGCGTGACGACCCAGCTGAAACCACGACACAATCACCGGTGGGCAATGCTCCTGGCAATACGGCCAAGCCGCGCACCAATCGGCGCGGCAAGCCTGCGGCCTTGAGCGACGATCCGCTCTGGTACAAAGACGCGATCATCTATCAGGTACACATCAAGTCGTTCTTCGACGCGAATAACGATGGCGTCGGCGACTTTCCCGGCCTGATCGCGAAGCTCGACTACATTGCCGAACTCGGTGTGAACGCGATCTGGCTGCTGCCGTTCTATCCGTCGCCACGACGCGACGACGGCTACGACATCGCCGACTACCGCAATGTGCACCCGGACTACGGCAACCTGTCCGACGTGAAGCGCTTCATTCAGGAAGCGCACGCACGCGGCATTCGCGTGATTACGGAGCTGGTGATCAACCACACGTCCGATCAGCATCCGTGGTTTCAGCGCGCGCGGCGCGCGAAGCCGGGCTCGAATCACCGCAACTACTACGTGTGGTCCGACACCGATCAGAAGTACCAGGAAACGCGGATCATCTTCATCGACTCGGAGCCGTCCAACTGGACGCACGATCCGGTGGCGGGCGCGTATTACTGGCACCGCTTCTACTCGCACCAGCCCGATCTGAATTTCGACAATCCGGCCGTGCTGAAAGAAGTGCTGCAGGTGATGCGCTTCTGGCTCGATATGGGCATCGACGGGCTGCGGCTCGACGCGGTGCCGTATCTGGTGGAACGTGAAGGCACGAACAACGAGAACCTGCCGGAAACGCACGCGATTTTAAAGAAAATTCGCGCCACCATCGACGCCGAATATCCGAACCGGATGCTGCTCGCCGAAGCCAACCAGTGGCCGGAAGACGTGAAGGAATATTTCGGCGACGAAGACGAATGCCACATGGCGTTCCACTTCCCGCTGATGCCGCGCATCTACATGTCGATTGCGAGCGAAGACCGCTTCCCGATCACCGACATCATGCGGCAAACGCCGGACCTCGCCGAAACGAATCAGTGGGCGATTTTCCTGCGCAATCACGATGAACTGACGCTGGAAATGGTCACGGATTCCGAGCGCGACTACTTGTGGAACACCTACGCAAGCGATCGCCGCGCGCGCCTGAATCTCGGCATTCGCCGCCGCCTCGCGCCGCTCATGGAGCGCGACCGCCGCCGTATCGAACTGATCAATTCGCTGCTGCTTTCCATGCCCGGCACGCCCGTGATCTATTACGGCGACGAACTCGGCATGGGCGACAACATCCACCTGGGCGACCGCGACGGCGTGCGTACGCCGATGCAGTGGTCGTCGGATCGCAACGGCGGATTTTCGCGCGCCGATCCTGAGCAACTGGTGCTGCCGCCGGTCATGGGCTCGCTATACGGTTTCGACGCGGTGAACGTGGAAGCGCAGAGCCGCGACCCGCACTCGCTGCTGAACTGGACCCGGCGCATGCTCGCCACGCGCCGCGCGAAACAGACTTTCGGACGCGGCACGATCCGCTTCCTGAAGCCGGAAAACCGCAAGATTCTCGCGTATCTGCGCGAGATGCCAGGCGAACCGCCGATCCTGTGCGTGGCGAATCTGTCGCGCGCGCCGCAAGCGGTGGAGCTCGATCTGTCCGAGTTCAACGGGTCGGTGCCGATCGAAATGACTGCGGATTCCGTGTTCCCGGCCATCGGTCAACTGACTTATCTGCTGACGTTCCCGCCGTACGGCTTCCTGTGGTTCATGCTGTGCCCGGGCGGCCAGCGTCCAACGTGGGCACAGGCTCATTCGGAATCGCTGCCGGAATTCGTCACGATCGTGATCCGCGAAGGCCAGGTCGGTCCGACGCCGGAGAACGTGCGTTTGCTCGAATCGGAAGTGCTGCCCTCGTGGCTGAGCCGGCGCCGCTGGTTTGCGTCGAAGGATCAGAAGCTCAATGCCGTGCGGCTTGCGGCATTGACCACGATTCCGCACGGCGGCTTCGCCTTCACCGAAATCGAAGCGGACGTGGGCGGTCATACCGAACGCTACGTGGTGCCGATCGCGATTACGTGGGGTGGCGAAACCACTTTCCCGTTGTTCAAGCAACTCGCCTTCGCGCGCGTGCGGCGCGGCCGCAACGTGGGACATCTGACGGACGCGTTTGCCTTGCCAATCTTCGCGCATGGCGTGATGCGCAAGCTGCGCGAACGCGCCGTGGTGCCGACCGTGCAGAAGAGCGAAATCAAGTTTCTGCCGACCGAGCGTTTCGCCGAACTCGAAGGGCTCGGCGAACGGCCGGAGATTCGCTGGCTCGCGGCCGAGCAGAGCAATAGTTCGTTGATCATCGCCGACACGGTCGTGCTGAAGCTGGTGCGGCGTCTCGTGAGCGGTGTCCATCCGGAAGCCGAAATCAGCCGCTATCTAACGCAATTGGGTTACGCGAACACCGCGCCGCTGTATGGTGAAGTGGTGCGCGTCGATCCCGAAGGCGTGCCGCATACGCTCTGCATCCTGCAAGGCTATATCGAGAATCAGGGCGACGCGTGGAACTGGTCGCTCGACTATCTGCGCCGCTCGGTAGACGAACTCGCCATCGCCGTCGATACCGAAGCGCAGTCGGCGCCGGACCGCACCAATGAGGCAATCCTGCTGGAAGGCTATAGCGCGTTGGCCGGCACGATCGGCAGAAGGCTGGGCGAACTGCACGTGGCGCTCGCCTCGCCGACGGACGACCCGGCATTCACGCCGGAACCCGCCAGCGCGGAGCAGGTGAAGGCATGGGTGGACGGCACACAGGCGATGCTCGCCAGCGCGCTCGATCTGCTCGCGCCGCGCATCGAGCAGATGAGCGATCCGGAAACCAAAGCGCTGGCGCAAAGCCTGATCGACCGCCGCACGGAACTGGTAGCCGCCGTCGACAATCTTGTTTCCGCCGACGCAGGCGCGCTGCGCATTCGCATTCACGGCGACTTCCATCTGGGCCAGGTGCTGGTCGCGCAAGGCGACGCATTTCTGATCGACTTCGAAGGCGAGCCGGCACGCTCGCTTGAAGAACGTCGTCAGAAATCGAGCCCGCTGCGTGACGTGGCCGGTCTGATGCGCTCGCTGTCGTATGCGAGCGCGGCGGCGCAGTCCACCATGGAAGCCGCGCCGCAACAGACCGCCGATCGCAAGCGCGCGCTGTTCGACCGTTTCCGCGCGCATGCCACCGAAACGTTCCTCAGCGAGTACCGCGCAGCGGCAGCAGAAGCCGCGACGCCGCTCGTCGCGCCCGAAGCCGAACAGGCCTTGCTCGATCTGTTCCTGATCGAAAAAGCCGCCTACGAGATCCGTTACGAAGCGGCCAACCGCCCGACGTGGCTCAGCTTGCCGGTACGCGGCCTCGCCGCGCTCACCAGCCGCTTGCTCGGCGACACCGGCGCGCCAGGCCACGATTCCTCAACCCAGGCGCCAGGCGCCGCCACACCGCCTAATCCGGCCGAGGGCGACTATGAGTGAGCACGATCCGGCCGTAGGCCTCCAACCGCTCGAAATCGACGCGCTCGTCGAAGCGCGTCACCCCGATCCTTTCTCGCAACTCGGGATGCATCAGACAGACGCGGGGCCGGTGGTACGCGCTCTGTTGCCGAACGCCGCGCACGTCAGCGTGATCGCGCGCGCCGACGGTGCGCTGCTAGGCGAACTCGAACAACTGCGGCCGGGGCTGTTTGCGGGCCGCGTCACGACTGCGGCGCCGTACCGTTTGCGGATCGACTGGCATGGCGTGGTGCAGGAAATCGAGGACACATATTCGTTCGGTCCCGTGCTCGGCGACGAGCCGCTTGGCCGGCTCGCCGGCGGCGATCCGTACGCGGTGCTCGAATGCCTCGGCGCCCATCCAATGGAATTTGACGGCGTGCCGGGCGTGCGCTTCGCCGTATGGGCGCCGAACGCTCGGCGCGTTTCGGTGGTGGGCGACTTCAACGCGTGGGACGGCCGCCGTCATCCGATGCGGCTGCGGCATCAGGCGGGCGTCTGGGAATTGTTCGTGCCGCGTGTCGGGCCGGGCACGCGCTACAAATACGAGCTGCTGTCGCGCGATGGTCATCCGCTGCCGTTGAAAGCCGATCCGTGCGCCATGCAGACCGAGAAGCCGCCGGGCACCGCGTCGATCGTGGCGCATGTGGACGAGATCGAGCAGTTTCCGTGGACCGATCACGAATGGATCCAGTCGCGCGCCAGCAAGCAGACGCCGCGCTCGCCGATCTCGATCTACGAAGCGCATGCGGAATCCTGGCTGCGCGTCGCGGAACAAGGTCAGCGCGGACTCGATTGGGATGAACTCGCGGAGCGGATGATTCCGTACGTGAAGAGCATGGGTTTCACGCACGTGGAATTCATGCCGATTGCCGAGCATCCGTTCGGCGGATCGTGGGGTTATCAGCCGCTCGGGCAGTTCGCGCCGTCGGCGCGCTTCGGCAAGCCCGAACAGTTCGCGAGATTCGTCGACAAGGCGCACGAAGCCGGACTCGGCGTGATTCTCGACTGGGTACCCGCGCACTTTCCGAACGACGCGCATGGCCTGATCGACTTCGACGGCACGCCGCTCTACGAGCACGCCGACCCGCGCGAAGGCTATCACCAGGACTGGAACACAATGATCTACAACCTCGGCCGCAACGAGGTGAGCGCGTTCCTGGTCGCTTCGGGGCTGGCGTGGCTGAAGCGCTATCACGTCGACGGTCTGCGCGTAGACGCGGTCGCCTCGATGTTGTATCGCGACTATTCGCGCGCGGCGGGCGAGTGGGTGCCGAATATTTACGGCGGCCGCGAGAACCTCGAATCGATTGCGTTCCTCAAGCGCCTGAATCATGAAGTCGGCTACGTTCCGGGCGTGCCGGGCGCGATCACGATCGCAGAGGAATCGACCGCGTGGCCGGGCGTGACGGCACGCGTGGAAGACGGCGGCCTCGGTTTCCAGTTCAAGTGGAACATGGGCTGGATGCACGACACACTGCACTACATGGAAGAAGATCCGGTTTACCGTCAATACCATCACCACAACATGACGTTCGGGATGGTGTACGCGTATTCGGAGCGCTTCGTACTGCCGCTTTCGCACGACGAAGTGGTGCACGGCAAGGGCTCGTTGCTCGGCAAGATGCCCGGCGACAGGTGGCAGAAGTTCGCCAACCTGCGGGCGTACTTCGGTTTCATGTGGACGCATCCGGGCAAGAAGCTGCTGTTCATGGGCGGCGAATTCGGCCAGATGGCGGAATTCGATCACGATACGTCGCCGCATTGGCATCTGCTCGACGATTCGAACCATCACGGCGTGCAAAAGCTGGTGCGCGACCTGAACCGGCTGTACAGCGAGGAGCCCGCGCTGCATCTGCTCGATTGCGAGCCGGGCGGCTTCGAATGGCTGATCGGCGACGACAGCGGCAACAGCGTATTCGCCTATCGCCGTACCGACGGCGCCGGCCGCGAAGTGATCGTGGTCTGCAATATGACGCCGGTGCCGCGGGTCGGTTACCGGATCGGCATGCCGCGCGGCGGACGCTGGTCGGAAGTGCTCAATACGGACGCCGGCGTGTACGGCGGCTCGAACATGGGCAACGGCGGCCTGATCCATACCGACGAGCAATCGAGCCACGGCTGGCCGAATTCCGCTTCGCTCACGCTGCCGCCGCTTGCGACGATCGTATTGCGCGCGGACTAACGAGGGACGAGCGGTGAAGCGAGCGCGCGGCGTGCGAAATTTTCGCGCCGCGCGCTCGTTGCATGAAGACCCACGATAGCGTTCAACAATCAGAACAAGGAAGGGGAATCATGTCGCATGCAATGCCCGACCGGCTTCTGCCCGGTTCGCCCTATCCGCTCGGCGCCAGCTGGGATGGCCTCGGCGTCAACTTTGCAGTGTTCTCGGCGAACGCGCAAAAAATCGAGCTTTGCCTGTTCGATCCCACCGGCCGCAAGGAAATCCGCCGCTACACGCTGCCCGAATGCACCGACGAAGTCTGGCACGGCTACCTGCCGAATGCGCATCCCGGCACCGCGTACGGGTTTCGCGCGCACGGGCCGTATCAGCCGCAGCATGGGCATCGCTTCAACCCGCACAAGCTGTTGCTCGATCCGTACGCGCGCAAACTGGTCGGACAATTTCGCTGGTCGGATGCGCTGTTCGGCTATCGCGTGCATTCGAATCGCGCGGACCTTTCCATCGACCGGCGCGATTCGGCGCCGGCCATGCCGAAGTGCGTGGTGATCGACGAAGCGTTCGACTGGTCGCACGATAAACGCCCGAACGTGCCGTGGGGCGAAACCGTCGTCTACGAGACGCATGTGCGCGGCGCCTCGATGCTGCGCGCCGATTTGCGCCAGCATGAGCGCGGCACCTTCGCGGCGCTGTCTTCGCCGGAGTTCATCGAGCATCTGCTGAAACTCGGCGTGACCGCGGTCGAACTGCTGCCCGTGCATGCATTTCTCAACGACCGCTTTCTGGTGGAGCGCGGGCTGCGCAACTACTGGGGGTACAACACGGCGGCGTTTTTCGCACCGGAGCCCTCGTATCTGAGCACGCACCGGCTCGACGAAATGCGTATCGCCGTACGTCAGTTGCACGCGGCCGGCATCGAGGTGATTCTCGACGTGGTCTACAACCACACCTGCGAAGGTAACGAAATGGGGCCGACCGTGTCGTGGCGCGGTCTCGACAACGCCAGCTATTACCGTCTGATTCCCGGCGACGAACGCCACCATATCAACGACACGGGTTGTGGCAACACCGTGAATCTGCCGCATCCGCGCGTGCTGCAAATGGTGATGGACTCACTGCGCTACTGGTCGACGGCGTTCAATATCGACGGCTTCCGGTTCGATCTCGGCGTCACGCTCGGCCGTGAGCAGCACGGTTTCGATCCCGGTTCCGGTTTCTTCGACGCATTGCGTCAAGACCCGATCCTGTCGCAACGCAAGCTGATTTCCGAGCCGTGGGACATCGGTCCTGGCGGTTATCAGCTAGGCAATCATCCGCCGGGATTCAGCGAATGGAACGATCGTTTCCGCGACACCGTGCGACGTTTCTGGCGCGGCGACGCCGGCTTGCGGCCCGACCTCGCCGCACGGTTGACCGGCTCGGCGGATCTCTTCAACCGGCGCGCGAGAAAGCCGTGGGCATCGGTCAATTTTGTCACGTCGCACGACGGTTTTACGTTGGCCGACGTCACCGCTTACGAGCAGAAGCACAACGAAGCCAATCGCGAAGACAACAACGACGGCCACAATGAAAACTGCAGCCGCAACTGGGGCGTGGAAGGCACGAGCGACGACCCCGCGATTCTCGCCACGCGCAAACGTGTGGCGCGCTCGCTGATCGCCACGCTGCTGATGGCGCTCGGCACGCCCATGGTGCTGGCCGGCGACGAATCGCTGCGCACGCAGAACGGCAACAACAACGCGTATTGCCAGGACAACGAAATTTCATGGATCGACTGGGAACGGGCGGATTCGCCGGACGGGCAGCAGATGACCGCGTTCGTCGCGCGGGTGATCGCGCTGCGCAAGCAACATCCGCTGTTGCGCGAAACGCGTTTTCTGTTCGGCGATCGTGAAGTGTTGCCGGGCCTGTTCGATGTCGGCTGGTTCGACGAACACGGCGACCCGCTCACCATCGAGGCCTGGCAGGACCCCGAAGGCCGCGCGTTCACGCTGCGCCGCGCGGGTCCAGGTTTAAACGGCGAAACAGAAGTATTGTTGATGATGCTCAACGCCAATGAAGAAACACTGCGTTTTTCACCGCCCGCCCCGCACCTGGAATGGCACGTGCTGTTAGACACTGCTGAGCCGGAGAGCGCGCCGCATCGGCTGGCGGTGGCGGAGGTCGAAGTGGCCGCGCATAGCCTCGTGATGCTGGCTGCGCAGCCGGTGGGCGAAGCGGATTGGCAAGCGGGCTGGAAGGCCGGTGCGCAGCATGGGCCGCGGCTGCTGACCGCGCTGCCGCCCGATCCGGGTGCGCATCCGCCCAGCAGCGATACGTCGCCGACCACTTAGGCAGCGGCGCCGCGACCCGACAGCATGCGGGCCGCGTTTTTGCGCGTTGTCGCAGTACGCGTTGTGCGTTGTCTCAGGCAGCGCCGGCGCGAGCGGCGCGTGACACGCGGCTCGAAAGCAAAACTGAATGGTGACGAATCATGTCCGAAAGTCCGATTGATCCTCATGCGCACCATCACGCGCATTGTTTGCCGTTCGGCGCGCAGCTGCTAGGCGCGACGGGCGCGAAGCCGCGCACGCGGTTTCGCTTCTGGGCGCCTTCCTGTCAACACGTCCAGGTGGAAATCGAAAACGGCCCCGCTCAAGGCGCGCACGATATGACGCCCACCGGCAACGGCTGGTTCGAAGCGAGCGTCGACGGCGGCGCGGGCACGCTATACCGCTTCCGGCTGGATGGCGAGCATGCGGTGCCCGATCCGGCGTCGCGTTTTCAGCCGCAAGACGTGCATGGGCCGAGCGAAGTCATCGATCCGCGCGCCTATCATTGGGAACATACGAACTGGCACGGCCGGCCTTGGGAAGAAACGGTGCTGTACGAGTTGCACGTCGGCGCGATGGGCGGCTATGCAGGCGTGCAGAAGCGGCTGCCGGAACTCGCCGCGCTCGGCGTCACCGCCATCGAATTGATGCCGTTGAACGACTTTCCCGGCAAGCACAACTGGGGCTATGACGGCGTGTTGCCGTATGCGCCCGATTCCGCTTACGGCCGCCCCGAAGAGCTGAAGGCGTTGATCGACAGCGCGCATGGCCTCGGCCTGATGGTGTTTCTCGACGTGGTCTACAACCACTTCGGCCCGGACGGCAACTATCTGCATGAATACGCCCGCTCGTTTTTCCGTGAAGGCACGCACACGCCGTGGGGCCCGGCGATCGACTTCGAGCGCAACGAAGTGAGCGACTTCTTCACGGATAACGCCGTCTACTGGATCAACGAATATCGGCTCGACGGCCTGCGTTTCGACGCGGTGCACGCCATCGACAACCACACGTGGCTGCGCGAATTGTCCGATCATATCCGCGCCAAAGTGCAACACGGCCGGCATGTGCATCTGGTGCTGGAAAACGAGCACAACAGCGCGAGCCTGCTGGAGACGCATTTCGACGCGCAATGGAACGACGACGCGCACAACACGCTGCACGTGCTGCTGACCGGCGAAACCGAAGGCTATTACCACGCGTACGAAGACCAGCCGATCCAGCGTCTTGCGCGCGTGCTATCGGAAGGCTTCGCGTATCAGGGCGACCCATCGCCGATTCACGACGGCAAGCCGCGTGGCGAAGCAAGCGGTCATTTGCCGCCCACGTCGTTCGTGATGTTTTTGCAGAACCACGATCAGATCGGCAACCGCGCGTTCGGCGAGCGCTTGCGCAAACTGACCTCGGACGACGCATTGCGCGCCGCCACCGGCCTGCTGCTGCTGTCACCGCAAATCCCGCTGCTTTTCATGGACGAGGAATACGGCTCCACGCAACCGTTCCTGTTTTTCACCGATTACAGCGGCGATCTCGCCGACGCGGTCCGCGAAGGACGCCGCCGCGAATTCGCGCGCTTTTCCTCGTTCAGCGACGAGAAACGTCGCGCCCAGATTCCCGATCCAAACGACGTGAAGACGTTTGCGGCCTCATCGCCGCCGGCGTCGCACGAAGTTGCGACACACGACAGCGATGAAGCGAAAGACCGGCTCGACTGGATGCATTTCTACAAATCCGCGCTGGCGGTGCGCGCCAAGTTGATTACGCCGCGTCTGCAACATAGCAAATCGTGCGGCGTGACCGTGCTCACCGCGGCGAACGGCGGCGACGCCAATGCGCTGATCGCGCGCTGGAAACTCTGCGACGGGGAGACGTTGTCGGTCGCGCTGAATCTCTCGAAAGAGAGCGTGGCGTGCACAGAAATTCCAGCCGGCAAAGTGATTTTCGAAACGCCGCCGCGCGTGCGCGAACAGGTCGAGGTCAAGGTTTTGCCGCCCTACGCGTTCGTCGCATGGCTAACCGGCGACGTCTGCGGCTATGCCAGCGGCCACGATGCTCGCATCGCCGGACAACAGGAGCGCCACGCGTGACTACCCGACGCCCTCACGACACGATCGTCACGCTTGCCTCGCGCGCCGGCTTCGAGGTGGAGTGGCAGGATGCGCACCATACGACGCAGCATGTGCCTGAAAGCACACTCGCCGTCCTGCTCGCACGGATGGGTTTGCCGTGCGGCAACGCCACGGAAATCCGCCACAGCGCCGCCGCATTGGAAGCCGAATTGTCAGGCCGCAAACTGCCGCCGCTGATGACAGCGGAAGTCGGACGCGGCATCGCCTTGCCCATGGCCGCGATCAAATCCGGCAGCCACTATCGGATCGAACTGGAAAGCGGCTCGATCATCGACGGCCGGTTCACGGCGCCCAAAGGCGAAGAAGCGCTGCTCGCCCCAATCGACGAAGCCGGCTATCACACGCTCGTGATCCACGAACAACGCATCACGCTGGCGGTGGCGCCGCCGCGCTGCTATACGGTCGCCGACGCCTGGCGCACGCTGCATAACGACGCAAGCGGCGGCGACACGCCCGCGCCGCCGCTCTGGGGCATCGCCGCGCAGTTATACGGCTTGCGCCGCACTGGCGACGGCGGCATCGGCGACTATTCGGCGCTCGCGCAAATCGCCGTGGAAAGCGCGAAGCGTGGCGCGCACGCGCTCGCCGTCAGTCCGACGCATGCGATGTTCAGCGCGGAGCCGGAGCGCTTCAGTCCGTATTCGCCGTCGTCGCGTTTGTGGTTGAACGTCACGCACATCGATCCCGCCGCCGTGTTCGGCGCGGATGCAGCGCATGCCGCGCTCGTAGCCGCCCAGGCCGGCGACGCGTGGTCGAAACTCGAACGCTTGCCGTTGATCGACTGGCCGAACGCGGTCGTGCTGAAGCTGAAGGTGTTGCGCGCGCTGTACGAGCAATTCTGCGAACACGAGCGCGCGCAGCACACGCCGCGCGCGCTGGAGTTCCACGGCTTCTGCGAACGCGCCGGGCGCGCGCTCGAAGATCACGCGCGCTTCGAAGCGTTGCAGGCAGCGCAACTCTCGCAAGAAGGTGGGAACGGGCATTGGCGCAACTGGCCCGAGGCATTGCGCGATCCGCGCAGCCCGGAAGTCGAAGCCTTCGCCGAGGCCAACCGCCACGAGGTCGATTTCCATCTGTTCCTGCAATGGCTGGCCGCCAAGGGTTTGTCGCACGCGCAACACGTCGCGCACGATGCCGGCATGGCCGTCGGCCTGATCGCCGATCTCGCGGTGGGATGCGATAGCGCCGGCAGTCACGCGTGGTCGTATCGCGACGACATGCTGCAGGGCGTGTCGGTCGGCGCGCCGCCGGACCTGTTCAACCAGGCCGGTCAGGCGTGGGGACTCACCACGTTTTCGCCGCGTGCGATGCGCACCCAAGGGTTCTCCGCGTTCATCGACATGTTGCGAGCGGCGTTCGCGCATGCCGGCGGCATCCGCATCGATCACATTCTCGGCTTGCGGCGGCTTTGGCTCGTGCCGGAAGGCGAAAGCGCGCGTAACGGCGCGTACCTGCGCTACCCGCTCGAAGACCTGCTGCGTCTGATCGCGCTCGAATCGTGGCGGCATCGCGCGATCGTGATCGGTGAAGATCTCGGCACGGTGCCGCCGGGTTTTCGCGAGCGGCTCGAAGAGCACGGCATCGCCGGCATTCGCGTGCTGTGGTTCGAGGGCGCGCACGACGGCAAAGGATTCAAGCCGCCGTCCGACTGGGACCGCAATGCGGTCGGCACCACGACCACGCACGATCTGCCGACGGTCGCCGGCTGGTGGCGCGGCAGCGACATCACCTGGCGCAACAAGATCGGCCAGACGATGGCGCGCGCCGACGGCCGCGATCCTGAGGAAGCCGCCCAGGAAGAGCGCGCGAAAGATCGCCCCGAGTTGTGGCGAGCTTTCCAGCTAGCGGGCGTGGCCGCGCCTGATGTGCCCGCGCCGCCGCCCGACAGCGCGCCCGTGGACGAAGCGCTCGCCTTCGTCGCCGCAACGCCCGGCCCGCTGGTGACCTTTCCGCTCGAGGATTTGCTCGCGCAAGTCGAGCAACCGAATCTGCCCGGCTCTATCGACGAGCATCCGAACTGGCGCCGCCGCGTGAGCGTGCCGATCGACGAACTGTTCGACGACGACACGTTCTGTGACCGGCTGCTCGCGGTGGATCGCGCGCGCCGCGCCGCCGCCCCGCTTCCTTCCACCAACGCTTCTTCGGAGCCTGATACGCCATGACCGTCCCGCGCTCCACGCTACGCCTCCAGTTCCATCGAGGCTTTACCTTCGACGACGCCGCGAAGCACGTCGACTACTTCGCCGCGCTCGGCATCAGCCACGTGTACGCGTCGCCCATCACCACGGCCGAGCCGGGCTCGATGCACGGCTACGACACCGTCGACTACACCCAGGTCAGCGCCGAATGCGGCGGCGAGGCGGGTTTGAAGCGCCTCGTCGACAAATTGCGCGCGCACAATATGGGGTTGATCATCGACACGGTGCCGAACCATATGGGCGTCGGCGGATCGAGCAACGCGTGGTGGCTCGATATTCTCGAATGGGGCCGTCACAGTGCCTACGCACGTCATTTCGACGTCGACTGGCATTCGCCCGATCCCGCTTTGCGCGGCAAGGTGCTGCTGCCCACGCTCGGCGCGGCGTACGGCGAGGAACTCGTGGCGGGTCGCATCGCGCTGCATTTCGCGGCCGACATTGGGCGCTTTTATATCGGCTACGGTCCGCACGTGTTTCCGGTATGCCCGACCGATTACGCGTCGATCCTGCAAAGCGCCGACCGTGCCGATCTCAACGCGCTCGCCGAACGCTTCCACGGACTCACCACGCAGCCCACCGATCATCCGCGCGCCGCCGAAGGCCGCGACATGCTGCGCGAATTCGTTGCGCAAAACGGCGACTCGGCGATCGAGATCGCGCTGCAGGCGTATTCTCCTGACGACCCGGTGACGCGTGACCGGCTGCATCGGCTGATCGAGCGGCAACACTTCCGCCTGGCGTGGTGGCGCACCGCGTCGGACGAGGTGAACTGGCGGCGTTTCTTCGACATCTCTACGCTCGCCGGTGTGCGCGTGGAGCGGCCTGAAGTGTTCGAGGCCGTGCATGCGCTGCCTTTCCGTCTTTATCAGGAAGGCGTGGTGGACGGCTTGCGGATCGATCACGTCGACGGGCTCGCCGAGCCGCGTGAATACTGCCAGCGTTTGCGGCAGCGTCTAACGGAATTGCGCGACACCGCGCCGTATGTGGTGGTCGAAAAGATTCTCGGACGCGGCGAACCGCTGCGCGACGATTGGCCGGTAGACGGCACGACCGGCTACGATTTCATGAGCGACGTCGGCGCGCTGATGCACGATCCGGCCGGCGCCGAACCGCTCGCGCAAACGTGGACCGAACTGACCGGCCGCAGCCCGCGCTTTGCCGACGAAGCGCTGGTCGCGCGCCGCAAGATTCTCGCGGAAAACCTCTCCGCGGAACTCGACCGCGCAGCGCGCGCGCTGCATCGCATTGCACGCGATTCGCTGGCCACGCGCGACTTCACGTTCACCACGCTGCGGCGTGTGCTGACCGAATTGGTCGTGCATTTTCCGGTGTATCGGATCTATCCGCAGAACGGTCTGCGCAGCGCGGCGGATAACGTCTATTTCGACCAGGCTTTGGAGGGCGCAAGGCAAACGCTTTCGCGCGCGGATCTCGTCGCGCTCGAGCGCGTGAACGCGTGGCTCGGCGGCAGCGCCGAAGAGGCGCCGCCCGGCCGCGGCGGCACGCCGCAGCAAGGCCAGAACGGCGCGCCGCCAAGCCATGCCGGTTCCGCGCGACGCACCGCGCAAACGCTGTTTTCGCAGTTGACCGCGCCGGTCGCCGCGAAGGCCGTCGAGGATACGGCATGCTATCGCTATGGCCGGCTGTTGTCGCGCAACGAGGTCGGCTCGGACCCGGGCGAGTTCGCGTTGTCGGTCGAAGCGTTTCATGCAGCGAATCTGGAGCGCTCGCAGCGCTTTCCTCATGCGATGCTCGCGACCGCCACGCACGACCACAAACGTGGCGAAGACGTGCGCGCGCGGCTCGCCGTCTTGAGCGAGATCGCGCGCGACTGGAGCGCGACGTTGCGCGCGTGGTCCACAGTGAATGCGCCGAATCGTCGCGCGCTGGATGGCAAGTCCGTCAGCAGCGTCGGCCAGGACACGAGCTACGACTGGGCGCCCGGCCCCGCCGCCGAAGCGATGCTCTATCAAACGCTGGTGGGCTGCTGGCCACCCGATCTTCAACCCGACGACGAAGCCGGCGTAAAGGAACTGGCCGAGCGCGTCGCGCAATGGCAGTTGAAGGCGTTGCGCGAAGCCAAGCTGCAAACCAACTGGCTCGCGCCCGACGAAGCGTACGAGGCCGCCTGTCGTGATTTCCTGTTCGACATCCTCGCGCCGCAACGGCGTGACGGTTTCCTGAAGGAGTTGTCCGCGTTCGTGGCGCGAATCGGGCGCGCCGGCGCGCTCAATAGTTTGCAGCAGACGGTTCTGCGGCTGGCATCGCCTGGGATTCCCGATCTTTATCAGGGCACCGAGTTGTGGGACTTCAGTCTGGTCGATCCGGACAACCGCCGGCCCGTCGATTTCGCCAAACGCGAGGCGTGGCTCGTGCAAACACCGCCGTCGGAGTTTCTGCCAGGCTGGCGCGATGGACGCGTGAAGCTCGCGGTGGTGCAGCGCGTGCTCGCGTTGCGAGCGCATTTGCCGGAGTTGCTGAGTCAGAGCGAATACCTGCCGCTCGCGGTGCGCGGTAAGCACGCGTCGAGCGTGATCGCGTTTGCACGGCGGCATGGCAATGCGTGGGCCGTGGTGGTGGCGAGCCGGCTCGCGGCTGGATTGCTCGGCGAGGAAGGCGACTTGCCGATGGTCGATCCGGCCAAATGGGAAGACACCGCGCTGGAGATGCCGGCGGATTTGTCCGCGAGAGCGCTGTTCGACTGGTTGAGTCCCGCCGCGCCGAAGGTGGATGAAAACGGTCTGCTGTATCTGCGCGATGCGCTGGGTGCAATGCCGATCGCGGTGTTGGTGGAGGACGGCGTGCCGCGCGGTTGATCTCGCAGATCTTGTTGATGAAGGCGGTTGGAGCGTACGTGCTCTAACCGCCTTTTTTTGTCCTATTCGAATTGAGACATCAACATGCTGCGCTGCTCTGCTGTTCGATTTTCTCGAACGCCAGGTCGATCGGGTCGATGAGGCGTACACGCAGCACCAGTTGCGGCATCTGCAACTGCCGCACTATCGCGTGAACGAACTCGGCGATATCCAGACCGAGCCGCCGGTGCACGGCGGCCTGACCGATACCGGCGTGCAAGTGACACGCCGCTGCAATGCATTAAGGATCGTCGTGGATGTCGCGCACGGCAGGTACGATCTGGTCAAGCGCGCGGCAGACACGTCGGCTAGTCAGCCACGCGGCTAGATCGAGGCTAGCGCCCCGCCGCCCAAAGCAGTGAAAGTCCCGACGACAACATCAGACCGTCGACGACCAGTTTGAAAGTCGATGGACTCATCCGAACCACGATCGACCGCGCGGCAAACGAGCCGACCATCAGAGCGGATCCGGTGATCAAGCCGTCGATCACCACATGCAACGGCAACGCGCCGAAATGATTGAAGACCGCGACTTTGGCGGCATAAACGGTCAGAGAGGCCGCCGCTTCGGTTGCGAGAAAAGCGCCCTTCACGAGGCCATAAGACATGAACACGGGCACGGTGATCGGTCCGGTGGACACGACGATCCCTGTCAGAAAACCCACCACGCCGCCGATCAACGAAAGCTGCCACAACGAGAACTTGATATCCCGGCGCGCGAGCCAGCGCCGTGTCGGCACCATCGCGACGAAGAACAGGCCCAACGCAATTTCGACCGCGTGCGGTGGCAATGCAAGCAGCGTTCGCACACCCAGCGCCGCGCCCGGCACGGCCGTCACGCAGTAGGCGCCGCATGCGCGCCAGTCGATCTCGCGCCACCACGCGAGGACCTTGCCGAAGTTGCCCATGATCGCGGCGATCGCCATGATCGGCACCGCCTGTTGCGGACCGAACAGCATCACGAGCACGGGCATCAGCATCATCGACGAGCCGGTGCCGACCACGCCGCTTAACGTGCCGGCCAGCAATCCGACGCACAGCACCAACAGATATCCCATGTCGCCCTCAACGTGTGGACGGCAATTCTACCTGTGGCGTGCCGCGGCGCTATCTCGGTTCAACCACCTTCGTCGTCGAAGGTTTTCGGATAAACCCGCACGAGCACGATACGCGGCCCCTTCATTTTCTTGACCACGACGTCGAAGCGGTCGAACTCGACTCGCTGCCCTTCGCTGGGCAGGTCGTTGAGCGCCTGAATCACGAGGCCGCCGACCGATTCGGCCTTGCCCTCGTCGATGTCGATTCCCAACGCGCGTTCCAGCGAGACCACCGGCAAGCTGCCCTTGCCCATCAAGGTACCGTCGTCCATGCGCGTCCAGTCGGCGTCGCCCTGACGGAACTCGTCGTGGATCTGGCCCACCAGTGCGCCGAGCAGATTGTCGAGCGTCAGGAAACCGATTGGCTTTTCGCGCTTGTGGCCGACCAGCGCGAAGTGCGGCGCGCCCTTGCGGAAGCGGCGAAAGAGTTCGAGCGCCGGCATTTCCGGCGTGACGTATTGCACGGGCCGCGCGTATTTGGAGAGATCCTCGAGTGTGCTGCCCGCATGGCGGGCCAGCAGCAAGTCCTTCAAATGGATCATGCCGGCCACGCGCTCGCCGGACGCATCTTCGAACAGCGGATAACGGCTGAAGCGATGCCGCGCCACCACCTGCATGTTGTCGCGCAACGGCAAATCGCGCCGCAAGCCGATCATCTCGTAGGCCGGACGCATGAGGTCCGACACGGTCATGCGCGAAAAATCGAGCGAGTGCGCGATCGTGTTCCATTCGTCCTGACTGTAGGCGCCGTCCGCCGAACCCAGTTCCGTGGCGACGTTGGCGCGGCGGCCGCGCAGGATCAGCTTGAGTTCGTCGGTGGAGTAGTGCGAGTCGTGGCCGTGATCGGCGTCGAGGCCGGCGAGTTTGAGCACGGCATTGGCGCTCGAATTGAGCACCCAGATCGCCGGATACATGGCCCAGTAAAAGCCATAGAGCGGTGTGGCGGCCCAGAGCGAAACCTTCTCCGCCTCGCGAATTGCCAGCGACTTCGGCGCGAGTTCTCCCACGACGATGTGCAGGAACGAAATGCATGAGAACGCGAAGAACAGCGAAATGCCGTGGATCAGCTTCTCCGACTCCACGCCGAGCAGGCTGAAGACCGGCGTGAGCAACTCCGCGAACGCGGGCTCGCCGATCCAGCCGAGCCCGAGCGACGCCAGTGTGATGCCGAGCTGGCAGGCGGACAGATAGGCGTCGAGACGCCCATGCACCTTGGCCAGCAGACGCCCGCGCATGCCATGTTTGGCGGCAAGGCTTTGCACGCGCGTCTGCCGAAGTTTGACCAGACCGAATTCAGCGGCAACAAAGAAACCGTTGAGGGCAACGAGAAACAACGCACCGATAAGGGCGACGACCTGGATCAAAGCGAAAGGCTCCGGCAACAAAAGTTGTCAGTATAGAGGGTGAAAGCTCGGTGAAATCTGAATCGCGCAAACGAAGTGGCTGAGCCGGACCGTTCACTTTGCCGCAGTTGCGCTCAATGGGATGCGTAGCGCGAGCGTGGCCATGCTGCTGCCGGCTGCGTCGCCGCCGGTTGCTTCGCCTTGCTCGAAACTGCCGCCGTGCGCTTCCGCGACGCGCTTGCACAACGCCAGCACCCACGCGATCCGTTTCGCTTCGCGCGGCTCGCAGGCCTGCTTGCGGGCAAACGCTTCGAGCACATGGGGCAAGGCGGGGTCCTGCAACGTAGTGCTGCTCGTGTCGTAGGCGAGACTGGCGTGCCATGCGCTCGTGTCGGCCTTCGTGGACAGAACGACCGCGGTGCCTTCCGGGCTCGTTTCGACTGCGAACGTCAGCATCAGCCATAGCGCCGCAGCGAGGCGCTCGCGGTCGCCGCTGAGTTGCTCGGTGGCGAGTTGCGAGTCGAGCGTGACTTCCACGCCGCGCGTGCGAGCGAGGCCCGAGCGGACTTCTTCCACGGTTTCATCGAGTAGGGGATGCAGAGGGAATGACGCATAGTTCAGCGCCAGCGATTTGGTTTCGGCGCGCGTGGCGTCGACGATCGTCTCGAGCAACTTGACCTGCTGGTCCACGCCATTGCGAATGCCGATAACGGCGCGCTGCGAGTTGGGGTCGCTCGCGTCGAGCTTGCGCTCCAGCACGTACGCCCAGCTGTGAATGGCATTCAACGGACCACGCAGATCATGCGACACCAGCGACAGCACATGGTCACGCATGAACAGCGCGGTTTCCGCGCGCAGATGCGCGGTGCGTTCGGATACAGCGAAGCCGGAAGGGACTGGCTTTTCGCCGGCAATTCCGGTTGAAGACGTTGTCACGATCGAGCCCTCTCAGGCAGTTCACGATGATTGAAAGAAGCCCCATTATAGGCATGCCGTCCGGCGCGACCAGCCTGGCCGGACGGCCAACTGGCACGCAATCCGTGTGCCACGCGGCAACCCTCGGCATGCGGCGCCAACACGCCTACAATGTCGGTTTTTACTTGTTTGACCTGAGGAGCGACATATGTCGACTGTGACTACCGAATCCGGCTTGAAGTACGAAGACATCGTTGAAGGCACCGGCGCCGAAGCAGTGGCCGGCAAGACCGTCAGCGTGCATTACACCGGCTGGCTGACCGATGGCCAGAAGTTCGACTCGAGCAAAGACCGCAATGACCCGTTCGCATTCGTGCTGGGCGGCGGCATGGTCATCAAGGGCTGGGACGAAGGCGTGCAGGGCATGAAGGTCGGCGGCACGCGCAAGCTGACCATTCCGCCGCAACTCGGCTACGGCGTGCGCGGCGCGGGCGGCGTGATTCCGCCGAACGCAACGCTCGTGTTCGAAGTCGAATTGCTCGGCGTCTAAGTTTTTCGCCGTCCTGTCATCGCGCACCGTCGATGAGCCACGCCGCCGTTACCGCTCCTAGCGTTTCGCTGCGCCGCTACGGCACGATCGAAGCGTCGGACGTGCACGACTTTCACCAGGTCGTGCTCGGGCTCGACGGCGCGATGGTGATGGCGGTGGACGGCATCGCGCAACGCATCGACGCCGGCTCCGCCTGGCTCATCCCGGCGGGCGCGCGGCACGATTACGCGGGCGTCGGCGAGAACCGGCAGCTGGTGCTGGACTTGCCGGCCGCATCGCTGGCCGTGCCGGAACGCTTGTTCGACCGCGCGCGGGCCGTCTGCGTGGAGGGCTCGCTTGCGCAACTCGTGCATCGCATCGCGGCGCACGCCACCGGCGGCGCTCTCGGCGACGATCTTGATTCACGGCGTTTTCATTGGGACGCAGCCGCGCGTCTCGGCGCTGCGTTGGTGGCCGACGCGGGCATCACGGTCGGCGCACCGGCAGCCGGCGCGGGTGCGGGCGCGGGTCTCGACTTTGCGCGTATCGACCGCTGGTTGCGCGCGCATTTGTCGGAGCCTTTGCGGATCGCCGACCTGGCCGCGCACTGCGGCTTCGGCATGCGGCGCTTTCATCAGCTTTTTATCGAGGCCTTCGGTGAAACGCCGCATCGCTATTTGCAGCGGCTGCGGCTCGATACGTCGCTCGCGCTGCTAGCCGATCCGCGCCGTTCGCTGACCGATATCGCGTTGGATATCGGCTTCGGCGATCAAAGCGCGTACACACACGCGTTCACGCGGCGTTTCGGGCTGGCGCCCGGTCAGTGGCGCGCGTTGCGCCACTGAGCTTTCAACGCGCTGGGATTCATTGCAGTGAGTCGCCACGCGTTGCTCTATGTACTGTAGTTTCATTGCGCGAGCCACCTGAACGGAACGGCTCGCGTGTCCTGCTTCACCCATTCGTTCGAGCCCTCGCTCGAACCTTCTTCGCTCAACCCGCCAGACCGCGCTCCAGATCGCTGCGAATATCGCCGGCGTTTTCCAGACCGACGGCAAGACGGATCAAGCCTTCGCTAATGCCCGCCGCCGCGCGCGCTTCCGGCGTCACGCGACCATGCGTGGTCGTAGCCGGATGCGTGATGGTGGTACGCGTATCGCCGAGGTTGCCGGTGATCGAGCAGATCTTCGTGTTGTCGATCACGCGCCATGCATTCGCGCGCATCTGCTCCGGCGTGTCGCCCTTCAGTTCGAACGAGAGGATCGCGCCGCCCGCCTTCTGCTGACGCATGGCCAGCGCGTGCTGCGGATGCGATTCAAGCCCCGGATAGAACACGCGATTCACGGCCGGATGCGCTTCTAGCCAGCGCGCGATTTCGAGCGCATTCGCCGACTGCTTTTCGACGCGCAGCGACAGCGTTTCCATACCCTTAAGCAGCACCCATGCGTTGAACGCGGACAGCGTCGGCCCAGCGCTGCGAACGAACGGGAACACCTTTTCCATGATGAACTGCTTCGAGCCGACCAGCGCGCCGCCGAGCACGCGCCCCTGGCCGTCGAGGAACTTGGTGGCCGAGTGCATCACGACGTCCGCGCCGAGCTTCAACGGCTGCTGCAAGGCCGGGCTGCAGAAGCAGTTGTCGACCACGAACAGTGCGTTGGACGCCTTGGCGATCTTGCTGATCGCTTCAATATCGGCGACTTCGGTCAGCGGATTCGACGGCGTTTCGAGGAAGAACATCTTCGTCTCCGGGCGCACGGCGTTTTTCCACGCGGCCAGATCGGTCGGATCGACAAACGTGGTCGTGATGCCGAACTTGCTGAAGATCTGCGAGAACATGCCGAGCGTCGAACCGAACAGCGCCTGCGAGCTGACCAGATGGTCGCCCGCCTGCAATGCCGACATCACCACCGACATGATCGCGGCCATGCCCGACGCCGTCGCCATGCAGGCTTCGCCGCCTTCGAGCGCGGCCAGACGATCCTGGAACATCGAGACGGTCGGGTTCGTGAAGCGCGAGTAGGTGTAGTTGTCTTCGGAATTCTTGAATTTTTCGGCCGCGTCCGCGGCGCTCTCGAACACGAAGCTCGAGGTCAGGAAAATCGCTTCCGAATGTTCGTTGAAGTCGCTGCGCACCGTGCCCGAGCGGACTGCCAGCGTGTCGAAGTTCAGGGAGTCGTCCATGTTGGTTCTGGTTTCCAATGTTCCATGGCTGCGTTCGGCCTCTGCGGCTCACGTGCGAGGTGAGCGCGTGATGCCGAACGGCAGCAACAAAAAAGCCCGCTTTTGCGTCGGCATAAGCGGGCTTCATGTGCGGGGAAAGCTGGAGCGGAGGTAGATGAATGCGGCTCTTCCACCATTCGCTTTAGCTGTTTCGGGTTGCCCCGCGTCCGCAAGCTGAGTTCAAATCGACGCAAGCCGTCATGCTAACACGCTCGCGGCGCGGCGTGCAGCGTGCCTTGCCGGGAGCATGCTCGAACCGCGCTCAACCCACCGACAGTTGCAAATGCAGTTGCGAACGGGCCGGCGCGCCGCCGTCGATCGCATCGCTCGCGGCGTCGCGGTCCGATTGCGAGGACGGTGCGAGACGCGCGGTTTCGATGCGGTCCAGGTACTCGGTGGTCACGTCACCGGTCACGTAGTTGCCGTCGAAACACGACGCTTCGAATTCCTTCAGCGCCGGATTGATGTCGCGCACCGCTTGCTTCAACGCGTCGACGTCCTGATAGACGAGGTGGTCCGCGCCGATCATGCGCGCGACTTCGTCGTCCGAGCGGCCGTGGGCGACAAGTTCACCGCGCGTCGGCATGTCGATACCGTAGACGTTCGGGAATTTCACCGGCGGCGCCGCCGAAGCGAAGATCACCTTGTTCGCGCCGGCATCGCGCGCCATCTGCACGATTTCGTGCGACGTAGTGCCGCGAACGATCGAGTCGTCGACAATCAGCACGTTCTTGCCCTTGAACTCGATTCCCATGGCGTTCAGCTTCTGGCGCACCGACTTCTTGCGCACAGCCTGGCCCGGCATGATGAAGGTGCGGCCGACGTAACGGTTCTTGAAGAAGCCTTCGCGATATTCCACGCCCAGCTTCTTCGCGACCTGCATCGCAGCCGGACGGGACGAATCGGGAATCGGCATGACGACGTCGATTGGAACGTCGGGCAGCTCGCGCTTGATCTTCTCGGCGAGGTAGTCGCCCATGCGCAGGCGCACGTTGTAGACGGGCACGCCGTCGAGCACCGAGTCCGGACGCGCCAGATACACGAGTTCGAAAATGCACGGGTTCAGGCTCGGGTTCGTGGCACATTGCTGCGAATGCAGGTTGCCTTCGATGTCGATAAAAATCGCTTCGCCCGGCGCAATATCGCGCACGAACTCGAAGCCGATACCTTCGATCGCGACCGATTCCGACGCCAGGATCCACTCGACGCCTTCCGCCGTTTCCTGCTTGCCGAGGCACAGCGGGCGGATGCCGAACGGGTCACGGAAGCCCAAGAGGCCATAACCGGCGATCAGCGACACGATCGCGTACGACCCGCGCACCCGGCGATGCACGCCCGACACCGCCTTGAACAGCGCAGCCGGATCGAGTTGCAGGCCCGAACTGGACAGCTGCAATTCGTGCGCGAGCACGTTGAGCATGACTTCCGTGTCGGAATTGGTATTGATGTGGCGGCGATCGATGCGGAACATCTCATCTTTCAGCTGCTGCCAGTTGGTCAGATTGCCGTTGTGCGCGAGGATGATGCCGAACGGCGCGTTCACGTAGAACGGCTGGGCCTCTTCTTCGCTCGATGCGGAACCAGCGGTCGGGTAACGGACCTGGCCGATACCGGTCGTGCCGGGCAGGCTGCGCATGTTGCGCGTGCGGAACACGTCGCGCACCATGCCGTTGGCCTTGTGCATGTGGAAGTTGCTGCCGTTCGCTGTCGCGATGCCGGCGGCGTCCTGACCGCGGTGCTGCAGGAGCAGCAAGCTGTCATAGATCAGCTGATTGACCGGAGAGTGGGAAACTACGCCTACGATGCCGCACATGGCATGTCCTTCAAAGGTACGAAATTCGTCATGGCGGCCGCTGCCTGCGATGGTGTCCCGAAGTGACGTCTTTCGGGACGTTCGCGAAGCTACGCGACCGAACGTAAAGGCAGCCGGTTTGCGCCGGTGTCCTGCTGCGTTTCCCTTTCCGCTCGCCTGATCGTCACACTCGGACGTAAGCAGCCAGCGTCTCGGGAAGCAGCGGTTTCATTACGTGCACGCCCTCGACCGCATAGGGCCGAAGCAAGGCGTTGCGCCAGAATTCCTGTTGGGGCAGTTCGGTCAAGCCAGCGAGGGCGACCAGAATCAGCACCAGAATGACCCCGCGCACGAGGCCGAACATCAAACCGAGCGAGCGGTCCACACCGCTCAAGCCGGTTGCCTGCACAATGCGGCTCAAAAGGGCGTTCAGCACGCTCGCCACCAGCACCACACCGATCACCACCAGCGCAAAGGCCAGCAGCCATTGGGTCAACGCGCCGCCCGGCCAGGTGGACGGGATATACGGCACGACGTAACCGACGAAGCGGCAAGCAATGAAAAACGCCGCAATCCATCCGATCAGCCCAAATATCTCCGACAAAAACCCGCGCCATGTACCGCGCAGCGCCGACAAACCGATCACCGCCATTACAGCGTAGTCGAAGGCAGTGAACATCGCTCGCTTACTGTGCGGTGCCGCTGTTCGCGCCCGACGTCAAGCCGACCTCGCGAACCTTTGCGATGGCGGCGCTTGCCGCTGCGCGATCGGCGAATGGGCCGGCCCGCAGCAACGTGAGCGTGGAGCCGTCAGCCTGCTTTCGATGTTCGGTATATGCGGGCACACCCGCCGCTTTCAACTTGGCCGCCCAATTGCGCGCGTTGGCGTCGTTCGCGAAGGCGCCGAGCTGCACGGCGAAACGGCTGCCCGGCGGCGAAGCCGGCGTGCCGGAGTTCGCGTCCGCGCTGGCGGCTGTGGTCGTATCGTCGGAGCTTGGGGCTTGAGCGGCCGGCGCCGGTGCGGTCGCGGCGTTATGCGTGACCGGCGGTTTCGTCGCCGGTTTGGCGGGCGCTGCGGGCGCCGATGGCGTAGTGTTCGCCGCCACGGACGGTGCTTGCGGCTTCGCTGCCGGCTTGGCGGCGGACGCCACCGCGGTCGTCTCCGCGCTCGATTGCTTCGTAGCGCCGGACTGGCCTTGCCTCGCTGCCGTTGCCGGCGCAAGGCCGGATGCTGCGAGTGCCGCGTCTGGCGTTGCGGGATTATCCGGTGCTACGCCGGCCTGCGTGTCTTCCTGCGCTTTGGCGAGCTTCGGCGCGGGACGGCTTGGGATGTCGATGGAGATGTCGTCTGTGACAGGCTTGGGGTGCGAGTCCAGCACCATCGGCAGAATCACGACCGCCGCCACGACCATCGCGATCGCGCCGACGAGGCGGCGACGCGCACGCTGCTTTTCCGGCAACGTAGGGTCGAGCAGCATCGCATCGGCGTCGACGGTGCGCTCCGTGCGGCGGGTTCGCCGCTCCACGCGCTCGCCACGGGCGGCCCGGGTGGAACTGGTGTTTGCGCCGCGCCGGGTGGGCGCGTCGTCTTTCTTGCCGAACGAGAAAATTCCCATGAATCGCTTGGTTCGAGCCTGGCGCCCGTTCAGTGTTGCTGCGATTTACGGTAGGCCATCACGCCGGCTACCGTATAGAAACTGCCGAAAACCACGATTCTATCATTCTCTGACGCTCGTTTTAGCGCGTCTTGGAAAGCCTCTGCCGGTGTGGCGTAGCGCGTCACGCTGCTGTCGGCTGCCTCTTCCACGCCCTGCTCGCGCAAGGCCGCTTCGAGTTCTTCCGCCGACGCCGCCCGCGGCGTCGGCAAATCGGTCACGCACCAGTGATCGATTTCGCCTTTCAGGTTCGCCAGTACGCCGGCAATGTCCTTGTCGCGCATCGCGCCGAACACCGCATAGGTGTAGGGGAAGAAACCCATGTTGCCCAGGTTTTGCGTCAGCACGGCGGCCGCGTGCGGATTGTGGCCGACGTCCAGCACGATAGCCGGCTTGCCCGGCAGCACCTGGAAACGTCCCGGCAGTTCCACATTGGCAAGACCGAGGCGAATGTCCTGCGCCGACACCGGCAGACGGTCACGCAGCGCTTCGAGCCCTGCCAGCGCCGCCGACGTGTTGATCAACTGGTTTGCGCCGCGCAGCGCCGGATAGGCCAGCGCCGAACGCCGCATGGTCGGGCCGACGTAGCTCCATTGCTGGCGCTCGCTGCCGGCCTGGCCTTCATAGCGGAAATCCCGGCCGAACAGCCACAACTCGGCGCCGATTTTTTCCGCGTGATCGATCAGCGATTGCGGCGGAACCGGGTCCGCGCAGATCGCCGGCGTGCCCGGACGGAAAATGCCGGCTTTTTCGAAGCCGATTTTCTCGCGCGTGTCGCCGAGATATTCCGTGTGATCGATATCGATGCTGGTGATGATCGCGCAATCCGTATCGACGATATTGACCGCATCCAGACGGCCGCCCAGACCGACTTCGAAAATCACCGCGTCCAGTCCGCGCGAAGCGAACAGGCTCATGATCGCCAGCGTCGTGAATTCGAAGTAGGTCAGCGTGACCGGTTCGGCGAGGCTCAGACGCGCGGCTTCGACGGCTTCGAAGTGCGGCAGCAGCTCCGCGTCGCTGGCCATTGCGCCGTTCACCCGCGCGCGCTCATTGAACGACAGCAGATGCGGCGACGTATGGCAGCCGACCGTGAATCCGGCGCGCAGCAGAATGGATTCGAGAATCGCGCAAGTGGAACCCTTGCCGTTCGTGCCGCCTACCGTGATCACCGGACACGCGAACGACAGTTGCATCGCGTCGCGCACCTGGCTGATGCGGGCCAGCCCCATGTCGATGCCGACAGGATGCGCGGATTCTAGGTGCGTGAGCCACGCGTCGAGGGTGGGGAATGTGGTCATCGGGCGAATCGCGAGTAAATCGATTAGGCAGTGTTGCGAATGGGCGCGGAGCGACGCGGGCGGCTGCGGCTGCGGCTGCCGCTGCGGCTGCGGCTGCGGCTGCGGCTGCGGCTGCGGCTGCGGCTGCGGCTGCGGCAGGAGTTTAGTGGCGGGCGCCGCTTTATGCGCGCAAACCACATGTGCCTGCGCTGGCCGCCGTCAGCAACTTTAGCCGCGTTGCGAGACCGTGATTATCCCGGAAATGACAGCGCGCCGCTTGATCACTCAACGCGGCGCGCTATTTTTTACTGCTTCTGACGGCCGCCGCGCGAAAAGCGTGGCGACAGTTCACGCTGGCGCTGCTTACGCGACTGCGTCAGCCGGCTGATGGCTCAAAAGCGCCATCAATTGAGCAAGCTCTTCACGCAGCTTGCGACGGTCGACGATCATGTCGATCGCGCCCTTCGTCAGCAGGAACTCGGCGCGCTGGAAGCCTTCCGGCAGCTTCTCACGCACGGTTTGTTCGATCACGCGCGGACCGGCAAAACCGATCAACGCCTTAGGCTCCGCGATCACCACGTCGCCGAGGAACGCGAAACTGGCCGACACGCCACCCATGGTCGGGTCGGTCAGCACGGAGATGAACGGCAGCTTCGCTTCGGCGAGCTTGGTCAGCATGGCGGTGGTCTTGGCCATCTGCATCAGCGACAACAGGCTTTCCTGCATGCGCGCGCCGCCCGAAGCGGTGAAGCAGATGAACGGCACTTTCTGTTCGAGCGCGTTCTGCGCGCCGCGCGCAAAGCGCTCGCCAACCACCGAACCCATCGAGCCGCCCATGAACGAGAACTCGAAGCAGGCTACCACCACCGGCAGCGTGTGGATTGCACCGCCCATGACGACCATTGCGTCGGTTTCGTCGGTGTCGTCCATCGCCTCTTTCAGGCGGTCGGGATACTTGCGGCTGTCTTTGAACTTGAGCGCGTCAACCGGAACGATTTCCTGGCCGATCTCGTAGCGGCCTTCCGGATCGAGCAGACCGTCGAGCCGCTCACGCGCGCCAATGCGCATGTGATGGTCGCACTTCGGGCAAACATGCAGATTGGCCTCGACGTCGTTACGGTATAGCACCGCTTCACACGACGGGCACTTGATCCACAGCCCTTCCGGAATCCCCTTGCGGTTCTTCGGGTCGGTTTGTTTGATTTTCGGCGGCAGCAGTTTGTCGAGCCAGCTCATAGTGAATCCTTCTCGAGTCTACGATCGCGCAAACGGCGGGACAAGCCCGCCGCTCACACTACAGAAGACAAAAATAACTGTTATCGGGCAGTCGCGACGCTATCCAGCGCCTCGCGCACCTCGGCGACGAAACGCGTCAGCGTCTCGGCAGCGGCTTCGGGTGCCGCCTGTTCGAGCAATTGCACAATACGGCTGCCGATCACGACGGCATCGGACACTTCGGCCACCGAACGCGCGGTTTGCGCGTCGCGAATACCGAAACCGACGCCCACCGGCAGGGGGACGCGCGACTTGATGGCCGGGATTTTACTCGCGATGCTGGAAACGTCCAGATTTGCCGCTCCAGTCACGCCTTTCAACGACACATAATAGACGTAGCCGCTGGCGATTTTGCCGACTTCGGCGATACGCTCGTCGGTAGACGTGGGCGCCAGCAGGAAGATCGGATCGATGCCCGCAGATCGCATCTGTTCAGCGAAGTTAGCGCACTCTTCCGGCGGATAATCGACAACCAGCACGCCATCCACGCCAGCTTCCTTCGCCGCTCTCGCAAAGGCTTCAGTACCCATGCGTTCGATTGGATTGGCGTAGCCCATCAGCACGACGGGTGTCGTGTCGTTGGTCTCGCGGAAGCGCTTGACGTCGGCGATCACGTGACGCAGCGACACGCCATGCGCCAACGCCCGTTCCGACGACTGCTGGATCACCGGGCCGTCGGCCATCGGGTCGGAAAACGGCACGCCGAGTTCGATCACATCGGCGCCGCCGGCGGCGAGCGCGTGCATGAATTCGACCGTGCGCGCGGGGTCCGGGTCGCCGGCCGTCATGAACGGAATGAGTCCTTTCTTACCTTGGGCGGACAGCGCAGCAAACGTGTTCTTGATACGGGACATGGAATATTCTCGGATTTGGGTCACTGCGCAGCGTGCTCATCGCACGTCGCTCGCTGCACTTCGCTCATTGCACTTCGGTCTGCCGTTGAGTTTTGGCTTTGACCCGACGCGCAACAGGCGGATTGGCAGCGGCGCTCACGCGTTCGCGCGCGATCGCGCAGTAACTTTCATTGATTTCATAGCCGACAAATTCGCGCTGCTGACGGGCGCAAGCGACCGCGGTGGTGCCGCTGCCCATGAAAGGGTCGAGCACGCGCCCGCCCTTGGGACAACTTGCCAGCACCATCCGCTCGACAATTTCCAGAGGCTTCTGGGTAGGGTGCGCGACGCGCTCGGCATGTTGCCGATGCAGCCGCGATACCGACCAGACATCCTTTGGATTATAGCCAACCTCCAGCCACTTACTGCCTTCGAACAATTTACGCGAACGCGCCTTCTTCGTGGCGGCATCGTACGGGATACGGACGGGATCGAGATCGAAGAAATAATCCTTCGACACCGCGAAAAAGCCGATGTTGTCGTGCACCGAAGTAAATCGGCGCACCGTTCCGCCCATGCTCGGCACACGCCGGTCCCAGATGATTTCGTTGATCATCGTGAGTTTTGTCTTCAGGAAGCTGAAGATTTCCGGCGCGTACTGCCAGGTGCAGAAAATGTAGAGCGAACCCGACGGCTTGAGCTTGGGAATAGCCAGTTCGAGCCAGCCACGCGTCCAGGCGAGAAAATCTTCGCCCGTACGCATGTCGGAGTCGTTGCCATAATCCTTGCCAAGCCCATAAGGCGGATCGCATACGATCAGATCGATCGATCCGTCGGGGATGTTCGCTACATCGGTCAGAAAATCGCGGTTCAACAGTTGGATGCCGGCAGGCACCTGCGGCAACAGCGATGCAGGCGCCTCGGCCGCCGGGATATCGGCGGCCGGCGTGGTTTCAATTGCCGGCTGCGGCTCGTCGAACTCGTCACGCATCGTCGCGGCGCTCAGAACTGAATGCCCGATCGCTCAGCGACCGTATGCATGTCCTTGTCGCCGCGGCCCGACAAATTGACCAGAAGGTACTTGTCCTTCGGCAGCGTCGGCGCGAGTTTCGCGGCATAGGCCAGCGCGTGGCTGGATTCCAATGCCGGAATGATGCCTTCGATTCGGCAGCAATCGTGGAATGCTTTGAGTGCTTCTTCGTCGGTGATGCCGACATATTCCGCGCGTTTGCTGTCTTTTAGCCAGGCGTGCTCGGGGCCGACACCGGGATAATCCAAGCCCGCCGACACCGAATGCGTCTCGATGATCTGGCCGTTTTCGTCCTGCAGCAGGTACGTGCGGTTGCCGTGCAATACACCGGGGCTTCCGCCAATCAGCGACGCGGCGTGGCGGCCCGATTCAATGCCGTCGCCGGCTGCTTCGACGCCGATCAATTTCACCGAAGTGTCTTCAATGTACGGATAAAAGATGCCCATTGCGTTCGAACCACCGCCAACACACGCAATCACCGCGTCCGGCTGACGGCCGACCAGTTCAGGCATTTGCACCTTGCACTCGTCGCCGATCACGCGCTGGAAGTCGCGCACCATCATCGGGTAAGGATGCGGTCCCGCCACGGTGCCGATGATGTAGAACGTGTTTTCGACGTTGGTGACCCAGTCGCGCATGGCTTCGTTCAGCGCGTCCTTCAAGGTCCGCGAGCCCGACTCGACCGGCACGACTGTCGCGCCGAGCAGCTTCATGCGATACACGTTGGCGGCCTGGCGGCGCACGTCTTCGGAGCCCATGTAGACCACGCATTCCATGCCGAAACGCGCCGCAATGGTTGCCGTAGCCACGCCGTGCTGACCAGCACCGGTTTCCGCGATCACGCGCGGTTTGCCCATGCGTTTAGCAAGCAATGCCTGACCGATCACATTGTTGACCTTGTGTGCACCGGTGTGATTCAGGTCTTCGCGCTTGAGGAACATCTGCGCGCCGCCGAGCATTTCGCTCCAGCGCTGAGCGTGATAAATCGGCGACGGACGGCCGACGAAATACTTCAATTCGCGCTCGTATTCCGCGACGAATTCCGGGTCTTGCTTATATTTGTCGTATGCCTCACGCAACTCGTCGAGTGCGTGGACCAGCGTTTCAGCGACGAACACGCCGCCAAATTGGCCGAAATGGCCTCTTTCGTCAGGCAAGTTATACATGGTGATCACTCTTCTCAGTGTGGCGCGCGGCTCTCGTGCGAGACAACCGCCGCGCCGCAATCATTCGGCGTCCGCTGCGCGCACCGCGCGTACGAACGCCGCCATCCGGGCGTGATCTTTCACGCCCTTGGCGCCCGGCGTTTCGATGCCGCTCGAGACATCGACCGCGTACGGGCGCACGCGATGGATCGCTTCACTGACGTTTTGCGCGTTCAACCCACCACTCAAAACGGCCCGACGCGCGAGCTCTGCTGGAATAAGTGACCAATCGAAGACCTTCCCGCCGCCGCCGTACCCTTCGACATGGGTGTCGAACAGAAGGCCGCTGGCTGATGAATAGCTAAGAGCCGATTTTACCAAATCGGCCGGCTGAGTATCCGCCGCAACGCGCAACGCGCGCAACCAAGGCAAACCCGCAACGCCCGCGAGCGATTCGCACTGCTCGGGCGTCTCATCGCCGTGAAACTGCAACAGCGTGAGTCCGACGTTGCTCGCAACCTCGCGAATCCAGTCCGGCGTCGCGTTGACGAACAAGCCGACCACCGAGACGAACGGCGGCACATCGTGCACCAGTTCGACCGCCTGCGCGACGCTGACCGACCGCGGGCTCGGCGGGTAGAACACGAGGCCGATTGCGTCGGCGCCGAGGTCGATGGCCCGGGACACGTCTGCGGGCTTCGACAGGCCGCACAGCTTGATGCGCGTGCGATGCGGCGCGGCCTGCTGCTGGGCGCCTTCGTGGGATTCGTTCGCGAGGTTTTCGGTTGAGTTCATGTTTGCGCTTGCTCGGTCCATACGGTATTCCACGGCACGCTGCCCGTTTGCGGCGCGGGCACGGCGAATTGCTCAGGATAGCCCACCTGCGCCAGATATAAACCGTCCGGCATGAAGGTCGGCGCGGCGAAATCGCGATCGCGGCTCGCGAGCACCTCGGCCATCCATTCGACCGGGCGACGGCCACCGCCGATGTACACCAGGCAGCCCATCAGGTTGCGCACCATGTGGTGAAGGAACGCGTTCGCCCGAAAACGGAAATGGACGAAGTCGCCCTGTTGCTTCACATCGATCTGATACAGGTGCTTGACCGGCGTTTTCGCCTGGCATTGCGAAGAACGGAACGCCGAAAAGTCGTGTTCGCCGAGCAGATGCGCGGCGGCCTTCTGCATTGCGTCGACGTCGAGCGCCGTATGCACCCAGCCGGCCCGCGTCGCCAGCATCGGCGAGCGCACTGGATGGACGTACAGCACGTAGTAATAGGTCCGCTCGAACGCCGAGAAACGCGCGTGAAACTCGTCGGGCATCGGCTTGGCCCACTGCACCGAGATCGTCTTCGGCAGGAACGAATTGGTGCCGCGAACCCAGGAAACGTCGGCGCGATCCAGTTCGGTATCGAAGTGCACAACCTGCCCAAGGCCATGCACCCCCGTATCCGTGCGCCCCGCGACGACGGTTTGCACCGGCGTCCGCGCGAACTCGCGCAGCGCCCGTTCGAGCTCGTCCTGCACGGTGTTGCGGTGCGGTTGCGATTGCCAGCCGCAGAATGCCGAACCGTCGTACTGGACGCCTAGCGCAATACGCTTCACGACAAAGGGGCGAGCGTCGAGAGCAACGCGCGGGCCTCGGTGCGCGTACCCGGATCGTTCGTCTCGATCACTTCGTTGATGAGCGTGCGCGCGCCGGAAAGGTCGCCCAGTTCGATATATTCGGCCGCCAATTCGAGCTTGTTGCGGGCGATGCGGCTGAGATCGTTCTGCGTAAACGCCGGCAGCGGCTGGGCCGGGCTCGGCGGCAACTCGAGATCGAAATCGAGCTTTAACGCGCCGAAGCCGGCCGCGCCCAGGCCCGTGCCAAACCCCGCGCCCAAGCCCGCGACGGCCGCGTGGCCTGCGGTGCCCGCAGTGATTTCGTCGGCAATGTGTGGCGTCTCGTCGTCCGGTTGGGGCAGCGGCACGGCCTGTTGTGCTGTGGTTTCCGGCGACGCCACCGGCTGGCTCGACAGCGAGGCGGGCGCTGGCAAGGCATCGGCGGACGACTCGACGCGTGGCGGCAACGGCATGTCGAGGCTGCCGAACGCATCGACGGCGTCGCGCGGGAATTCGCTCGGCACGGCGGCGGGCGCGGACTGCGGTTGCGCTCGCGGTTCTGGCTCGCGGGTCGGCGAGGCATCGGACGGTAACGTTTGAACCGGTTGAAGTGGCTCGTGTGCCGGTTCGCTATGCGCCCGCTGCGCCTCGTCCGGCAACGGCTCGACAGGCGAAGCTGCATCGCTGTGTGACTGACCGAACTCCGAAATAGAGTGCGGCTGCGTGAGATCGACCGGCGGCGGCACGTTCAGATGACGCTGCGATTCGATCGACGGCTCCAGCCGCGCGGCCGGCGTATCGTCCCATTGCAGACGATGAGCGGGTTCCTCGTGCAGGAAGGCGTCGTCGACGGGCTCGAGCGGCGCCAACGGCAAGGCGTCGGCGCCGAGTTCCGCGGCGGCGGCAAGGCTTGCGGCCGTGGTTGCGCTGTCGAAGTCGTCGTGGTGGGGCGCGGGGAAAGGTTCCGGACTCAAACCGCCCTGAGCGGACGGAGCGACGTTCGGATTCAATTGCGCAGGTTCGACGGATTCGGGCGCGGCGTCGCGCGTATGCGAGATGTGGTCGGGCGCGTTGAGGTCGGGTGAGGGGACGGGTGTGTGGGCTGCAACGGGTTGATTTTCTGCTGCACGTTCCCCGGTTGCGCGTTCTGCTGCTGCGCGCTCGGCTTCGGCCTGCTCTGCTGCCGTGCGCTCCGCCGCTGCGTGTTCTGCCTCTGCTTGCTCTGCTGCGGTGCGTTCCGCTGCTGCGTGTTCAGCCGCAGCCTGCTCTGCTGCCGTGCGTTCCGCCGCTGCGCGTTCTGCCGCTGCCTGCTCTGCTGCCGTACGTTCTGCCGCCGCGCGTTCAGCCGCTGCCCGCTCTGCTGCCGTGCGTTCCGCCGCCGCGTGTTCAGCCGCAGCCTGCTCCGCTGCCGCACGCTCTGCCGCTGCCTGCTCCGCTGCTTTTTCCGCCGCCTCCCGCGCAGCGGCCTGACGAATCTCCGCGTCGCGCTCCGCCGCGACCCGTTCCGCCATTTCACGCGCCGCCGCGTCGCCTTCCGCAGCTTCACGCTCCGCAGCCGCCAGTGCCGCCGCGTTTCCAACGGCCGAATCATCGCCGACGTCCGACGCTCCGCGCGCCCAAACCCGCTCGCGCGTCGACACGACGTCCTGCGGCCCCGTTGCCCGCGCGGACGCTGCCTCACCGTCATCCGCCGACGCAGCTTCCGCCGCCAGACGTTCGCGCTTACGCCGGCCCATGCGCAGCGCCGCCAGCAGCGCAACCAGCGCCGCGCCAATCGCCGCCGCCACGCTCAACTCCGTCTGCGACATGCCAGCATCACTCGATGTCGATGCCACCGGCGTAGCGCCATGACTCGGCACAGCCGCCGCCGATGACACGCCAACCACCGGCTGCGCGACGCCGGTCGACGCCGTGTTCGTAGCGGGAGGCGTCCCGCCGATACCGTGTTTCTGCAACTCCATCAGCACGCGATTTTTCAGCGCGAGCAATTGCTGCAAGCTCGACACCTGCGCACGCGGTTGCGATGCCGGCTGCGCGGCGGTCGTCGCCGGAGTTGTGCCGGCACCAGCCGATGATGCGCCTTCAGCCTCGCTAGCCGACGGCTGAATCGAACCGGTCCACTCATGGGTACCGCTGGCCGGCAATGCCGCCGCCTGAGATCCCGCGATAGGCGCCGACGAAGCCGTGCTACCCGGTGTCGCCGAGCTCGCCTCAGTGGCCGCACTGGCCATCGCCGAAACAGCGGGGGCGGCTGGCGTCGCAGCGCTTGCCGCGGCCGCGTTGACCTGCGCCACGGCACTCGCCGCGCTAGTCGCAGATGCCGCATTGGGCGCCGAAGCAGGCGCAGCCGCGACACCCGCCGCCGACGCCGCCAGCGCACCCGACGCGTCTAGCACCGGCACCGTCAACACCGCACCCAGCCGCAACCGGCTCGGGTCGTGGCTCATGAAGGCATTCGGGTTCGCATCGAACAACGCGCGCGAGGCACGTGCGAGCGTCGCCTTGTCGTGCGACTGCGTGACGGCAATCGCCACGTCGTTCAGCGACTGCCCAGGCCGCACCGTCACTTGACCACCGTTCGCGTACGAAACGGAGGCGGCGTCCGGTGCGCTCGCGGCATCGCCCGTTGCGGCGGCCGCGCTGCCCATGCCAGCGCACGCAAGCGCGGCGGACACGGCGGCGGCCGTCAATCGGCTCGCACCCGAAAGATTGAACATAGCCCGAAGGGATGAGAGTCGAAGGTTCATCGGGACTCCTGGCGCGTCAGCGCGCAGCCCTTTTTTGCGGTTGGAAAGAGACAAGATAATCGGAGCACACAATGAAAAAAGCGCCGCGCAAGCGCGACGCTTTTTGAGTTTTCTACGCGTCGTGAGCGCGTAGTTTACTTTACTTGTCGAGCACAATGCGAAGCATGCGACGCAGCGGTTCCGCGGCGCCCCACAACAGCTGATCGCCGACCGTGAAAGCCGACAGATATTCGCCGCCCATGGCCAGTTTGCGCACGCGGCCGACCGGCACCGTCAGCGTACCCGTCACCACTGCCGGGGACAGATCGCGCATGGAAGCTTCGCGCTCGTTCGGCACGACCTTCACCCAGTCATTGCCAGACGCGAGGATGCTGTTCACTTCGTCCAGCGGCACGTCCTTGTTCAGCTTGATGGTCAATGCCTGCGAGTGGCAGCGCATTGCGCCGATGCGCACGCACAGGCCATCGACAGGAATCGAACCCGGCGTGCCCATGGCCGGCTTGCCGAGAATCTTGTTGGTTTCCGCGCCGCCCTTCCACTCTTCCTTCGACATGCCGTTGCCGAGATCCTTGTCGATCCACGGAATCAGCGAGCCGGCAAGCGGCACGCCGAAATTGTCGGTCGGCATGCGGTCGCTGTTCATCGCGGAAAGCACGCGACGGTCGATGTCGAGAATCGCCGACGACGGATCCGCCAGGTCTTCCTTGGCCGCGCCGTACAGCGTGCCCATTTGCTGCAGCAGTTCGCGCATGTTTTGCGCGCCCGCGCCCGAAGCGGCCTGATACGTCATAGCCGTCATCCAGTCGACGAGGTTTTCGCGGAACAGGCCGCCGAGCGCCATCAACATCAGGCTGACCGTGCAATTGCCGCCGATGAAATTCTTCTGGCCCTTGACCAGCGCGTTCTTGATCACGTCGAGGTTGACCGGATCGAGAATGATGACGGCGTCGTCCTTCATGCGCAGCGACGAAGCCGCGTCGATCCAGTAGCCGTTCCAGCCTGCCGCGCGCAGCTTCGGGAACACTTCGTTCGTGTAGTCGCCGCCCTGGCAGGAGATGATCGCTTCGCACTTCTTCAGGTCGTCGATGCTTGTCGCATCTTTGAGCTTGGTCTCGTTTTTGGCGAACGACGGCGCGTTGCCGCCCGCGTTGCTGGTGCTGAAAAACACCGGTTCGATAAGATCGAAATCGCCTTCCTGCTGCATGCGTTGCATCAGGACGCTGCCGACCATGCCGCGCCAACCTACGAGACCTACGTTCATGACTTCATACCCTTCGAATGGAAACTTCCCCGCATCTTTGCCCGCAGTGACCGCGCGGGGAAGATGAGCGGGCACGACGGACGATCAGCGTTTCGTGATCGTTTTCGGGGTAATCGTTTTTGCGCGCGTTGCAATGCGCTTGGTGGTAATGGCGAGCTCAACCACACGGGCCGTTTTGCCGTGCAGTTTCGAAATCGAGGAGATTTGAGCCAGTTGTGCCATCACCACAATATACACGAAAACCGGAATCCGGCGACGCCGTTGCTGTCGCTTTCGTCCATCGCCGTTGTCTGAATTACACGCGAATCAGCCCGTTTTCGAGGCCGATCCGCGTTTTATGCCGCTTTACAGCGCTGCGACCACCGCGTCGCCCATCGCCACCGTGCCAACCTGTTTGCAACCCGGCGTGAGAATGTCGCCAGTACGATAGCCTTGCTCCAGCACCTTTTTCACGGCGCTTTCGATGCGATCCGCCTGCTCCGCCTTGTTCAGCGAATAGCGCAGCATCATGGCAGCCGACAGAATGGTGGCGAGCGGATTCGCGACGCCCTTGCCGGCGATGTCCGGTGCCGAACCATGCGACGGCTCGTACAAGCCCTTGTTGTTCTTGTCGAGCGAGGCCGACGGCAGCATGCCGATCGAGCCAGTCAGCATGGCCGCTTCGTCGGAGAGAATGTCGCCGAACATGTTGCCCGTGACGACCACGTCGAACGCCTTCGGCGCCTTCACCAGCTGCATCGCCGCGTTGTCGACGTACATGTGCGACAGTTCGACGTCCGCATATTCCTTCGACACGTCGATCATCACGTCGCGCCAGAATTGCGAGGTTTCGAGCACGTTAGCCTTGTCCACGCTCGTCAGCTTCTTCTGGCGCTTTTGCGCCGCCTGAAACGCGACGTGCGCAATGCGGCGCACTTCGGGCTCCGAATAACGCATCGTGTCGAAGCCTTCCTTCGCGCCTTCGAACAGCCCGTCTGGCGAAGAACGCACGCCACGCGGCGCGCCGAAATAGATGTCGCCGTTCAGTTCGCGCACGATCAGGATATCGAGGCCCGAAACGATCTCTTCCTTCAACGACGAAGCGCCCGTGAGTTGCGGATAGCAGATCGCCGGACGGAAGTTCGCGAACAGTTGCAGGTGCTTGCGCAGACCCAGAATGGCCTGCTCCGGGCGCAGCGCGCGTTCGAGCGAATCGTACTTCCAGTCGCCAACGGCGCCGAACAGGATCGCGTCGGCTTCTTTCGCCAGCGCCAGCGTCGAATCGGGCAGCGGGTGGCCTTTCGCTTCGTAGCCCGCGCCGCCAACCGGCGCTTCTTCGAGTTCGAACTTTTCGCCGAGCACGTTCAGAACCTTAACGGCTTCCTTGACGATTTCGGGACCGATGCCGTCGCCCGGCAAGACTGCGATCTTCATGCGAATTCCTTGAGGTTTGCTTCGAGAATGAGAGTGCCCCCAGACCTGTCGCTGCGCGTCAGCCCCCCCGAGCGTGCAAGAAAGCTTGTGGCGGGCCGGCGTTTTCTTGCGAGCGTGAATCTGCGGGCGGGCCTAGATCGGCCCTCGTGCATTTAACCGACGATGCGGTGCGCCAGCCAAGGCTGCTTCGCAATACGCTCTGCTTCGAACTGGCGAATCTCGTCCGCGTGACGCAGCGTGAGGCCGATGTCGTCGAAACCGTTCAGCAGGCAGTACTTGCGGAACGCCGCGACTTCGAACGGATATTCGGTGCCGCCGTCCGACGTGCGCACCACTTGCGCTTCGAGGTCGACCGTCAGTTTGAAACCGTTGAACGCATACGTTTCGTTGAACAGGTGATCGACCTGCTGTTCAGTCAGCACGATCGGCAGCACGCCGTTCTTGAAGCAGTTGTTATAGAAAATGTCGGCGAAACTCGGCGCGATCAGCGCACGAAAGCCGTATTGCTCCAACGCCCACGGCGCGTGCTCGCGCGAGCTGCCGCAGCCGAAGTTCTTGCGCGCGAGCAGCACCGAAGCGCCCTGATAACGCGGCTGGTTCAACACGAAATCCGGATTCAGCGGACGCTTCGAATTATCCTGACCCGGCTCGCCGTGGTCGAGATAACGCCATTCGTCGAACGCGTTCGGACCGAAACCCGTGCGCTTGATCGACTTCAGGAATTGCTTTGGAATGATCGCGTCCGTGTCGACGTTTTCACGATCGAGCGGCGCCACGACGCCGGTATGTACGATGAATTTTTCCATGACGCTTGCGCCTGTTTCAAGACCGGGCGATGCGCGCGGCGGCCGGAAAGCCGCTCGGCGCATGGCCGGCAAAAATCAAAAACCGCTTATTTATCAGCGTGATTGCTGATCGAATTGCCGAGGTGCGACATGTCCTCGCCGAATCCGTGCACCGTGTTGCAACCGGCCAGACCGAGCAACAGCCCAGCCAGCGTACCGAGAGCGAAGCGGCGCAATAGAGTGGTGCGATTGATGTTCTTCATCATGCGTGTTTATCCAAGCTTGCGAATATCGACGAAATGCCCTTCGATGGCCGCAGCCGCAGCCATCGCCGGGCTCACGAGGTGGGTACGGCCACCGGCGCCCTGACGACCTTCGAAATTCCGATTCGACGTGGACGCGCAACGCTCGCCCGGATCGAGCCGGTCAGCGTTCATGGCGAGACACATCGAGCAACCTGGCTCACGCCATTCGAAACCGGCGTCGGTGAAGACCTTGTCGAGACCTTCACGTTCCGCCTGCGCCTTAACGAGCCCCGAACCCGGCACGACCATGGCCAGACGGATATTCGGCGCGACGCGGCGGCCCAGCTTCTTCACGACGTAAGCCGCGGCGCGAATGTCTTCAATGCGCGCATTGGTGCACGACCCAATGAAGATTTTATCCGGCTTGATCGACTCGATCGGCGCATTCGGTTCGAGCGCCATGTATTTCAGCGCGCGCTCCATGGCGTCGCGCTTGACCGGGTCTTTCTCGCGATCCGGATCCGGCACGCGGCCGTCCACGGCCGTGACCATTTCCGGCGACGTGCCCCACGTGACTTGCGGCACGATCTCGGCGGCGTTCAGTTCGACCACGCGGTCGAAGTGCGCGCCTTCGTCCGTCTTGAACTGCTTCCAGTACTCGACCGCGTGATCCCACTCCACGCCTTCCGGCGAGAACGGACGGCCTTTCAAATATTCGATGGTGGTGTCGTCGACCGCGACCATGCCGGCGCGCGCGCCGGCTTCGATCGCCATGTTGCAGACCGTCATGCGGCCTTCCATGGACAGCGCGCGAATGGTCGAGCCGCCGAACTCGATAGCGTAGCCGGTGCCGCCCGCCGTGCCGATCTTGCCGATAATAGCCAGCACGATGTCTTTCGCGGTGCAGCCGCGCGGCAGCGCGCCTTCCACCTTCACCAGCATGTTCTTGCTTTTCTTCTGCAAGAGCGTTTGCGTGGCCAGCACGTGCTCGACTTCAGACGTGCCGATGCCATGCGCCAGCGCGCCGAACGCGCCGTGCGTGGACGTGTGCGAGTCGCCGCAGACGATCGTCATGCCCGGCAGCGTAGCGCCCTGCTCCGGCCCGATGATGTGCACGATGCCCTGACGCAGATCGTTCATCTTGAACTGCGTGATGCCGTAGGCGTCGCAGTTCGAATCGAGCGTGTCGACTTGCAGCTTGGAAACCGGATCGGCGATGCCATGGCTGCGGTCCGTGGTCGGCACGTTATGGTCCGAGACCGCCAGGTTCGCGCTGATGCGCCACACCGGACGCTCAGCCAGCTTCAGACCTTCGAACGCCTGAGGGCTGGTGACTTCGTGCAGCAGGTGACGGTCGATATAGAGAATCGTCGTGCCGTCTTCTTCCGTGTGGACCACGTGTGTGTTCCACAATTTGTCGTAGAGAGTCTGTGCCATGGTATGCGGGGTAGTAATGACTTCGGGCTGACCGTGTCGGTCGATTATGCCACGCAGAGTTCCGCCTGGGCCGCTCAATCAGGGAGAAAACCGATAAAAAACAGGGAGTTGGGTGGTAGTGTCGATACCTGTATGGACGTTACCCGGCAAGCGCGCACACGTTCGCTGCTTGCTGCGTCGCCGCGCGATTAAACGCTCACAGCGCGGAATCAGAAGCCGGAAACAAAACGCCCCGACGGAAAACCCGTCGGGGCGTTTTTATCAGCAGCAGACTCCGTACGTCCTAATTCGCAGCACACGCAGCCACGACGAACTATGCGGACTCAAACCCGATCAACGTTGCGCGATCGGCTTGGCTTCACGTTGCGTGTCGCCGATAAACAGCTGACGCGGACGGCCGATCTTCTGCTCCGGATCGGCGATCATTTCGTTCCACTGTGCAATCCAGCCGACCGTACGTGCCATCGCGAAGATACACGTGAACATCGAGGTCGGGATGCCCAGCGCGCGCTGCACGATGCCCGAGTAGAAATCGACGTTCGGGTACAACTTGCGCGACACGAAGTATTCGTCTTCCAGCGCGATCTTTTCCAGTGCCATGGCCAGCTTGAACAGCGGGTCGTCGTGCAGGCCCAGCTCTTCCAGCACTTCGTGGCAGGTTTCGCGCATCAGCTTCGCACGCGGGTCGTAGTTCTTGTAGACGCGGTGACCGAAGCCCATCAGCTTCACGCCCGAGTTCTTGTCCTTCACCTGCTTGATGAACTCAGGAATGTTGTCGACCGAGCCGATTTCTTCCAGCATGTTCAGCGCGGCTTCGTTCGCACCGCCGTGCGCCGGGCCCCACAGACACGCGATACCGGCCGCGATACACGCGAACGGGTTCGCGCCCGACGAGCCGGCGAGACGCACGGTCGAGGTCGATGCATTCTGCTCGTGATCCGCATGCAGAATCAGGATACGGTCGAGCGCGCGCACCAGCACGTCGTTGACCTTGTACTCTTCGCACGGGTTCGAGAACATCATGTGCATGAAGTTCGCGCTGTACGACAGGTCGTTCTTCGGGTACGCAAACGGCTGGCCGATGCTGTACTTGTACGCCATGGCGACCAGCGTCGGCAGCTTCGCGATCATGCGAATGGCCGACACTTCACGGTGACGCGGATTGTTGATGTCGAGCGAGTCGTGATAGAACGCCGACAGCGCGCCGACTGCGGCGACCAGAATCGCCATCGGGTGCGCGTCGCGACGGAAACCTCGGAAGAAGAAGTGCATTTGCTCATGCACCATCGTGTGGTTCGTCACCGTCTTGACGAATTCGGCGTTCTGCTCTGCGTTCGGCAGTTCGCCTTTCAGCAGCAAATAGCAGGTTTCGAGGAAGTCGGCGTTTTGCGCGAGGTTGTCGATCGGGTAGCCGCGATACAGCAGCTCGCCCTTGTCGCCGTCGATGTAGGTGATCGCCGAATTGCAAGCCGCCGTCGACATGAAGCCCGGGTCGTACGTGAACTTGCCGGTCTGGCCGTACAGTTTGCGGATGTCGATCACGTCCGGGCCGAGAGTGCCCTTGTAAATCGGCATTTCAACGCTCGGCGAATTGTCGCTGAACGATAGCGTGGCTTTAACATCTGACGGGGTCATAGCACATCCTCAATCGAAGTATGGAAACAGGGTTTCGATAATTGCACGCCTGGAACAACGGACAAGCTGCGCTCAAAGCCGGTTATGCCGGTCAGGCATTCCGCAGCAGCTCCAGCACCCGGATCACATCCGGGTCGGCAAGGTCGCCTTCCGGTTCCTTGCGTACGAGCAGCAAGTCCATCAGGTCGTTATCGCTCAGCTCGAGCAGGCGCGTGAGAGCGCCCACATCTGCATCGCTGAGGTCATGCTCATATCGGCTGAAAAAACGCTCAAAGATCAGATCGTTTTCCAGCAAGCCCCGCCGCGCGCGCCAGCGAAGACGCGCGCGGCGGAGAGGGTCGGACTGATGCGATGTTGAATCCATCTCAGACAGCGCGGCGAACCATCAATTCCTTGATCTTGCCGATCGCCTTGGTCGGGTTCAGACCCTTCGGGCAGACGTCGACACAGTTCATGATGGTATGGCAACGGAACAGACGGTACGGATCTTCGAGGTTGTCGAGTCGTTCGCCCGTCGCTTCGTCGCGGCTGTCCGCGATGAAACGGTAGGCTTGCAACAGGCCGGCCGGGCCGACGAACTTGTCCGGATTCCACCAGAAGCTCGGGCACGAAGTCGAGCAGCTAGCGCACAGAATACATTCGTACAGGCCGTCGAGCTCGTCGCGCTCTTCCGGCGACTGCAGACGTTCCTTTTCCGGCGGCGGCGTGTCGTTGATCAGGTACGGCTTGATCGAATGATACTGGTTGAAGAACTGCGTCATGTCGACGATCAGGTCGCGAATGACCGGCAGTCCCGGCAGCGGACGCAGCACGATCTTTTGCGGCAGATCGTTCATGTTCTGCAGGCAGGCCAGACCGTTCTTGCCATTGATGTTCATGGCGTCCGAACCGCACACGCCTTCGCGGCACGAACGGCGGAACGACAGCGTTTCGTCAACTGCCTTCAACTTCAGCAGCGCGTCGAGCAGCATGCGTTCGTGCGAGTCGATCTCGATCTCGTACGTTTGCATGCGCGGCGCTGCGTCCTTGTCCGGGTCGTAGCGGTAAATTTCAAATGTACGCTTTGCCATTTCTGAATTCCTTTACCTTGTGCCTTAGAAGGTCCGCGCTTTCGGCGGAACCGATTCGACCGTCAGCGGTTGCATGTGAACCGGCTTGTAGTCAAGGCGATCGCCCTCGCTGAACCACAGCGTATGGCGCATCCAGTTTTCGTCGTCGCGATGTTCGAAGTCGTTTTGCGCGTGCGCGCCACGGCTTTCTTTACGCGCTTCGGCGGAAACCATGGTGGCGCGTGCCACTTCGATCAGGTTCGCCACTTCCAACGCTTCGACGCGCGCGGTGTTGAACACCTTCGACTTGTCCTTCAAATGGATGTTGTCGACGCGGTCAGCCACTTCGCGAATGCGCTCCACGCCCTCGGCCAGCAGCGCCGAGGTGCGGAACACGCCGGCGTGCTTCTGCATCGTGCCGCGAATGTCGTTCGCGACCGATTGCGCGTACTCGCCCGAAGACGAGCTGTCGAGCTTCGCCAGACGCGACAGCGCGAAATCAGCGGCGTCGGCCGGCAGCGGCTTGTGCTCCTTGATTTCCTTCACGTGCTTGACGATGTGGTTGCCGGCCGCGCGGCCGAACACCACCAGGTCGAGCAGCGAGTTCGTGCCGAGACGGTTCGCACCATGCACCGACACGCACGAGCATTCGCCCACTGCGTAGAAGCCGTTGACCGGCTCTTCGTGACCTTTCGACGTGCCCACGACCTGGCCGTTGATGTTCGTCGGAATACCACCCATCTGATAGTGGATGGTCGGCACGACCGGGATCGGCTCTTTAATGCAATCGACGTTCGCGAACTTCAGCGCGATTTCGCGGATCGACGGCAGACGTTTCATGATCGTCTCGGCGCCAATGTGCGACAGGTCGAGCAGCACGTGATCCTTGTTCGGGCCCACGCCGCGGCCTTCCTTGATTTCCTGGTCCATTGAACGCGACACGAAGTCACGCGGCGCCAGATCCTTCAGGGTCGGCGCGTAGCGTTCCATGAAACGCTCGCCGTTCGAGTTGCGCAGAATGCCACCTTCGCCGCGCACGCCTTCGGTAATCAGCACGCCCGCGCCGGCCACGCCGGTCGGGTGGAATTGCCAGAATTCCATGTCTTGCAGCGCGATGCCCGAACGCGCCGCCATGCCCAGACCGTCGCCGGTGTTGATGAACGCGTTGGTGGATGCCGCGAAAATCCGGCCCGCGCCGCCCGTGGCGAACAGCGTGGTCTTGCCTTCAAGAATGTAGACGTCGCCGGTTTCCATTTCCAGCGCGGTCACGCCGAGCACGTCGCCTTCGGAGTCGCGGATCAGATCCAGCGCCATCCATTCGACGAAGAATTGCGTCTTGGCCTCGACGTTTTGCTGATACAGCGTGTGCAGCAGCGCGTGACCGGTACGGTCAGCCGCGGCGCAAGCGCGTTGCACCGGCTTTTCGCCGTAGTTCGCCGTGTGGCCGCCAAACGGGCGCTGGTAAATCGTGCCGTCCGCGTTACGGTCGAACGGCATACCCATGTGTTCGAGTTCGTAGACGGCGTTCGGTGCTTCGCGGCACATGAACTCGATCGCGTCCTGGTCGCCGAGCCAGTCGGAACCCTTGATCGTGTCGTAAAAGTGGTAATGCCAGTTGTCTTCGCTCATGTTGCCGAGCGATGCGCCGATGCCGCCTTGAGCAGCAACCGTGTGCGAACGCGTCGGGAACACCTTGGACAGCACGCAGACCGACAGACCGGCGCGCGCGAGTTGCAGCGAAGCGCGCATCCCCGAGCCGCCTGCGCCGACGATAACCACGTCAAACTTGCGACGCGGCAGAGAATTCTTGATTGCAGCCATTCTTTTACACTCTCCAGAGAATCTGCGCAGCGTAGCCCGCACACGCGAGCAGCCAGACGATCGTCAGCGCTTGAAGCAACAGGCGGATGCCAACGGGCTTCACATAGTCCATCCAGATGTCGCGGATACCCACCCACGCGTGGTAGAACAGCGAAAGCAGCGTGACGAACGTGGCGAGCTTCATCCATTGAGTGGCGAAGATCGACGCCCAGCCGTCGTACGAGAAATCGCGCGCGCCGAAGAACCAGGCGAGCAGGATGACCGTGTAGATCGCCATCACGGCGGCGGTAATACGCTGGGCCAGCCAGTCGCGCAGACCGTAATGCGCGCCGACGACGAGACGCTTCGAACCGATTCGGTTATTTGACGACATTTTTTAGAATGCTCCGAACAGTTTTGCGGCGAATGCAATGGTGAGCAGCGACGACACGACGAGAACGACGACGGAGGTCGACTTGCCCTTTTCCTTCGTCACAGCGTTGTGGTTCGTGTCCATGAGCAAGTGACGGACGCCGGCGCAGAAGTGAAACAGGAAAGCCCACGCGAGAACGAGCGTGATGAGCTTGACGATGATGTTGGAGAGGAAACCCTTGAAGACTTCGAAGCTGAGTTCAGAAGTCAGGCTCTGATCGAAGAGGTACAGCAGGAACGGAAGAAAAACAAAAAGCAGACCACCGCTCACGCGGTGCAAGATCGATACTCGCCCCGCTAGAGGGAGACGATACGCCGTCAATATCTGCCCGATACCGATGTTCCGGAATTCCGGCCTCGGTTTTTTTACGGCTTCAGCCATGCTAGACCCCTACTATGTAGTCACACTAATCCGCAATTTTAGCGCCTTTTTATATCGCGCTGCAGCGAAAACCACGACAGGTCCGTTACAGCGCGCGCGATAAAGGCGCCCTCAAACAGGCGCGCGCGTGGGACGCAGCGCCCTCGTTCAGCCCAATTCAGCTTAGATCGTTCTGATAGTAATACCCGGTTGTGACATACCAACCGCGGCGTACTTCAACCGGCCGGTCCCCATATGTATAGGACACGCGCTCGACAGATAGCAGCGGAAAACCCGCTGGCACATGCAGCAGATCGGCCACGGAAGGCTCGGCCGCCACCGCGCGGATCTTCTCCGTGGCGCGGATCATGCGGGTGCCGAATTCCGTCTCGAACATCGCGTAGAGGGGACCTTTATACTCCGACAGCCGCTCGAGCGTGAGGCCGCGGAACACCGCGCCCGGCAGCCAGATTTCATCCAGCACGGTGACTTCGCCGTCGAACTGCAGCAAGCGCTTGATCAGCACCACCGGATCGGCCGGTTTCAGATCGAGTTGGCGGGCGATGTCCGCCGAAGCACGCAAACGCCGGCACTCAAGCAGACGGCTGACGTGCGGGTGCTCCGCGCCGTCATCGGCCAGTAATCTGAGGAAGCGAAACTGGGCGCGGTCTTCGTTGTGCGTTGCAACAAACGTGCCTTTGCCCTGGCGGCGCACGAGCAGGTTGTCGGCGGCAAGTTCGTCGATCGCTTTGCGCACCGTTCCCTGACTGACCTTGTATCTGGCCGCCAATTCGACTTCACTGGGAATGATCTCGCCCGGCTTCCACTCGCCGCTTTCAAGGCTCTGCGTGATCAACCCCTTGATCTGCTGATATAACGGGCTGAAAGTGGGCGACGTGGCCGTGGGCGCAGCGGATACACCCTCTCCCGCGACCCCTTGGCCGCTCGGATTCGTGGTGTTCGCCGGGTTCGAATTCATGCGCGCATTTCATCATAAAGCGCTAGGCCGCGTCTAGGGTTTTCCCCGCAACAGATATGTCTTATATAAGACATAAGATAATGTTGACTTTGTGTCTGACGACTCCTACACTCCTTGTCGAGCAAGGGTTTGCGGGGTTTTCGGCGGCTATTCGATGCAGCGCCGTGACGTACCGGCAGCCACTCTGCACCATGCTGTTCCCACGCAGTTCAGGTTTCGATTTCGCCGCCATTCGCTGGTCAGACGCTTGCCGAAACGCGCTGTTTGCAGGAGCCCGCACCGTGCAGCGGCTACCCGGCGCCTCATATTCCGCTCCCGTGCGGCAGTACAGATTCCAGCATGGCGGTCTCGCCGCAACGCGCCGCTCGGCCTCCGCAGATTTCGAGGCAGGCCGCGTTAGTGAATTCCGCCGTGTTTCACTACGCTTCGCTGAACGCGCATATAGAATGGCGTTTTCCCTAGCGTCTAACGCATCGTCCTGGAGATTTCTCAATGGCTAAGCCCGCAAAGCGCGTTGCCGTCACCGGCGCCGCAGGTCAAATCGCTTACTCCCTGCTGTTCCGCATCGCCAATGGCGACCTGCTCGGCAAGGACCAACCGGTGATCCTGCAACTGCTCGACCTGCCGCAAGCGCAAGGCGCCGTCAAAGGCGTCGTGATGGAACTGGATGATTGCGCATTCCCGCTACTGTCGGGCGTCGTAATCACCGACGATCCCGAAGTTGCGTTCAAGGATGCAGACGTGGCCCTGCTGGTCGGCGCGCGTCCGCGTTCGAAAGGCATGGAGCGTAAGGACTTGCTGTCGGCCAACGCTGAAATCTTCACGGTTCAGGGCAAGGCGCTGAACAAGGTCGCGAGCCGCGACGTGAAGGTGCTGGTGGTCGGCAACCCGGCCAACACGAACGCCTACATCGCCATGAAGTCGGCGCCGGATCTGCCGAAAAAGAACTTCACCGCCATGCTGCGTCTGGACCACAACCGCGCGCTGTCGCAACTGGCTGCCAAGTCGGGCAAGCCGGTCGCGTCGATCGAAAAGCTGGCTGTGTGGGGCAACCACTCGCCGACCATGTACCCGGATTTCCGCGTTGCAACGGCAGAAGGTCAAGACCTGACCAAGCTGATCAACGACGAAGAATGGAACCGCAACACGTTCATCCCGACCGTCGGCAAGCGCGGCGCGGCGATCATCGAAGCGCGCGGCCTGTCGTCGGCAGCGTCGGCGGCTAACGCGGCAATCGACCACGTGCGTGACTGGGTGCTCGGCACGAACGGCAAGTGGGTCACCATGGGTATTCCGTCGGACGGCTCGTACGGCATTCCGGAAGACATCATCTACGGCGTGCCGGTTACGTGCGAAAACGGCGAGTACAAGCGCGTCGAAGGCCTGGAAATCGACGCGTTCTCGCGCGAAAAGATGGACGGCACGCTGAACGAACTGCTGGAAGAGCGCGAAGGCGTTCAACACCTGCTCGGCTAAGCGGCTGGCTGATGCAGACGAACCGGAACTCGTGAGAGAACGCCAGGCTGCCCTCGGCGGCCTGGCGCGAAGCGAGAAGTCTGGCGCGGCGCTCACAGGCGCCGCCGCGGCGGGTTCCAGTTTTTACATGCGAATGCGGCTATTCGCATCTGATCCGAGCGCGCTTTGCGCACTTACCGCGATGGTCCGGCAGAGCGCGCCCGAATCGGATTTCTCCAAACATTACCCACGCTCCTGACGCCGAGAATGCGCGCCCTCACACCCGCCGAAGTGCTGTTTGACGGCGAAGTGCCGCCCGCTGTGCTGCCTGCCTGCGATCACTACGCCGGCAGCGAAAAGCTGATGCTGAAATCGTTGGCCTTGCAGCAGCAACTGGGGCCCGTCTTCGACATCACGCTCGATTGCGAAGACGGCGCGCAGGTCGGCCGCGAAGCGGAGCACGCGGAACTGGTCGCCTCGTTGCTGGGCGGCGAGCATGACCGCTTCGGCCGCGTCGGCGTGCGAATTCACGACTTCGATCACGCGCACTGGCGCGACGACGTCCGTCTCATTCTGCGTGCTGCGAAGCGAGCGCCTGCTTACATCACCCTGCCGAAAATCCGCAACGTCCCCGATGCCGCCGAAATGGTCGCGTTCATCGAGGCGACGCGGCGCGAACTCGGCATCGCGCAACCGGTGCCGGTGCAATTGCTGGTCGAAACGCACGGCGCGCTGACACGTGTGTTCGACCTGGCCGCGCTGCCCGGCGTGGAAGCGCTGAGCTTCGGCCTGATGGACTTCGTCTCCGCGCACAACGGCGCGATTCCCGATACCGCCATGCGCTCGCCCGGCCAGTTCGATCATCCGCTGGTGCGGCGCGCGAAGCTGGAAATCTCGGCTGCCTGCCATGCGTGCGGCAAAGTGCCTTCGCATAACGTCAGCACGGAGGTGCGCGACATCAGCGTGGTCGCCAACGACGCCGCGCGCGCCCGCAACGAGTTCGGCTACACGCGCATGTGGAGCATCCATCCGGCGCAGATCGAAGCAATCGTCGCCGCATTCGCGCCGCGCGACGAAGAGATCGCCACCGCCACCGAAATCCTGCTTGCCGCGCAGTCCGCGCAATGGGGCCCGACGCGCCATCACGACACGCTGCATGACCGCGCGAGCTATCGGTACTACTGGTCGGTGCTGCGTCGAGCGCAAGCTACGGGGCGCGCCGTCCCGCAAGACGCTGCGCCGCTCTTCGCGAAAGTGGGCACTGACGTGCCGGCAGGATCATGAGTGTGAAAGTCGCTGCGGCAATTGGCGCGGCGGCCATGAGCGGTCTATGCGCAGCCCATGAGGCAAGCGGAACCGTCCACCGTGTGGCGCTGCGCGGGACGGGCGTCGAACGCACGGATCAATCAGAAGCATCGAGCAGGCACAAAGGAGATTGCGGGAGATGAGCGAGACGACGCAAACCGCCGGTGCACAAGGCGGCAACGAACCCCAAAGCGGCTTCAAACCGAAGAAATCCGTCGCCCTGTCGGGCGTGACGGCGGGCAACACGGCCCTCTGCACGGTCGGCAAGACCGGCAACGACCTGCACTACCGCGGCTACGACATTCTCGATATCGCGAGCGCTTGCGAATTCGAAGAAATCGCGTATCTGCTCGTGCACGACAAGCTGCCGACCCAGGCTGAACTGACCGCGTACAAAACCAAGCTCAAGGCGCTGCGTGGCCTGCCCGCCAACGTGAAAGCCGCCCTCGAATGGATCCCGGCCGCCGCGCATCCGATGGACGTGATGCGCACCAGCGTGTCGGTGCTCGGCACCGTGCTGCCGGAGAAAGACGATCACAACCTGCCGGGCGCGCGCGATATCGCCGACAAGCTGATGGCTTCGCTCGGCTCGATGCTGCTCTACTGGTACCACTACTCGCACAACGGCAAGCGCATCGAGGTGGAAACCGACGACGATTCGATCGGCGGCCACTTCCTGCATCTGCTGCACGGCGTCGAGCCGTCGAAGGCGTGGGTCGACGCGATGCATGTGTCGCTGAACCTGTACGCCGAACACGAATTCAATGCGTCGACCTTCACCGGCCGCGTGATCGCGGGCACGGGCTCGGACATCTATTCGGCGATCACCGGCGCGATCGGCGCGCTGCGCGGACCGAAGCACGGCGGCGCCAACGAGGTCGCGTTCGAGATCCAGTCGCGCTACCAGACGCCGGACGAAGCCGAAGCGGATATCAGAAAACGCGTCGAGAACAAGGAAGTGGTGATCGGTTTCGGCCACCCGGTGTACACGATCTCCGACCCGCGCAATAAGGTCATCAAGGAAATCGCGAAGAAACTCTCGAAGGAAGCGGGCAACAGCAAGCTGTTCAATATCGCCGAGCGGCTCGAATCGGTGATGTGGGACGCGAAGAAGATGTTCCCGAATCTCGACTGGTTCAGCGCGGTCTCGTATCACATGATGGGCGTGCCCACGGCGATGTTCACGCCGCTCTTCGTGATCGCGCGCACGGCCGGTTGGAGCGCGCACATCATCGAGCAGCGCATCGACAACAAGATCATCCGCCCGAGCGCGAATTACACCGGACCCGAGAATTTGAAGTACCTGCCGCTAAATAGGAGAAAATAGCGGTCGCTGTGCGCTTTCAAAGCGCGTGCAGTTCAACCCGCGCGGTCGCCAGGACCGGTAGCCCGCGCGTTTAACTGAAATTAGATAGAAAGGTTTTCTCCATGAAAAAGCTGATGATCGCCGCCGTGATTGGCGCCCTGTCCACGACGATGTTGAGCGTCGCGACTGACGCCGCCGCGCAAACGGCGACCACCACGAAGCCGGCGGCAAAAGCCACGGCAAAGCGTCCGCAGCCGAAGCGCCTGATCAAGCGCAAAGCGAATCCGGCTAAGGAAGCGAAGGTCGATCCGGTGCCGGAAGGCGCGGAAAAGTGGTCGTGCAACGAAGGCCTGGCTTTCGAACTGAAGGGCGACATGAAGCGTGACCAGATCGTCACGGTTCACTGGGCCAACAAAAATTACAATTTGCCGCGCGAAGCGACCACCACGGGCGCGGACCGCTTCCACGACGCCGCAACCGGCATGGACCTGGTTGTGATCCCGACGAAGGCAATGTTGTTCTCGGACAAGGACAGCTCGCGTCTGGCCGACGAGTGCAAGACGGCATCCATGCAGCAAGGCGCGCCGGCTCCGACGCAATCGAACGCGCTCGACAAGACCAGCAACTAAATATCGTCATCAGGAAAGCTCCCGATGTCCGCTCCGATTTCCAATGTGCGACCCGACCCGGACTCAGTCCTGGCCGATATCGTCGACTACGTTCGGGATTATCGGATCGACGGCGCGCTCGCGCTGGAAACCGCGCGTCACTGCCTGATCGATACGCTCGGCTGCGGACTCGAGGCGCTTACCTACCCGGCCTGCACCAAGCTGATGGGACCGATCGTGCCGGGCACGATCGTCCCCAACGGCGCGAAGGTGCCTGGCACGTCGTTCCAGTTGGACCCGGTTCAGGCCGCCTTCAATATCGGCGCCATGATCCGCTGGCTCGACTTCAACGACACCTGGCTTGCCGCCGAATGGGGGCATCCGTCGGACAATCTCGGCGGGATTCTGGCCACGGCCGACTGGCTCTCGCGCAGCGCCATCGCAGCGGGCAAAGCGCCGCTGGCGATGAAAGACGTGTTGATCGCCATGATCAAGGCGCACGAAATTCAAGGCTGTATCGCGCTCGAAAACTCCTTCAACAAGGTCGGGCTCGATCATGTATTGCTGGTGAAACTGGCATCGACCGCGGTGGTCGGCCAATTGATCGGCCTCACGCGCGACGAACTGATCAACGCGGTGTCGCAGGCGTTTGTCGATGGGCACGCGCTGCGCACGTACCGCCACGCGCCGAATACCGGCTCGCGCAAGTCGTGGGCTGCGGGCGATGCGACCTCGCGCGCCGTGCGTCTTGCGCTGATCGCGAAGACCGGCGAGATGGGCTATCCGTCGGTGCTGACGGCGAAGACGTGGGGCTTTTACGACGTGCTCTTCAAGGGCAACGCATTCCAGTTCCAGCGTCCGTACGGTTCGTACGTGATGGAAAATGTGCTCTTCAAGATTTCTTTTCCGGCAGAATTCCATGCGCAAACGGCGGTGGAAGCCGCGATGAAGTTGCACGCGCAACTCAACGCTGCGGGAAGGAGCGCGGACGACATCAGCAAGATCACGATCCGCACGCATGAGGCCGCGATTCGCATCATCGATAAAAAAGGTCCGCTGAACAATCCGGCCGACCGCGATCATTGCATTCAGTACATGATCGCCGTGCCGCTGATCCACGGCCGCTTGACGGCCGCGGACTATGAAGATTCGATCGCGCAGGACCCGCGCATCGATGTGCTGCGCGCGAAGATGGAATGTGTAGAAGACCCGCAGTTCACGCAGGATTACCACGATCCCGAGAAGCGTTCGATTGCCAATGCACTGACGGTCGAATTCAACGACGGCTCGTCATTCGACGAGGTCATAGTCGAATACCCGATCGGTCACAAGCGTCGTCGCGAAGATGGGATTCCGTTGCTGGTCGAGAAATTCAAGACCAACCTCGCACGCCGCTTTCCGGTCAAGCAACAACTGGCGATTCTCGACGTGTCGCTGGATCAGGCAAGGGTCGAAGCCATGCCGGTCAATGAATACGTCGATCTGTACGTCATCTAGTTAGTACTGTAGTTCCGCGATCAAACCAAGGAAAACACCATGGCCCACAACCTCCACAAAACGCTCAAGGAATTCGACAGCGGTTCCGGCAAAGGCAAGTTCTACTCCCTGCCGCAACTCGGCAAGGCGCTGAACATCAAGATCGACCGCCTGCCGGTTTCGATCCGAATCGTGCTGGAATCGGTGCTGCGTAACTACGACGGCAAGAAAATCGCCGAAGAACACATCGAGCAACTCGCCAACTGGAAGCCGACCGCCGCGCGCGTCGACGAAATCCCGTTCGTGGTGTCGCGCGTCGTGCTGCAAGACTTTACCGGCGTGCCGCTGCTCGCCGACATCGCGGCAATGCGCGGTGTCGCGAAACACATGGGCAAGGATCCGAAGTCGATCGAACCGCTGGTCCCGGTCGATCTGGTCGTCGATCACTCGGTGCAGATCGATCACTTCCGCGAAAAGAACGCGCTCGACCTGAACATGAAACTGGAATTCCAGCGCAACAACGAGCGCTACCAGTTCATGAAGTGGGGCATGCAGGCATTCGACACGTTCAAGGTCGTGCCGCCGGGCGTCGGTATCGTTCACCAGGTGAACCTGGAATACCTCGCACGCGGCGTGCACAAGAAGGCTGAAGGCGCGGACACGGTGTACTACCCGGATTCGCTGGTCGGCACCGACAGCCACACCACCATGATCAACGGTATCGGCGTGGTGGGCTGGGGCGTGGGCGGTATCGAGGCGGAAGCCGGCATGCTCGGCCAGCCGGTGTATTTCCTGACGCCGGACGTGGTCGGCGTCGAACTGAAGGGCAAGCTGCGCGAAGGCCTGACGGCGACCGACCTGGTCCTGACCGTCACCGAACTACTGCGTAAGGAAAAGGTGGTCGGCAAGTTCGTCGAATTCTTCGGCGAAGGCACGAAGTCGCTGTCGCTGCCGGATCGCGCGACGATCGGCAACATGGCGCCGGAATACGGCGCGACCATGGGCTTCTTCCCGGTCGACGAAAAGACGATCGAGTATTTCAAGGGCACGGGCCGCACCGACGCGGAAATCTCCGCCTTCGAAAACTATTTCAAGGCGCAAGGTCTGTTCGGTATTCCGAAGGCTGGCCAGATCGACTACACCAAGGTCGTCACGCTGGATCTCGGCACGGTGACGCCGTCGCTGGCAGGTCCGAAGCGCCCGCAAGACCGTATCGAAATCGGTCACGTGAAGTCGACCTTCAGCGACCTGTTCTCGAAGCCGGTTGCGGAAAATGGCTTCGCGAAGAAGGCGGACGATCTCGAAGCGCAATACACGACGACCAATGGCGTCGACGTGAAAAACGGCGACATCCTGATCGCCGCGATCACATCGTGCACGAACACCTCGAACCCGAGCGTGCTGCTGGCCGCCGGCCTGCTGGCGAAGAAGGCGGTCGAAGCCGGCCTCACGGTCGCGCCGCACATCAAGACGTCGCTGGCGCCGGGATCGCGCATCGTCACGGAATACCTGACGAAGACCGACTTGATGAAGTACCTCGACAAGCTCGGCTTCACGCTGGCCGCTTACGGTTGCACGACCTGTATCGGCAACGCGGGCGATCTGACGCCGGAACTGAACGAAGCGATCACGAAGAACGACATCGTCGCGGCAGCGGTTCTGTCGGGCAACCGTAACTTCGAGGCGCGTATTCACCCGAACATCCGCGCCAACTTCCTGGCCTCGCCGCCGCTGGTCGTCGCTTACGCGATCGCCGGCAACATCACGCGCGACCTGATGACCGAACCGGTCGGCAAGGGCAAGGGCGGCCGCGACATCTACCTGGGCGACATCTGGCCGACCAGCGAAGAAGTCAACGAACTGCTCAAGTTCGCGCTCGACGCCGACGCATTCCGCAAGAACTACTCGGCGCTGACCAAGAAGGGCGATCTGTGGAGCAAGATCGAGGGCGAAGAAGGTCAAGTCTACGACTGGCCGAAGTCGACTTACATCGCTGAGCCGCCGTTCTTCGGCAAGGACTTCTCGATGCAACCGGCCGACAGCATCGCCGCCGTCAAGGACGCGCGCGCGCTGGGTATCTTCGGTGACTCGGTCACGACCGACCACATCAGCCCGGCCGGCTCGATCAAGGAAGACTCGCCGGCAGGCAAATGGCTGAAGGAAAACGGCGTGCAGAAGGCCGACTTCAACAGCTACGGCTCGCGCCGCGGCAACCACGACGTGATGATGCGCGGCACGTTCGCCAACGTCCGGATCAAGAACCTGATGATCCCAGCGAAGGCAGACGGCACCCGCGTGGAAGGCGGCCTGACGATTCACCAGCCGAGCGGCGAACAACTGTCGATCTATGACGCAGCGATGAAGTACATCGACGCCGGCACGCCGACCGTCGTGTTCGCGGGCGAAGAGTACGGTACGGGCTCGTCACGTGACTGGGCTGCGAAGGGCACGCAACTGCTGGGCGTGAAGGTCGTGGTGGCGCGCAGCTTCGAGCGGATCCACCGTTCGAACCTGGTCGGCATGGGCGTTCTGCCGCTGCAGTTCAAGGGCTCGGATAGCGTGCAATCGCTCGGCATCACCGGCGAAGAAACGTACGACATCGAAGGCCTGGGCGCTGATTTCAAGCCGCAACAGGAAGTGACGCTGGTGATCCGCGGCAAGGATGGCGCCGAGAAGCGCGTTCCGGTGCTGTTGCGTATCGACACGCCGATCGAAGTCGACTACTACAAGCACGGCGGGATTCTGCCGTTCGTGCTGCGTTCGCTGCTGGCTGCTTGAGGTATTTGCTTACCTGAGCAGTTGCTACGAGCTGTTTGCAGGAGCTGCGCCCTGTGGAGGACGCAGCTGACTTTGAAGCCCGACCGGTGGTCGGGCTTTTTTTTGGCGGCCTACTTTTGGGCGCGGCCTGTCTGGAAGGCGTCGGGGCTGTCGGTGATGCGGCGCTGGGTCATGCGGGCGTTCCAGTCGGTGTCGCCCGGCGTGGGTGTGCTGGCGCGCGTCGTGATATTTGAGCGACGCTGTTGCGCCGCCCAGTCGCGCAGTGCTGCGCGCTCGGCTGTGTCGGTGGCGGAGGTGGGGCGTTCGCGCTGTTCAGTCCATTCGCTCCGTTCGGACAGTTTCGACGCGGATGGCTGCGTGGCTGGGTTGGTCGTGCGGCTCAGCGCGAGGCGTTTGTCGACTTGCGATTTGCTGAGGCGTGCAACTGGCGTCTGGTAATGTGCCTTTGCGAGGTCGATCGACGCCGTGTGCCGTATGGACACGCGGCCAGTTGGCTGCGGCACGAGATGTTCGACGTGTTGCGGTTCCGGCGCACGGCGAAGAGTCGTCCCCAGTGTGATATCGGGGCGCGTAGGAGCGCCGGGAGCCGTCGAATTCGGCCTCGAGCTAGCGGCCGATGGCGCACTCCGCGCAGTCGTCCCCGCGAATTCGACCGATGGCTGCGCCGGTTTGGCTCGCGCTTGTGGATGAACCGCCGTCGCACTGCCGTCCATCGACGCGACCGATTGTGTTCTTACGCTGGCCGCTGCCGTCGTCCTGTCGGCATCATGCGTCGTGCAGGTGGCCAGCAACCAGGCCAGCGCGATGCTACAGCTCGCGAAAATCGCCGCGCCGAGGAGATGATCGGAACGGGTCGAACTCGGACGCGCTCTGCCCATCTCGAGGTAGTAGCGGGCTTCGGCCAACTGCTCCTCAAAACGACGCGAATGGTCAGGTTGCTGCGGCAACTTGTAGAAAAAGAGAAACCTGGCGCCGTGCGGAACCGGCCCGCGACTCGCCGTTGACGCCGGACGCCGCATCGCATTCTGGATCGCCTGTTGCGCGACGGCGGGTGCAGCGGCGTGTGGCTCACGTTGCGCCGCGGTCCGCGCCTGACGACGCCACGAACCGAAAGGCGGCGGCAAGGCATCGAACGGCAACGGAATCGGAAGCGCCAGATCACCTTCGATCAAGGCAAGCGGTCGGTTCATTGTGATCTGCTCCGGAAGGCGCGGGACGCAGCCTCAAGTTGCGTGACGAGGCTTCTGGCGCGCGCCATTAGCGCGTCGATTACTTCAGCGCCCAGTTCGGGCGGCGACAGGCTCGCGCGCCGCAACGCGTCCATCAAACTGTGCGCGCCAACGAGCGCCACTGCTCCGCTCAGGCGATGCAACACGCGATGAAAACGGTCGAAGTCGTCTTCACGAAATAACGCGTCGAGGCGCGCAAGGTCGTCATTCATTGCTTGACGCCAGTTGTTGAGAAACACGTCAAGGTTGACGCCCTCTTCGCACAACGCGTCCAGGTAACGAACTTCAAAGGGCTCAAAAGGACCGTTTGATAAGCTGTCCGATAACTGCACGTCGCTGCCGAAAAGAGGCGTCTGTGCATTGCCGTTAACCATTTCCACGGATGACTCCCGTTGCTTGCCGGTGAACGGCGCGTTGAAGATCGCACACATGCGCCGCGCTCTCTTTGAAGACAAATACGCGGGAATCCACGAACCCCATATCCAGCAGATCGTTTAGCGTTTGGCTCCTTATGCACCCAGCAGAACAAGATAGGCTCACCGTATTCATAACCCGCAAACTTATTCGACCAACCGGTGCAAAGTCGCGAACTCGATGAGTCCTGCCAACGACGTGAGGCCGAGTTTCTCCTGGATACGGCTCTTATAGGTACTGACGGTTTTATCGCTGATAAACAAGGCATCGCCAATTGCCTTATTCGACATGCCCTTCGACAGCATCTGCAAAATCACGAGTTCTTTATCCGACAGCAGGCCGATCCTGGCCTCCTCCCCTCCCACTCCGTCAGCGGACGTCATGCCTGCGCCACCGGCCGCCATCGGGAACACCGTGTAACCGGCCATCACCGCCTCGACGCCGCGCATGATCTCCTTCATTTCCTGCGACTTGCCGACAAAACCGTGGACGCCCGAGCGCATCGCGCGCGGTGCGAATGTAGCCGGATCGTGACCCGACAACACCATCACGCGAATCCTCGGATGAGCGAGCTTGAGCCGGGGAATCACATCCAGTCCGCTGATGCGCGGAATATCGAGGTCCAGTATGGCGAGTTCCGGAGCGTGTATCCGGGCCAACTCGACAGCAGTCTGGCCGTTATCGGCTTCGATCACTTCTTCTACGCCAAGCAATTGCACGAGCTGCATTTTGATGACCATGCGAAACGCAGGATGGTCATCGATAACAAGAATAGTTGACATTTTTCTTTATCCTTCTGAATACACAGGCTTCGCGACGTTCGTCGCCGCGTGTCTCAAACTCGAAGACGCATTGATGTGCGCGGCATGGTTGCTAGCTCTCGATCCAAAAACACTACGAGCCCGCCGCGACAAGTTCAATCTCGACGCGTCGATTCGGCGCGAGGCATCGCATCAACACATCTCGCTTTGATTGCCGGCAGTCCACCAGCGGATTTGCACTGCCTCTGCCCTGAGCGATCATCGGCAGGCTCACACCGTGCGCGCGAAGATTTCGCTCGACAGTGAGCGCGCGCAGCCTCGACAAACTCAGGTTGTATGATTTTTCGCCGAGGCGGTCGGCGTAGCCGGTGATCTTCAACTCGCGCGCGCCAGGAAAGTTCTTCAAACGCATTGCCACGTCGTTCAACTGTCGTTTGCCTGCGGGCAATAGTGCGGCGTCGTCACCACCGTCGAATCGGAAAAGAGAATCCGCCTTTAGCGTGATCTTCGGCGGCGTATTCGCGGCAAGCGTGGCCGCGGGAGTGCGCGCCTGCGCCGGAGCGGAGACTGCGGTTTGCATCGCCTGCTTGCATTGCAACGCTGTTTGCGCCGACTGACGCAAGCTTTCCTGCACCTCAGGCAAGCGCTTTTCCGCGCTGGAGAAACTGTGCCGCCATGCGTCATGCCCCGCTTGCATCAGTCCGACTTCAGCACACGCGAGCGGCGGCTGCGCTTGCGGACATTGCGCAATGGCGGGATCCGATTTGATGGTATTGGCGATCTCCCACAGATCGGGACGCACCGTGGACACGGTACGCAGCGCGGGATTGGCAGCCGACAACGGCACACGGTTTTCCAGGCTCATCGTGATCATGGCGGCCTGACCGACGGCTTCTTCGACGAAGCCCCAGTGGTCGTTAGCTTGCCGCGCCTGTTGCGCGGCATTGATCCAGCATTGCGCCTTGGCGCGAAAATAGCCGTTCTTATCGCCCGGCAGACGGTCGAGCCGCGTCTGCAACAAAGCCAGCGCCGTGCTGCTTACAACCGGCGAGTAAGTGCTGATCCATTGTGAGTTGGCTGCGCCCGCGGCTTCGTCTTGCGTGACGCCGAAACCGCTATGCAGCAAGGTGGCGTCTTCAATGCCGAGCCGGTCGCGTGCGGCATGGTTTGCGCAAGCCGTCAAGGCCAACGCGCACATTAGCACCGTGAGCTGGTGTTTCATTAATCCCCTGCGTCGAGCGCATCTTCTTTTTGAGGGCTCCGAGTATGAAGAGCCGCCGATGCATAGGGAATGGGAGCAGTCTTAGATTGACGTCAAAGGTGGATTGATTTTATTCGTTGCCAATGAAAAACTGTCGTCCGCTTGAGTCGATACTCAAGCCTTAACTGCTCGCGCTGCATTTCTCCCGCGCAACCATTCAAGCGCCAATAATAGGCTAGTGGAAAAAACAACCAGAATTGTCGCCAACGCGGCGATGGTCGGGCTGATATTTTCGCGGATGCCGGTAAACATCTGTCGGGGCAACGTAGTCTGATCCGCGCCCGCCAGGAACAAGGTGACGACGACTTCATCGAACGACGTCGCGAAGGCGAACAGCGCGCCCGAAATCACGCCCGGCGCGATCACCGGCAACGTGATGCGGAAGAACGTCTTAACCGGATTCGCGCCCAGCGACAAGCTCGCCCGCACGAGGTTGTAGTTGAAACCCTGCAACGTCGCGGCCACCGTCGTCACGACAAAGGGCACGCCGAGCGACGCATGCGCGAGAATCAGCCCGATGTACGTATTGGCCAAGCCGAGCGGTGCGAAGAACAGATACATGCCCACACCGACCACCACCACCGGCACGATCATCGGCGAAATCAGGATCGCCATGAGCAAGCCTTTGCCGCGAAAGTTCGCCTTGGTCAGTCCGATTGCGGCCAAGGTGCCGAGCACGGTTGCAACCACCGTCGCCGACGGCGCGACGATGAAGCTGTTCTTAGCGGCCATGCGCCATTCATCAGATGCGATCAGATTCTGATACCAGCGCAACGACCAGCCCGGAATCGGATACACCAGAAACGTGCTCGACGAAAACGACAGCGGCACGATCGCCAGCACCGGCAAGATGAGATACAGCAGCGTGAGCACGGCCAGCGCGCGCAACGCGAAATACCACACGCGTTCAACGAAAGACGTATGCGGCGCGAACAAAGGCTTGGCAAGTTTCATCGCAATAGACTCCGTTCAGCCGAGGCTCAGTGACGAGCGCGTGAAGCGTCCGTAAATGACGTACAGCACGAGCGTCGCGGCGAGCAGCAAACCGCCGAGCGCGCACGCCATGCCCCAGTTGATCGTCACGTTCGTGAAGTACGCGACGTAGTAGCTGACCATCTGATCGTTCGGTCCGCCGAGCAAGGCCGGCGTGATGTAGTAGCCGATCGCCAGAATGAACACCAGCAGCGCGCCCGCGCCGATGCCCGGATAGGTTTGCGGTACATACACGCGCCAGAACGCGGCGAACGGATGGCTGCCGAGAGAGATCGCGGCGCGCTGATAGGTTGGCGGAATCGACTTCATCACGCTATAGAGCGGCAGGATCATGAACGGCAGCAGAATGTGCGTCATCGAAATGTAGACGCCGGTGCGGTTGAACAGCAGCGCCAGCGGATCGTGCAGCAGCCCGCTGCCGATCAACGCCTTGTTCACCAGCCCTTCGCTTTGCAGAATCACGATCCATGCGGCGACGCGCACGAGGATCGAGGTCCAGAACGGAATCAGCACCAGAATCATCACCAGATTCGCGCGACGCTCGGGCAGCGTCGAAATCCAGTAAGCGAGCGGATAGCCGAGCAACAACGCGAAGAAGGTCACCGCCGCGCCGATCACAAAGGTGCGGCTGAATACAGCGAGATAGATCTGTTGATCCGGATCGGTCGGAATGATGTGGCCGAACGCGTCCTGTTTGTGGTCCAGCGAAGCCAGCAGATAAAACGGCGAATAGGCGCCGGCGTTTTTCGCAATGGCTTGCCAGTACGCAATGTCGTTCCAGCGTTCGTCCAGTTCGGCGAATTTTGCGTGCATCTGGGCTGGCGTCAGTTGCAAGGGCTTGCTGTTGTCGTCGACGAACGGCATGGCGCGCGCGGATTTGGCGACCAGCGAACGGTAGCCGGGAATCTCCACGTTCAGGCGCCGCGCGAGCGCGCCCATGCCGTCGCTATCGGCGATCGCGGCGAGGTCGACCGCCAGCGCGCTATACGCGGTGTCCGGCGGCGGCGTCTTGCGATCCCACGCGCTCAACGAGGCGAGCGTGTGCGGCAGCGCGTTGACGACCTCGGGATTTTGCGCCGCGCGCGTGAGAAGCGCACCGATCGGCACGACGAAAATCAGCAGTAGAAAAATCGCGAGCGGCGCGATCAGCAGCAGCGCCATCGCACGCTTTCTGGCTTCCGCGGCCTTCAACTCGCGCTTGAGTCGGCCACTTGATTCAGGCGTCGAATCGGCAGCGATCGTCATCGTAGTCACACCTGTCTCCAGCTCTACGTTGGAACCGCGCGCACATCCACACAAAATGCGCGCGCGTCATTTCACGTGTAGAAGGCGCGGCCTCACACAGCCCACCACGCCCTCTCACACACCACTCATTACTTCGAAGCCCACGACGAAAACCGCTGCTCCAGTTCGTCGCCGTGATCGGTCCAGAACGCCAGGTTCTGCAGCACCGCGTTCTTCCCATTGGCCGGCGAGTTCGGCAAATTGGCCAGCGTCTTCGGATCGAGCGCCTTGATCGCCGCCACATTCACCGGACCGTACGCGATGTTGTGCGCATAGTCCTGCTGCGGCTTGGACGAAAGCGAATAGGCAATGTACTTCTCGGCCAGCGCCTTGTTCGGCGTGCCCTTCGGAATCGCCCAATAGTCGAGGTCGTAGATGCTGCCGTTCCACACCACCTTCAGGTTCTTGCCTTCCTTCTGCGCGGCGTCGATCCGGCCGTTATACGCAGTGGACATCACCACGTCGCCCGCTACGAGGAATTGCGGCGGCTGCGCGCCCGCTTCCCACCACTGGATGTTCGGCTTCAGTTCGTCGAGCTTCTTGAATGCGCGGTCCTGGCCTTCCTTGGTGGCGAGCACCTTGTAGACGTCCTTCGGCGGCACGCCGTCGGCCATCAACGCGAATTCGAGGTTGTAGCGCGCGCCCTTGCGCATCGCCCGCTTGCCGGGGAATTTCTTGACGTCCCAGAAATCGGCCCAGCCGGCCGGCGCCGTTTTCAGCTTGTCGGCGTTGTACGCGAGTGCCGTCGACCACACGAAGAAGCCCACGCCACAGGTTTGCGGCGCTTCGGGAATCAGATCCGACTTCTTGCCGATCTTCGACCAGTCGAGTTTCTCGTACAGCCCTTCGTCACAACCACGGCCGATATCGCCCGATTCGACTTCCACCACATCCCAGTTCACGTGTTTGGCTTCGACCATCGCTTTAACTTTGGCCTGCTCGCCGTTGTATTCGACGGCGGTGACTTTATTGCTGGTCTCTTTTTCGAACGGCTGGTTGAATGCAACCTTTTGCGCGTCGCCATTCGCGCCGCCGAAATTGACGACCGTCAATTCCGCTGCATTGACTTGCGCGGCGCCCAGCGCGAGCGCCACAGCACCGACAGCGATGGCGCAGCGCGATTTCCCGATCTTGCTCATGGTGTGTTGCTCTCCTTTGGTGGTGTGCTTCAGTACGTTCAGTGCGACTTTGTTATGTGCTGCTTGACCTGCTCTGCCTGCGTCGAACGCATTGCGTATTCGACGCGTTCACGCCCCTGCGAAAACCCGCAGATGCTCGGGTGCGAATTCGAGTGCGACCGGTGCGCCCGGCGCAAAGGTGTCGAGCACGCCGGTGCCGAGCGGCACCTTCACGAAGCACTCGTCCTGTTGCGGCAGACCACAACGCATGCGCACGTGGTCGCCGAAATAGATCAGCCCGCGCGCTTCACCGGCGAGCGCATTGGCGCCCGGACGTGACGACCCGTTGCCGAGCTTCATGCGCTCGGGCCGGATGCATGCGACCGCCGGCGTGCCCGCTCGCGCGCCGCCGATATTGCGGCCGGTAAGACGCGTGCCGTCGATCAGATGAAATTCGCAATACTCACCGTCCACATTCGCGATCGTGCCGCGCAGTTTGTTGCTGTCGCCGATAAAGTTCGCCACGAATTCATTGCACGGCGATTCGTACAGCCGATCCACGGTATCGAGTTGCTGCACGATGCCTTTATCGAATACGGCGACGCGATCGGACATGGTCAACGCCTCGCCCTGATCGTGCGTGACGTACACGAACGTGACGCCGAGTTTCTCGTGCAACGATTTCAGTTCGTATTGCATGTGTTCGCGCAACTGTTTATCCAGCGCGCCGAGCGGCTCGTCCATCAGCACGAGCTTCGGCTCGAACACCAGCGCGCGGGCGAGCGCGATACGCTGCTGCTGGCCGCCGGAAAGCTGCGCCGGATAGCGCTTCGCGAAGCTCTCCATGCGCACCATCTTGAGCGCGTTATTCGTGCGATGCGCACGCTCTTCCGCCGAAATCTTGCGTACGGTCAGCGGATACGCGACGTTCTGCTCGACCGTGAGATGCGGGAATAGCGCGTAGTTCTGAAACACCATGCCGATGTTGCGCTTGTGCGGCGGCACGGTATTGAGCAGCGTGCCGTCCAGCCAGATTTCGCCGCCGGTGGGAAATTCGAAACCCGCCAGCATCATCAGACAGGTGGTCTTGCCCGAACCGGACGGCCCGAGCAGCGTCAGGAATTCGCCCTGATAGATATCCAGATCGAGCTGTTTGACGACCAGCGTTTCGCCGTCGTAGGTCTTGCGAACACCTCGAAAGCTGACGATCACGTCTTCGGTTTTCATCGTCCAAGTCTCCTCTGCGGTCCGGCTGGCTCCCGTGCAAGGCAGCGGGATTGCATCAATTGCGTGGCTCACTATAGACCGTTACGGTTCTACAATATGGAACCATTTCATTATTCCGGATAGAACCACTTGGACACCGTGATCTTGTCGGATTGGCTCGCCGCGCGGCTCGACCGCGCAGCCGCCGAACCAGTCTACCGGCAGACCTTGCGGCTCATGCAGCAGGCGATCCTGACCGGCCAGTTGCCGCCGGGCACCAAGCTGCCCAGCTCGCGCACGCTCGCCGAAGACCTCGGCATCGCGCGCAACACGGTGCTGCACGTCTACGACCAGTTGACCGCCGAAGGCTATGTGATCTCCACCACCGGCAGCGGCACCTATGTCGCCGACACGCGCCCGGACACGGCCGCCGTGAACATGCGTAAGAAGCCGGCGGTGGCGAGCGTCGACAAAGAAGACAGCACAGCCAGGGAAACCACCAAGCCGCCGAAACGCGACCTGGGCGATCTGTCGGCTCGCGGACGGCGTCTGATCGACAAAGCCGGCGTGTCCGCCAAACAGTGGGGCGCGTTCATGCCGGGCGTGCCCGACGTCGCGGAATTTCCGGCGCGCACATGGAGCCGCCTGCAGGCTCGTTTGTGGAAGGAAGCCAATCCCGATCTGCTCACTTACGCGCCCGGCGGCGGCTATCGGCCATTGCGGCGGGCGTTGTCGGATTACCTGCGCGTGGCGCGTTCGGTGAATTGCACGCCGGATCAGATCATCATCACCACGGGCATTCATCAATCGATCGATCTGGCGGTGCGCCTGCTGACCGATGTCGGCGACCGCGCGTGGGTGGAAGAACCGTGCTATTGGGGCGCACGCAGCGTGCTGCAGTCATCGGGGATTACCCTCGTGCCAGTGCCGGTGGATGACGAAGGCCTGAATCCGCGCGAACAGGACTTGCAACAGCCGCCGCGGCTCGCGCTCGTCACGCCGTCGCATCAGTATCCGCTCGGCATGGTGATGAGCCTCGCGCGCCGCCGCACCTTGCTCGAATTTGCGCGTCAGCACAACGTGTGGATCATCGAGGACGACTACGACAGCGAGTTCCGCTACGGCAGCCGGCCGCTCGCGTCGCTGCAAGGACTCGACGAAGCCGGCCAGGTGATCTACGTCGGCAGTCTGGGGAAGATGCTGTTTCCGGGCTTGCGGATCGGCTACATGATCGCGCCGGAGCATCTGGTGGACACATTCCGCACGGGCGTGGCCGAGTTGTATCGCGAAGGTCAGTTGATGCAGCAGGCGGTGATGACCGACTTCATCATGGACGGCCATCTCACCTCGCACGTTCGGCGCATGCGCGCGCTATACGGCGAGCGGCGGCAGATTCTGATCGATGCGATTACCGCGCGCTTCGGCAGCGAACTGCCGGTGATGGGCGACGAGGCCGGCCTGCATCTTGTGCTCGGCCTGCCGGATCACGCGAACGATCGCGCGGTGACTGCCGCCGCTTATGACGCCGGTGTGATCGTGCGTCCGCTCGCGAGCTATTACAGCAGCGATACGCCCGCGCGTCGCGGGCTGCTGCTCGGTTATGCGTGCGTGCCGAACGACAAGATCGGTCCCGCGTTCGACACGCTCGCGCGCGTCATCGAGCAAACCGCGTTGAAGGCGCCGACGCGCGCCGCTTGAACGCGCTCACTTCAGTCCAAAGTCGACCCGCGTCGTCGCGCCCTTGTCCTTGATGCCGTCGGCGTTCAGTTTCGGCGCGACGATAAACACGCGGCTGCTGTCGATCTTGCCGTCCAGATACTGCTGCACGCTCTGCGCCCTTTGCTGCGCGAGTTGCCGCAGGCTGGCGTCGTCGATCGGGGCGTTGGCGGCGAGCGCGCTCTTCATCTCGTCGTCCGGCAAGCTCTTGGTCAGGCCGACAAAATTGCGCGGCTTCTTGAAATCCACCGACTTGTAGGCCTTGCTCAGATACTTGTCGTAGTCCTTCGGGTCGACGGTGACGGTCGACAGATCGACGCTCTCGCCGTTGCCCACCACGTCCTTGATCTTCTGCTGCTTGACGAGGCGATCCACATAGCCAGTGCGCAACGCGGGTTCGTCCACAGCCGGATCGACGCGGCCGATCAAATCCATACGGATCGATGGTTTGTCGGACAGCGCCTTCACGATCGTGTCGAGTTTCTGGTTGTCGGCGTCCGTGAGTTTTGCCGAACCGGGTTCGAACTCGACGTAACCCAACTCCTCGCCCTTGCCGCCGAACGCGTTGGCGATCAGCGAGAACGGCGCGGTCACCGCCTTCTGCAGCAGATTGAGCACGGCATGCCAGATCAGGCCGCCAATACTGAACTCAGGATTCGACAGCGAGCCCGACACCGGCAGATTCACGTCGATTTCGCCGCGCGAGTTCTTCAGCAGCGAGATTGCGAGACGCACAGGCAGCTTGGTCGCCGTATCGTTATCGACGTGATCGCCGAACGTGAGCTGGTCGATGAAAATGTGGTTGTTCGCGTCCAACTGATCGTTCGCCAGCTTGTAGTGCAGATCGACGTTCAGCTTGCCCTTGGTGATTGGATAACCGGCATATTTCGCCGAATACGGCGTGAGATTGGTCAGCTCGATATCGTGCGCGACCGCCGTCAGATCGAGTGCCGGTTTCGCGATCAGCGGATTGACCGTGCCGCGAATCGACACCGGGCCATTGGCCGCCAATTTTGCGGCGATGTCGACCGGAGCGTCCGTGGTGGACTGCGTGCCGAATGCGCCCACCGTGCCCTGAATGTTGACCAGATTCGCCGTGTAATTCGGCTTGATGAAGTTGTCGGTGTAGGTCACGCGGCCCTGTTGCAGCACCAGTTGGCCGAAGTGGAGCTTGACTGGGCTTGACGGTGGCGTGGCCGCCGTCACCGTGGCAGGCGCGGCCGACGAAGCCGGCGCGGCCGCGACCGCCGATGCCGGTTGCGGCGTCAACGGCACGGGCTCAGCACCGCTCTTGTCGCGCGTTAGCGATTGCGCGGCACCGGTTTCGTGCGCGACCACGTCCTTCAGGTTGAGCTTGCCTTGCGCGTCGAGCAGCACGCGTCCATAGAACTTGGTGAACGTGACGCGGCCCGCGTCGACCACCGTGCCGTGCTCGTCGTAATCGGCTTTCAGGTTCGACAATGCAAGCGAGCCCCATCCGGCGAACGGGTCGGAGGTCGCCTTGTCGAGCATGCGGACCTCGACGAGCGCCAGATCGCCGTGATAATTGGCTTTCAGCGACTTCGCCTGATTCAGCGTCAGGTCGCCGTTCGCATTGAGCAGCGCGCTCGCGACCACCGCATTCAGCTTGCTGCCGAAGTAGGGTTCGAAGGCCGCCGCGTCGAGCCGGTTGGCGTTCACCTTGACGGCCACCTTGAGCGGCGTTGCCGTGACGTCGCCCTTTACGCCGAGCGTGCCCTTCTTGTTCAGCGTCGCCTGCAGATCGACCGGCAACGGACGGCTGAGGTCGTCGCTGACGTTCTGCACCTTCAGTTGCAGCGGCGTGATGTTGAGTTTCACCGGCTGCGGCGTGGTGTTGTCGGTGAAATTGGCGGTGGCGTCTTTCAGGTTCAGTTCGCCGATCTTGTAATGCCACGCGGGGCCTTCCGCCTGCGCCTTCTTGACCGCGTGAATCGCGGTACGCTGCGGCGCGGCTTCGCGCTGGCCGGCAAGCGCGGCGAGGTTGATGCTGCCGTCTTTCAGACGCTGCGCATCGACCGCGAGGCCGGTCGTGTCGACGCTGGCGATCTCGGCGTTGCGCGCCGCCACATCCACCTGCCTGACCTTCACGCTACCTTGCGCGAGCGAGATCAGCGGATTCTTGCTGTCGCGCGCCGCGACTTTCAGCGATTGCAGATCCAGTTGCGAGTCGGTGACCATCACCGCCACCGGCGACTTCGACCAGTTCGCGCCGACATTGGCGGTGGCGGACAACGCGCCGTCCGTGATCTGCGCGACGGTCGCGGTGTCGATATACGGCTGCAACAGCGGCAGCTTCACCGACTTTACGTCGACCTTCGCGCTCGCGGTCTTCGCGACGAGGCCGAATGCACCGGCCACGCCGAGCGAGCCGCCGGCGTCCTTGAAATCCGTGTTCAGCGTGTAATGCGCGGGCGCGCTGGCGAGCGTCGAAAAATCGGTCAGTGTGACGGCCAGCTTTTGCAGCCCGACGTCGACGGGCCGCGCGGCGGCGTTGTCGTGGACATTCACGGTGCCGTCATTGAGCACCAGGCGTTTGATCGACAGATCCAGCGGCGGCGCCGTCTTTTCCGCGGCGCTAGAACCGGATGCGGCAAGCGGCGCGCTCGCGCGCGGTTGCGCCGCAGCGGCTTCAGATGCGGGCGCGGGCGCAAACATCTTCTCGACGCTCACCACGCCGTCCTTATCGCGCGCAAGGTTGGCGGTCGGTGCGTCGATGCGGATCTCGTCGAAGTGATAGAGGCTCTTCAACGGCTCGAGCGTGGCGGCGGCCACATGCAGCGCGCGCGCCGCGAAGAACGGCGCCTTGCTCTGGTCCTGCACGTCCACGTCGTTCATATCGACGGTGCCCGCCACGCGCAGCGAAGGCGCGTCGTTGGAGACCACGAAGTTGAGCTTGAGATCGGTGGACAGTTTGCCGGACTGCACGATCACCGGCAGCTTGGTCGGCACGTAGGACATGAGACGAGGCACATCGAGCCCGTCGAAGCGCAACGACACTTCCGACTCACGCGACGCGGCAAACGGCTTGGTCCGGCCGTCGATGGCAAGCGGACTGCCGTCGATCCGCGCACGCAATAACGGCTCGACGAAGATATCGGTTTTCGACGGTAGCGTGGCGATGAACGGAATGCCGAGCTTCCACTGATCGACTACATGCGTTGTGCTGAGGAGTTTGTCGTCGAAAGTGATCTGGCCGTTTTCGAGCCTGATGTTCGACACGGAGAACAGCGTGGGTTTGCTATCGGGCTTGGCCGGCTGCTTCGAGAATTTCTCGATCAGGTCGGTGAAATTGAAACGCTGCGCATCGTAGCGAACGATATGAAAGCGCGGCGAATCGAGCTGCACTTCGTCGATGATCGGCGCCGCGCGAAACAGCGAACTCCACGACGGCTGCACGATGAGCCGCGAGATATCCACGAAGTCGCCCGCGCCGCCGCGCTCGCCGATATGCACGCGATCGGCTTCGAGCTTGAGCGTGTACGGATTGAGCGCAATGCGGCCGATGGTGGCGGGACGGTCGAGTTGTTTGCTGAGCTGCTGTTCGGCAATGTGGCGAATCAGCGGCGGCGCCGCGAAGAAGCCCAGCAGACCGAACAGTACAACGAAGATCAGCAGACCGGTGATGACACGCCGGGTGCGGCGTGACTGCGCGACATCGCGCACGGTCTGCATGGACGAGGCTAACGATGCTTTATTGAGGCTTGCCATGCTCGGTGTTGGGTAGTGCGGCGGCAAGCCCGCCGCGAAAACGAAAATCCCGCAAGCGGCAGTATAAGTCGTGAATCTTTCGTGGGATATAAATGTAAGGCGTGGCTTACACATTACTCCGGGCGATAGCGTCGCAGGTCCGCCGAGCCTTTGCGGCTGACCTGCGACGCTCGATGCTTCAAGCGCTCGTTATTGAAGCGCGGCTGTCACGTCATGGACACAAGTATCACTGACGCACGACGGCCGGCGGTTGCCAACTGCCGTCTGTGGCTTGCGGCTTGGGTGCGTACAGACGCAGCACGAGTTGCAGATCGGCACGCGGCGCCGGCAGCCAGTTGCCGCTCCTGCTCCGGGTGGACGACACCGTCACGTCGAGCGAGCCGTCGCGATTGCGGCGCGCGCCATTGCGATCGCCAACCGCGAGACGCGCCGGCGCGCTTTCGCCGAGTGCGCCGTCCTTCGTGTAAGCGGTGATCGACCAGAAGCCGCGCACCGGCGGCAACTGATTCGGCGCGAAGTGGATGACGTAGCGGTTCGCGCCATTGAGCGCGCGACCGTCGCTGTCCTGCGTAATGACCGCGCGAACCTCGTCGTCTTTCGTGCCGATGCCCGGCTGCGCATAAGCGGCGTAGGCGCGCATCGCGTAGTCGGGGCCGTAGCTGCCCACGCCATCGCCGAACCAGTTCCAGCCGTTGCCGCTCAGCAAATTCGACGGCGGCGTGACGACGCGTTCATGACCGTCGGCGAGACCGGCCGCGATGGCGTCCGGCGCTTTCGGCAGCTTGACCGGCTCGCCGGGCGTCACACCAAGGTCCGAGAGGAATTTGAGCGCGTGCGGATCGGCCGGCGTCGGCGGATTGTCGGGCAAGGCCTGCGCGAGTCGCGTGAAGAAGCCGTTCGCGTCGAGCGCCGCGACTTGCGCGGCCGGCGTGCCGGAAACGCCCGCGGCGGCGTCGGCGGCATTGCTGCGCGGCGGCGCGATCGAGGCGGAGCGGCCGTCGCCCGCGTAGATACTGAGCGGCGCGACGCGAATGGCGCGCTGCAGCTTACGGACTGCCGTCAGATCGCGCGTGCCGTTCGACTGGATACGCACGCTCACCCACGCGTTGCGAGTCGGCACGTCGACGCGCTTCACACCCTTGGGCAAATCGCCTTGCCAACCCGGACCGACAAAGGCGATCGCCTGCGCCTTGATGCCGGCCGCGCGCGTGTCGAACTGCGAACTGGTCGACCACACCACGTTGGTCCACATGTCGAGCACGCGGGCGTCGACGTAGCGGCCGTGCGAATCGGGCAGCGAAACGATCACCGGTTCGCTGCCGACGTCCAGCCAGCCGGTCGAATCGAATGTATCGAGACTCGGCTGCATCGGATTGGACGCGCCGATCGGCGGCAATGACTGGGCGTGGCGCAGCGTATTGAGGGGCGCCTGGCCCGGATTGGTGCCGACCGCCGCATCGCGCGCGACGCCCATCAGCACGAGCGGGTAGCCGAATACGTACGAGTCGGCCACTTCGTCCTTGATCCACCCCGTGGATTTTTGTGTCGCGGTGGGGGCCGACGCGCAACCGGCCAGAAATGCGAGGCCCGCGAACGACGCGCAGGTCCAGTGAATCGAAAACGATGCTCGGCGATTTTTTATCATTCGTTCAGGTGGCGGAACGTGTGGTCCTAAGGGAGACGCCGGCGTGCAACGAACCCTGTTTGCGCGGCCTCCCGAAGCCCAACGCAGCCAGTCCGCGATTCGCGATGCCGACAACATCGGGTTGTATCGTATCCTTGCTCACCAGGCAAGCGCAAAGGCAGGATTAGCGCCGGTTGCCGCGCGCAAGCCGCTTTTTTGCGGTACGGTTGACGTTTTTTGTTATGTCGCGCCGGCGCCCCACACCTCGGACGACTTTTCGTCACTGCTCTCTCGCCTCTCGTATCCGGAGCGCTTCATGTACATGCCCGCCCATTTCGAAGAGAACCGCCCAGAGGTTCTCCATCGCCTGATCGCCGAGCAGCCTTTCGGCGCGCTAATCACCAACGGGCCGAATGGGCTCGATGCGAACCACGTGCCGTTCGAGTTCGAAGTCCCCTCCGCGGCCGGTGAAACGCACGGCATCCTGCGCGCTCACGTTGCCCGCGCGAACCCGGTGTGGCAGGAAGCCGCCGCGAATCCGGAAGCGCTTGTGATCTTCCAGGGTCCGGCCGCTTATATTTCGCCGAACTGGTATCCGAGCAAGCACGAAGCGCATCGGCAGGTGCCGACTTACAACTATATGGTGGTGCATGCTCACGGCCGCATCGTCGTGCGCGACGACGAGTCGTTTGTGCGCGGCCTGGTGGCGCGTCTGACGCGCAAGATGGAAGCCGGCGAACCGGTGCCGTGGAAAATGGGCGACGCGCCCGCGGACTTCATTTCCCAAATGCTCGGTGCGATCGTCGGTATCGAGATCGAGGTGACCCGGCTGGTCGGCAAGTGGAAGCTCGGCCAGAACAAGGCTGCGGACGACCGCCGTGGCGCGGCCGAAACCCTGCTGGCGCGCTCGAGCGACGACCAGCAGGCCGTCGGTCAAGCCATGCTGAACGCGCCGCCGGCCTTCTGAGCGGGCGTTCGGCGACGTGCGGGCGGCCTTGAAACGCGCCCTGCAATTCGTCCTTGACCTTGCCATCATGGGAAGGTCAATACTGGGTTCATGATGCGGCCCGATGCCGCCACGAGCCTTGCCAACCATGACCGAACTTGCCAACCCGCAGCGCCCCGCGGACGCTGCCACCCCTTCCGCTCGGACCGCCGAACTCGACATCGGCGGAATGACCTGCGCCTCGTGCGCGCTGCGCGTCGAAAAAGCGCTCGCCAAAGTGCCGGGCGTCACGCGCGCGTCCGTGAATCTCGCCACGGAGCGAGCGCGCATTGAAAGCGACGCCGGCGTCGATCCCGAGACGCTCGCCAACGCCGTGCGCAAGGCGGGCTACGACGCCACGCTGTCCGCCTCGACCTCCACGGAGACGCCTGCGCCCGTTGCCGAGGCGCAGCACGCCACGGAACTGGCGATCGGCGGGATGACTTGCGCTTCGTGCGCAATGCGCGTCGAAAAAGCGCTGGCGAAAGTGCCGGGCGTGCTCGGCGCGTCGGTGAATCTGGCGACCGAAACGGCGACCGTTAGTGTGGCTGGCGCGGCCGCCGCGCCGGACGCGCTGATCGCCGCCGTCAAAAAAGCGGGCTACGAAGCGACCTTGATCGTGCCGCCGGATGCATCGGCGGTGGCGGATCACGCCGACAAAACCGCGCCCGCTGACCGCAAACGCGACCAGACGCGCCGCGAACTCGCCGCCGTGCTCGCCTCCGCCGTGCTGACGCTGCCGCTCGTCGCGCCGATGGTCGGCGAATGGTTCGGCCTGCACGCGATGCTCTCGCCGTGGCTGCAGCTCGCGCTCGCCTCGATCGTGCAGTTCGTGTTCGGCGCGCGCTTCTATCGCGCGGCCTATCGCGCCGTGCGGGCCGGCGCGGGCAACATGGATCTGCTGGTGGCGCTCGGCACGTCGGCGGCGTACGGCATCAGCGTGTACGAACTGGCGACCCATCCCGGCGACATGATGCATCTGTATTTCGAGGCGTCGGCGGTCGTGATCACGCTGGTGCGTTTCGGCAAGTGGCTCGAAGCGCGCGCCAAGCGCCAGACCACGGACGCTATCCGCGCGCTTAACGCGCTGCGTCCCGACCGCGCGCGCATTCGCATCGGCGCCGACGAGCGCGACGTGCCGCTCGCTCAAGTGCGGGTCGGCACGGTGGTGATCGTGCGTCCCGGCGAACGCGTGCCGGTCGACGGCGCGGTGCTCGAAGGCCGCACGCATATCGACGAATCGCTCATCACGGGCGAAAGCCTGCCGGTGCCGAAGCAGGTGGCCGACGCGGTCACCGCCGGCTCGATCAACGGCGAAGGCGCGATTGCCGTGACGACCACCGCGATCGGCGCGGAAACGACGCTCGCGCGGATCATCCGCCTCGTGGAAAGCGCGCAGGCCGAGAAGGCGCCGATCCAGCGCCTCGTCGACCGGGTCAGCGAGATCTTCGTGCCGGCGATTCTGGGGATCGCCGCGCTCACGCTCGTTGGCTGGTTGATCGCGGGTGCTGGCGGCGAAACGGCGATTCTGAACGCGGTCGCCGTGCTGGTGATCGCGTGCCCGTGCGCACTCGGTTTGGCCACGCCAGCGGCGATCATGGCCGGCACCGGCGTCGCGGCGCGGCATGGCGTGCTGATCAAGGACGCCGAAGCGCTGGAAACCGCGCATCGCGTGACGATTGTCGCCTTCGATAAGACTGGCACATTGACGCTTGGCGAGCCGTCGGTGACGGCGTTCGAGCCGATCGGCCGCATTGGCCGCGATGAAGCGCTGGCGCTTGCCGCAGCGGTGCAACGCAATAGCGATCACCCGTTGGCGCGGGCGGTGTTGAAGGCGCATGAAGCCGTGGCGAGGAATAGGGGCGATGGGACGGTGGCGGACGCTGGCTGTGCGGCGGCGGCGAGCACCGGCGGTGCGCTGGCGGTCAGCGCTAGCGGTGCGGTGGCAGCGAGCGCCGGCGATGCGGTGGCGACGGAAACTGGCGTCGCGCTGACGTCAGGACAAATCCCGCCGCCGCATGCGAGCGCCGCGCGCGCGGTCGCAGGGCGCGGCGTCGAAGCGGATATCGACGGACGCACACTGGCGCTCGGCAGCACACGCTGGCTCAATGAACTCGGCATCGATCTGCCGCCGGAACTCGCCGCTCGTGCTCACGAACTCGAAGCCGCGGGCAACACCGTCTCCTGGCTCATGCAGCGCAATCCGCAAGCGCCCGCGGCACTCGCCCTGATCGCTTTCGGCGACACCGTCAAGCCGACCGCACGCGCCGCCGTCGAGCGGCTCGCGCGGATGGGCATCAAAAGCGTACTGGTCACCGGCGACAATCGCGGCAGCGCGGCGAGCGTGGCGAAAGCGCTCGGCATCGACGAATTCCACGCGGAGGTTTTGCCCAACGACAAGGCCCGCGTGATCCGCGACCTGAAAATCCGCAGCGCCGGCATCGTGGCCATGGCGGGCGACGGCATCAACGACGCCCCCGCTCTCGCCGCAGCCGACATCGGCATCGCGATGGCGACCGGCACCGACGTCGCCATGCACGCGGCCGGCATTACGCTGATGCGCGGCGATCCGGCGCTCGTGGCCGATGCCATCGACATCTCGCGCAAGACGTGGCGCAAGATCCAGCAGAACCTGTTCTGGGCGTTCGTTTATAACCTGATCGGGATTCCGCTGGCCGCCTTGGGTTTGCTGAACCCGATGCTCGCCGGCGCGGCAATGGCGTTTTCGAGCGTGAGCGTGGTCAGCAACGCGCTGTTGCTGCGCACCTGGCGCGGCGCGCAGGATCGTTCGGCTCGCTAGCTATTGCTGCGCGCCCCATGCGGCGCGCAGCGCAGTTCGACACACTGAGCGCGCCGCGTACCAAAACGCTCCGCTGCCGGCAGAACTAATTACGAAATGCTTTCGAATCCCTAAAGAAAGCGGACGCCGTGGCCGTAAACAAGTCATCGATGCCGGGCATGCCTACGCCCGGCTCATGCAGCACTTGTCCTCCCTTACTCCACAAAAACGTCCATGGAATTTCTCTCTCTGCGCCGCGTCAGCGTCGGCGCGCGGCTCGCCATTCTTTCGTGCGTACTGGTGGCGTTGATTTTCGCCGCGTTCACGTGGGCGCTCACCCGCACCGCCGGCCAGCAGATCAGCGATCAGGTGCTCCAACGCATCGCCGATAAGGACCGCTCGATCGCCGCGATGATCAAGCTGTTCGACAAAGCCTTGTCGAACGAGGTCGATCGCTCGATGTCGCTGTTTGCGAGCTTTCTGCCCGCTGGCTACACGCTCGACGAAACCCAGAAGGTCGACATCGGCGGCGTCGCCACGCCGACCATCAAGGCGGGCGACAAAGTCCTGAACATGGACTTTTCCATCCCCGATCAGTTTCTCGAACGCAGCGGCGCGGTGGCCACGGTCTTCGCGCGCAGCGGCGATGATTTCGTGCGCGTCACCACATCGCTGAAGAAACAGGACGGCTCGCGCGCGATCGGCACGCTGCTCGACCGCAAGGGGCCGGCCTACGCGCTGCTGCTCGCCAACAAGCCTTATACGGGGCTCGCCGCGCTCTTCGGCAAACGTTTGATCACGCAATACCGGCCGATCACGGACGCAAGCGGCCGCGTGATCGGCGCGCTGTTCGTCGGCGTGAATGTGGACAAGGAAATCCAGTCGGTGCAGGACGGCATTCGCAATCTGAAGATCGGCGACAGCGGTTATTACTTCGTCGTGAATGCGTCGAACGGCGCGGAGCGCGGCAAGCTGATCGTGCATCCGGCCGCCGCCGGCCAGAACGCCGACAACGCGAACGCGCCGTATCAGCAAATGCTCGACATGAAGGAAGGCCAGCTCGAATACACTTCGGCCGATGCGGCACTCGGCGAACGCGGCTCGCGCGACAAGTTCGTGTCGTTCGTCACCGTGCCGGAATGGCAGTGGTTGGTGGGCGGCGTCGCGCCGCGCGACGAAGTGATGGCCGACGTCATCACCACGCGCAACGAATTCCTGCTGCTCGGCCTGGTGCTCGTCGGCGTATTCGCGGCCGTGTTCCTGTTTGCGGTGCGGCGCCTCGTGAGCCGTCCGCTCGACGAAGCCGCCAAGGCGTCCGAACGATTCGCCTCGGGCGATCTGAGCGTGCGCGTCGCGAAAGGCGCGAACGCACGCGCTGATGAAATCGGCCGCCTGATGCAGTCGATCGACGGCATCGGCGAGGGTCTCGCGCGCATCGTTTCGCAAGTGCGCAACGCATCGACGGATATGTCGCACGGCACCGAAAAGATCGCCACCGGCAGCGGCAATATCGCCGCGCGGATCGCCACCCAGGCGAGCAGTCTCGAGGAAACGGCGGCCAGCATGGAAGAGATCACCTCGACCGTGCAGCAGAACGCCGACCACGCCGCGCAAGCCAACACGCTTGTCACGCGCGCTGCGGACGCCGCGCTCGAAGGCGGCCGCGCTGTCGAACGCGTGGTGTCGACGATGGGCGAGATCAGCCGCTCGTCACAGAAGATCGCCGAGATCACGAGCGTGATCGAAGGCATCGCATTCCAGACCAATATCCTCGCGCTGAACGCAGCGGTGGAAGCGGCGCGCGCCGGCGAGCACGGCAAGGGCTTCGCGGTCGTGGCCTCGGAAGTGCGCGCGTTGGCGCAGCGCAGCGCGGCTTCGGTGAAGGAGATCGAGAGCTTGATCGCGACATCCACGGCGACTGTGCAAAACGGTTTCCAGATCGCCGAAGAAGCCAGTTCGACAATGCAGGGCATCGTTCAACAAGTCGGCCAGGTGCGAGCGATCATGGGCGAGATCAGCGTCGCCTCGCGCGAGCAATCGGGCGGCATCGAGCAGGTGAATCTCGCCGTCACGCAGATCGGCGAAGCCACGCAGCAGAACGCGACGATTGTCGGCGAGGCCGAACTCGCGGCGGCCGAGTTGCGCGATCAGGCCGCGCGTCTCGCGCAAGTGGTCAGCGTGTTCAAACTGGGAAGCGGGCGCGATTGAGGCGCAGTGGCGGCGGCGCGGTGTGGTTCGCCACGCTGAACGCCGCCCGCTGTTGCGGCAGTGTCGCCGCTCGGCTTCTTCAGAACTCGACGTCCAGCTCGTCGATCTCTTCCACCTCCTGTTGCGCGTCGGCGATCCACTCCTGCATCTCGGGCAGCGCCATGATCCGCTGTCCGTATTCGACGATCTCCGGATCGAGTTTGACGTCGTAGGTCACGAAACGCGTCACCACCGGCGCGTACATCGCGTCCGCCGCGGTGCGCTCGCCGAACAGAAACGGCCCGCCGTACTGCTTCAGACAATCGCCCCAGATCGTCACGATCCGATCGATATCCGACTGCGCCCGCGCCCACACCTTGAAGCCCGGAAAGTGCGCTTTGAGGTTCATCGGCAGAGCCGAGCGCAGCGAGCCGAACCCCGAATGCATCTCGCCGCAGATCGAGCGGCAATGCGCGCGGGCGCGAATATCCTCGGGCAGCAGCTTCGCGTCCGGTTTCAATTCGTTCAGATATTCGGCGATCGCCAGCGTGTCCCAGACCTTGATGCCGTCATGCATGAGGCACGGCACCAGGATCGACGGCGACAGCAGCAGGAGTTCGGCGCGTGCCGCGGGATCGTCGATTGGCATGACGATCTCTTCGAACGGCAAACCGCTGAACCTGGTCAGCAGCCACCCGCGCAACGACCACGACGAATAGTTCTTGCTGCTGATGGTGAGCGTGGTATTCGCCATACGATTCTCCTCCAGATGAGGCGCTCGGCCGACGCCCGACGCCATGCATGCACGTTGCCGTGCGCGCACGCACCAAAGCGCGGCAAATTCGGCCCGTTCTCCCGACTCGCGCAAATGCTATGCCAACGTGAGGTCACGGCTGCGCCAGTGCGTATGCATGCATGGCACATGACTTGCCTTTAGTTGGGCTCCTTTCTCTTCAGCATTCGTGCGAAGGTTATGAACCTGTTCGCATATCCAACCTTCCAGGCTTTCGCCGACATGATGCTGCCGATGCGGCACGGCGCGGCGCTGATGAATCATTCGCTCGACGCGTGGCCTGCGTTCGGCGAAACGTCGCATGGACGCTCGATCCGCGCGGCCTGCGAGTTGTTGACGCTGGCCGCACTCACGCCCGTGAGGCCGCCGTTCGAGATCGACAGCGTGATATCGGAAGGCAAATCCGTGGCGGTCGTCGAGGAAATCGCGGCGCACACGCCGTTCTGTTCACTGCTGCATTTCCGTAAGGAGACGCCGCCGTCGGCGCCGCAACCGCGCGTGCTGGTGATCGCGCCGATGTCCGGCCACTTCGCAACGCTGCTGCGGGGCACCGTGCGCACAATGCTGGCCGAACACGACGTCTACATCACCGACTGGCACAACCCGCGCGACGTGCCGCTAACCCAGGGCCGCTTCGGCTTCGACGAATTCGTGCAGCATGTGATCGACTTCACCGAAACGATCGGGCCTGGCGCGCATCTGCTCGCCGTGTGCCAGCCGACCGTCGCCTCGCTGGCCGCGGTTGCGCTCATGGCCGCCGACGATCATCCCGCGCAACCGGCGAGCATGACGCTGATGGCCGGTCCGCTCGACACGCGTATCAACCCGACGCGCGTCAACGAGCTCGCCAGAAGCAAACCGCTGGAGTGGTTCGAGCAGAAGCTGATCAGCGCTGTACCGTTCGGTTTTGCGGGCGCGCACCGGCGCGTGTATCCGGGCTTCATGCAGTTGACCGCGTTCATGGCGATGAATCTCAACCGCCATCTCGACTCGTTCGAGACGATGCATTACGAGCGCGCCAAAGGCGATCCAGCGAAAGCCGACACGATCCGCACGTTCTATGAAGAATACTTCGCGACAATGGATCTCACGGCCGACTTTTATCTGGAAACCGTCGATACGGTTTTTCAGCGTCATGCACTGCCGTTGCATGCGCTCGAAGTGCAAGGGCGTCTCGTCGAACCGTCGAAGATTCGCCGCACGGCGTTGCTTACCGTCGAAGGCGAGAAGGACGATATCTGCGCCGTCGGTCAGACGCTCGCCGCGCAGGACATGTGCGACAAGTTGCGGCCGTATTTGAAGACGCATCACGTGCAGACCGGCGTCGGGCATTACGGCGTGTTCAATGGACACCGCTGGGAGCGGCACATTTATCCGCGAGTGCGCGCCGTGATTTACGACAACGAGCCGCGCGCGGTGCTGGTGAGTTCGCGCGCACGCACGATTCGGCCGGTCCCAGCCGCGACGGCTGCGGAAGTTACTCCGGCCGCGCCGGCGGCAACGGCGGTGGTCGACGTGGAAGTGGGTGCGGTAGCAACGGACGCTGTGAACGGAACCAGCACTACGCCAAGTGCTGGTTCGGCTGCGGCCATCAAGCCGCAAGCGGCGCGCGCGCCGCGTAGACGGCGGCCTGCGGCGCAATGAGCTGTTGTTCGGAAGCGCGCGGCGGCTGCCTGCCTGCTTGCTTGCTTGCGTAGCACCCGCTATTCAAGCGTGCAGCTGCCTTCCACGTTCGCTAAGCCGCAACGCTCTTCCAGGGCGTCACTGTCGGCACGTCGCACGGCCCTTCGACTTCGATCGATTTGAAATCGGCCGGCGAGACGATTTCGATGTACTCCATGTCTTCCGAGTAGTCGAACAGATAGTGGACGATGCCCGGCGCCTGATGCACGCAATCGCCGGCGGCGACGAGCGTCTCCTTGTCGCCGTACATGAAGCGCGCCCAGCCCTTCAACATGATCACAATGTGGAAATCGGCTTCATGACGGTGCCAGCCGGTGCCTTGCTCTGGTGCGTGGTTCGCTTTGACGAGTTGCGCGAGCACCTTGCCGCCGGTCGCCTGCGCGATGCCTAAGTCGCGGTACAGAAAAAAGTCGCGTAAGCCCTGATCCTCATAGGACGTGTCTTGCGGACGGACATGACTGAATTGCGTGGCGAATTTGGTGGACATGGTCGCGCTCCTCGCGAGTGAGCCGGCAGTTGAAAACGACGCGTTGGAGCGTCGGTTGCAAGCATCAAGCGCGCCAGCGTGCGGGCGCTGCCTTTTTGCTTTGGCGCGATTCGGAGACGATGCCGTGAATGTCGGTCGCGCCATCTGGCGCGGCGCGACGTGGTTTTAAGCGCTGTGCTGTCTATGCGGTCGGGCGGAACATCTGGAACATGTCGCCGATTTCCGCGTAGTCGGCGCGGTAGCCGGCGCGCATGATCGGCTGCGCGGCGTGCGTGTCAAACAAGCCGTCTTTCAGATACGCCTCGTTGATATGCACGCCGACCACTTGCCCGAGCGACAGATAGTTGTCCATCGGCGTGCCGTCGAGCGTATGCAGCCGCACCACTTGCAACAGCTTGCATTCGAGCGCAGCCGGCGATTCCGCGACGTGCGGCACGGCCACGTTGCGGCCCGGCGCGGGAGTGAGGCCGGCGAGTTCGAATTCGTCGACGTGCGGCGCAACGGGCGCCGACGAGCGGTTCATCTGCTCGGCGAGCGGTTTGGTGGCCAGATTCCAGACGAACTCGCCGGTGGCTTCGATGTTGGCGACGCTGTCCTTACGGCCTTCGCTACAGAAACCAATGATCGCCGGAAAGGTGGCGAACGCGCCGAAGAAACTGTACGGCGCGAGGTTCAATGTGCCTGCGGTGTCGCGCGAGGAAATCCAGCCGATCAGACGCGGCGCGACGATGGCTTTGAACGGATCGTGCGGGAGGCCATGGCCGGTGGCGGGGTCGTAGAAGTAGTGGGGCATGGAGATTGGAGGCCCTGCAGATGGGACGAAACGGCATTTATACCGCAGAGCGGCGCGGGCTGCCGGGCGTGCTTTGACTGCGAGGCTTCTCGTGACACCGCACTTTTAAGCCTCGCTGTTTTCGCGTCAATCAACCGCGACTAATCACACGCTTGCGCCCTTGCTTTACGTGCTCCAGATGCGCGTCGTCCCAGTCGTGGAAACCCGCACCGCTGCGCACGCCGACACGCCCTGCTTCGACCTGCTCGCGCAATAGATCGAGCACGTCTTCGTCTTTGGCCAGCTCCGGCATCAGATGGGATGCGATATCGAGGAAGGTGTCGAGGCCGCCCATGTCCGCGCCTTCGAGCGGTCCGACGATCCCCCAGCGGCGACCCAGCGACGCCGTCATCACGCGATCGACCACGTCCGGCGTTGCCGCACCCGAACGCACGATATGCAACGCCTCGCGCAGCACCGCGAACTGCAACCGGTTGCCGACGAACCCCGGAATCGCTTTCGCTAGCACTACGGGCTCCATGCCGATCGCACTCATCAGCGCAGCGGTTTGCTGCGTCACTTCGGGCGCGGTCGCCGTGCCCGGCACGACTTCGACGAGCGGGATCATGTGCGGCGGATTCCAGAAATGCGCGATCACAAAGCGGTCTTTCGCGCGCAACGGGGCGGCGAGTTGATCGGGATGAAAACCGCTGGTGTTGCTCGCGAGAATCGCGTCGTCGGCCAGCAACCGGGTCAGCGCCGCGTACAGGCGATGCTTCAGTTCGAGGACCTCGGGAATCGCCTCGATCACGAATTGCGCCGATGCCATCACGTCGAGTTCGCCATGTGTTTCGATGCGCGCCAGCGCCGCCTGTTTGGCCGTCGGGTCGATGCGTCTGGCGTCGATCAGTTCGTCGAGCACCGCTTGCGCTTTCGGCGCGACGCTCGCGAGACGCGCCGGATCGACGTCGTGAACGATCGTCCTGTGTCCGTGCAAAGCGCTTTGCGTCGCAATGCCGACGCCCATCAATCCCGTGCCCACTACGCCAATCACTGCCTTGTCCAAGCCGCTCTCCCGCTGCCGTCGATAAAAGCGTTCAAGCATAGCGCAGCGAGCCGATTGGTAAGACCGAACGTGACAAAGCCGGTCTTCCGCGAAGAAGAACCGGCTTTGTGGACTTCAGGCCGACGCCGCGTCGTGCGGCGCCGTCACGCGCGAATTAGTAGCGCGGGGGCGGGCGATGCTCGTCGCGGTGATGCGGATCGTAGTCGTGCGGATGATGGCGCATCCACTCGTCGTGCGCCCAATAGCGATGGCCGTCATAGTAACGATCGCCGTGCCAGCCGATATTGATCGACACGCCCACCGGCATCATGTGCGGCTGACCGTAGACCGCCGGTCCCGGACCGTTTTCGACAACCACGCGTTCTTGAGCGAAGGCGCTGCCGGCCGCGAGCAATGCGCCGCCTGCCAGCAGGGTTGCGATGATCGAACGCGATGTCTTGTTCAAGGTTTTCATAGTGACCTCCCATCAGAGTTTGGTATCAAGCCGGCGTCCGTGCTCGAGATCGACCTGGACCTGCAACTTCAGGCTCGAACCGGACGCCGTACGCTTGAAACCAACTTTAGCGGCGCAAACCGCATGGAGACGTGAGCACTTGTAAGCGCACATTTCATAGAAAGGGACGGATGGTGAGAGCGCATTTTGCCCGTCCCGCCCTGTCTGCAACGCCATGCGCCACGATTGGACCCTGCGGGCGCGGCGGCCATCTTTCAGGCTCCGTTACATCCATTTCGGCCGGGAAATATTAGGAGTCAAGGCCCGAGCGGTGGAAACGAGCCTGAAAAACAAAAAGCCACGGTACGCATTTCGCGAACTGTGGCTTCAATTGTGATGCTATGCGCACCCAAGTTGCGCGCCCGTACGCGGTTGCTCCGCGCTTGGGCCGGTACGGCTTTGCTCTTAGTCGCTCAGCTTGACGCCGAACAACGTAGCTTGTGCTCTACGCATGCGTTCTGCTTCGCGGCTACGCGCTTCGTACGAGTAGTCCGAATCCAGCGGCAGATGGGGCGACGCAAAGAGGTCGCTGACCTTTTGGAACAATGCAAAAATGAAGCTCATGGCGACTCCCGGTTAGTTACTGCATTTGCTAGGGTTTTCCCTTAAGAAGAAGTATAGGGTTTTCCCTAGGCAAAAGCTAGTGCAATGCAGCAATTTTTCGGTGTGGTGCTTTGTCGCGGGTATTTTTCATATGTTGCGTTGCATCATGACAACGTCCCTGTTTTTGGTTTTTCAGGGTCACGAAAAGTCTGTCTCTGTAGCGGGCTTGTCACCGGGTCTCTGTTGCGCACGAACTTTTGGCTCTCGCCGCTGCCTGGTGCGGGTGGATTATGGCGGCGTCGACGACGCTTGGTGCCGCGCTGTGCGCACGTGTCAACGTCGCGTTGGCGGACGCTGGTAGCTGGGCAACGGGCGGTGGGCGTTGTGCTGCGGGTGGCCGACACCGGACAGCAGTAGAAAAGTGAATTCACCGCAACCGGCTTGTCGCCGGCGCGGCGCTCCCTGATGGTCAGTGCGGGGTAACCGCCTTCTGCTTATGGACATGCTGCGCTCGCGCTGCGCGCCTCGCATGCGTCGCCGTCACGGCTTGCTGTGGCGCGGCGGGCGCGGGCGCTGCCGCAGCCGCGTCGGAAGCGGTATTGGAGGCGGCTGCGGTCGCCATCGCCATGTGCGTGTCGAGCAAGCTGGCCATGGCCGCCTGCTGGTTCTGCATCATCTGCTCGATGCGTTGCTGCTGCGCGGTCGTCTCACGCGTGAGGCGCATCAGCAGCAACGTTTGCGTGATGCCGATCGCGACCGTCACCAGCAATGCGCCCACCACGATCGAGAGCATCCATTTCATGCGTCTTGAATGATCGGTCGCGGCGTGGCGTTGATCGGCGATCACGCCATACAGCGCGTCGACGGTATCGGCGAACGCGGTGGCCCGCAGGCGGTCGAGTTCCGGCGCGGCGCGCAGCGCGGCTGCAGCCGCTTCGGCACGCCGGGCTTCCCGCCAAGGCGTAGCGGACGCGGCGTGAGCTTGCGCGGACGCCGACGAATCCATCGGCGTCTCCGACGCCGTGCTGTTCGGCGCGGCGATTGCCGCTTCTGTCGGCGCCCGATGCTGGTTCGGCACTGCGCCCGGCTTCGCCTCTTCAGCGACAGCGTCCGGTTGTGCCGACGCCGGTTCGTCCGCCGCGTCCGTCACGTTGGCCGCAGCCGGTTCTTGCGATGCCGATACCGAAGCCGCACCAGAAGCCGAAGCCGCCTTGGCAAAAGTCGCCGCGAAGCGCTGCGGCGCCTTGCCGCCGCCGGCGCTCGACGCAGCCGTCGCACCGCCCGTCGAATCCGGTTCAGCCGCCTGGCGCAGCGCGGTCACGCTGCGCGCCACGGTTGCTGCAGCCATCGCCGGGGTAAGCGGCGCCGATGCATCGCGCGCCGGTGCCGCCGATTTCTCTTCGGCAGACGCTGCCGTGTCCACTGCCGGTTTCGCATCGCCCGAAGCCAGTTCGCCAGCCGGTGAAGCCACCACCAGCGGCTCGATTTCGAGCCCGCTCAATAACGCATTGACCGGCACCGGCTGGTCATCGGCCTTAGCCACGCGGGGCGCACGGCGCGTAGCCCGCGCGTCCACAGCCGAACCATCACCGCCATCGATCGCGCCGACCGCGGCCAACACCACATCAGGCAATTCGAAACCATGCAGCGTACCTTGCCGGATGTCGATATTCATCGCTTCCAGCGTGGCGCGGGTGGGATCGTCGGGGAACAGGTCGAGCGTGCTGTCGTCGCGGGAGGCATCGCTCAGTTGCGCGAGGCGTTGTGCGGAGCGCGCGGCCCGCGCCAGCTTGTTTTCAGTTTCGGTCGGGACGGTGGCCTGGCGGCGCTTCTTTGAAGCGGCGCGCTGAGGCCGGGACTGCGTGGATGCTACGGAATCTGCCATAGAGAAAAGAGCGGTCGTCGCCGGAAAGCGGGCGCCGAGCACCGCTCGTCAATGCCGTTGGAATTTTTCGAGACCGCATTGTCGCATGGCCGCCCGCGCCCGCCGAAGCCATTCGGCGAGGATTTTCGTTTTCAGGAAGTCGCGTCGTCCTGCCGGAACTGCCTGACGCCATGCAGTTGCCGCAAGCGCCCGCAGATCGCCTCATATTCAGTATTCGACACGCGATGCAAGGTGATCACCACTTCGTCGCACTCGGGCGCGTCTTCGCTTTGCTGCATCACGAACTGCTTGACGCGCGGGCTCGCGGCGCCGAGTTCGTCGTGCAGCGAGTGGAACGTCATGGCGCCGCGCTCGACGATCATCGTCAGTTGGCGCCGTTGTTTGACCGTGATGAAGCGGCGTTCGAGCGGCTTGATGCCGGCCAGGATAATCAGAATGATGATGGTCGCCGCGATCGCCGCCGTGTACAGCCCGCCGCCGACCGCGAGACCGATGGCGGCCACCGACCAGAGGCTCGCCGCTGTCGTCAGTCCGCGGACGATCTCGCCGCGCAGCAGGATCGAGCCCGCGCCGAGAAAGCCGATGCCCGACACCACTTGCGCGGCCATCCGCGAAGGATCCAGCACGACGTGGTCGCCTTTCAGGACTTCCGCAAAACCATACGCCGAGACAATCATGATCAGCGCCGAACCGACGCACACCAGCATATGCGTGCGCAGCCCCGCGGCCCACGAAAGCCGCTCCCGCTCGAAGCCGATGACGCTGCCGAGCGCGGCGGCCACCATCAAACGGGCGATGAGTTCGAGATTCCCCAGCATTGTTCTTCCTCCTTATCGGAAATTATTCGAAGTGGTTTCCGCACCGGTGACGCAGTGCCAGTGTGACCCGTTTGCTTTATGCTAGGCCGCACATCGCGAGACGGTTCGCACGGCTTGTCGCTATCCTGATTTTGCGGTTGGCGGTTTGCAAAACAGGTAGCATCCACGCTCGTCGACACGTTCGCCCACAACCGCGCCGCGCTGAAACTCAGGCCACGGACACAACAAAACACGTCCGCCGTCGCTTCGCTTTGAAATACCCTGTCCGCCCCATTTGACTATGCAGAGCATGAACCCACCCGCCGCTTCCACCATCGCACTCGCTGCCGGTCTGCGCGAACACTTCACAGGCGTGGTGCTGCCGATCTGGCGCGGCCCGGGTTTCAACACCGCACTGAAGCTGCCCTACGAAGCGGTCAGCGCAGAAGATCATCAGCCGCTGCCCGCCGAGCGTTACCGGGCCATGGCCTGCGCGCGACAATTGTTCGTGTTCTCGCAAGCAGGCGACGCAGCCCATGCGCAGGTGTTGTTCGATTCGTTGACGCACACCTTTCAGGACACGCGCCACGGTGGATGGTTCTACAGCGTGGATGCGCAAGGCGCGCCGCTCGACACCGCCAAGGACCTGTACACGCACGCGTTCGTGGTGTTCGCGTGCGCGGAGTATGCCCGGCGCTCCGGCAATCGCGACGCGCTGGAAATCGTGCATCGCACGTCCGCGCTAATCCAGTCGAACTTCGCCGCCGAGGACGATCTGTTCAACGCCGCGCTGACCGCGGACTTCGCCGGCGTGGCGGGCACGCCGATCCAGAACCCTTTGATGCACCTGACCGAAGCCTGGCTGGCCGCTCGCGAAGCCACGCACGACAACGCTTTCGACGCCGCGCTGCGGCGTCTCGCCGGCGCGGTTGCGCGGCGCTTCGTGCATGCGCCCACGGGCTGCATCGCCGAATTGCCGATCGGCGCGGACGACAACCGGCTGGAACCCGGGCATCAGTTCGAATGGTTCTGGCTGGTGAAACAGGCGGGCGCCGTGTTCGAAGATTCGGGTCTCGCCGAAGCCATGCCGCGTGCGTTCAGCTTCGCCCAGCAACATGGCGTGGATCGGGAAACCGGCGGCGTGTACGCCTCGCTCGACGAAACCGGCCGGCTCAAGGACGCGACTCAGCGGATCTGGGCCCAAACCGAATATCTACGCGCGCTGGCAAGCCATGATGAACCGTCGACGCGCGACGCGCTGCCCCGGCAAATCGAACTGTTCCAGCAACGATTTTTGCGGCCGCAGGGCTGGTTCGAATGCAAAACGCCAGCGGACGAAGTGGCGCGCGCCGACATGCCGTCCACCACGCCGTATCACCTCGCCACCGCCTACGCGGCGTTGCCGGCCTGAACGCCGCCGGCTAGGCCAAACAACGGCCAAGCGCCTGACACTTCGCTAGCCATTCGTGCGGCCATGGCCAAAAAACTCGCCGAACCTTGGTATCGACCTCCGCCTGCGGACGAAATCTGCCCGCTCTGCGGCCGGCCGATCCCGGCGAGCCAACGCGATTTGCATCATTGGGTGCCGAAAACGAAAGGCGGCAAGGAAGTCGCCGCCTTGCACCGCATTTGCCACCGCCAGCTTCACGCGCTGTTCACGGAAACCGAGCTGGCGCAGCGCTATTCAACGGTGGAGGCGCTCCTCAGCGACGAGGCGGTCCGCACCTTTGTGCGCTGGGTTCGCACCAAGCCGAATGATTTCTACGAACGCACGCGCCGCAGTGGGCGCAAAGGCTGAGGCCGAAAGACGGCCAGCGACCTGACCGATCGCGAAACCGGCTGAACGCCGGCTGCGATCTCACGACGGGACGGGGACACACAAAAGCCGACCGCGCGGTCGATCAATACTCTTCGCGTTGCCAAGGGCTCCAACCGCTGTCGGCCGATTTAAAACGCATATAAGTTGCGCTGTGCCCGGTGGGAGTGTCCGACGTGTCGCCGTGCGGCTTCTGATCGGTGACGTGGAGGGCGAAAGCCTGGCGGTCTTCGGTATCGACAGTGATACGGCCGACCGGGTCCGGGGCGCCTTCTTGAGGTGATTTAGACTCCAATATCGCCAGATAGGGGGTCAAACGACTCCAGAACGAGGTAAGTTCTTCTTGCAAATAATGTGTCAATGTCTTTCCTGGAAGAGTAATACGAGCAGTTTACCCTACCCGCGGGAACAGCCTTCCAATTGCTTGCCGGGCCTCAAAAACACCGGAGCGGGGGAATACCCGAATACTGGTTGGTTGGCGTCCGTCATTAAGACGTGATACAACTCCTACTTCGCGCTCGATCTCGTGTTGAGAAATAGCGGTCGCGAATGCAACACACAACATTTACTGGATTAAAAATGGCAACAGGTACTGTGAAGTGGTTTAACGATGCAAAGGGCTTTGGCTTCATCACGCCGGACGACGGCGGCGAAGACCTGTTCGCGCACTTTTCGGAAGTTCAAGGCAGCGGCTTCAAGTCCCTGCAGGAAAACCAAAAAGTGACGTTTGAAGTTAAGCAAGGCCCGAAGGGCAAGCAAGCTGCGAACATCCAGCCGGCCTAAGTACCGTCAGGTACATTGAGGCACCCTTAGGCGCTTGCGTCTAATGCAAAATGGCCCGCTTCGGCGGGCCATTTTCTTTGTCTGACGTTTTATTTTTGAGCGCTTTCGCGAGCTAGATTGCGCGCATACCGGACAACGAAAAATCGGCCGATTGCCCTCGCGCTTCGTCGATTTGTTGCATCCGCAACACAGATTCAGAAATTTCGAAGACAGAAACAGCCTGCTTCAATTGCTGCGTCTGCTGATGCAGTGAAGCCGCCGCCGCTGCAGCTTCTTCGACGAGCGCCGCGTTCTGCTGCGTCATCTCATCCATTTGCACCACCGCCTGATTGACCTGCTCGATGCCCGTGCTCTGCTCGAGCGACGACGCGCTGATCTCCGCCATCATCTGCGTGACGCGCGAAATCGAGGCGGACACGTTGCTCATCGCCGAGCCGGCGTGCTCGACCAGTGCCGAACCGCCCTGAATCTCGGCGACCGATTCGCTGATCAGCGTTTTGATCTCCTTCGCCGATTGCGCGCTGCGCTGCGCGAGGCCGCGCACTTCGCCCGCCACCACGGCGAAGCCGCGTCCTTGCTCGCCTGCGCGCGCCGCTTCGACGGCCGCATTTAGCGCGAGGATGTTGGTCTGGAAGGCAATGCCGTCGATCACCGAAATGATCTCGGCAATCTTGTCCGAACTCTGCGCAATGCCGCGCATCTTGTCGACCACCTCGTTGACCACTTCGCTGCCGCGCGAGGTCGCTTCGAGCGCGGTCTCGGCGAGCGCGTTGGCCTCGCGGGCGTGCTCGGCGTTCTGGCGCACGGTAGCCGTCAGCTCCTCCATGCTCGACGCGGTTTCTTCAAGCGACGCCGCCTGGTTTTCGGTGCGCGCCGACAGATCGGCGTTGCCGGTCGCGATTTCATCGGCGCCAAGGTGGATCGAGTCGGCGGATTCGCGCACGGTCTGCACGGTGCGCGCCACGCTCGCCTGCATTTTCGCGAGGCCCGAGAACAATCGGCCGATTTCATTGGTGCCGCGCGCGGCGATAGGTTGGTCGAGACGGCCTTGCGCGATCCGGTCGAAGTGACGGCCCGCTTCCTCCAGCGGCGCCACCACGCCGCGGCGCAGCCCCGCGTACACGGCGAACGTGCCGGCCACCAGCGCCACCAGGATCACGATGCTGACGGCACGGAAAGTCGCCATGCGTGTATCGATCGAGTCGAGCGACGCACGGCTCGCAGCGTTGCCGAACTGCACGAAGTTGTGCGACTCGCCAAGGTACGCGTCCTGGAACGACTGCGTCGGCTGATCGAGGAAGGCCTGAATGTTGTTCGAATCCAGAAACTGCACCAGCTCCGCGAGCGCGTCGTGCAGCTTCTTGTAGCGCTCGGCGAGCGCGGCGGCGCGGGTGCCGTTTTCGTCGCCGGTCTTCGGCACGCTCATGAAGGCCGCGAACGACTGGTCGGCGGCCGTCAATTGTTCGCGGGCGTGCTGCACGATATCGGCCGGCTCGGAGCCGCCGCGCACCATGCGCGTCCCGGCGCGCGAGAGGTTGATGCGCGCGTCCATCAAATGCTGGGTCGTCTCGTTGACCGCGTCCACCTGCTTCAGAGCGATGTTCGACAGATCGCCCACGTCGTCATGCGTGCGCGTGAGCGACCAGAACCCCAAACCCACCGTGACAAGCTGGAAAACGCAGAACGCGGCCAGAACACACAACAGGCCGGAAGCGACCTTGATCTTGCTGAACATCGTGAATACCTGAAGACAGAGAATGACGGGAGCTACGTCAGGGTTAACGGCATCAGCCCGCCGCGCTTGAGGCCAATTCCACCAAAGATCGTCTTACGCCCCCTTTTCATCGGTCAACGTCACTATTGCAATCAATTCGCGCAACAATGCACCGCACGAATTGCCGATTCACCTTGACGCGGTGCGTGCGCGCTTCCTAGAGTGGGTAGGGACTGCACGACGCAGGCCAGTGCAGATTGCCACCGCGGGCCACGCCCGAAGGAATCACAATGACCGACCTCCTCGACCGGGCGCGCGGCGCACTGCATGCCCAGCCGTTCAGCATGCTGTTAGGCGCAGAGTTGATGCAGACAAGCACCAGCGAACTCACGCTGAGCCTGCCGATCCGCGACGAGTTGCGGCAGCAGCACGGCTTCGTGCATGGCGGCGTCATCAGCTATCTCGCCGACAATGCGCTGACCTTCGCGGGCGCGCTGCTGCTCGGGCCGAAGGTCGTGACCGGGGAATACAAGATCAATTACCTGCGGCCGGCCATCAACGGCACGCTGATCGCGCGCGCGAAGGTCGTCTACGCGGGCCAGCATCAGGCGACCTGCCAATGCAACGTGTATGTGATGGAAGGCAACCGCGAAAAGCTGATTGCCGTCGCACAAGGCACGGTCAACCGCATCGGCGAGAACGGCGAACACGAACACGCGGGCTGACGTCATCGCGCCGGTCGGCTAAAGCACATCGCGCTGGCATGAATGCGCTTGTCCACGTTTTGTCATTTAGCTAATATACGAAATGTTATCGAAACAAGGCTCCGTTCGGCGTACCGCCTCATGACAGACGAACTCACCCGCATCAACGCGCTCGCCAACGCAAGCCGCCTCGCCGTAATGCGCTGGCTGAAAGAACCGACGCGGCATTTCCCGTATCAGGACCACGCCGATATCGAAGCGGTCGGCGTGTGCTGCACATTCATCACCGACAAGCTCGGCATTGCGCCCGCCACCACTACGCGTCACATGCGCATCCTCGCCGATGCGGGACTCGTGCGTGCGCAGCGGATCGGCAAGTTCACCTACTACAAGCGCATCGACGCCGAATTGCAAAAGCTCGGCCGCGACCTCGCCAATCTCTAGGCGCGTGGCCTTCTTCGGGCTACCGCGCCATCACGTTATCGATACTTGAAGGAACCACATGAACGAACTTGCCCTGATTGCCGACGCCGACCGGCGCGCGCACGCTTACCTTGCCGACATCGGCAAGCGCCGGGTGTTTCCGGACGCCGCCGCGCTCGCGCAACTCGCCGCCTTCGACGAAGCCTTCCCGCAACACGGCCACGCGCCCGCCGACGTGCTGCGTCTGCTCGACGAAAGTGGTTCGCCGGGCACGGTCGCGTCGAATGACCCGCGCTACTACGGCTTCGTAATCGGCGCGGTGCTGCCTGCCGCAGCGGCCGCCGAACGTCTGATGGGCGCGTGGGACCAGTGCGCATCAACCTTCGATAACTCGCCGGTCGCGGCCACGCTGGAGAAAATCGCGGCGCGCTGGGTGCTCGACGCGCTGGATCTGCCGCGCGAATCCGCGATCGGCTTCGGCACCAGCGCGACGGCGTGCACGCTCGTTTGCGTCGCGGCGGCACGGCGCGCGCTGCTCGCGCGCAAGGGCTGGGATTTCGACAACGACGGCTTGAACGGCGCGCCGCCTGTGCGCGTCGTGATCTCCGAGATGGCCCACATCACGGTGAAGAAGGCGCTGCGCGTGCTCGGCTTCGGCATGAAGCATGTGATCAGCGCGCCGGTCGATGAGCATGGCCGCATCGACCCCGCGCAGCTACCGTCGCTCGACGACATGACGATCTTCTGCGTGCAAGCCGGCGAAGTGAACACCGGCGAGTTCGATCCGTTCGCGGAACTGATTCCGCGCGCCAAGGCGGCCGGCGCGTGGGTTCACGTGGATGGCGCGTTCGGTCTGTGGGCGCGGGCATCGTCGAAACGGGCGCTGACCGATGGCATCGACGGTGCCGACAGTTGGACCACCGACGGCCACAAGTGGCTCAACACGCCCTACGACGGCGCCATGGCGATCTGCCGCGACGCGCAGGCGCTTTCATCGGCGATGAACAGCGACGCGGTCTATCTGACCGGCGCGCACGACGCGCAGAAGAACGTGAACCTGGAGTTCTCGCGCCGTGCGCGCGGCATTCCGATCTGGGCAGCGCTGCGCTCGCTCGGACGCAGCGGCGTGCAGGAGATGGTTGACCGGCATTGCGCGCAGGCTGCGCGGATCGCCGAAGGTCTGCGTGCCGCGGGCTTCGACGTGGTGAATCGCGTCGTGCTGAACCAGGTGCTGGTACGCGCGAAGACCGACGCGCAGACGGTCGCGATTCGCGAAGCGGCGCAGGCGTCGGGCGAAACGTGGTTCGGTCAGACTGTCTGGCAAGGGCGGCCGGCGTTTCGCATCAGCGTGTCATCGTGGCGCACTGAAGACGCTCACGTCGATCAGTTAGTGGCGCTGCTCGCGCGACTGCTCGCCGAACACGGCGAGCGCTGAGGCATCGCCGCGTGTAATCGGCCACCGCGCACACAAAAAAGCGGTTCCTGCCCGTTGCTGCAGGAACCGCTGTTCTTCATGCCCCGCGAAGCCCGCGGGCGCGAATCACTCCGCCGCGTACGTCTTCTGCGTTTGCTCGCCCAGCCCTTCAATACCCAGGCGAATCGTCTGCCCCGGCTTCAGGAACACCGGATTCGGCTTCACGCCCATGCCGACGCCCGGCGGCGTGCCAGTCGAAATCACGTCGCCCGGTTGCAGGCTCATGCACTGCGACACATACGAAACCAGTTTCGCGACGCCGAACACCATCGTCTTCGTGCTGCCGTTCTGATAGCGGTGGCCGTCCACTTCGAGCCACAGGCTCAGGTTCTGCGAATCGGCGACTTCATCGCGCGTGACGACCCACGGGCCGATCGGGCCAAATGTGTCGAAGCCCTTGCCCTTGTCCCACGTGCCGCCCTTTTCGATCTGCCATTCGCGTTCCGACACGTCGTTGATCACGCAGTAGCCGGCGACGTAATCGAGCGCGTTGGCTTCGTCGATATATTTCGCCGGCTTGCCGATCACCACGCCCAGTTCGACTTCCCAATCGGTTTTCTTCGAGCCGCGCGGAATTTCAACGTCGTCGTTCGGGCCGCTGATCGCGCTCGTCCACTTGTTGAAGATGACCGGCTCGGCGGGCACCGGCAGATTCGATTCAGCCGCGTGATCCGCGTAATTCAAGCCGATGCAGATGAACTTGCCGATCTTGCCGACGCACGGACCCATGCGCGGATTGCCTTCGACCAGCGGCAGCGAAGCCGGATCGAGCGCGCGCAGTTTGGCGAGGCCTTCGTCGGTCAGCGCGGCGCCGTCGATATCGGCGACCACTTTCGACAGATCACGAATCTTGCCTTGCGCGTCGAGCAAGCCCGGCTTTTCCTGGCCCTTCGGCCCATAACGAAGCAGTTTCATCCTGGCACTTCCTTTCAGTGGTGTTCGGTTCGTGGTGCAGCTTGGGTCGGCATACGTCGGCGTACATCAGTTCGACCAGCCGCCGTCGATCACATGCGCGTGGCCCGTGGTAAACGACGACTCGTCGGACCCGAGATACAGCGCCAACGCGGCGATCTCTTCCGGCTTGCCGATGCGGCCCATCGGCTGACGCGCGACAAAGGCGGCCTGCACGGCGTCCAGCGTCGCGCCTTGCGCCTGAGCCTGCGCGACGATCCGCTGTTCGAGCGACGGCGAAGCCACCGTGCCCGGGCAGATCGCGTTACAGCGTACACCACGCGTGATGAAGTCCGCAGCAACGGACTTGGTCAGCCCGATCACCGCGGCTTTGGAAGCGCTATACGCAAAGCGGTTCGGCACGCCCTTCACGCTCGACGCCGCCGACGACATATTGATGATCGAGCCGCCGCCTTTGTCCAGCATCGCAGGCAGGAACGCGCGGATCATGCGGTACATCGCCTTCACGTTCAGGTCGAAGGCGAAGTCCCAATCTTCTTCGCTGCATTCGAGAATATTGCCCGCGTGCACGAAGCCCGCGCAGTTGAACAGCACGTCGATCGCGCCGATCTCGGCCGCTAGCGCCTTGATCGCCGCGGCGTCGCGCACGTCGAGCTTGCGCGCTTCGACCGGCTTGCCGGCGAGTCCGTCGATGCGGATATCCGTGGCGATCACGCGCGCGCCTTCGCGTGCGAAGAGTTCGGCGGTGGCGAGTCCAATGCCTTGTCCTGCCGCCGTGATCAGGGCCGTCTTGCCGGCCAGTCTTTGTGTCATCTACGACTCCAGTTGAATGGGCTGTTGCTTGTCTCTTCCAGAAATCACAATCGATAAAACGCGGCGGCGTTGCCGCCGAAAACCGCTTCGCGCTCGGCGTCGCTCAACGACGTGAGCAAGGTGTTCGCCACCGAATGCCAGAGCAGATAGTCGCCGTTCAGATCGAGCACGGGCCAGTCGCTGCCCCACATCAAACGCGCCGGACCGAAAGACTTCAGCAGATGCTCGACATACGGGTGCAGCGTCTCCTCGGTCCAACCCGGCGACGCCTCGGTGACGAGGCCCGACAGTTTGCAATGCACATGCGGCAGTTGCGCGAGCCGAGTGATCGCGTCGGCCCAGCTTTGATAGCCCGCGCGTCCATAGCGAATGGGCGGCTTCGCCCCATGATCGACGACGATCCGCAACGCTGGAAAGCGCATCGCGAAAGTTTCGAACGGCTCGACGTGACGCGCGTAAATCAACGCGTCGAAGGCGAGATCGTGTGCGATCAGCGCTTCGATTGCCGGCGCAAGATCGGGGTTCGCGATCCAGGTGTCGTCCGGCAGATCCTGCAGCATCGGCCGCACGCCCTTGAACTTCGGCTCGTGCGACAGTGCTTCGATCACCTGTGGCGCGGTAGGCAGCAACAGCGGCACCCAGCCGACCACGCCCGCAATCGACGGCTCATGGCGCGCCAGGTCCAGCAAATAACGCGTTTCGTCGATGGTCGGCGCCGCCTGCACTACCACCGTCCGTTCGATGCCCGCGCGTTCGCGCAACGGCTTGAGATCCTCCGGGCCGAACGTCCGGTAAAGGATTTTCAGTTCCGGCGTGAGCCACTCGTAATCGCCACGAGCGGGATCCCAATAGTGCTGGTGAGCATCGATATGCATCGTCGAATCAATCCTCTGGCGCGGGCGCGCGGCTGTCGAGCAAGCCTTCGTCACGCAACGCGGACCACAAGGCCGCGGGGATCGGCAGCTCGAACGACGCGGCGTTCTCGCGCAATTCATTTGCACTGCGCGCGCCGGTCAACACCGTGGCGACCGCCGGATGCGCATACGGAAACTGCAAGGCGGCGGCTGGAAGCGGTGTGCCGTACGTGCGGCACACGGCTTCCAGCCGCGCGACGCGCTCGATCACTTCGGGCGGCGCCTCGCCGTAGTTGAATTTCAGATCGCCTTCGACACCGCGCGCCAGAATGCCCGAATTAAACGCGCCGCCTAACAGGATGCTGACGCCGCGTTTTTCACAGGCCGGCAACAGGTCGTTAAGCGTGGTCTGTTCGAGGAGCGTATAACGGCCCGCGAGCAACGCGCAATCGATATCGAACTCGGCCATCGCATCCAGTATCGCCGCGCCTTCGTTGACACCGAGGCCGACGGCCTTGATCGCGCCAGAAGAGCGCAACGCGTCCAGCGCGCGAAAGCCGCCGCCTTCTGTCAGTTGCCGCCAGTAACGGGGATGGTTGTCGCCGTGCGTGACACGGCCAATGTCATGCACCAGCAGAATGTCGATATCGACGATGCCGAGGCGCTGCTGGCTATCTTCGAACGAACGCAGAATGCCGTCGTGCGTGTAGTCGTAAATCGCTTCGAAAGGGAGCGGATTTTGCCAGCCTTCCTTGTCGTCGAAAGGCGTGGTGCGCGGCACGAAGCGGCGCCCCACCTTGGTGGACAACACATAGTCGGCGCGCGGGTAGCGCCGCAAGGCGTCGCCCAGACGATGCTCGGCTTTCGTGTTGCCGTAATGCGGGGCGGTGTCGAAGTAGCGCACGCCGGCATCCCACGCGGCGGCGATGGTGGCGTGAGCTTCTTCATCGGACAGATCGCGGTAGAGGCCGCCGAGCGGCGCCGTGCCGAGTCCCAAAGCGGTCACCTGCAACGGCCCACGGCCGATACGGCGCCGTTGCCCGATCTTCGATCCGATCGTTGCGGTCATTGAGCGCGTCTCCAATTTGTCGTGTTTTACCATGCATGGGCTAGGTTTGCCCACGGTGTGTGCAGACGGCTTGCGGCCAGGCCGCGCGGCGAGGACGCAGCCGCTCAGTGCGGCTCGATCGCGACGACCCGATGCTGCGCTGCCGCGCTCGACGGCAGGCAAGCCGGTCCAACCGGTTCGAACGTCTTGTACGTCAGGATGAATTCCTGATGCCCAAGCGTCTCCGACTTCGAAGCGGCACCGCGCGATACCGCCACCGTTTGCTCGAACACCTCGCGGCCCACTTCGTCCAGCGTGCCGCGGCCTTCGAGAATGCGGCCCGCATCGACATCCATATCGCCGGAGAGATTGCGATACGTCGCGGGATTCGCGCACACCTTGATCACCGGCGAGATCGCCGAGCCGACCACCGAGCCGCGTCCGGTCGTGAAGAGAATCACGTGCGCGCCGCAGGCGATCAGTTCGCCGATCTCCGCGTTGTCGCTGATATTGGGAAAGCCGAAACGCGGCTCGCCGTCCGGCACCACGTCGAGCAGATACAGGCCGCCGGTCGGCGGAATATCGCCGGGCTTGATGATGCCGACAATCGGCGATGCCCCACTCTTCGCATACGCGCCCAGCGATTTCTCTTCCTGCGTGGTGAGTCCGCCGTCCGCGTTGCCGACCGCAAAACTGCCATGGCCGAGAATCGAGTAATAGCGCGCCGCCTTGGCGACGCAGGCCACGATTTCCTCGCCGAGCGCCGGACGCGCCGCGCGCGTCTTCATGTGGAATTCGCAGCCCACCAGCTCGCCGGTTTCTTCGAAGATGCAGGTCGCGCCCGCGTCGATCAGATGATCGAACGCGCGGCCCACCGCCGGATTCGCCGTGATGCCGCTGGTGCCGTCCGAGCCGCCGCAGATCGTGCCGATCACCAGTTCGCTCAGCGCCATGGGCACTTTCTGCTGCGCGGCGAGTTGCTTGCGCGCGCCGCGAATCCAGTCGACGCCATATTGAATCGTGCTGCGCGTGCCGCCCTTTTCCTGGATCGTCAGCACTTCGACGGGACGGCCGCTCGCGCGCACTACGTCCACCAGATAGTGCTTGTTCATGCTTTCGCAGCCGAGCGACACGAACAACACCGCGCCCACGTTGGGATGCGTGGTGAGCCGCTCGAGCATTTTTTCCGCGTAACCGTTTGGATAGCAGCCCGGAAAGCCGATCAAATGCACGGGCGGCTCGCGCTCGGCGGAAGGATCGTCGAAGGCGTCGAGCGGTTCGCGAAACTGCGTGACGATCTCGCGCGCGACGTGATGCGCGCACTCGACCAGATACGCCACCGCGACCACATTGCGGATACCCTTGCGGCCGTCGCCACGCAGATAGCCCTCGAGCGTGGGCTGCCGCGCGGCGACAGGCAGAGATGCTACGGAAATGTCAGTCATGATCGTTCCAGCGCGGCGCGAGGCCGCGTCGTTGTGCGCACATCAGTGATGGACGAATTCGTGGCCCGCGTCGTGCGTGTACGTCGGCAGGTAATCGCTTTCGAGGTTGTGCGTATGCAGATGCGCACCGCGTGCCACGGCTTCTGTCACGTGACCGATCACTGCGCCGTAGCGCAGCACCTTGTCGTCCTTCGCGAGTTCATGGCGCGCCACCTTGTGACCAAGGTCGATGGTTCTGGTGAGCGTCACGCGCTCGCCTTCGATCTCGACCTGCGTGCCGCAGTCCAGACGCGCCGCCGCGATCAGGCAGTTGTCGGCGGGGCTGAGCAGAATCAGGCGTGGATCCGTTTGTAGCGGCAATGAGCGGCTGGTCAAATGAGTTCTCCGAGGTGCTTGCGCATCAGTTCTGCCCTTCGCCGCTCGCGAGGCGCGCCACCATCAGCGAGCCCAGGATGATCGCGCCGTAAATTGCCTGAATCCAGAAAGACGGCACCTGGGCAAGCGTCAACAGGTTCTGCACGACGCCGAGCAGCAGCACGCCGGTGAGCGCGCCGAACATGGTGCCCTTGCCGCCGTCGAGCGAAATGCCGCCGATCACCGCCGCCGCGAACACCGTGAAAATCATGCCGTTGCCCTGGTTCGCGTTGATTGCGCCGACATAGCCGGTCACGATCAAACCGCCTATCGAGGCAAGGATGCTGCCGAGCACGAATACGCCCCAGGTGATGCGCTCCACGCGAATCCCCGCCGCGCGCGCCGCTTCCGGATTGCCGCCGATGGCGTACAACGCGCGGCCCAGCCGGTGGTAACGCAACATGAAGGCCGCGATCGCGAACGCCACCGCCGCGAGCCACACGGACAAAGGCAAGCCGAGCACGATGGTGGTCGCGAGCGCGAAGAACGACGACGGCATGTCGAACAGCGTGCCGCCCTTGGTCGCGCCGACCAGCATGCCGCGCAACACGATCAGCATGGCCAGCGTCACGATGAACGCATTGAGCCGCAAGCGCACCACGAGAAAGCCGTTGATGAACCCAATCACCGCGCCGACCACCACGATGGCGAGCAAGCCGACGGCTGCCGGCCATTGCATGCCGAAGCCCGCGGACGCCGCCGGCATCACGAGCATTGCGCCGACAGCCGGCGCGATGCCGACCGTCGATTCGAGCGACAAGTCGAATTTGCCGGTCAGCACGATCAGCGATTCGGCAAGCACGACGAGCGCCAATGCCGCCGACGCGCCCAGCACGCTGATGAGATTCGCCTTGGTCAGAAAGCTTGGGCTGACAAACGCGCCGATCACGATCAGCAAAGCGAGCGCGGGCAGCAACGCCAGCTCGCGCAGGCGCGCGAGTTCGGAGCGCGCGCGTTTGCCGCGCGAGGCAGGCGCGGCAAACTGCGGCTGAGCCTGAGCTTGCGCGGCGCCGAAAGCGGGACTGGGCACACTATTCTTCATGAAGACTGACTCCTTCAACGGATGCGATCAGGTCGTGGTCCTGCCAACCCGCGGGAAATTCGGCCGCGACACGGCCACGGAACATGACCAGCACGCGGTCACAGGTGCGCAGATCGTCGAGTTCGCCGGACACGACCAGCACGGCCTTGCCCTCCTCGCGCACGCGATCCACCACGGAGAGCAACGCTTCCTTCGATTTCACGTCGACGCCAGCGGTGGGATCGATCAGCACGAGCACATTGGGATTGGTCGCGAGTGCGCGTGCCATCACCACCTTCTGCTGATTGCCGCCGGACAGACCCGACACGACATGCTCCGGACCTTGCGCGACGATGCCGAGCGCGTCGATCATCTTCTGGCCGAAGGCATTCTTTTTCGCGGGCGGCGCGATGCCGAATTTGCCGAGCAAACGGGCGATCGTCATGGACGCGTTTTCCGCGACCGATTGCGTGAGCACCAGCCCTTCGTGATGCCGATCCTTCGGCACGCAGCCGATGCCGTGCGCAAGCGCCGCGGGCACATCGCCGGGCGGCAGGATTGCGCCGTCCACGCTGATCGTGCCGCGTTTGGCCGCGCGCAGGCCCGCAATCGCTTCGGCCACGCTCGTGCGGCCGCTGCTCGTCGCGCCAGTCAAGCCGACCACTTCGCCACGCTTGACGGTGAACGACACGCCTTCGTAATCGGCGCCCGCCAGTTCCTTGAGTTCCAGCGCGACCGCCGTATCGGCGGGCAATGCGCCACGTGCTGCCGCATCCGCGACGGCGAGCCCACCGCGTTCGCCGGTCATCGCTTCGATCAGCTGCTCGCGCGGCAAGGCGGAAACCGGCGCGCTGACGATATGCCGCGCGTCGCGCAACACCGTCACGGCCTGGCAGATTTCATAGACTTCCTGAAGATGATGCGAGATGAAGAGGAACGTCACGCCCTCGCGCTGCAACTCGCTGATACGGCGGAACAGGCGCTTGATCTCGTCGCCGTCGAGCTGCGCGGTCGGTTCGTCGAGAATGATGAAGCGCGCGCCGTACGACAGTGCGCGCGCAATCTCCACCAGTTGCCGCGCTTCCACCGAAAGGTCGCCGGCGCGGGCATCTTCGCGCACGTCGATCTTCCAGTGATCGAGCAAGGCGCGCGCGTCGCGCCGCATGGCTTGCCAATCGATCACGCCGCCGCGCAACGGCTGCCGGTTGATGAACAGATTCTCCGCGACGCTCAGATCGCGGATGATCGTCGAATGTTGATAGACGCATGCCACGCGCTCGCGCCATGCGTCGCGATCCGCAATCGACGGCGCGGCCGCGCCGCTGAAGCGCACCTCGCCGGTGTCGGGCTTGCGCAGGCCGGTGAGAATCGACACCAGAGTCGATTTACCCGCGCCGTTGCGCCCGACGAGCGCATGCGACTCGCCGGGCATGACGCGAATGCTCACGTCGTTCAGCGCGGCCGTCGAGCCGAAGCGTTTGGTGACCTCGAGCGCTTCGACCACGGGCACGGAGGACGTGAGTTCGCTCATTTGACCGTTCATTTAACGGTATTACCCCACAAGGCTTTGTCGTCGACGTTCGACTTCGTGACGAGCGGCGCGGGCAATTGGTCTTCCAGAATGCCCGGCGCCAGCTGGATGATGTTGCTGCCGTGATCGGTCGGGCCCGGCTTGAAGGTCTGACCAGCCAACGCCGCCTTGATATAGAACAGCCCGTATTTCGCGTACGAATCGGCGGGCTGCGACACGGTCGCGTCGATATCGCCGCGGCGGATCGCGTCGAACTCCTGAGGAATGCCGTCATTGCTGACGATCACGACATGCTTCGCATCGCCGGCGGGGAACAGCATCTGCTTGCGACGCAAGGTTTGCAGCGTGGGTGACAGATAAACGCCACCTGCCTGCATGTAGATGGCCTTCACGTCGGGATTCGCGGTCAGCAGACTGTCGAGCGCGGTGGCCGCGACGTCACCCTTCCAGGCCGCGGGAATTTCCAGTACCGATACGCCGGGATAACCCTTCATGCAGGTGCGGAACGCTTCCGAGCGATCGCGCCCGTTGACGGATGCCAGGTCGCCCATGATCTGCACGACCTTGCCCGACTTCACATGATCGCCGATGTATTTGCACGCCTTCTCGCCGTACGCGTGGTTGTCGGCGCGCACCACCATCGCGACTTTGCCTTGCGTCGGCGCGACGTCCACAGCGACGACCGGCACGTTCTTCGCGGCGGCGGCGTCGAGCGCGCGGCTGATTGCCGCCGAATCCAGCGGGCCGACCACGATGCCCTTCGCACCGAGGTTCAGCAGGTTGTTCATGTCCGTGATCTGCTGGACCGGATCGCCGTTCGAGTTGACAGGCGCGAGGATATCGAGGCCGCTCTCTTTCGCGTACTTGGGCAGATAGTTGTTGTACGACTGCCAGAACGGCGACGTCAGCAGCGGCAGACCGAGGCCGATCTTGCCGGAGTCGGCGGCTTGCGCGGCGCCCGTTACGGCGAGGCCGGCCAGGCACGCAGCGGCTGCCGTGACGGAGAGCGAAGTGCGGAACAAACGGCGGGCCGTGAGCGGCCCTTTCGCGAACGACATGGTTGTCTCCAGATATGCGTTGTGGGAACTGCATGAACCGGCTCTGAGCTCGGCACTTCGTCCTGCGCTTTTCTTATTCGAGTCTTGTCGAGGATTGGCGGCATTCATTCACCAATGAACGTATTATTCATATATGGACTTTTCGAAGTCAAGGAATATACACTGCGCCGACCGTCCGTATTTTCCCTGGACGTGCGCCATCTCCGCGAGATTCGTCCCGCACGTACACTCACGCGCCACATAATGAGAACAGCCCAACGAACCTCCCTCACGATGGACGCAGACGACAAAGACGACGCCGACCGCTACCGCGCCCCGGCGCTCGACAAAGGCCTCGACATCCTCGAACTACTCGCCGAGCAGAAGGAAGGACTGACGCGCGCTGAAATCACCAAACTGCTCGGACGCAACGCGAGCGAGATGTACCGCATGCTCGAACGGCTGGTCGCGCGTCAGTACGTGGTGCGCTCGGCGGGGGGAGACCGCTATTCGCTCAGCCTCAAGCTGTATGCGCTCGCGCACCGTCATCCGCCGATGAACCGTTTGATCTCCGAAGCGCTGCCGCTCATGCAGCGCTTTGCCGATGCTGCCGAACAATCGTGTCACCTCGTGGTGTACGACCGAGGCAACCTGTTGGTGATCGCGCAAGTGGATGGTCCGGGTACGTGGGGCATGTCGGTGCGGCTCGGTTCGCGTGTCGGCCTGATCGACACGGGTTCAGGGCGCGTGATGCTCGCGTTTCAAAGCATCGAGCAGCGTGAACAGATGCTGGCTGAACACACCAAGGTGAAGGGCGAGGTCACGATCGATCGTGACGCGCTCGAACAGGCCTGCGAGCGGATTCGCGCGGCAGGTTTTTCGCAGAAGGACAGTCAGCAGACGTTCGGCGTGACCGACCTCACGTTTCCGATTCAGGGTCCATCCGGCCAGGCGATCGCGGTCCTCACCTGTCCGTATCTGCGGCGCATCGACGAATACGTCGCGCCGACGCTCGAAGCCGCCACCGCGCTGCTGCGCGAGACGGTTCAGGCGCTGTCGATGTTTCACGAGAACGCCGCCTAGCGCGTGATGCGGCGGGTCGAACCTGAGCGGCGATCCGCCGAAAACGGGCCGCTCTCGCACATGGTTTAGAATGGCGACCCTCTCAAAAATCACGCCGCATGGGTTCGCTCATGCGCGCTCATCGATAAGCAATGGCGAAACTTCTGACCGATTCCGAATTCCAGCGTTTTTCCGAACTCCAGCAGAAGCAGTCGAGCTTCACGATCACGCCTGAAGAAGCCGACGAACTGCGCGACATCGTCGCTCATGCGCAAAAGCGCCGCGACGACCGCGCGGCGGCGATGCAAAGCATCGAGACGTTCATTCAGCAATTCGACATCAGCCCGGACGAACTGTTTTCACCGGAGCAGATCGGCGACGCCGCGCGCACGTATGGCCTGATTCCGGCCGCGAAAAAAGAGCGCGTGCTGCCGCCGCAATTCACGTTCAACGGCAAGCCGTATCAGTGGACGACGCGCGCGCTGCCGGACGATATTCGCGTGCCGTTGTTCGACGCGTTCAAGGCGGGTGAGTCGGTGAAGTCGTTTATCGCGACGCCGAAGGATGCGGGCCGTTGTGCGGCGACGATTGCGCGGTTGGAGCGCGAGACGGGAGCAGTTTACGGGGATGCGTGGCTTGAGGAGTTGGCGGTGACGCGGTCGCAAGTCGATGAGGCTGCGGCCAAGCTGGCGGCTTGAGGTCGTTCGCCGCCATCTGGTTTCTCGCGGCGCGAGGCCTTCAGCGCCTCTCGTCGCGTTGATCACCGCCTCGAACGCATTGGGTGCTGTGATCCATTCAATTCAGCGCGTTGGGCACGCCGCCTAAGCGCTGGCCTCTGTCGCTTCATCCAGCGCCATCCGGAACCCGACCACGCCCGGATCCTCCGTCCGCGTAATCGTGAAACCGTTGGCCTTGGCGAGCCCGATCATCGGCGTATTCTCGCGCAGCGCCTCGCCAACCAGCCAATGAATGCCGCGCGCCCGCGCGTACTGGATGATCCGGTCCATCAGCAACTGGCCGAGGCGCCGGCCTTTCTGATCCGAGCGCACCGCCACCGCGAATTCGGCGGTTTCGTTGTCGGGATCGGCCACCGCGCGCACCACGCCCAGCGTCCGCGTGACACCGTCTTCGCTTTGCACGGTGGCGATCAGCGCCATTTCGCGGTCGTAGTCGATCTGCGTCATGCGCGCGAGTTGCGAGTGGTCGAAGCTGCCCACCGCGCCGAAAAACCGCAGACGCAAATCTTCGGGCGTCATTGCTTCGACGAAGTCGTGGTGCGCGGCCTCGTCTTCCGGGCGGATCGGCCGCACCGTCACCCGCGCGCCCTGCCAGTCCAGCGTTTCTTCGAAGCGGCGCGGGTACGGCACGATCGCGAGGCGGCTGCGCGTGGACGCAAGTTTCAGCGTGGGCTCGACGACCACCACGCGATCGCGGTACACCCTGAGCGTCAATGTGAGCCCGACGAGCTCCTTGACGTCGCACACGGCTTGCGAGAGCGCCGTCAGCGCGGCCAGCGCCGGCTCCGGCGCAACCAGCCGCGCGTAGGGCGAACGCGTGACCATGTCGCGCGCGAGCATCGGGTTGAGCGGCGGCAACCCGTAGACGCGCAAGGGCGCGGACACACCGTCGGCCGATGGCGTCGTGAAGCGGAAGACAGGGCCGAAGTTGTCGTCGTCGTGGAGTTCGACGGCGATGTCGACGACGGGTCGGGTAGACGAGTCCGCACTCGATTCCGGGCAATCCGACGCCCGCAGTGCGTCCGAAGCTGCCGCTGCGACCTGCGCCGATCCCTGCGCGATTTCTTGCGCGATTTCTTGCGCAGCTTGCCCCGCGCCACCCTCGCTCGCACTTCCTTCCCGCGCTTCCACCTGCAATCCGAACCGCCCCAAAAACCGCGCCGCCGCTTCGCCGGTTAGTTGGTGTTCACCTGCTGCAAGCGCCGCGCGCGCCTGAGCCTGAGCCGCGTCGATGCATTCGGGAATTTGCGCCGGCAAACCCTCCGGCGTCTGCATCAACAGTTCGCGTCCCATCCGGTAATCGACCAGCCGCGCGAAGGCGCGCGCGAGGCGCTGCGGCGTCGTATGAACCGGAATGCCTTGCGCGTGCAGGGCGTCGCGCGTGGCGGCATCCACGCCGCCGAAAAAGCACGCAAGCAAGCCACGGTAGGCGTACCGCTGATTCGCGATCAAGGCCTGCGCCACTTCGCCGACCGGCGCGCCATGCGTCGACGCGTGGACCACGAAGGCCGTGCCGGTGCTGCGATGCTCCGCGAGCAGTTTGAGCGCCGTGCCGAAGTGCTCCGGACGCGCGTCGTCGCCGAGTTCCAGCGGATTGCCGCCGACCGCGTACGGCAAGCTCTGCTTCAAGGCCTCCGACGCTTCGTCCGGCCACGGCGCGAGCGTATCGCCGGCCGCGGCGAAGGCGTCGCAAGCCAAAGTGGCGAGGCCCCGGTCGCTCGTAATCAGCGTGGCCGTGGCGCCCGCCGCCACGCGGCCCACGCCGAGCGTCTCGATCTCGTCGAGCAGGTCGTCGAGCGCATCGACGCGCACCATGCCGGCGCGGCGGAACGCGGCGGTGTAGAGCGCGTCGGCGGGATCGGCGCGGCCGGAGCGCAGCGCCAGCACCGGCTTGTTGCGCGCCGCCGCGCGGGCCGCCGACATGAACTTGCGCGCCGCCCGCACGCTATCCAGTTCGAGCAGGATGGCACGCGTGCCGGGGTCACTGGCCAGATAGTCGAGCACGTCGCCCGCATCGACATCCGCCTCGCCGCCGAGCGCGACCGCGTGTGAAAAGCCGAGGCCGCGCGCGTGCGCCCAGCCGAGCACGGCGTTGGTCAGCGCGTTCGACTGCGAAACCCAGGCGACGCCGCCCGCCTTCACCGTGCACGACGGCGCGCCCAGATGCGCGCACAGCGCCGGCGACACCACGCCGAGACTGCCCGGCCCGACGATCCGCAGGAGATTCGGCCGCGCCGCTGAAAGCGCGTGCCGCAGCGCGACCCGGTCCTCATCGCACCGCACTTCGCCGACGATAATCGCCGCGCGCGTGCCCAATCCGCCGAGCTTATGGATGATGCCGGGCCACGTCGCCGGTGGCGTGCAGATCAGCGCGACCGTGGGCGCTTCCGGCAGATCGCCCGCGTCGCGGATCACGGCGTGGCCGCCGAGCGTTTCGTACTTCGGATTGACCGGCCAGAGCGGGCCGTCGAAGCCTCCGTCGAGCACGCGCGTCCACACCATCTCGCCGGTGCTGCCGGGCCGCTCCGAAGCGCCGATCACGGCGACGGATTTGGGTCGAAACAAGGCGTCGAGATTGCGAACGGTCACAGGCGCTCCGAGGTCAGGGAAAGCGAGCCGGCTTGGCGGCCGGGCGCGCGTTTTCGTCAGCATAGGCGAAGTTGAGCGCTCGCGCGGCGCTTCTCCATCAGCGCCGGGCCGGCACCCGATCGCGGCCGGCTGTCCAGGGCGCGCCGGGGATATTTGTTATCGAGATCAAGCAAACATCGAGCGCCAATGCGACAATCTTCCAGCCGCCACGATGGCGGTTTGCCTTGAAAAATCGCTGGCCGATGGCGGTTCGAATCGCGTGCGCCGGAGACGCGCCAAAAGCGATTCGTTTGTGGACAACGCCCGGCTAGCGATGCAGCACAACCACCGTTCGCGGTCCGACCATCTTGCCGCCGGATCGCGCGCGATTAAAAGTAATAGAAGGTGATTTATGCGGCGCTTGCCATCGCTGATCGCGTTGCGCTTCTTCGAAGAGACGGCCCGGCACATGAGCTTCAACCGTGCAGCCATTGCGCTGTGCGTGACTCAAGGCGCTGTGAGCCGGCAAATCAAGCTGCTCGAAGAATCGCTCGGCGCGAAACTATTCGAGCGCGACCACAAAGGTATCCGCTTGACGCAGGCGGGCCTGCAATTGCTGCCCTGCCTGTCTGAAGCCTTCGATACGATCGAGCGAGGCTTTCGCCAGATCACGGCGGCTAAAGGACGACGGCGTCTCGTGCTCGCTCTGCCGCCCACCTTCGCCACCCAATGGTTTTCGCCGCGGCTGGGCTCGCTCGCGGTGGAATTGCCCGACGTCGAACTCTCCGTTCGTACCGAAGCGCACGGAGACCTTCACTGTCAGATTCGCTTCAGCCGCGAGGCGCTGCCGGACGCGCACTCCGAACTGCTGATGATGGAGCGCCACGTGCTCGTAGGCGCGCCGCGTTTGCTCGGCCAACCGCTCGACGCGCTGCTCGAACGCATGCCGGCGCTGCACGTGCTGCACAACGACGCCCGGCTCGAATTGTGGCCGAACTGGCTCGCCAAGGCGGGCATGCCCGCGCGTTACGCGGATAACGGCATCGAGTTCTCGACGCTGGAACAGGCGATTCGCGCGGCGAGTAAAGGCGCGGGGCTGGCGATCGTCGACCGGAACATGATTGTGGAGGAACTGGCGGACGGCAGTCTCGCGCAGTTTTCCGACGTCGAGGTGAGCGGGCCGTTTGGTTATTGGCTCGATATTCCGCAGCGGCATGTCGGGCTGGAACATGTGCAGGCGCTGGCGGGGTGGATGCGGGAGGAGGTGTTGAAGCTGGAGCCGCGCTGATGAAGCGCCGGTGATCGTAGTGCCGTTAACGCAAAAGGCCCCGTTTTCAACGGGGCCTTTCGATTGGCGCTACGTCACCCAGCACTTGCGTACCACTGCGGCGAACTTACATCGCCTTCTTGAACGGCGCGCCCGAGTGCTCGCGCAACTCGTTGAACACGATCTTCGGCCACGCCTTCTGCGCGACTTCGATCTCCGACACGTGCGAGGCCAGATACGTCGGTGCGTCGGACGCATCGAGCGCAATCCGCGCTGCGTACGAATCGGTGAAGCGGCGCAGTTCGGCTGCGTCGTCGCAAGTCACCCAGCGCGACATGCGGTAACGCGCCGGCGCCATGCGCACGTCGACCTTGTATTCCGTCGACAAACGGTGCGACACCACTTCGAACTGCAGTTGCCCGACCGCGCCGAGAATCATCAGGCCACCCACTTCCGGACGAAACACCTGAATCGCGCCTTCTTCGCCGAGTTGCTTGAGCGCCTCGCCGAGCTGCTTGGCGCGCATTGGATCGACCACTTCGACGGTCTGGAAAATTTCCGGCGCGAAAAACGGCAGGCCGACGAATTGCAACTGCTCGCCTTCGGTCAACGTATCGCCGAGGCTCAGCGTGCCATGATTCGGAATACCGATGATGTCGCCCGGATACGCCTCGCTCACCGTCTCACGACGTTGCGACAGGAACGTCACCACGTTATTGGCGCGGAAGGTCTTGTTCGTGCGCGTCACCTTCACGGCCATGCCGCGTTCGAAATGCCCCGAGCACACGCGGATGAATGCCACGCGGTCGCGGTGCGCCAGATCCATGTTCGCCTGCACCTTGAACACGACGCCGGTGAACTTCGGCTCGTCCGGCATGACCGGACGCTGCACGGTCATGCGCATCGACGGTGGCGGCGCCAGATCGACCAGCGCGTCCAGAATTTCTTTCACGCCGAAGTTGTTGATCGCCGAGCCGAACAGCACCGGCGATTGCTGACCGGCGAGAAATTGCTCGCGATCGAAATCAGGCGACGCGCCGGTGATCAGATCGATCTCTTCCTTCGCCTTGATCCACGCGTGGCCGAAGCGGCGCTCGCCTTCTTCGTCGCTCGGTGCCTGCAGCGTTTCCACTTCGCCGCCAGCCTTGTCCTGTCCCGCGCGGAAAATGCGCACCTGATCGCGCTGAATATCGTAGACGCCCTGGAAGTCCTTACCCATGCCGATCGGCCACGTGAACGGCACGGCGGCGACGCCCAGATGCTGCTCGATTTCGTCGAGCAGTTCGAGCGGCTCGCGCACTTCGCGGTCGAGCTTGTTGATGAAGGTGACGATCGGCGTCTTGCGGCTGCGGCAGACTTCGAGCAACTTGAGCGTTTGCGCCTCGACGCCGTTCGCGCCGTCGATCACCATGACCGCGGCGTCGACCGCGGTCAGCACGCGATAGGTATCTTCCGAGAAGTCTTCGTGACCCGGTGTGTCGAGCAGGTTGATGACGGCGTCGCCGTACTCGAACTGCATCACCGAGCTCGCCACCGAAATGCCCCGCTGCTTTTCGATCTCCATCCAGTCCGAAGTTGCGTAGCGGTTGCTCTTGCGGCCCTTCACGGTGCCGGCGATCTGGATCGCGCCCGAGAACAGCAGCAGCTTTTCCGTGAGCGTGGTTTTACCGGCGTCCGGGTGGGAAATGACCGCGAACGTGCGGCGGCGTTTGAGTTCGGAGACTGACATCGGGTCTGGCGGTCACGGATAGGGGTTCGGGCGGTTCCCGGCGGCTTGTGGCTGCCGGTATGCCACGCCTTGCGCGGCGGCGTCGAACTGCGGGAATTGGGCTGGCGGCCCGCATCACAGTGGCAACTCAGCCGCGTCGGAACCAGGTCACGAACGAGCGTTCGACAGTACGGGAATCGCCGGCGCAGAACAGCGCAGGGAACGAATGATACACGTCATGGCCGCAAGAGGGTTTAAAGGCGCCCCTGAAGTGGCGTCACGAGTAGCCAACCTGTCACGGCGCAATGGCTGTCCGACCCGGCGGGTATGCAACTGCCGGATCGACGAAAAGCATACTCTGCGACCGTGCGGATGATGTGAACTCCGCACCGCACCGCACCGCGCACGGTCCACCAACGACTTTCGGCAATTCAGACGAGCCGTATCGAAGCAGCGCCGCGATCACTGATACGACATGGTGAACGTCGCCTTCGCATTTGCCGAGCCGGCGCGGATGACCCCGGTCCGCACGTAGCGCGCCGTGAGCGGCACATTCACGACGCCTCCGACCGTCTGGCCCGCTGTAACCGCAAATTGGTTGGCATTTCCAGCCATGGCGGAATCGACCCCGAATGCAACAGGCGCCTCGGCGTAGACAATCTCGTAACCGATGCCTTGTGCGGTTGAATCTGTCGTCAGGTTCAGGGTCGTGCTCGTGTTGGAAGGCATTGTGACGTCCGATAAGGTCGCGTAGACACTAACACCCGCGTCACAATCAAGACTCACATTCAAAGGGGTGCTACCAGTCGTCGAGCCCACCGACGGCAAATCTTTCGTACGGGCCTGTGGCATCGTGACCTGAACCGCCGGTGTCGTGACTCTGCAGGCTTGGCTGGCGAAAGTGCCGCTAGCAGATCCACTGAAGACATTGCCCCACAGTGTGTTGACGCTTTCGTTATTCAGGGTGTTCGTGGCAGTTAGGACCGGTATGGTCGTCAACGTGCCGATTGTGGCGTTCGCTGTCTTTACGAATTGGGCTGATACGCTGACGGAATAGTTGTAACCGGGATCAGTGGGAGCCAGCAATTGGTGACACCTGATAACGGCCGAACCGTTGTCGACAGTGGCCGGAAGGCTAACGCACGCCGTACCCGCCTCGTTCGAAACCGTATAGCGTACACCGACCCCCTGGACATTTGTCTCGTAGACATTCGTGTACCCCGAAACGACAGTCGCCGGAGTCGCGGCAAAGGTCACATAGATATCTCGATCCGCGTCAGTGTCTCCCTGGCAGTGAAAGCTGAGCGTGGCCGCGTAGCTCTGTGTGGCGGAGCCGACTGGCGCGTCACGGGGAAAGGTAGTCGGAGCCAACATCGGCGAATAGTTCGGCACAGCAGTCGCATTGCAAGTCGGATTGTCTGCATGAGCTGCAGATACCCCAAAAATAGCCTGCACCATCATGAACAAAAACACGCTGACTGACTTCCGCCACGTGCGCATGTTTTGCACGCGCGAGCACGAACCGCTCAATAGGACTCCAAGTCGGGCGTTGACACTAAACATCGTTTCTCTCGTCGCTTTAGACACACATATCTCCTGGCCTTATTTTGCAAAGTCGAGCGCGCCTAAGTCCGCGCCGACATTTTCATTTGCCGGCGCGCAATGGGCCTGCATGGACAAGTACGCGTCCGCGCCCCTGGCCGCTTTCTTTGGCAATACATAATCGATCTTGCACTGCTCCGCCCCCGCCGCACCCCACTTGACGAAAAGCGTGCCGCTCTCCTCGAGCCTGCGCGCAAAAATCCGGCTGTCCTGTGCGACGACGCCTATGCTAAGTCCACTCGCATCGACCACGTCCGCGCCGAACGGCAGTGCCTTACCCCCGAGTTGCGGCGCCCGGATCAATGCGGCACGTCCAGTCACCGTCTTGTATCTGATCATCACCACCGATCCAAACCGCGGCACCGCCTGTTCCGACGTCGATTCGAACTCGACATCGGTCGACGTACCCTTTGGATCGATATCGATGAGATTCATGCCATACGGCGTCAGATACGGCACCACAGCGTAACCACGACGGTCGATCTTCACTCCCGTCGCGGTCGACACGGTCGCCCCCGTCGCCCCCGGTGCTTCGACGATGCCGAACGTATCGCCCACCGTCTGCGAGAAGGTCACGCCGCCCGGGTGCGCGACGATCGAGCCGCTCACCCCCACCGATGCCTGATTCGAACCCGTCCCCGCGCTTGCCGACCCGGTGAGCTGCGCGGACGATCCGCGGTAGACGCCGCTCACGCCGGCATTTCCTGTGCTGTTGCCGTGCCCGGCGCCGTATGCGCCATACGCGTTGTATGAGTACTGATTGCGCTCGCCGAGCGCCCCGCTCAAGCTGGCCTGCAGGTTCCTGCTGCCGCCGGAGTTCGACAGGTTCGTCGACATCAATGGCGCGTGCTGGTTGCGGCCGAGCGGCAGCGTCGCACTGAGCATGATCTGGTCCGACATCACGCCGTCCGAGGAGCGTGTGCGGCCCGCGGTGATGCTGTAGGTGCCGAATTTGAACCCGTTGGTATAGCCCGCCTGATAGAACACATCGCTGCCCTCGCGATTCCAGTACTGCCGGGCGGACGCGTTCAGAAAGACCGTGCCGTATTTCTTGAAGCTCTGGTTGAGCGTCACCTGAAACCGGTTGCGATCGCGGTAGACGGAGTTCGGATCGCCGCCGCGCAACGCGAGGTCGCGCACGGACGCGGCATCCGACAAATCCATGTAGCCCGCCGTCGAATACCGGTATGCCGCAACCGCAATGTTCGTGTCGGTCGGATCGATGAACTTGCTGTAGCCCACGCGCAAGCTGGTGCCCCGTGCGGCGCCCCGATTCGGAACCTGGGTCTGGGCACCGGTCACGTCGGCGGAAAAAGCCCCCCACTTCGTGTTCAGCGCGGCGCCCATGTCGGCGGCCATGTAGCCAGTAGCGGCTATGCCGCCGCCGTAAACGGTCACCAGATTGGTCAGCCCGCGTTGCAACGTGAACTGCGCGAAATTCGGCTTCGTCTCGAGCGCGGAGGTGCGAAGTTGCCCGGCGGTAACGGCGAAGCGCGTGATGCCAGGCCGCAGCGACTGTGCGACCGCGGCGTACGCAACGGTAAAGTTCCTCTTGCGGCCATCAGCTTCCGTGACGGTGACGTCGAGATTGCCGCCATAACCCGTCGGGTACAGGTCGTTGATCTCGAACGGGCCCGGCGGGACGGTGGTCTCGTAGATCACCTGAGCATTCTGACGCACCGTCACACGCGCGTTCGATTCAGCGGTGCCGCGCACCACCGGCGCGTAGCCACGCAGCGATTCCGGCAGCATGCGATCGTCGGTGGCGATCTGCGCGCCGCGGAATTGAACGCTGTCGAACACGTCGCCGGTCGTGAAGCCGTCGCCGACGATCACCTGCGACCGCAGCGCGCTGACATCGTGCTGAAGGTAAGTCGCGATGTTGTCGAAGTCCGTGCCGGCGCGGGCTTGCCGCGTCACCGACGACTGATGCCGGAAGTGCCACGCGCCGATGTTCACGCCGGCGTTCAAACCCAAATAGCTTTGGACCGATTCCACACCCGATCCGTTACTGTAATAAGTGTTCGCGTTATAGCTCGCGAAGGCCGCGTTGACCCCGTCCTGCCACATGTCAGGCGGCACATAGCCGCGCGCCGTATTGCGCATGAACTTTTGCGGCAAGCTCAACGAGAGCGTCTGCTCCGCGAAGTCGAAGTCCACCGAAGCGGCGGGGATTGTTGTGGCAAGACTGACGCACGCATCGGGGTCAGCGTCGGCGGCGGCATGCACGGCCTGCTTCGCGTCGCCGCTCGCGGCAAGTTTCGCGAAGTCCACACCGAGCGTTTCCAGCATCCTGCGTGTCAGACAGGGACGCGCGCCGGCAGCGGGGCTCGTCTCGACAAAACGGATATCCTGGCGTGCAACGCGAATGCCGTTCACCAGGATGTCGACCGAATAAACACCCGGTGTGACCGGGTTGCCGCGTGCAAAACGCGCCACGTCCACGACGCCATCAGGCTCGACCCGCAGGAACATCGAGTCGAATTCCACCGGCGCGTCGCCGTCCATCGCTTCCGTGGACTGCGCGCTCACCGGTTGAACGCCGCCCAGCACCGCGAATACCAAGGTTGCCACTACCGCGGCAGGGGTTAGGCTGAACCCGTCGAAGAGTTCATCGGTGCGATCAGCCGAATAGCGACGAAACGAGCCCTTCATGGTCTTGCAGAATTCCAGAGTCTTATGAGCAGGCGTGCGTCGTCACGGTGCGTTGCCAACGCAACGCACGCCGCGAATCGAATGGGTGGATGTGAAACGGGAGACTTCGGCGACTTACTCGCCGAGTGGCGCGTCACCGTCGATCGGACCACCGTAGTCGCTGATCGCGATGTAGCGCACCTTGGCGCCCGCCGCGACGGCATTCATTGCGTCGATCGGCAAGATCGTTGAAGCGCGCGGTGCGACCATGCCGCCACGTTTGTTCGTGAAGATATGACCGGTGCTTTCGACATCGACCTCGCTGAACGACACGTAGTAGGGTGTCGGATTCGATACGCTAATCGCCTGCCCCTTGCCGTTCGGCGATGCAGTGAGCTTCCAGGTCAGTTGCGCCGGTGCATCTTCAGGTTTGCCCGGCAAACTGGCTGGCCGCACGAACACCTTGATACGGGTCCGATATGCCAGACTCAACGTATTGGCCTCGTGCGCACGATTCGCTTTCGGTGGAATGTCCAGTACATTGAGCCAATAAATCGACTCACGATCCTGAGGCAACGCCTCGCCGCTATACATCACGCGCAGTGTCTGCGCTTTCTGTGCGTTCATGCGGAAAATCGGCGGCGTAATCAGGAACGGTACTTTCACTTCGCTGGGCTTTGCATTCGGATCGCCGTCGTCGATCCAGACCTGGACCAGCGAAGGCGCATAACTGTCATTGTTCAGTTTGACCGTGACCTCGCGCTGATCGAGCGGATACACCACACGCGTGCCGCCTACGGTCACGCTCGCCGCAGCGCCGTCGGCTAGCAGCATGCCTGCAAGAACAATTTCCATGGTCATTTTTTTGAGCAACTTCATCACCTTCCGCCTGTTTCTATCCCGAATGAAGAGCGCAAAAAGGACGCTCGCATGGCGAGCGCCTCTGACCCCTGCTTACTGATACTGCAGGATGTATTGAACCGAAGCGTTGACCGTCCCCCCTTTGGCGGCGCCCGTCGCGAAGTACTGTGCGTAGTACTGCAGGGTGCTCGCGCCGCCGGTGACGACTGCGCCATCCGTTTCCAACGTGTTGTTCTGGCTCGTCAAGACGTTGATCGGCTTCATCTGTGAGTTGAGGAGTTGAATCTCCACATTCTGCGCAGTGCCGCCGATGTTCAACAGGTTGCCACTTGACTGATTGACACCCGAGCCGTTCTCGAAGTTGGCGATCGCCTTGGTAACGCTACCGCAGCCCGTCAGTTTGAGTTGCAGATCGGTCGGGCTCGACAAACCGGCCACCTCACCCGTCGCGCCAAGCGAAGTGTTCAAAACCGGCGCCAATGTCACCGCCACGTCAGCTTGCGTGCCGGCCGTCGCGCCGTTGATCGAGCAAGTCGTGTCGGTCACGGAACCGGTAAAACTGATCGTGCCGTCCGCCGCGTAGGCACCGAACGATGCAAAACCCAGCAGACCGCCGGTCGCGATCACGATTGCGGATATCTTTGATTTCATTGCTGCCATTCCTCTGTATCGAAAAAAGTGTGGACAGAAGCGATCGAGACCGACTGAAAGACCGCCAAACTGTTTCAAACGCTCTGATGTTTCAAGCCAGATACATAAGAATTTTTACGTCAAAACATTTTTTATCCAGAACTACGGAATCTTAAATTTTCCTAGATAAAAAGTACCCAGGACAAAACGCCCTTCTCGCGAACTGAGCGGAAAGGGCGTGGCGAGTCCAATTCGGCTGACAGGCGCGCGCAGCAAGTCTTCGAGCCTCTCGAAACCTTGGTGCAATTCATGGGCGGTTGACAGACGCGGCGAACAGCCACATCAGACGACAAAACCCGCCGCATCGTTACCGATGCGGCGGGTTCTTTACAGCGTCGGATTGATCGCGCGTTTACACGCCGCTAGCTTCGTTCAAAGTCAAATGTTTCGTTTCGGGCGCCCACGCGATCGACACCAGCATGCCGATCAGCAGCACCGCCGCGAGCACCATCATCGTGATATGGAAACCTAAATGCACGATGCCGAGCGGCAGCAAAAACGTGCCGACGGCCGATCCAAGCCGGCTGCACGCAATCGCGAGTCCAACACCACACGCGCGCACCTCGGTGGGGAAACACTCCGGCGGAAACACGCCGACGAGATTCGAGAACGCCGACATGGTGAGCGTGAAAATCCCGAACGCGACGATCATGCCGAGCGTCGCCGATTCCGGCAGCACACTCAACGCGATCAGCGACACGCACGTCACCGCGAACGAGCCGATCAGAAACGTGCGCCGCGGAAGTTTGATCGTCAGCCAGATGCCGATCAACGCACCGAGCACGAGAAATCCGTTCAGCAGAAAGTCCGCGCTCGAGTCATTGTTCAAGTGGATCGCTTTCAGAATGGTCGGCAGAAACGTATAAACGGCGAAGTACGGAATGACGAGACACACGAAGAACGCGCAATTGAAAATCGTGCGGCGAATCAGATCCGCCTTGAACAGACGCATGAAGCCGCCCGCCGATTGCGCGTGCTCGTCGTGGCCGCCGTCCAGTGTGACGTTGGCACCGAAGTGCTTCAGCACGATCGATTTCGCCTCCGCCGTGCGGCCTTTGCCATGCAGCCAGCGCGGCGACTCCGGCGTACCCATGCGCAGCACGAGAACGATCAACGCCGGCACACCCGCCGACGCCAGCAGCCAGCGCCATGCATCCGGCGAGGCATCGGCGTAATGCATGCCGAGCACATTCGCCACCACGTAGCCGATCGTCCACACCACGCTGAACGAGCCAAGCAACGTGCCGCGATGCTTACGCGGCGAGAACTCCGCGAGAATCGCATGGCCCACCGCAAAGTCGCCGCCCATGCCGAAGCCGATCAACACCCGCAGCAGACACAACTCGAGAGGTGAACGCACATAGAACTGCGCGAACGCAGCCGCGGTGATGATGATAAAACTCAGCAGGAAAATCTTCTGGCGCCCCATGCGGTCCGACAACCAGCCGAAAACCAGGCTGCCGATAAAAATGCCCATCAATGCGGAACTGCCGATCATGCCCATCCAGAACGCGTCGAGCGGCATCTGGCGATTCAGCGACGCGAGCGCATAGCCGATCGTGCCGAGTGCGAAACCTTCAGTAAAGTGCGCGCCGAACGTCAACCCAGCGATCTTGACGTGAAAGGCGTTCAGCGGAACGTCGTCGAGAGGAATGGGGCCGTGCGCGGATGCCGCTGCCGCCGGCAAAGTAGGGGCGAGGCCGAGAGCGGCCACCTGCATATCCTGATTGCTCACGCTGTCTCCTTCGTTAGTATGGATCGCCGGGCGCGGTCGGCATGTCGCCGTGCGCCCGATTGCGTCATCCGCCCGTGCGTCACGCATCTGCAGGACGTGTGGCGGACGCGCGGTGTGAAGATCAGCGTCCGAGGCCGCCCATCATCATGTACTTCAGTTCGGTGTATTCATCGAGCCCGTACTTCGAGCCTTCGCGGCCGAGTCCCGACTGCTTGACGCCGCCGAACGGCGCGACTTCCGTGGACACGATCCCTTCGTTGATGCCGACCATGCCGCTCTCCAGTGCTTCGCCGACGCGCCACGCGCGCGCCAGGTCGCGCGTGTAGAAATACGCCGACAAGCCGAACGGGGTGTCGTTGGCCGCTTCGATCGCTTCCGCTTCGGTCTTGAAGCGGAAACACGCGGCGACTGGTCCGAAGGTTTCTTCGCCGGCGATCAGCATCGAGTTGTTGGCGTCGGCCAGAACAGTCGGCTCGTAGAAAGTTCCGCCGAGCGTGTGCGGCTTGCCGCCGGTCAAGATCCTCGCGCCTTTTTGCAACGCGTCGGCCACGTGGGTTTCGACCTTCTTCAGCGCCGCCTGGTTGATCAATGGACCTTGTTCGACTTCGCCTTGCAACGCATTGCCGACGCGCATTTTACGCACCGCTTGCGTCAGTGCGGACGTGAACGCATCGTAGATGCCGTCCTGCACGTAAAAGCGGTTGACGCACACACACGTCTGCCCGGTGTTGCGGAATTTCGAAGCCATCGCGCCTTGCACGGCGGCGTCGAGGTCCGCGTCGTCGAAGACGATGAAAGGCGCGTTGCCGCCGAGTTCGAGCGACAACTTCTTCAACGTGTCCGCCGACTGCTTCGCCAGCAGTTTGCCGACGCGCGTCGAACCGGTGAACGACAGTTTGCGCACCACGTCGGATTCCGTGAGCGCGCCGCCGATCGCCACGGCATCGCCGGAAACGATGTTGAACACGCCGGGCGGGATGCCCGCTTTCGCGGCCAGCACCGCCAAAGCGAACGCGGACAACGGCGTTTCTTCCGATGGCTTCAGCACCATCGTGCAACCGGCTGCGAGCGCCGGACCCGCTTTGCGCGTGATCATGGCAAGCGGGAAATTCCACGGTGTGATCGCCGCGACCACGCCGACCGGCTCACGCGTCACGATAATCTTCGCGTTCGGATTCGGACTCGGGATCACGTCGCCGTATGCCCGCTTTGCTTCTTCCGCGAACCATTCGAAGAAGCTCGCCGCGTAACCGACTTCACCGCGCGCTTCGGCAAGCGGCTTGCCTTGCTCGAGCGTCAGCAGTTCAGCAAGCGCGTCGCGATTCTCCAGCATCAATTCGCCCCAGCGTTTGACGCGGGCGCTGCGTTCTTTCGCGGTCAGTGCACGCCATGCGGGCAACGCGCGCTCGGCCGCCGCGATAGCCTGCGCCGTTTCCCCCGCGCCACCTTTGGCCACTTGCGCAACGACCTCGCCGGTCGCGGGATTCAAAACGGCATACGTGTCGGCGCCTTCGTACCACTCGCCGCCGATGTAATGGCCAGTGCGGAGAAATTCGTTCATGCGGCCTTCTCCAGTGTTTCGACGAACATGCCTTGCGCCAGGCGCGGCTCGCGCGCTATGCGTTTGCCTGCGGTGTAGTCGTTGATCAGATCGCACGGCGTGTAGTTGCGTTCCAGTTCGAACAGTTCATCCGGCGAGAGCGTCGTGTTGAGTGCGGCGAGCGCGCTGTCGAACTGCGCCGGCGTATCCGCGCCGACCAGCATGCTCGCGACACCGCCGTGGTTCAGCACCCACGCTTGCGCGATCTGCGCAGCGGAAACGCCACGCCGCGCGGCCACGCGCGCCACCGACGCGGCAATTTCACGCGAAGCCACGTCGCCATACATTTGCGCGGTGAAGAAGTCGGTCTGATTGCGCGTGGAATGCGGGTCGCACGTCAACAGCCCGCGCGCCAGCGGACTGAACACGGACACGCCGACGCCCTGATCCTGGCAATACGGAATCATTTCGCGCTCTTCCTCGCGGTACGCCAGGTTCAACTGCAATTGCATATTGATCGGCTTGTGCCAGCCGTTGCGCTCGCAGACCTGCATGATCTTGGCAAACTGCCACGTGTACATGGTCGACACGCCGATATAGCGAGCCTTGCCGGCGCGCACGATATCGTTGAGCGCACCCATGGTCTCTTCGACGGGCGTATTCACGTCGAAGAAATGCAGCATGTAGATGTCCACGTAATCCATGCCGAGGCGCTTGAGCGAGCCGTCGATGCCGTCCATGATGTGCTTGCGCGAATGGCCGCCGGCGTTCTGATACGCGCCCATGTCATAGCCGACCTTGGTGGCCACGACCATTTCCTCGCGACGCGTGAGACGCTTCAGAATGCGCCCCACCACTTCTTCACCGACGCCGGTCGAATAGAAATCAGCGAGGTCGATAAAGTTGACGCCCGCTTCGAACGCATGACGAACGATCGACTCGCTTTGCGCCTCGTCGAAAATCCACGGCTTCCATTGCGGCGTGCCCATGTTCATCGTGCCGAGGCACAGACGCGAAACCTTCAGACCGGATTGGCCGAGGCGAATGTATTCCATAGTGCGTGTCTCCTTCCTGATCGCATCAAGCGGCGCGGACGGTTAGTTGCGCATTCCTGAGGACGCACGACCGAACCGCGCTGCGTGCCATTAACGTTGTTTCGGTGTATAGAACGGGTTCGATACGTCGCGCGCGGCGGCGAAGACTTCATCGCGATGCGGCAGGCCCTTCATCGCCGCGACGATTGCGTGCTTGCACGCGCGATAGTTGTTCTCGAAGACGGCGTCGAGATCGTCGGTCGACGGGTTGACCCAGTTTGCCGACACCACCACCCAGTCGTCCTCCGCTTCGGGCGGCAGCGTGCCGTTCTCCAGCGACTCGGCCACCGCCTTCGCGATACCGGCTTGCGAGGCGCCCCACGTCGCGTTGCCGTGGAAGTCGCCGCCTATCTGCGCCTTATTCACGTACAGCGTGAGCGGTTTGGTCGGCACGCCCGGACGCGCGATCACGACGAACGGCGCGTGACCCGCCGAAGGCGTCGCCAATGCGGTGGCGAATGCCTGGCCGGCCGGGCCGTTGCGCGGGCCGACCAGCACGTTGATGTGCGCGAGATTGACGCCGGGGCCTTCGAATCCTTCGCCGATAAAGAGTTGTTTGTCCGTCGATGCGCTCATGGTCTTTCCGTCGAGGTTGAGTGGATGGCCGATTGTGAGGTTCGGCATCCGCGACCATGTATCGATGAGTTTTGATGCGGGGTATGAGAGGAACTCAACTCCGGGTTAGCCCCGAGCACACTGGCCCGCGTGTATCGACGCGCGCAAAGGTGAGGGTTTTCGGGACTATCACGGCAGCACTGCGGAATCGCTGCGAAAGGTGAGCGTGTCGATGAACGGTCGCGCACCTGCGCCGCGAAACTTTGCACAGCTTCGTACGGGCTAGACGCGACTGAAAGAGATGCAAGCAATCGCTGCAACGATTCTTCGGACAGCCTGGGAACGCCCACCAGCAAGGGTTGGCGCGGGTTTCGGAGGAAATGGGGCGATCACGGCGGACTGCGGTGGCAGGCTCGCCGCAAGGTGCGGGATTTGGAGAAACCAGGCTCACCGAAGCAACCCAGCCCGTCGCGGGTTGCACATTCGAGCCTATGCTTCACATGCCAGGTGCACGCGAAAGGTGAGCGTTTTCGGGACTTACTCTAGCGTGCGAGAAAGGTGCGGGAAAAACCGCCCGCGACATCACTTCAGACAAGCGGGCCCACGACGAGTGGACACGTCATGCACTGAAGCACTTCAACCTTCGATCAGAAACCTTTCGCGATTCTTGCCTACCAGCCACGCAGGCGAACGTCCGCGGCCGCTCCAGGTCTCGCCGGTCTTCGGGTTGCGATACTTGGCGACCGAAGGCGTCTTGCGGGCCACGCTGCCCTTGCTCGTGAAACCGAGTTCTTCAGCCGTCAGGTCGTACTCGGCTACTTTCTGCTTGATGTCGGCGATCGCCTGCGCAACTTCCTTCTCACGCGCCGCCGCGACTTCCTTGTGGAGTTTTTCGAGCTGGGCAGTCAACTGCTTGTACGAGGCCATGACGGGTGCTCCGATCATTTGACGAGAACTGAAGTGCGGACACTATCAGACGAATAAATTACCGGATAGAGAAGCCCGACTCCGCGAGCGGGTAACGCGCTTAAAAGACGCCGGCCGGGTCGCGGCCGATTCGCTCAATCGTCAATTGCATCGTACACGCGGCGTTCGAAGTCCACCGCCATTGAAAACGGTTCGACGGAGCGCCTTTGAATCAGCATCAGGCCGATCAGATCTTCCACGGGATCGCCGAACCAGCTCGTGCCATACGCACCCGGCCAGCCGAACGAGCCCATCGAGCGATACCCGAGCGGCAGCTGCAGCGCCGGATCGTCGACTATGGACAAGCCGAGGCCGAACCCTTGGCCCGCCCACAGCGCATGACCGAAGGCGGACACGCGACGTTGGTCGCGCGTCAGAAAATTGGAGCGCATCAGATCGACCGAGCGATGCGACAACACACGCGTCGTGCCGACCCGCCCGCGGCCGAGCAACAGTTGCGCGAATTGCAGATAGTCGCGCGCCGTCGAAACCAGCCCGCCGCCGCCGCTCTGGAAGCGGTCCGGATCGGCCCATCGACTCGACGACGGATGGTCTTCGACGATACGCCGCCCTGAGCCCTGTTCGATAGCATAAGCGGTGGCCAACCGGCCGAGTTGCGCGTCAGGCACCCAGAAAGCCGTATCGCGCATGCCGAGCGGCTCGAAGATCCGCGTCCGGAAAAACTCGCCGAGCGGCATGCCGCTCACGCGCTCGATCAGTACGCCGAGCACATCGGTCGCGACGCTGTAGTGCCAGCGCGAACCGGGCTGGAACATGAGCGGCAGACTTGCGATACGGGCAAGCCAGACGTTGCCGTCCATGCGTGCTTCGAATCCGTTGAAAGCGGCGGCGTATGCCTCGGCAAGCGGCCCGGTCGCGGTGAAGTGGTAGGCGAGGCCAGCGCGATGCGTCAGCAGATCCAGCACGGTGAGCGACGCTCTGGCCGGGTCGGTTTCGTCAAGCGGGCCCGCGGGGTCGCGCAGCACACGCGGCGCAGACAATTCCGGCAACCAGAGTGAGATCGGCGTGTCGAGGGCGAGCCGATCTTCTTCGATCAGCAGCAGGATCGCGGCGCTGGTCACCGGCTTGGTCATGGAGGCAATGCGGAACAGCGTGTCGCGCTCCATCGGCAACTGCGCCGCTTCGTCGCGCCAGCCGAGCGGCTCGAAATAGCCGATCTCGCCGCGCCGCCACACCATCGACACCACGCCCGCCACTTCGGCGCGCTCCACATAGCCTTGCATGGCGTTGGTCAGCGCCGTCAGCCGAGACGCGGAAAGGCCTGCTGGTTGCATGTTTGTCCTGAATCAGTGGAGAGGGATGGTGGCCTGCGTGGCCGTTACGTTCCCTTATTTTTGCAGAAACGTTCCCCGATCGAAGGGTACGTTGCAGCCATCCACTGCGCTGGGCGTTCAGGCTTTCTGGCGTTGTTCCAGAGCCGACAGCGCGGCGTTGAGCCGTTTGACGCGGTTCGCCTGCGCAGGCACTAGTGCCGCGCCGGAAACGGAGTCGATGCGGTTTCGCCAATAGGACAGCGGGATGCGGTCTTCCGCGGAAATATGCGAGATTACGTGTTCAAGATGTTCAATATCTTTTTCGAGTTGATGATGATTCATTGCTTTCCCCGGATTACTCGTTGAACTATTTTCAATGCGTAAATCGAAGCATAAAGCGTGCCGCAATATCTCCGGTTTTTGCCTGAACGGAAAATCCTTCCTGGCGCTTTCCGCATGAGCGACCAAACCGGCAAAACCTGCTTGCTGCTTGAATCTTGAACCACTGGCAAAAGAATACTGCGGCTCAACTTCGCGTTCCGTTAGGTGCCGCACCGACTTCGCTAAACGACGCGAATTGAAGGCGTTTTTAATTGCACCCAGTGAAGGAAAATAATATGAAGCGCGGTATTAATACCCATCAAGCATCAAAGCCACGGAGAGAACCCGCATTAGACGCAGGTCTTTATGACGGCCATACGCTTATCGCGACCAGCTCGAAGCGTTGCGAAATGCCGTTTTGCGCGCACGAATAAATCGGTGCGGCGATCGAAACGCCCGCGCTCGTCGTCGGGGCGCGGGCTCAGCGCAGATTGTTTAAGGCGTTGATCGCGCCGGTCTTGCGCCGGCACGCCATTATTATTTCGCCCGGCAGGCGTAAATCAGGTTGAGCGCGCCGTTTTCAGTGGACTGACGCACGACATCGAACGCGCCGCCGCAACTTGCGCTGGCCTGCTGCGAACAGGAATCGGAACCGGCGGGGCATTGCACCAGCGTCGTCGCGCGGCCGTCCGGCAAAAACAGCGGCGCGCTGCTGCTGCAACCGCTCAGCGCAACCGTGGCGCCGGCCGCCAGCGTGGCCCAGGTCCGGCGCGCGTAGAAGGAGAGACTGCGTTTCATTTGAAACCCCGATCACGTCTTGTTTTTCGATCTCGCGATTGTGCCACGCGTCAATTACGCTGCGTCAATCGCCGTCGCGGAGCGTTGTCACACGTCGATGCCGTGTGCTGCGATCTTCTTATAGAGCGTCGCGCGGCCCATGCCGATCTGGTTTGCCGTATCGATCACCCGACCGCCATTGGCGCGCAAAGCATCGCTCAGGAATCGCTTTTCGAAGGCCGCCATCGCCTCGCTCCACGTGGCCGATTCAGGAGGAGTAGCCTGCGCGTTTGCCGATTGCATCGTCGAAAGCGCCTCGGGCAACGGCGCATTCGCACGATGCGCACCGCCGCCGGGCGCCGAGCCGACAAACGGCGCCAGCGCCCGCGCATCGATCCGCTCGCTGTCGGACAGCATCACGGCACGCTCCAGCGTGTTGCGCAATTCGCGCACATTGCCCGGCCAGCCATATGAACACAGCAGCCGCAGCGCATCGTCCTGCAATTCGAAGTGACTGGCGCCGCGCGCCTGCGTCGACAGATCCTCGAGCATGGCGTAAGCGAGCGCCTCGATATCGGAGGTGCGCTCGCGCAACGGCGGCGCATGGATCGTCAGCACGTTCAGCCGATAGAACAGGTCCGCGCGAAAGCGCCCGGCCGCGACCAGCGCGGGCAAATCGGCCGAGGTCGCCGCGATGATCCTAACGTCGGCGCGCACGATCCGGTTCGAGCCGAGCGGTTCGAACTCCTTGTCCTGCAACACGCGCAGCAGCTTGCCCTGCAAGGGCAGCGGCATATCGCCGATTTCGTCGAGAAACAGCGTGCCGCCGTTCGCCAGCTCGAACTTGCCGACGCGCCCTTTGCGGTCCGCTCCGGTATAGGCGCCGGGCGCGGCGCCGAAGAATTCGACTTCGAGCAAGGTGTCGGGAATCGCCGCGACGTTGACCGTCACGAGCGGCTGGTTCGCGCGCGCCGAGCCGCCGTGAATGGCATGCGCGAGCAGTTCCTTGCCGGTGCCGGTTTCGCCGAGCAGCAGCACCGGCGATTCGAGCTGCGCGGCGCGGCGCGCCTGACGCTTCACTTCGAGGCTGGCCGCGCTCGTGCCGACGAAACTGCCGAACGTATATTTGGCGCGCCGCGCCTGGGCGAGCGAGCGGCGCGTGGCGATCAACTCTTCCTGTACGCGTGAGTAATGGGAAAAGAGCGGTGTAAGCGCCTTCAGTTCGTCGAAGAGCGCAAAACCGACCGCGCCGACCGTGGCGCCCGCATCGTCTTTCAGCGGCAAACGCGTGACGACGAGCGGTTCGCGGTCCGTCTCCAGAATATCGAGCAGAATCGGTTTGCCGGTGTTCACGACCTCGCGCATCAGGCTGTTCGGAATCACCGCTTCGCAATCGCGGCCGATGGCCTGCTCGGGGTCCGCAAAACCGAAGCGCGCCGCATAGCGCTTGTTGATCCAGACCACGCGCGCGTCGGCATCGACGATAAAGGTGCCTTCGCTGAAGTTTTCGAACGTGCGGAAGAGCGAGTCCATCGCCCGGCGCAGTACGTCGCCGTAAGTGGCAGGAAGGCCTGCCCAGTCGTTCATCATGCTGTCGCTGTCTCCGGCTATCGTTTTATTATGCTTTGTCTCGTTTCGTAGACAAGCTTATCTCATTGAGGAGATCGCGAGCAAGCCTGTCGCATAAGGGTTTAACCTTGGTTTGGCCTAACTTGAGCCAATTTGCGTCCCGTTTTAGAGACGTTTGGGTACAATCGGCCCGATCACGTTTTGAACTTCGGTCTGCGAAATCAGGCTGCTGGCTGTTGCCGCGTACGTGGCACGGAACCTGCGTTCGCGGGCGCCGTGCCGCCGCACCTTCGAGACGGCGACCATGTAGAACAACCAAGCTTTGGAGACTCAATGTCCTTTGTTATCGTCCTCGCCGCGCTGGCGTTTCTGATGTTTGCCGCTTATCGCGGCTACAGCGTCATTCTATTTGCGCCGATCGCCGCGCTCGGCGCCGTTCTGCTGACCGATCCAGCCGCCGTCGCGCCGGTTTTCACCGGCATCTTCATGGAGAAGATGGTCGGCTTCGTGAAACTCTACTTCCCGGTGTTCCTGTTGGGCGCCGTGTTCGGTAAGGTCATCGAACTGTCGGGCTTCTCGGAATCGATCGTGGCCGCCGCGATCCGCTATATCGGCCGTTCGCGCGCCAATGCGGTGATCGTTGCGGTGTGCGCGCTGCTCACCTACGGCGGCGTCTCGCTGTTCGTCGTGGTGTTCGCGGTCTATCCGTTCGCCGCCGAGCTGTACCGCCAGAGCAATATTCCGAAGCGCCTGATGCCTGGCGCGATTGCACTCGGCGCGTTCTCGTTCACGATGGATTCGCTGCCGGGTACGCCGCAGATCCAGAACATCATCCCGACCACGTTCTTCAAGACGACGTCGTGGGCTGCGCCAGCACTCGGCGTGATCGGCTCGCTGTTCATCATCGTGGTTGGCCTGACTTATCTGGAATGGCGCCGCCGTTCGGCGATGGCGACCGGTGAAGGTTACGGCACGGAGCTCGTCAACGAGCCGGATCGCGTGGAATCGAAGCAGCTGCCGCATCCGCTGCTGGCGGTTGCGCCGCTGGTTCTGGTGGGCGTCGCGAACTTTCTGCTGACCCGCTGGATTCCAAACTGGTACGGCGCGTCATACACGGTTGCGCCGGACATTCTGCCGGGCATTCACGCACCGGTCACGACGACGATCAAGGCCGTGGTCGCTATCTGGGCCGTGGAAGGCGCACTGCTCCTCGGCATCATCATGGTTGTCGTGACGGCGTTCAACCGCGTGCGCGAGCGCTTCGCGATCGGCACCAAGGCTGCGGTGGCGGGCGCGCTGCTGGCCTCGCTGAACACGGCGTCGGAATACGGTTTTGGTGGCGTGATTGCCGCGTTGCCGGGCTTTCTGGTGGTCAGCAACGCGTTGAAGAGCATTCCCAATCCGCTCGTCAATGCAGCTGTTTCGGTGAGTTCGCTGGCGGGCATCACGGGTTCAGCATCGGGCGGCATGAGCATCGCGCTCGCGGCCATGTCGGACACGTTCATCAAGGGTGCGGAAGCAGCGCATATTCCGATGGAAGTGCTGCACCGGGTCGTCGCCATGGCGAGCGGCGGAATGGACACGCTGCCGCACAACGGCGCGGTGATCACGCTGCTGGCCGTCACGGGCTTGACGCATCGGCAGTCGTATCGCGACATCTTCGCGGTCACGGTCATCAAGACGATGGCGGTGTTCTTTGTGATCGCGGTTTATTACGCGACCGGTCTGGTCTGAGTAAGCGGGTGTTGGGCACGATACCTGGTCGACCAAGCAAATATGTTTAAGTTGAGAACTTATTTGCTTGGAATTCGCATCACCCGCTGTCCGATATCAGATCTCGCTCATCAAGGCTCGACGAAGCAGAAAGACGAACGTCGAAAATTCATGGAGTCGTTGCTTCTCGGGTCCTTGCCATGAAGAGCGCGATCAAAGACCTGACCGGCCGACGCTTTCACGCGCCAGTTTGCGGCATCACCAGTTGTCCGAATTCGCCACTCTGATAAGCCTTGATCCGGTCTTCGAGTTGTCCGCGCGAATTCATGACAAACGGTCCGTGTTTGGCGAGTGGTTCATTCAGGGTTGGCCCGAGGAGCACGACAAAGTGGCTAGCTTTGTCGGCGACAAAGCGGACTTCCGCCCCACGTTCCGTGGCGCGCCGATCTACCGCTACACCAATCGCATCTCCGGCCCGGAGTTCGCGCGTGTCCAGTCCAGCGTGCACGCAAAGCGTACCTGAGAGCAAATAGATCAGGCCGCTCCACCCGGCCGATATCTCGTGGCCAAACGCCGAATCGGTATCGAGAAATCCGTCCAGCAAGGTAAAAGGTTCGGGTAACGCTACTGAATGTGTTGCACTCACACCATTGCTTCTCCCCAATACCACGCGGACGCGAACACCGGACGCAGTGACTTCGGGAATTTCGTGCGGCTCCGCGTGAACGGCATAGGGCGCGTCGTATTTCTTACTGGCCGGTAGGTTGACGAATATCTGCAGCGCGTGTATCAGATTCCCCTCGCCTTCCGGCTGCTCCGTATGGACGGCCCCTCGGCCGGCCGCGAACCAGTGCAGCGCACCGGGATGGATCGGCCCGTGGTTGCCCATCGAATCGTAGTTGACATGCGCCCCGACTGCGTCCTCGAACATGTACGTTACCGCGGAGATCCCCGCATGCGGATGCGGAGCAAACGTGGGCTGTGTCATGCGAAAGTGATCGAGCATCACGACCGGGTCGATCAATCCGTCGAATACCTGCTCATCAAAGCGATTTGCCCAAAATGCGTCGCCTATGGTCACGTCGTGACCTCTCATGACGCGCGACATCTGTACCCAACTGTTCATTGTGAATCTCCGCGTAGATTGCGTTGCCGCGTTACTTGCCCCCGGCATTCTTGAATTGCCAGACGAGATTCGCGAATGGCATGTCGAGGTCTGCATACACCGCTTGTGCCTTCGGGTCCGTATTGCTGCCGAGCATTTCCACGCCGGCGGTCGCATAGTCGGTCACAGGAATGCCGACCCCAGCCAGGCGCTGCAACCCGACAGTACGCTTTGCATCACTAAACGTACCCGAGGCATCCAGCACTACACGAGGATCGTAGCCAGCAGCCTTGAGCGACAACGCCGGGAACGTGGCACACACCTCCAGCGACACACCCGCAATCAGCACCTGCTTGCGCCCCGTCTTTTCGATCGCCGCCCGGACGTTCGGATCGTCCCACGCATTGATCGAGGTCCGGCTTATCACCTGAACGCCTGGAAGTGCGGCGGTAAGTTCAGGGATAGTGGGACCCCACATGCCGTTGGGCATGTTCGCGGTGACGATGACCGGAATGCCGAGCGCCCGCGCCGCTTTAGCGAGTCCCACCACGTTGTGCTTGAGTTGCCCGACGTCGATATCGCGCACGCCCATGAATAGGCCAACCTGATGGTCGACTAGTATCAGCACTGTGTTGTCTCGCGACAGCAGGGAGTATGGCGCGCCGGAAGGGGCAACAGCATTCGCGATAGACGCCGGGTTACCCGGTTGTGCCACAGCGGCGGAGGTGGCAATAACAGCCGCGGCAAGTACGGCAGCATTCAGAGTGGAAATGAGTTTCATGGTCTTCTTCCCAAGTGGCAGTAAATAAGGAGTTCAAGGCTTGGACAACCGTATATCCGGTTTTGTGAGATCATACTTACGCAACGACGCCAGATAAATACGCTGAACGGAAACCTATCGTTTCCCTCAGGAAACGATGAAATGCTCCTTCGAACTAGGGAACATTCGATGAACCCGGCGACACCCGATCTAAACGATCTCTATTTTTTTGCTCAGGTGGTGGAGCACCGTGGATTCACAGCGGCAGGGGAAGCGCTCGGCGTCAGTAAATCGCACTTATCTCGCCGCGTAACGGAACTGGAGGGCAGGCTTGGCGTGCGAGTGCTGCAGCGAACCTCTCGCCGCCTCAGTCTGACCGATGCCGGTCAGGAGCTTTATGTCCATTGCCGCGCCATGATTTCGGAGGCGCGAGCAGGCGAAGATTCGGTTCGTCGCCGAACTGCCGAGCCCACAGGACTTGTGCGGATCAGCATGCCGGTAGCTTTGACGGATGTCGTGCTGGCGAAATTGTTGCCCAGCTTCATGCGGCAATTTCCCAAAGTGCAGTTGGCGGTTCAGTCTAGTAACCGACAAATCGACCTCGTCGAAGAAAACGTCGATGTGGTTGTGCGCGGCGTCGGCTTCGAAATGGAGTCTTCTAGTCTGGTACAGGCGCCGTTATGCTCGACCCGCTGGAGTCTTGTGGCCAGCCCAGCGTATCTGTCCGGCATCGGGACGATAGATCGACCGGACGCCCTTCCACACAACGGCTGGCTGATCTATGCACCCATCAGCGAGCCGCTCGTCTCGCTTCGATTGATTGGTGTGAATGGCGAGGTTGCCGCGCCGCCGGTCCAGCCTCGTCTGCAAAGCGACAATATCGCAACCCTCAAGCAAGCGGCGTTGGCCGGAATGGGCATCACGAGTCTGCCGCTCTATGCGTGCGCGCAAGAGGTTGAAACGGGGGCGTTGCAGGTTGTGCTTCCGGCGTGGCGTTCGAGGGAAGGACGCCTTGCGGTCATGTTCCCGACGCGACGCGGCATGATGCCAGCAGTGCGCGCCCTGGTCGACTTCCTGAAGAATGAACTGCCGCCGCTGTTGGGTTGAGGCATGCGCTGCAAGCATGTAAGGCGAAGATCACCGAGCGACGGACGTCGACATGTTTCGTGTCCACAGGATCATCGTAAAACGTCACGCTTATTTGTCCGCTAATGAAACAGCGGATCGCTGCGATTATTTGGATTAAGCAAATTTTCATAAAAGCGAAATTGCTTAGCCGGCGCTGAACAATTCGTTCCTGACGTGGCCGATGTCACGCCATCACGTCGACGGCAACGCCGCGATTGAACAAGGCCGCCAGAACGAAGGCTCAAGGGAGCCGCAGCATCCTCGGGATCATCCTCAGGGTGTAGCCGGTGCCGCACAGCACCGCGTGCGTTGCATCACCGATCGCGTTCTTTTGGCCGCCTTGCAACTTAGCCGGGGCGGCGGCGCTGCTGGAAAAGAACAACACTTTTTAAGCAACACCGCATGAGTCCCAGCCTTTTACTTTTTATCGGCGCGCAGCCCAGGAGCCGGAAGGTTACGGCTACAGTTGGTTCTGCAAGCACTACGAGCGCTGGACGGCGGCCCTACCGGTTACGCTGCGCCAGACACACACTCCGGGCGAGAAGCTGCTCATCGACTATTCGGGTAACAATGCGATGTTAGCAAGGCCCTAGCGCCACGTGACACCGGCTTCACGGCGACTTCAAGTAACCAAATTCGGCTTCAGTTTAGTTGGGGCGAGCGGCCAGAAAAGCCCATGTCAATCGCTCGATGGCAGTCACATTCCCGTCCGCGTTTGCCACCGTCAGGCCCGACATCCCGAATTATTGGGTTGGAAAACTTAAACTTTATTTGGTTGGTCGCCCAATGCTGGCAATACGCCGGCATCCTGAGTTTTGATCGGTTACCTTGTCATCCCGACAACCGACCTTGCCCTGCACACCCGCCATGAGCTCAGCCCCTTCTTTCTGGATGATTCCCACAGCACCCACGCCGGTCGGCCCGTTCTCGCACGCTGCCGAGGCCGACGGCTGGATCTTCCTGACCGGCCAGATGCCGACCTCCCCGACCGACGACACCGCACCGCTTCCCGAAGGCGTGGTCGCCCAGACCAAGCGCGTGATGGACAATCTCGTGCTGGTGCTTCAGGGGCTGGGTCTCGGTCTGCAAAACGTGGTGGCGACACGCATCTTCCTGACTGAGTTCAAGCGCGATTACACGCCGATGAACGAGATCTACCGCGCCTACTTCCCCGCCGACGCGCTGCCCGCACGAACCTGCATCGGCGTCACCGCATTGGCGCGCGAAGCGCTGGTCGAGATCGATTTCATCGCCAAACGGCCGGGTTGAGCGCGCGAAGCCGAACGGCGTGTCAATGCGCCGACTGCTCGTCGAGTCCGTAGTGATCGGATAAGGCTTCGTGCAGGGAGATCGAGATTTCGTCCATCTCGGTGGTCCAGCGCCCCTCGTCGTTGCATAGCCGCTGCAATCGCCGGCATTGTTCGACGAAGCGCGGTTCCTGCACGACGACGAACGCACCGCTCGCGCTATGCGCCCAACCGGCCAACGCCTGCACGTCTTCCTCTTCGACGATCGCAAGCAGTCTCGGCAGATCTTTTTGCAAGTGCTGTTTAAGCATCGCCGTGTAGCGCGCCTTGTCGTCCGCGCTGAGCGAGCTTCCCGCGGCGGCGGCGGACGACATCGCCTCGGCAGGCGCTACGCTCTGCGGCGCCGCCTCCAGCAAGGCAGCTTGCAACTCGCGCAACGACGCCGGCTTGGCCACATAGCCGCTAAAACCGCGCTCGCGCCAATTGTGCGCTTCCTCATGTTCGGCGACGGCGCTGAAGGCGAGCACCCGGACAGTCGCTTGCAACTTGCGCAGCGCGGCCAGTAGTTGGTAACCGTCCATCTCCGGCATGTGGATATCCGTCAACACCAGCTCGAAAGGTGTTTCCTCGAATAACTTCAGCGCGTGCTTGCCGTCATGCGCGATGGTCGGCACGCATCCCAATTCGACTAGCTGTTCGGCAATCAGATTCTGGATCAAGGGATTGTCTTCCGCGACGAGGACTGGCAGCCCCCGCAGCGTCGGATGGATTCCCGCCGGACCGGCCTCGGCCCGCGCGGCGGTCGGCACCTCGGTCGTGGACTTGGTTTCGTGCGCCAGTTCGATCGCCGACTGAACCGCGGTCCGGCTGAACTCAGTCACCTCGAGCACGCCCTCGCCGCGCGCCTCGGGGTGAAGCGGGCCCGCACGGGTGATCCAGACGACGCCGACCGGCTGCAAAGCACGTAACGCGGCAATCACGTCGAGACCGTATTCGCCTGAGACGACCACCGCGTCTGCGCTATTCAAACGTAACCAGGCCTGCGCGGCGTCCGGCAATGTCACCAGGTGTCCCGCCCAGCCCGCATGGTGAAGCCATTGCTCCATCATCTCGCCAGCTTCCCGCTCCATGGACAGGACGAGCACTATCCCGCGTTGCTCGCGGGCCTTGGCCGGTGCGCGCGAAGCAGCGGGCGGCTTCGCGAGAGGGATCGATATGCGGAACGCGCTGCCCACGCTTGGCACACTTTCCGCGGCGATTTGACCGCCCATCAGTTCGCACAGGCGCGCGCAGATTGCCAGGCCGAGTCCGGTCCCGCCGGCACCACGCGACGCACCCAACTCACCTTGCGCGAACGGCTTGAAAAGCCGTGCGAGCGTTTCCTCGTTCATGCCGGGGCCCGAATCCGAGACGCGGATAGTCAGCATCGCTCGATCCGGTGAATCGTCCGTCACTTCGGCGCGCAATGTGATCTTGCCGGTCGAAGTAAATTTGAACGCATTGCTGAGCAGATTGTTGACGATCTGCGAGATGCGCATACGATCGCCGACCAGGGTTTGATCGAGCGTTGGAGACAGGAGCGCGTAGAAGCGGATCGAGCGCTCGCCGTGCATCGGCGCGTAGGACAGTGCGATGTTTTCGAAAACGTCGATCAAAAGAAACGGTTCCCTGACCAGCAACATCTCGCCGGCGTCGATCTTCGAAAAGTCGAGAATGTCGTTGACGACGCGGCGTAGCGCATCTGCGGCCAGGTCCAATGTTGCGAGCCGTTGCGAATGCGCCTCGAGCCCCGGTGTACGCGCGAACAGTTCGAGATTGCCGAGCAGCGCGTTCAACGGCGTACGGATTTCGTGGCTCATCGCGGCGAAGAAATTCGTCCGCGCACGCATCAGCGCCTCGGACGTTTGCTGTGCGTGCCGCAATTGCTGTTCGAGCACGGTCTGCGCGGTCACGTCGAGAACCGCGCAGAACAGCACGTTCTCGCCAGCGTAACGTGCCCGCGCGTAAATGAATTGCAAAAACCGTGAGGGCGCGGCGCCGTCCTGATCCGGCGGCGATGGATGCAAAGCATGAGCCGGCATCCGCGCCGGCCGCGCGGGCACGACGAAGGCAGCCACCCGCGCAAATGGCATGGCCGACGGCTGATCCGGCGCCTGAGCCAGAAATTCGCCGACGATATGCGGCGGGAGCCGTTTGCCATCGCCCTCGATCCCGAGCAGCTCGATCGCAAGCGCGTTGGTGGTCAGGACCGAATAGTCGCTCTGCCGGACAATGCACAAGCCGACCGGTGTCGCGCTAACCAGAACGTGGTTGAGCATCTCGCTTTGCAGCGCGCGTGAAGTCTCCCTAAACGAATTACGCAGCAAGCGCAGCCCGAAATAGCGGGCCGTCAGCGCAATTGCCGTCAGGATGAGCGCCGTCAGGCAACCTATCACCGCCAATTGCCAGCCGAGTACGACCGCCAGCGCGCGCCAAGGCACGTAGCCGACCAGAAGGCCGAAGCCCAGCGCCAGTGGCTCGTGAAAAATCACGCCTTCGCGGCCGTAGTGAAAGATCTGCGTTGGGGTGGCGGCTACTGCCCGTTGCACCAGGTTGATGACCGAAGGGTCGAGCGGCATCGACGATACGGCAACGCGGTGGTCCACCGTCATCAGCAAATTGACGCCCTCGTTGTCAGGCGGCGCCAGACGCAATGCGAGCGTGTCCAGCGGAAAGCTCGTGCTGATCAGCACGGTCGGCGTGTCGCCGTCATAGTAGGCGCCCACTACGGAAATCACCGGGCGGTTCTGCAGCGGATCACGGTACGGTCCGAGCCAGATACGTTCGCCTTTTCGCGGCACGCGCCTGCCGGTTTGCGCCTCGATCCGGCGCTCGAGCGTCTCGCGCAGCAAGCTCGCAATCGCCGGTTGCGGCGCGGCCATTGCGGGCCGATCGGGCGCACTGGCTTGGCCCGCGAGCGGATGAGTCAGCGAAGGCAGAATTGCTGCATAGTCTTCGTTCAGCCCGATCAGCGTTGCGCGTTGCTGAATTTCAAAAGCCTGCTGGGTCACGAGCGTCGATTGCGCCGCTTCGTAGAGGCGCCCGAGTTTTTCGCCTAATTGCGAGCCCCACGCGTTGCGCGTGATTTCACCGACCACAATGTCGAAATTCGAGTCCGCACCGTCCGTCTTGCCGAGCGCTACGCCGGTCTTCAGGATCGCTTGCTGTACGTCATCCGGCGCGCCCCGCCCGCCGGAAGGGCCGTAGTAATAATCGAGCGTCAACGCGGCACGCCGCAGAAACGACTCCTCCTGGTGGATGAGCAGAGAGATGTCGGTGGCGTTCTGCGACGCGAGGGCCCGGCGATAGTCGAGCTGCTTGAGCCCAGCGACGACAATCAGCACCAGCGCGAAGATCAGCACGATCAGCATGAGCGAACCGATCGTCACCAGGTAGAGCCGCTGTTGGCGCTTCGCGCTCTGTGCGAGCGTGGCGAAAGCCTGCGCTAGCGACTCTTGAGTACGGTCGAGGATTTTCTGCATCAGTTCGCGAGTGTGGCGCGGGGGTGGCAAATTCGCGCAGGCAGACCGCTGCGGACCGGGGACTGGCTGCGTCCGCAGTCCTTATACCGGCGCAGTGTAGTCCTTTTGAAGGTATCGCGCGACGCATCCGGCACTCTTTCACGCGACCATCCACGATGCGTCAAACAACCCTGTAATAACGGCTTCGGCCTGTCTAAACCTGAGTGGTTTACTGGGAAACCCTCAAGGCCAAGGGGTCAATTGCCGTTACTCCTTGCAAACATGTAAGCGCCGCGCCCACCCGCGGGCCAGCACCAGCAAGGAAAACCATGCGCAATAACCAGCCCGTCACCGGGCACGAATACGAATTCCCGTCGTCGCACATGCTTGTTTCGGCGACCGATCTGACCGGCCGCATCCAGTACTGCAATCCGGCCTTCATCGCGGTCTCGGGCTTTACGCGCGACGAACTGATCGGTCAGCCGCACAACCTGATCCGTCATCCGGACATGCCGCGCGAAGCCTTTGCCGACCTGTGGGCGACGATCCGCGACGGCCGTCCCTGGACCGCGCTCGTGAAGAACCGCCGCAAGAACGGCGATCACTACTGGGTGCACGCCAATGTCACGCCGGTGGTCGAGAAAGGCGCGGTCGTCGGCTATTTGAGCGTGCGCGTGAAACCGGAACGCACTGCGGTGCGCGCCGCCGAAGCGCTCTACGCACGCATGCGCAGCGGCGAGTCCCGCGGCGTGCAGTTGCGCCGCGGGGCGGCGGTGCGCACCGGCGTGCTGGGGCGTCTGCAGGCGCTAATGCGTCTGCCGGTCGCTACGCGCGCGGCGCTTGGCTACGCGATCACGCCGCTGGCGCTGCTGCTGACGGGCCTCGCTGCATGGCAAGGCGCGCCGCCCGTGCCGTTCTGGATCGGGTTCGGCGTCGCCACGGCGGTCAGCATCGCCTCGTGGCAGATGCTGACGCGGCAACTTGCCGCGCCGATCCGCGATATGTCGGGATTCGCCACGCGTCTCGCCGCCGGCGATCTGACCGCCGATCTGCAGATCGCGCGCCACGACGACCTCGGCGACGTGCTGCAAGCGCTGAATCAGTTGAAGGCGAATCTCGCGGCGATCGTCTACGACGTGCGCGCCCAGATCACCGGCATGCTGGACAACGCGCGCGAGATATCCAGCGGCAATGTCGATCTCGCGAGACGCACGGAATTGCAGGCGGCGTCGCTCGAAGAAACCGCCGCTACCATGGAAGAACTGACCACGACCGTCCAGGCCAACGCCGATGCCACCGTGCGCGCGCTCGATCTGGTAAGAGACGCCCAGGCGGCGGCCGCGGTCGGCGGCAAGATTGCCGGCCAGGTCGAGCAGACCATGGCGAACATCACCGCGGCATCGCGGCGTATTGCCGACATCACCGGCGTGATCGACGGCATCGCGTTCCAGACCAATATTCTCGCGTTGAACGCCGCCGTCGAAGCGGCGCGGGCGGGCGAAGCAGGCCGTTCGTTCGCGGTCGTTGCGGGCGAAGTGCGCATGCTGGCGCAACGCTGCGCGGCGTCGTCGAAGGAAATCAAGTCCGTGGTCGAAGCAAGCGCATCCGAAGTCGCGGCCGGCACCGAACTGGTTGCACGGACAACATCGCAAATGCGCGTGATCGACGAGGCGGTGGGCCGCGTGTCGTCGATCATCGTCGACGTGGCGAACGCGAGCAGCGAACAGGCCGAAGGGATTCGCCAGGTCAATCAGGCGGTCTCGCATCTGGACGGCGCCACGCAGCAGAACGCCGCGCTCGTCGAGCAGGCGGCGGCCACTGCGCAGCGTCTCGCGGAACAGGCCGACGTGCTGGATGAAGCCGTGCGGCTATTCACCGTCGCCGACGCAGCGCCGGCGCAACGCGTTGCCGGCACGAAGCGCGAGCCGTTCACCGTCGATGCAGCGCGAATGCCCGCGCCTGAGATCAGACGACACCGCGCGCCAGCCGTCGCAGATGATGCTGAGCAGGAAGAAGCTGCATTGATCTGATGGATCGGCGTTACTCCCACCTCGACAGTCTACTATTGACGCAGCACGATGGCTCCGTCAGCGCCCAGTTGTTTGCAAGGGCAGGCTGACCCGAGTAACAACGGCGTTTAGCGGCCCGCCCCCTTCTGTGGACGGGCCTATTTTTTTGGCGCTGGCGCTGGTGTGCTGGCGTGCTGGTGTTGACGCAGTTGAGGATCGTCGAGGCAGCGCCTTCGCTCACGCACCGCTGCCAGTGCAGCAGATCAGGTGCACGGTGAGGAAATACGGGAGCACATCCTCGCAAACTCGCCACAAGACGATTGCCTCGCGCGAAGCGATGCGATGCTACGCTAGACAGGCAGCGCTTCCATTCTCGCGCCACGCGCCGCCACTAAGACGCGCCAGCGCGTACCCTCATGCCGATTCGCCACCGGAGGCCGACGTGATCCCTTCCGACCCGCCACGCGCCAACCCGCTGTCTTCGCACCTCGCCGCCATGGCGCGCAACAACGCGTGGTCGAACCTGCGCCTCTACCGCGCCTGCCTCACATTGACCGACGAAGCGTTCGCCGAACGCAGGGTGAGCTTCTTCCCGTCGTTGCAGCTCACGTTGAATCACATCCTGCTGGTGGACCGCTACTACTTCGACGCGCTGATCGGCGGCGGCGCAGGTCTCACCATTTTCGACAACGAACTGCCCTATCCGCGCGCAGCCGACCTGTGGGATGCACAAGCGCGGAGCGATCAGCAACTGCTCGCCTTCTGCGAATCGCTGACTGACGACGATCTCTCACGCGAAGTCCAGATCGACCGTGGACCGCCGGTCGGGGTGCAACGCGAGCAGATCGGCAACGTACTGCCGCATGTTTTCGTCCATCAGATTCATCATCGCGGGCAAGTTCACGCAATGCTGAGCGGCACAGACGCCGCCCCGCCGCAACTCGACGAATTTTTCCTCGCCGCCGACGCACCGCTGCGCGATTCCGAACTCGGCGATCTGGACGCGATGCGCGAGCAGCGAGTCACGCCGCGCCGCGCCCAATTCCCCTAACCGGAGCGCGCGTCAACTGCGTGACAGTCATGGAGAAGGTTCGCACCGGCACGGGGCACGAAAAATGCATTCGTGGTGACCTGGAGTCGCGTTAAACTGGTTGTCACGGCGGGACGTCACGATAGGCGCTGCCCGGCGGGCCGCGCCAGTCAACGCGCCTGGCGGCGCAAGCCAAGCAGGCAGATGAACGGCGCAAACGTGACCGCGGCGCGACAGACGCCGCCCGATCCTGCCCGTACAATGGTTCGATCAACAACGGAACGAGGACAACTTCGATGCGCACTACCGGGTCTTCCGGGTCAATGGCCCTGCTCACCGAATACGACGACGCAACGGCGCGCGAACTTCGCTCGCTGCGCCTCGAATCGACAGAAGACGGCAAAGGCATTCTTTTGATCGAAGTCGATGAGCGCAAGCCAGGCATACACCGCGAAGTGCGCTACGAAATCACGCCAGCCGAACTGATTGCGGCCATTCGCGCACACGGCGCCGAATTGCCGGGTGAACAGCACAATCATCGTCAATGAAATCCGCCACGCGGCATTGCATTTCTTGTGCGAATGCCGCGTGACGTTTAGCATCTCCGGTTTCTAATTGCTTGCGGGGCTGGCGTCCGCGCACGTCAATCGGGCATTATTTCCGTTCCCGCATACCGCGCGACTTTCGCACCTATTTCGGTTTGTTCAGGTCGCCGTGCTAATGCATTTTCAGGTGACTCGTTGCACTTGAGATAGCGCTTTCCATACCCAAGTAAAGGGCTACTTTTCAGGGCGTTTGCACGTCATGAAAATGCGTCCATAATCCTTGCATTCTCCTTCGCATTTCTACCTGCGCCGCACCCGAAAGGGCCGCGGATGTAAGCCGATGCTACATGATCTCGTCGAGCAATATGGGCCGGCGCTCGTGTTCGTAAACGTGCTCGCCGCCTCGATCGGGCTGCCGGTTCCGGCAATGCCGTCGCTCGTGCTGTTCGGGGCGATGGCCGCCATGCATCCTGGTTCTGTGGGCACGCAGCTGGCGCCGGTGCTCATCCTGTCGATATTCGCCACGCTGATCGGCGATAGCGCCTGGTATTTGGCCGGCCGTATGTACGGCGGCAATACGCTGAAAACGATTTGCCGGCTGTCGCTCTCGCGTGACACCTGCGTGAAAAAGACCGAACGCTTTTTCGGCCGCTGGGGCGTGCGCGTGCTGGCCGTGGCCAAGTTCGTGCCGGGACTGTCGATCGTTTCGATCCCGATGGCGGGCGCCATGGGCACGCGCTACCGCACGTTCCTCACTTACGACAGCATCGGCGCCGCGTTGTGGTCCGGCACCGGCCTGATCATCGGCGCGTTGTTCGCCAAGCAGATCGACATGCTGTTCGCCCTCGCCGGACGCCTCGGTCGTACGGCAGCGCTCGTCGCGGCGGCTCTGTTGCTGGCGTACGGCGCATATCGCTGGATACGCCGGCGTCAGGCGATGGCCAATCTCGCGTCCGCGCGAATCGAAGTCGACGAACTGGCATCGCTCGTGAAGGCCGGCAATACGCCGGTGCTGTTCGACATCCGTTCGAACGAGAAGCGCAAACTCGATCCCTTTGTCATTCCGGGCTCGCAATTCGCCGACGAGCGGCAGCTCGACGAGATCGTCGCGACCTATCCGCGCGATCAGAAGTTGGTGATCTACTGTTCCTGCCCGAATGAGATTTCCGCGGCATGGATGGCCAAGCAATTGAACGAAGCCGGCTTCTCCGACGTGCTGCCGCTGCGCGGTGGCATGGAAGCCTGGCGCGACTCGGGCAAGCCGGTGGAATCGCTGCCCAACATGCCGCCGCCCGAAGTGGCGGTCGACGACGTCGCGCCGAAGGCCGTGTAGCGCAAGCAGCGCATCGTGATTCGCGCCTTCGGGCGCCGCGCCGCTTCGCCCCTCGTTCGATCCATCAATGAACACCGAAGGAGCGGTTCAATGCTTTCGACTCAAGAACCTGAAGTGCAGCAACCCGAAGTGCCACAAGCAGACGTGCCGCAAGCAGACGTCGTCCCCGACGCGCCGTTTTCGTCGCTCTCGACGCGCATGCATCAGATGTTCCCCGCGCTCACGTGTGCCGAAATCGGCCGCCTGCGCAAGTTCGGCGAGATCGGCCACTGGAAGTCCGGTGAACTGCTCTTCGAAACCGGCCTCACCGGTCCCGGCATGTTCGTGGTGCTCGAAGGGCGCGTAAAGGTGTATCAACGCGACGGCATCGGACGCGAAGTGCTGATCAACGAACATGGCGCCGGGCATTTCCTTGCCGAAGTCGGTCAACTGTCGGGACGGCCCGCGCTGGTCAACGGCATGGCGATTGGTTCGGTGGAAGCGCTGCTGATTCCGCCGGAGCGGCTGCGCGCGCTGATCGTCGCCGAAGCGGAACTGGGCGAGCGCATCATGCGCGCGCTGATTTTGCGGCGCGTGTCGCTGATCGAAAAGGGCGCGGGCGGCCCGATCCTGATCGGCAACAGCAGCGACGCGCGGCTCGTCATGCTGCAAGGCTTCCTGTCGCGCAACGGCCATCCGCATTCCGTGATCGACGAGCGCGATGAAGATGCGTTGCGTCTGATCGAGCAATTCGCCGCGCAAAAAGAAGACATGCCGCTGGTGATCTGTCCGGACGGCTCGGTGCTGCGTCATCCGAGCATGCCGGAACTCGCCACGTGCCTGGGCCTGCTGCCCGATCTCGACGATGCGCATGTGTACGACGTCGCGATCGTCGGCGCCGGACCGGCTGGGCTCGCCACCGCGGTGTACGCGGCCTCCGAAGGCTTGTCGGTGATCGTGCTCGACAGCCGCGCGCCGGGCGGCCAGGCTGGCGCGAGCTCGCGGATCGAAAACTACCTCGGCTTTCCAACCGGCATCTCCGGCCAGGCGCTGGCGGGCCGCGCGTTCGTGCAGGCGCAGAAATTCGGCGCGCACGTCGCGATTCCGGTCAACGTGAAGGCGCTGCATTGCGCCGACCGGCCGCATCGGCTGGAATTGAAGTGCGGCGGACACATCACGGCGCGCGCGATTGTGATCGCGAGCGGCGCGGTTTATCGGCGTCCGGCGCTCGAAGGCCTCGATCGTTTCGAAGGGCGCGGCGTGTATTACTGGGCGTCGCCGGTCGAAGCCAAGCTGTGCAAGCGTCAGGAAGTCGTGCTGGTGGGCGGCGGCAACTCGGCCGGCCAGGCGATTGTCTATCTGGCGACGCATGCGGCCAAGGTCCACGTGCTGATCCGGCGCAGCGGCTTCGAAGCCACCATGTCGCGCTATCTGATCGACCGGATCCGCTCGCTGCCGAATGTCTTCGTGCATCCGAATTCGGAGATCGGCCGGCTGGATTCCGACGACAGCGGTTTGTCGTCGGTCGCCCTGAAAAAACCGTTGCCCGACGGCACCGACCATTTCGACACGCGCCATCTGTTCCTTTTCACCGGCGCGGATCCGAATACCGACTGGTTGCGCACCTGCGGCGTGGCGCTCGACGAGAAAGGCTTCGTGCTGACCGGCGCGAATGCCGATGGCGCCTCCGTCTGCGATCTCGCGACCACGGTCGAGGGCGTATACGCGATCGGCGACGCGCGCGCCGGCTCGACCAAACGCGTGGCGGCGGCCGTCGGCGAAGGCGCCGCCGTGGTCGCGCAGATTCATGAACTGCTGGCGGTGTCGGCGGGAGAAGCGATCGCGCTGGGCGCCTGAAGGTCTGGACGGTCTGACACCCCGCCGGGCTTGCAACCGCCGGCGGGTAACCTGCTGTTACACACACCTTCAACTGGTTGCACCTGCTTGCCTTTCTGTCTCGTAATATTGTCGTCAGCCATTCGACAGGAGACAAGCATGTTCAAACGCGCGATTGTTTTCGCAGCCTTCGGCCTTGCCGCCGCCTGCGCATCGACTGCCGCCTCGGCGCGGGTGGACGTCGGCGTGTTCGTCAATACGCCGGGTCCGGTGTACGCAGCGCCGCCTGTCTATGCGCCGCCGCCGGTCGTCTATGCGCCCCAACCGGTCTACGGTTACGGCTACCGGGACGACTACTATCGCGGTGGCCGTCACTGGCGTCACGATCGCGGCCGTCATCGCGGCTGGGATCGGCATCACGGGCGCGGCTGGTAAAGGCAAGCTCGGGCGCTTCACGCTACAGTAGCGGCTGCTGGTCCAGGCCGGGCCTCGCGCCGGCCCCCTTCGCAGTCACTCACTGATCGACGCCCGCGTGAAGACTCTTTCGCTTTCCGCCGCCCGCACCCTGCATCTGGCCGCGCAAGGTTTGCTGACGCCGCCGCGCCGCAAGGCCGTCAAGACCGACGTGCTCGACGCGATTCGCCGCATGGCGCAATTGCAGATCGACACGATCCACGTCGTCGCGCGCAGCCCCTATCTCGTGTTGTTCAGCCGCCTCGGCGCTTATCCGCCGCAATGGCTCGACGAACATCTCGCCGAAGGCAAGCTATTCGAATACTGGTCGCATGAAGCCTGTTTCGTGCCGATCGAAGACTACGGCCTGCTGCGCCATCGCATGCTCGATCCCAGCGGCATGGGCTGGAAATACGCGGCCGAGTGGCACAAGAAACATCGCAAGGAAATCGACAAGCTGCTCGCGCACATTCGCGCGACGGGTCCGGTACGTTCCGCGGATTTTGCCCGCGAGGCGGGCACGGGCAACGGCTGGTGGGACTGGAAGCCGGAGAAACGCCATCTGGAAGTGCTGTTCGCCATCGGGCAATTGATGGTGGCGGAGCGGCGCAATTTTCACCGCGTCTACGATCTGACCGAACGCGTGCTGCCGGCCTGGGACGACGCGCGCGATCTGCCGCCCGCGCACACCGTGACCGACGCCGTGTTACGCCGCACGTGCCGTGCGCTCGGCGTCGCGCGCGCCGACTGGGTCGCCGATTACTACCGGATGCCGCGTCGTCCGTATCGTGACGAACTGCATGCGCTCGCCGATCAGGGCGAGCTGATTTCGGTAAGCGTGGAAGGGTGGAAGCAGGACACATATGTGCATCGAGACTTCGCCGCGCTGCTCGACGATGCTGTGAGCGGCAAACTTACCTCGACGGTTACGACGGTGTTGTCGCCGTTCGATCCGGTGGTGTGGGACCGCAAGCGCGCCGCGGCGCTGTTCGACTTCGACTACGCGATCGAATGCTACACGCCCGCGCCGAAGCGCAAATACGGTTACTTCGTCTTGCCGCTGCTGAGTCGCGGCCGTCTGGTCGGCCGCGTGGATGCGAAAGCGCACCGGACTCAAGGTGTGTTCGAACTGAAGTCGCTGCACATCGAACCGGGCGTGCGGCTGAGCGCGCGTCTCGCCGGCGATCTGCGGCGCGCGTTGCAGCGCTGCGCGGATTGGCACGGCACGCCGCAACTGGAAATCACATCCGCGCCGCCGGAATGGCTCGACGCGTTAACAGTCGGTGACGCCCTGGACGACAGCGTGGCTGCCTGAGCGCCACCTGAACGCTACCTGAGCGCCGCATCAACGTCGCACTCAATGCAGCGCCGCCCACGCGAGCGACAAGGAAAACACACCGAGCACGATCGAAGCGCCGCGCTGCATCTTCACCGGATTGAGCCAGTTGAGCTTGCCGCTGCCGAGCGCCGCGCCGAACGCGATCCACGCGAGCGCAATCGGCACCAGCAGGCACGCGAATATCAGCATCGAAAAGACATAGGCCGGCAGGTGCGCGAAAGCGATAGCCGGAAAGATCGTGCCGGCGAACAGCAAGCCCTTCGGATTGAGCAGCGTCGCCACCAACAAGGTCCGCATGCCGCTCGCCCGCTGCGCCGAGTCGGGCAAGGCGACTGCCGCGCGCCACATATCGACAGCGAGGTAGGCGATGTACAGGCCGGCCGCCACGCGTAACAGCGAGGGCAACCACGGCACAGCATGCGCCGCCTGGACGAGAAAATGCCCCCACACCGAGATCGAGACCAGATAGCCGCCCAGTTCGGCGGCGATCAACGGCAGTGAACGCCGCACGCCCTGGCGCAAGCCGGCCGCCGCGAGCAGTGTATTGGTGGGGCCGGGCGTAATCAGCACGACGATAATGCCGACGGCCAGCAGCGCGATGGCAGACGCAGAGAGCATAAAAAAGGCGCAGTGTTCGAGAGACAGTGCGCCTTTTTATCATAGACAGCGGCGGCGCCGAAATGCGGCGGCCAATTACGGTGACGAATCGCAACCGCGTGATGCCGTCACCAAACCGGAGCAACGGCCAGTCGGCATCGGCATGCATGCCGATGTGAACCGCGCCGCCCACCGGCAACGCGCTGTCGCCTTAATGATCCAGCTTCGCGCGCAGCTCGCGAGCGGCTTCCAGCAGCCCTTCGTAACCGGAACGTGCATGCTCCGGCAAATCGGGATCGCCGACGAACGTGCCGAGCGTTTCGATCAGGCTATACAGAATGCCCTTTGCGGCGCCGGATGCAATGCTGCCCGACGAAACCTGCTGATCCACGTGACTGAGCGCTGCGTCGAGGTTTTCCAGATCGGGCCGGTCGCCCGTGGGTGGCTTAGGCGTTACGTCTTGCGTCATGATGAAACTTCGCTCCTGTTGATGCAGCGGTGAACAAGCCATCCTTTCACGTTGTTATATACCGATCGTGCGTTGCCGTCTATTCGTGATCTGCACGCATGCGACCGGCGTCAAGGCGTCCATCGATACATCAGAATTTTTGCGCGGGCGTCGTCCTCGAGTAGCACGACGTACTCGCCGTTGTCGCGTTGTACCGCGCTGATGCCGAGATACACATCCACCCAGCCGCTCGTGTTGCCGACGCTCGCGCCCGGCGTCATATAGCCGACCACCTGGCCGGTGCGCGCGTCGTAGACATCCACCCTCTGCGTGTATAGCTCCGCTACGAAGATGTAATTGCCGGCCACCGCGACGCCCACGGTTGTCGTTTGCGGATTGCTTTGCGTGTTCCAAGGCAGTGAGATCGTGTACTGCTGCGCCGGCGTGCCGGAGCTCCAGTTGTCATAACGCGCGAGCACCGGGCCCGCCTCTTTCCAATGCGTCGCATCCCATGGAATCGCGCTCGTGAAGCCGGAGATATACATCGTGTCGGTCGCCGCGATGTAGACGATCCGCGCAATTCGCGTGAACGGTTGCGGCATCGCGAACATCTTCGAACTGGCGTATGTGTAGATCGGATTGCGGGCGGAATCGAGACCCTGCAGCGGCATTTCGCGTATGCCGCTCAACGGCGTGGCAAGCCAGACATTGCCCGGCGTGTCGACCCACCAGAAGCCGTTGCCGACGGTGCTGCCTGTCGATGGATTGCTGCTGATCTCGCTGGCGTCGACGCTGCCGTTGCCATTGCTGTCGCGCCACAGCCATTCGCCATACGCGGGCTGCGCTGCGGGCCAAGTGCCCGGCAGCGGATTCTGCGCGAGCAGGCCGGATGGAATCGCCATTTCACCGTGGGCGGCGTCGAAGCGATAAACGTTCAGATAATGCGCGCCCGGATCCAGCGTGTAGAGAAACCGCTGGCCGTTGATTCGACGCACCATCGGCTCGCCGCGCACGCCGCGGGGCTGATGAAACGCGGGGTCGTCCGGATAATCGAAACGGTCGAGCGTGAAACCCGCATACGACCATTCGCGACCGACAGGTTGGCTGTAGTCGAGCGTGAAGCGTTTCGAGCCCGTGTAGACGGAATTGGGCGTGGCGGGATCGAACGCGGCGCTATCGACGAACGTCAGACCGTACAGGCGCCAGTTGAAGGCGTGCGAACTGTACACGTAGCTTTCGAGCACCGCGCCTTGTCCGACCGATGCCGACCCGACCGGCCGCGGCCCTTCGCCGTTCTGCGCGACGTACAGATTGCCCGCCGGATCGACACCGATGCCCGTCACGCCGTTGAAGCGCCAATTGCCCTGCACACCTTTGACCGCGTGAAAAATCCCGTTGCGCGTGCCGATCGGCGCGGCCGCTTGCGGCTGGCCGTTGGCGTCTTTGTTAAAGACGAGAATCTGCTGCGACGGTCCATTGTCCGCAACGAGAATTTGCCCCGTCGGCGTGACCGCGATGTCGGCCGGCACGGCGCCCACGGGCAGTGTCAATGTGCCGGCGAGCGCGGTGCCATTCGCGGCGTAGTGCTGAATAGTTAGGCTTCCCGACGAGATACCGCTTATCACCCACAACGTCGAATCGGCGTCCACCGCAATGCGTCCCGGCGACGTCACGTTCCACGAGCGCAAACGCTGCATCGAATTCGCGTCGAACACGACGATCCGGTTCGCGTAGGTATCGGCCACGTAGAGTTCGCTGTCGGTGGCGGCCATGCCGCGGATGCTCGCGTCGTTGCCGGTCGTTACCGTCTCGAGCGGCAGAAAGCTGTTCTTCGTCGCATTGGCGCTATTGCCGATGCCGCCGCTGAACGGGGCGCCGGTCGCCAGATTGGCGAGCGTGCGGCGCGTGATGCCGTACCAGGTCAGGTCGGCTGCGGGATAGTCCGCGCCGACCAGCGCGTTACTTTCGTTACCGATCGACATCGCCGCATACAGATACGTGTGATTCACCGCGACCGCGTCGCCGCCGGCCGCGCCCCAGCCATGTGTCGACCCGGCTACGGCAATCTTGTCGCTCGCGCGATAAGCGGCGATTTCACTGCCGCTTTCGTCCCAGGGCGCGTTGGTGTACACGGTGCCATCGGCGCCGACGCTGATGGCCTGAATATCCTGCTGCATCCATTTGCCGTCGCCGAAACCAAAGCTATTGCCGATCCATGAAGTGGTGTAATTGAGTTGAGATTGCGCTGACGCATTCAGTGGAATAAGGCTGTTAAAAATAACAGCGACCATGCCCAGGCGAGAGAACAATGTCACGACGGTATTTCCTTGCGAGGTACGAAGCGCGTCCAGTTGGCATGTCCGGTGCGTGTTCGCGCGCATGCGGATCGATAGGCAATCGCGCATACGTAAAGTTTGGCGCTTTATCCTCGCATAGAAAAATCGGAAATATATTGATAAAAAATCGCGTTAAATGTTGAATCACCCAAACCATTCGAAGCGCATAAGCTTGCGCACGAATACGGTGCTATTTGCCTTTCACGCGAATGCGATAAGCACACCGGCGCGCGCCGGCCAGCACACGTTCCTCGCGCTCGATCGAGCCATCTTCGCCCACAATCTCCGCAAAGAGTTGCAACTCCGTACGGCAAAATCCCTGGCAGGTTCGCGCCGCCGCACAAATCGGGCAATGGTTTTCGAGCAACAGCCAGTCGCGCCCGTCTTTTTACAACTCCGCCATGTAGCCCTCGGCGCTGCGAATTTCCGCCAGCTTCGCGAGCCGCGCTTTGAGGCCTTTGATTGGCCTGAGCGCCGTTGGCCGCGTTTCATGCGCAGCATCCGCATGTGGAACTGGCGCTCGGCGTGCAGCATCGATCGCTCGATCTGGTCGGTGAGAGCGTGGATTGCAGCATCGAGCTGGGCGAGCTGCCTTGGTTTGATCGAACGAGTGACCTGCGCGAGCCCAGCCTATCTGGCGCGATTCGGCGAGCCGCGCCATCTCGACGACCTCTCGGATCACATCGCCGTGCACTGGCTATCGACGCAAACCGGCCGCCGTATGGACTTCGACTTCAGCGTCGCAACGCGATCCAGCAAAGTGAAAATGGACAGCTTCATCCAGGTGAACGACGAGCACACTTACCTCGCCTCCGGACTCGAAGGCCTCGGCCTGATTCAGCCTGGACGCGCCGGTGCCGCGCCGTATCTTGCTTCGGGACAGATGGTCGAAGTGTTGCCGAAGTGCAGACCCGCGCCGGTGCCCGTTTCAGTGACGTATGTGAAGAGCCGGCAGATTTCGCCGCGTGTGCGCGCTTTCGTCGACTGGCTCGTCGAGGTATTCGAAAGCGCGCCTGGGATGGTGAGAACGGCGGCGGCGCAGCCGGTCGATTCACCGCAGTGGCCGGTGCTCGATTCGACTCGCGGCGCCGCGCTCACGCCACTTTGTTAATTGGCGAGTTTCACGCGCGACGCGCAGGAGTTCTCCGCGCGGCCCCAGCCGCTGCGCTGCTAATGCAGAGGAACCGGAGCGCATGCTGCCGTTGGTTCTTGCTCGATATGCGCTCTCCCGCAAAAGCTCACCGGTGGGTTTTCAACAGCTTTTTAGCTCCCGAAAACGCTCACCTCAAAAGCCTGCACGGTCCCTCACGAAGTCCGCACCCGGCGCACAAAAATACGCCGCGCGAGATCGAACGCCACCAGATTGCCGGCCACCACCAGCAACAGACCGACCACGGCCAGTGCGGACCACCGATAGCCTTCGAATACCGTCGACACCGCCAGCGCCACGATCGGAAACAAGACCGTGCTGTAAGCGGCGCGTTCCGGTCCGATGCGCCCGACAAGCATCAGGTACGCCGTGAAGCCAATCACCGAGCCGAAAATCGCTAGATAGGCGAGCGCGCCGAGATAGCGCGCGGACGGCTCGACGGCAAACGAAAAGTCGGCCAATAAGCTGCCCACAGTCAGAACGCTAGCGCCGATCAGCATCGCCCAGCTATTCGTGGCGAACGGGTGCAAGCCCATCGCCTGCATGCGGCTCGACAACAGATTGCCGGCCGAGAAGCACAAGGTTCCGAGAAACGCGATGCCAAGACCGAACCACGCGGCGTGATCGCCGAGATGCCCCGTCATCTGTTGAACGAACAGACATACGATGCCGACGAGTCCCAACGCCGCCCCCGCAATCGCCGTGGGTTGCAACGGCCGGCCCATGAACAGGCGGCCGTTGATCGAATTCAGCAGCGGCGCGGTGGAAAACACCACTGCCACGAGGCCGCTCGGCACCACCTGTTCAGCGTAGTAGAAGCACAAAAAGTTCAGACAGAAGAGCGCCAATCCTTGCGCGATCAGGAAACGCCATGCGGCGCGCGGCGGCCAGATCGGCCGGCGCATGACGCGCAGCAACGCGAACAACACCAGCGCCGCGATCCAGAAACGCCAGGCAATGGACACCGGCGGCGGCACCGCGCCCAGTTGCCATTTGATCGCGATCCACGTGGTGCCCCAAATCAGAACGGTGACGGCATAGAGGAACAAATTCATGGTCGAGCCTGCAGCGGCAAATACGGAATTTCACTATGCCGCAGCCCGGCTGGCTGCACTTGTCCAGGATTGCGCACTTTTTCGGAGCGGCAAGCCGCCGCGCGCGGGCGGCCGTATACTGGTGCTCATTCAGTCCTGACAAGAATTTCGCCCGCTTCGTGAACACCAGACCGCCCGCCCCCGTGACCCATTCCGCTGAAACGCCGTTCGGCCTTCAGTCGGTGTGCCACACGCTGAGCAGCGCCAACGCGAATCTGGACCGCTTCGCGTGGCTCGGCGACCGGCTGGCTATCGCCGTCTGGACACGCGACACGGAAGAAGCCGAGACCGTCTACGAGCGGCCCGGCCATCACACATTGTCGTGCTATCTGGACGGCGGCTATCGCACCGAACGCCAGAAAATGCCAGGGCATTACGGCGCGCCGTCACGGCTCTGCGCGCTGCCGGGCGAACACGAATCGCGTTGGTGGGTGCGCGGGCACATGCATTTCATGCACCTGTACTTCCTGCCGGAGCACTTCACGCAGCGCGCGGTTCAGGAGCTCGACCTCGAGCCGCGCGAACTGACGCTCGCCGATCGCACGTATTTCGAAGACGCCCGCATCGCCACGTTATGCCAGTCACTGGCGAACGAAGACTGGCAGGATCCGGACGGCTTGCTGCGCACCAACGAGACCGCGCACCAGGTGCTGAGTCTGCTGTTGCGCGCGCAAGGCGTGCGCCGCACGAATGCCTCGCTCAAAGGCGGCTTGTCGGTCGCGACTCGTCGGCGCCTGCACGACTATATCGAAAGCCATCTCTCGCAGACGCTCACGCTCGGCCAGCTGGCCGGCGTAGCGGTGCTGTCGGAATTTCATCTTGCGCGCATGTTCCGCACCTCGTTCGGACTGCCGCCCGCCGCGTGGATCGCGCAGCAGCGGCTCGAACGCGCGCGCACGCTGTTGCGCACCACGACGCTGCCGCTCGCTCAGGTCGCCGAACAATGCGGCTACGCGAACGCCAGCCATTTCAGCCATCGTTTCCGCGAGAGCGTCGGCGTGGCGCCGACCGCTTATCGGCAGGCTGTCGCTGCCTGAGCGCGGCCGGCACGCTTCCCGCGTTGCCGTGGTTGCCGCACTTACCGCAACGCCATCGCCAGCACTCGTGCCACATGGATCGCGTCGACTCCCGCGCCGTCATGAATCTGGTGCCGGCAACTCGTGCCGTCCGCGACCATGAGCGTGTCGCCGTCCATCTTGCGCACCGCCGGCAGCAGCGACAGCTCCGCCATCGCCTGCGACGTCGCGTAATGCTCGGCCTCGTAGCCGAAACTGCCCGCCATTCCGCAGCACGACGATTCCACCGTCGATACCTTCAACTCAGGAATCCACTTCAACACGGTTTGCACGGGCGTGAAGGCGTCAAAGGCTTTCTGATGGCAATGGCCATGCACCAGCGCCTGCTGCTTCGCCAAAGGCTTCAACACAAGCTGCAGACGCCCGGCCTTTTCCTCGCGCACCAGAAACTCTTCGAATAGAAATGCCTGTTTCGACAACCGCTGCGCTTCGTCGCCGAAACCGTAGTGCAGGAACTCGTCGCGTAACGAGAGCAAGCACGACGGCTCCAACCCGACGATCGGCACACCGCGCTCCACGAACGGCTTGAACAGATCGAGCATACGCCGTGCTTCCTGCTTCGCTTCATCCACAAGACCCGCCGCGAGAAACGTGCGACCGCAACACACGGGCCGCTCGCCCTGGCGTTTGTTGAAGTGCACCGTATAACCCGCAGCCTCCAACACTTGCTGCGCAGCGCGCGCGTTCTCCGGCTCCATGTTGTTGTTGAACGTGTCGACGAATAGCAGGACTTCTTTGAGTGCGACACCTTGGGCTGCGTTGCGCGACGACACCGCATCAGCCAGAAAAGACTTCTTGAAGCGCGGCAAGCTGCGCTCGCGCGCGAAACCCACGGACCGCTTGAACCACGCCGACAGCACCGGCACGTTATCGGCGAGCGCCATCAAGCCCGGCATGCGGCTCGCCGTCGACGCGTAACGCGGCATGAAAGCCACCAGCTTGTCACGCAGACGCAGCCCGTGACGCTTGACCCGCGCAGCCCGCGCCTCGATCTTGAACTTCGCCATATCGACGCCAGTCGGGCAATCGCGCTTGCAGCCCTTGCAGGACACGCACAGATCGAGCGTTTCCTTGACCTCGTCGCTCGCGAGGCCCGCTTCGCCGAGTTGACCGGAAATCGCGAGGCGCAACGTGTTCGCGCGTCCGCGCGTGACGTGCTGTTCGTCCTTCGTCACGCGATAGCTCGGGCACATGGTGCCCGCGTCGAACTTGCGGCAATGGCCGTTGTTATTGCACATCTCGACGGCTTTCGCGAGACCGCCGGCCAGATCGTTGCCGCTGCCCGGCAAGCTCTCCTGTCCGGTCAGCGGATCGCGTTCGACATTCCATGCCGACCAGTCGAGCGCCGTATCTATGCGATGTTCCTTGTAGCCCGGTGCGAAGCGGAAATTGCGCGCGTCGTCCATTTTCGGCGGACGCACGATCTTGTCGGGATTGAAGCGGTTGTCCGGATCGAACAGCGCCTTGATCTCGCTGAACGCCTGATTCAGACGCGGCCCGTACTGCCACGCGACCCATTCGCCGCGGCACAGTCCATCGCCGTGTTCGCCCGAATAGGCGCCCTTGTACTCGCGTACGAGGGCTGCGGCTTCGTCGGCGATCGCGCGCATCTTCTGCGCGCCGTCGCGGCGCATGTCGAGAATCGGCCGCACGTGCAGCGTGCCGACGCTCGCATGCGCATACCACGTGCCCTCCGTGCCATACCGATGGAACACCTCGGTCAGGCGGCTCGTGTATTCGGCCAGATGTTCGAGCGGCACGGCGCAATCTTCGATGAAGGACACCGGTTTGCCATCGCCCTTCATGCTCATCATGATATTGAGCCCGGCCTTGCGGACTTCCCACAACGCTTTCTGTTCGTTCGCGTCGGGCATCTCGACGACCGAATCGGGCAAGCCGAGATCGGCCATGAGTTCCGTGAGCTGTTTGAGCGACGCGAGTTGTGCGTCGCGGTCCTCGCCCGCGAACTCCACCAGCAGAATGGCTTGCGGTTCGCCGACCAGCGCCTTGCCGATCACCGGACGAAACGCCGGATTGCTCATCGCGAGATCGATCATCGTGCGATCGACCAACTCCACCGCCACCGGCTTCAGCTTGACGATGTGCTGCGTGAGATCCATCGACTGCCAGAAGGTCGGAAAGTTGACCACGCCAAGCGTTTTATGCACGGGCAGCGGCGCGAGCCTGAGCGTCAATTGCCGGCTGAAGGCAAGCGTGCCTTCCGAGCCGACCAGCAGATGCGCGAGATTCGCGATGCCGTCGTCGGTATAGGCGCGCGGGTTCTGGCAATCGAACACGTCGATGTTGTAGCCCGCCACGCGGCGCAAGACCTTCGGCACGCGCGCCACGATTTCGTCGCGCTCGCGTTCGGCGATCTGCTTCACGCCCGCGAGTATCTGCTGCAAGCGCGCGCCTTGCGGCGCCTCGCGCAACGAGGCGAAATGCGCTTCGCTGCCGTCGGCGAGAATCGCGTCGATCGCGGCGACGTTGTGCACCATGTTGCCGTATTCGATTGAGCGCGAGCCGCACGAATTGTTGCCGGCCATGCCGCCGATCGTGCATTGCGCGGCCGTCGACACATCCACCGGAAACCACAGACCGTGTGGCTTGAGCCAAGCGTTCAGATGATCCAGCACGACGCCCGGTTCGACCGTTACGGTACGCGCTTCGGCATCGAAGGCGACGATGTTGTTCAACCATTTGCTCGTGTCGATCACCAGCGCTTCGCCAACCGTCTGGCCGCATTGGCTCGTGCCCGCGCCGCGCGCGAGCAGCGGCACTTTTTCGCTGCGCGCGATTTCCAGCGCGATGCGCAGATCGTCCTGATCGCGCGGCACCACGACACCGACCGGCGTGATCTGATAGATCGACGCGTCGGTCGCGTAACGGCCACGGCTCGCCGCGTCGAACAACACGTCGCCGCGCAATGATTTGCGCAGATGCTGCGCGAGCGGACTCGTCAGACGCGCGGCGGAGGGAACCAGGTGGATCGGTTTGACGAGTAAAGCGGAAGTGGGATTCGTCATTTCGTCGGCCTATGGCAGAGACAGGAAGCGGCTAGTACAGCGTGAGGCTGACCGGCGCGAGTCCTTCAATGCGCCCGCTCGCCGTGCCCGCCGTCTTCGGAAAGAACATGCCGGTGTATGAACCGGCCGTGATGACCATCTCCGGCGTCACGGCAATGCCGCGCGACGTGGCGTGATTGACGAGCCAGGTCAGCAGGCGCCGTGGATCGCCGGCCGGATTGGCGGGCGTGGCTTTCACCACGTCCTGTCCGTCGAAACTGAATTGCAGCGACGGCGCCACGAACGGAAAGTCCTCGCGATACGGCGTGAATTCCCCGACGATCAACGCGCCGTGATTCTGCAAGTCCGCGAGTTGAGCGAGCTTGTCGATGGCGGGCCATTCGGCGTAGCGGCTCGCCACGATCTCGATGGTCGCGCCGATCGAGCCGATACTCGCCAGCACTTCGGCCTCGCTATACGGCGTGGCGGAAACATCGAAGCGCCGCCCGAAGCGAAACGCGATTTCGAGTTCGAGTCCTAAGGGCGCGAAGTCATCGCGCGGCAAACGCGCGCCGTCGGCATGCAGGTCGAGGTCGGGTAACGGCGCGCCCTGGATCGGACCGCTTTCGGACTTCGCGCCGATTTTCCAACCGGCGATCCGCGCGCCGCATGCGTCCAAGATCTCGTGCTGGATCGCGTAGGCCGCGGCGGCGTCGGTCGGGATTTGCTCGGGCGGCAACGTGTCGAGCGTGGCGCGATTGCGGCGTGCGTCGGCGAGACGCCGGGTGAGTGCTGTCGTCATAGTGTCGTGTCGTGAGGCGCAGAGATAGAGCGGTGCAGTGCGCTCAAACGCCCATGCCGGTGGGAACATGCGCCTTGTCGGCCGCGTTGAGCGCGAATTTGCTTTCCGGCTGCATGCGGAACGCGAGCACCACGCCGATCGCCATCAACAGCATGCTGCCGACGAACGGCAATTCCCAGCTCCCGAAGTAGTCGATCAGAAAACCGCCGACCACCGGCGAGATGATTGCGGCCAGTGCCGAGCCGGTGTTCATCATGCCGCTCGCCGTGCCCGAGTATTCCGGCGCGATATCCATCGGAATCGCCCACATCGGACCGATCGTCATTTCAGCAAAGAAGAAGCCGGACGCGAGACATGCCATCGACAGATACAGGCTGTGCGTGAACATCAGCGGAATCAGCGAAAGCAGGCAGAAGAACATGCAGACCGACACCATCCAGCTACGTGCGCGCTTCAGACTGCCGGTGCGGGTGAAGATCCAGTCGGTCACAATGCCGCCGAGCGTGTCGCCGATCACGCCGGCAAAGAACACCACCGAGGCGAAGATCGCCGACTTCTGCAATTGCAGGTGATAGCTGTGCAGAAAGTATTGCGGAATCCAGCTCAGGAACAACCACAGCGTCCAGCCGTAGCAGAAGTACACGATCGTGACCGGCCACATGCGGCGAAACAGTTTGCTCCACGGCACACCGGCGGCTTTCGGTTTCGGCGAGGGCAGCACGGACAGTTCGTCGTTCGTGATACGCGGGTGGTCTTTCGGATGCTCGGTAAACGTGATGACCCACACGCCGACCCACAACAAGCTGAACACGCCGCAGATATAGAACGATTCGCGCCAGCCCCACGTCGCCATCACGAGAACGATCAGACCGGGCGCCACCGCATTGCCGATCCGCGACGCCGCGTGTGTGATGCCCTGCGCGAAGCCGCGTTTTTCCTTGGCGACCCAACGCGCCATCGCCGAGGTGGCGGCGGGAAACGTCGCGCCTTCGCCGAAGCCGAGCAGCACGCGCGCGGCCAGCAGCGAAATCAGGCCGCCGGCAAAACCCGTCAGCAAAGTCGCAACGCCCCAGATCGCGCCGCAAAAAATCAGCGTGCGCTTCGCGCCGAAACGATCACTGACCCATCCGCCGATGATCTGAAAGATCAGATACGGATACGCGAAGGCCGAGAACACCAGGCCGACTTCCGTATGCGAAAGATGGAATTCCTTGCCGAAACCCGCGGCCGCGGTGCTGACGTTGACGCGGTCGAGGTAGGTGATGAAGTACATGATGCAGAGCATCACTAGAACGATACTGGTCGCACTGGTCACACGAAACCGCTTCATCGTCTCTCTCCATTGCATGTGTCGACGGCGGACCTGAGATGGCGCGCTGCGTCGTTGCCCGGCGGCGGCTTGCGCCGCGGGACCATCGCATTCGTTCGGGCCGCGTTCTATGCGCGGCTTCGTGAGGGAAGGGCTTCACGCCTTCCTTTTTTCCGCGAGTCGCGGGTTGCGCTCCGCTCGATGCCTCGAAAGGCACCGCTTTCAGGGCGTACTCAGGCTGCGGCTTTCAGGCCGGATGCCTTGGTCGGCTGGCTCAACCACTCCATAGCGGCAGGCAGGCCGCTTTTCTTGAGCGGCACGCCCGCGAGCCGCAGACCCATTTCGCAGCCGGCCAGCGTGGCCAGCAGCATCAGGTCGTTGCAGTCGCCGAGATGGCCGATGCGGAACATGCGCCCCTTCATCTTGCCGAGCCCCGTGCCGAGCGACATGTCGAAGCGTTCGTAGATGAGCTTGCGCACCGCGTCGGCGTCGATGCCGTCGGGCATCATCACGCCCGTGAGCACCGGGCTGTACACCGACGGATCCGCACACTGAATTTCCAAGCCCCACGCACGCACCGCGCGACGGGTCGCTTCGGCGAGACGTTCGTGACGGGCGAACACGTTGTCCAGCCCTTCGCCGAGAATCATTTCGAGCGCTTCGTTAAGGCCGTAGAGCAGGTTCGTGTTCGGCGTGTACGGCCAGTACCCGGTCTTGTTCATCTCGACGATGTCAGTCCAGTCCCAGAAACTGCGCGGCAGTTTGGCCTGCTTGCTGGCGGCCACGGCTTTCGGCGAGATCGCATTGAAGCTGATGCCCGGCGGCAGCATCAAACCTTTTTGCGAGCCCGAGACGGTGACGTCGACGCCCCATTCGTCGTGACGGTAATCCGCACACGCGAGGCCCGAAATCGTGTCGACCAGCAGCAAGGCCGGATGACCCGCGGCGTCGATTGCGCGGCGCACGGCGGCGATGTCGGACGTCACCCCCGTGGAAGTTTCGTTGTGCACCACGCACACCGCCTTGATCGCGTGTTGCGTGTCGGCACGCAGACGCTCCTCGATCATTTGCGGCTGCACGCCGCGACGCCAGCCTTCAATGCCCGGCAGGCCGAGGAACTCCGGCTTCAGCCCAAGGCTTTCCGCCATCTTTTTCCACAGCGTGGCGAAGTGGCCGGTCTCGAACATCAGCACGTGGTCGCCGGGGCTCAGCGTGTTCGACAACGCCGCTTCCCAGGCGCCCGTGCCCGAAGCCGGGTAAATCACCACGGGCTGCTGCGTCTTGAAGATTTTCTTGATGCCGTCGAGCACCTTCAGACCAAGTTCGCCGAACTCCGGACCGCGGTGGTCGATGGTGGGGTAGCTCATCGCCCGGAGGATACGGTCGGGTACCGGGCTCGGACCCGGGATCTGCAGAAAGTGACGGCCAGCGGGATGAAAGTCTAACTTGAGCATTGGGCTCCTCCGATTGAATTTTGCATTCAAAAAACTATATCAGACGAACTGCGACAATCCCAAGGTGAAAATTGCGTGTTGGCACCGGTGTTTACCCGCGCTATTAACTAATCTTTGAGCTTCCTATAAAATCCGGGTTAATAGGATGTCGAGGGCTTTTGTATGCAAAATTCGGATTTTGAAGCGAGCATCGCCGCTTCCCCGCTCATGCCGAAGGTCGAGCGGCAGCGCTTGCACGACACGGTGGTGGAGCACATTCGGCGCTTTATCGTTGAGGGCGTGCTCGAGCCGGGCAAGAAGCTGAATGAGCGCGAGCTGTGCGAAACGCTCGGCATTTCACGCACGCCGCTGCGCGAGGCGCTGAAGGTGCTGGCCGCTGAAGGGCTGATCGAGATTTCGCCGAATCGTGGCGCGTCGGTGTCGAAGATGTCGGAGGCTGAGCTGCGCGAGACCTTCGAATTGATGAGCGGCCTTGAAGCCTTCTCCGGCGAACTGGCGGCTGAGCGGATGACGGCGGCTGAACTCGCCGAGATCAAGGCGCTGCACTACGCCATGCTCGCGTGCCGCACGCAAAACGATCTGGCCGGGTACTACAGCCGCAATCAGGCGATTCACGACAAGATCAACGAGGCGGCCAGGAATTCAGCACTGCGGCAGACTTATGTCGCGGTGAACCGTCGCTTGCAAGCGCTCAGGTTTCGGTCGAACTTTCAGATCCCCAAGTGGGATAGCGCGATTCATGATCACGATGAAATGCTGAAGGCGCTCGAGGCGCGAGATGGCAAGAAGCTGAGTGCGATTCTTCGGCAGCATCTGCTTGATAAGCGCGATGCGGTTTTACAGGTGCAATCGCGGGAAGAGCTGGCTGCGTCGCCGTTGAAGACTTGAGGCAAGTCGAGTCAATGCATCTGAACGCCGGTTGTGTTTGGCGTTGATGTGAATTTGCACGTCCGCGCAGATGGCAAAACTTGTCCACCTAAAATGTTGGCAAGCCTGTGGACAACGTTCTTACATCTTGCGCAAGTGGTTGATGCAAAGGGTGTATCGACTGGTGGGGCATGCATGAGCATGAGCGGCGCCACGGCCAGCGGGGTCTGTCGCCTCGGCGCCGCGCAGATCGGCACGGGCACGATACCCAACCTCAAACAAGTATCTCTACGGAGTGCAACGCCCGGAGAATTTCCGGCGTTCGCACCCAGGATTCGTCGCGGATCGTATCGATCAGGCAGTCGATAAAACAGCTCGACACAGCATCGGGAGGTTGTCCCGCACGCGTGATGATGCCGACGGTCGACTCTTCCAGTTGTTCTCGCACGGGGATCGCGCAGAGCCCTTCGTGCGCCGCGCATAGCTCGACGAGCGGCCATGGAAAGATGCTGACCATGTCCGTGCGCTTGAGCAGCGAAACGGCGACGGTCAATGAGTGAAGAAAGTGAATGCTGCGCGGCACGGTCAACCCGTACTGCGCGAACATCGTGTACGGCGTCCGCCCTTCCGTTTCAGGATCCAGCGCGACGAGCCAGTCGAGGTCGAGCAGGTCGACCAGCGAGCGGCTGTCCGCACACGGATGACCTTGCCGCGCGACAATCGCCCGTCCCGAAGAAAACAGCGGCCGGTAAGCGAACTCGGAGCCTGTCTCGCCCGGCGTTTGCCTGCCCACATAGATGTCCAGGCTGCCGTCGCGCAAACGCGGATTGGCAATCGCCGGCAGACCTTCGAAGATCTCCAGCTGGATGTCCGGCATCCTCGCACGAAAGCGTATAACAGCCTCCGGAAGAAACGTCTTGGTGACCCACGCCGACACGGCCACCGAGAGGCGCCCGTGCGGAGCGCCGCGCATCGCGTTGACGGCCTGATGCGCATGGGTTATTTGCGCGACGACGAGGCGCGCATGGACCAGTAGCGTTTGCCCGCATTCCGTGAATGTCACGCCTGACGAAGTGCGCGCCACGAGCTGCATTTGTACGGTCTCCTCCAGATACTTAAGGTTCTGAGTGACCGCCGCGGGCGAGGAATTGAGCAGTCGCGCCGCGCCGCGGACGCTGCCCGCGTCGGCAATGGCGACAAGCGCACGTAACTGATGAAATTTCATTGCACTTTGAGATTAACGATGCCACCGGCGAACGCGTTGAAAACGACGGTGGCCGCGGCGACGCCGGCGACGGCCCGGTCATGGAAAATCGCAGGCGACCGCGACACCACGTTCGACAACGCGCCAGCAGCCTTCAGTGCAGAATCTTCGCGAGAAAATCTTTCGCGCGATCCGACTTCGGATTCGCGAAGAAATCTTCCTTGCGGTCGTCTTCCACGATCAGGCCGCGATCCATGAAGATCACGCGATGGGCGACCTTCTTCGCAAACCCCATTTCGTGCGTGACGCACATCATCGTCATACCCTCCTGAGCGAGTTCGACCATCACGTCGAGTACTTCGTTGATCATTTCCGGATCGAGCGCGGAGGTGGGTTCGTCGAACAGCATCGCGATCGGATCCATAGAAAGCGCGCGCGCGATCGCCACCCGCTGCTGCTGACCACCCGACAGTTGCGCCGGAAACTTGTCCGCCTGCGCGCGCAGGCCGACGCGATCCAGCAGCTTCAGCCCCTTCGCCGCCGCTTCGTCTTTCGAACGGCCCAGCACCTTGACCTGCGCGAGCATCAGATTCTGCACAATCGACAGATGCGGAAACAGTTCGAAGTGCTGAAAGACCATGCCGACTTTCGCGCGCAACTTCGACAGATTGACCTTCCTGTCGGTCAGCGATTGACCGTTGATGACGATCTCGCCTTTCTGAAACGGCTCGAGACCGTTGACGGTTTTGATGAGCGTGGATTTCCCCGAACCAGACGGACCACACACCACGACTACTTCGCCTTTCTGGATCTTGGTCGTGCAATCCGACAGCACCTGGAACTGCCCATAATATTTAGAAACGCCATTCAACTCGATCATTTTGCCAACCTCGTTCGGACCACTTTGACGGTTACCGTCAACCCTGTAGTAATCGACCAGTAAGCGACGCCGGCGAACAGCAGCATCGGCACGACCGTACCGTCGCGCTCGCCGATTGCCGATACCCGGCGGAAAAAATCGCCCAGCGCTATCACGTAGACCAACGACGTGTCCTGGAAAATCACGATGCACTGTGTCAGCGCCACCGGGACCATCGCGCGAAACGCCTGCGGCAGAATCACATAACGCATGGTCTGTCCCGCTGTCATGCCGAGCGCAAGCGCGGCCTGCGCCTGGCCGCGCGGCAGGCTTTCGATCCCGGCCCGGATGATTTCGCAAAAGAATGCGGCTTCCAGCAGCGAATAGGCCACCATCGCGGAGATAAGCCGCACGTCGACACCGGCGGGCAAGTTGAACAGCGCCTTCAGGAACTGCGGCACGATCAGGAAGAACCACAACAACAGCATCACCAGCGGAATCGATCGGAACAAGGCAACGTAGCCTTGGGCGAAAACGCGCACCGCGCGCTGCGGCGACCGGTGCAATACCGCTAGCACGGTGCCCCATAGCACGCCGCATAAGATCGCCACGAACGTAATCTGCAATGTGACGCCCATGCCCGCGAGCACGATACCCTTTGATTCCGCGAGCGCCTGCCAATCTATGTTGAACATCTCAATCTCCCAGCAAGCCCGGCAGACGGGTTTGGCGACGAATCCAGTTCATGCCGTGCAGAATCGCAAAGTTCAGCGCCATATAGGCCAGCGTCACGCAGATGAACGATTCATAGGGCTGTGCCGTGTAATCGACCAGCTGACGCGCCTGCCCCGATAACTCCAATAGGCCGATGGTCGAAGCGACAGCAGAATTTTTTGAAATGATCAGAAACTCGGATGTGAGCGGACCGAGAATGGTGCGAAACGTTACCGGCAGCAACACGTAGCGGTAAGTCTGCGCGCGCGTCAGACCGAGCGCGAACCCCGCGTTGAACTGGCCGCGCGGCAGCGCCTGAATGCCGGCGCGCACCTGTTCGCAAATTCGTGATCCTGTATAGATACCGAGCGAGAAGATCGATACCGACAAAAACTGCGTATACGGCGGCAGGTTTTTGAACCAGTCGCCCAACGCCGTCGGCACCAGCTCCGGCACGACAAAGAACCAGATAAAGAACTGCACGATCAGCGGCACGCCGCGGAACACCGACACATACATAGTGCCGAGCATCGCCGCGGGACGGCTCGGCAGCGTGCGAAGAATTCCGAAGCCGGTGCCAACCACGAGCGCCAGCGCGTAGGCCGACACGGTCAGCAGCGCGGTGTTCAGCAGGCCGGAAAACAGCCATCCGAGGTACGTCGTGTGCTCGCCGGTAGACACGGCCTGCAGCAACACACCCCAATCCCACGAGTAATCCATAACCCTCTCCAGGCCGGCGGACCGTGGCCCGCCGCAAATGACAACCGCCCGTCAGGACGCCGGTTTATCGTTCGGATGCGCGAACAGCGTCTGCATGCGAGTGGACATCGGGAAGTTGAGATTGATGCCCTTCGGCGGAATCGGCGTCATAAACCACTTCTTGTAGATTGCCGTGGCCGCGCCGGAGCGTTCGGCATCCGCAATCGCGGCGTCCATCAGCGCTTTCAACTGCGCATCGTTCTTGCGCAGCATGCAGCCGTAGGCCTCGAATGATTGCGGCGTGCCGACGATTGCGTAGTCTTCCGGACGGCTGGTTTTGGCACGCTCGCCAGCCAGCAGCGCGTCATCCATCATCATCGCCTTGGCGCGGCCGGTGGAGAGCATCAAGAACGATTCGCTGTGATCCTTTGCGCTGATAATGTTCATGTCCATCGATTTCTCGACGTTCATGTTGCGAATGGATTTCTCCGATGTGGTGCCCGCACCGACGACAACCGTCTTGCCCTTGAGGTCGGCGAAATCATGGATACCGGAATTTTGCCTGACGAGCAGGCGCGTGCCGATGTCAAAGAAGCTGTTGGAAAAATCAACTTGCTGCGCTCGCGCAGCGTTGTTTGTCGTGCTCGTGCACTCGAAGTCGATCGTGCCGTTCTGCAGCAGCGAAATTCGGTTCTGCGACGTAATCGGAATCAGGCGCACTTGCAGGTCGCCCTGCTTGAGCTGCGCCTTGATGCGCTCGACAATCAGATTCGCGATGTCGATTGAATAGCCAATCGGTTTTTGTTGCGCGTCATAGTATGAGAACGGAATCGACGCGTCGCGATAACCGATAGTGACAACGTGCTGGTCCTGGATCTTCTTGAGCGTATCGGTCTGCGCCGCATCGGCCGCTATTACGGGCATCGACACGACGGCAAGCGCGGCTGCAAGCGCTGAAAGGCATGCGCCGAATGCGTGGCGCGGACTCAATCTGGAACGGGTTTGTTGCATGGTGTCTCCCCTATGTGAGGTTGATTTCGATTTTGGCAGTCGGCGCGGGCTGTCCGGCTCCAGGAAAGCGAAGTGGAGAAATCGGCATGGCCCGCGCTTTATGCGCCAGTGATGGCCGATACATCGATTACATACATCTGGCGCTCGCCTTCATGTACGGAATCGATGCAGACCGCGCGGCCGTCGCGGCGCCAACGCGGATGCAGATCGCAGCGGTTCTCCTTCTTCAGATCGGGTGGCGTGTAGAAAGAGCCGATGTCGTAGCGCAAACCTTCTTTGGTGTCGAACAGGAACAACACCCGCTCGTTGGTCTGCGTATCCGGATACGTGTCGGACAACAGCCAGCGCGCGTCGACGGGCGAATACGTCATGTGACCGTTCTCGGTCAGCACGCCCTCGCCGACGACATCGACCTGACCTGAATCACTGTCCTCGTAAAGATGGTAGTGAATGCTGCCCGCATGCGGTCCCCAGACGATGATGTGCCGATCGTCCCGCCACAGCGGGTGAGAAATCTGGTACTCGGACTTCTCGTAGTCGAAGGTGCCGACCGCGGCAGGATCGAAATCTTCCGCGAGCTGCGGCAATGGATGGTCGGAACATTCGAGCAAGCGCATGGCCGTTCCGTCCGGATTCATCGTGATCAGCCGATGCAGGAAACAGGTCTCGTCGGCTACCCGCTCGGTCCAGCGATGCAGGAATAGCATCCGCGACGACGCCGGATTGATTTCGATATGGCTCACCCAGTGGATTGCCTTCTCCATCGACGCCTTAGGATGAAAATTGCGCAAATCAGCGTAACTCACCAGCAACTGCGTGGCGCCAGTAGCAAGGTCCATCCGATAGATACCGTCGTCCGATGGCGCGAGCGGCAGTTCGAAGGGGCCGCCGTGCTCGCCATATCCAATCGTCTCGTGCGTGACATACAGGCGACGGTAGTCGACGCACAGCGCGTAGCGGCTGTTGGGTGCGACCACATAGACAGGCAGCGGCAGCGCCGTCGAGGCGTTGCTGTCGATATCATGGATCGCTGCGCCAAAACCCGGATAGCGCGCGGTCATGTCACCGGTGCGGACGTTGTAAACGATTTTGCGTCCAGGTTCGCCATCGAGCCATTGCAACTGGCAGCCCATTTGCCAGTTCCATGCGCGCGTAGTGCCGACCGCGCGAAATGCCTCGCGCTCGCCCAGAGTGAAATAGCCCACTTCGGCCTCCAGCTCCGGTGTCAGGCGCGCATCCATCATCGGCACCTGATTGGCCAGCAGATAGCTGTTCGTCTTGTCCCAGACAGATTTATTGTAGTAACCGAAGAAGTGATGTTTCCCCCCCGGCTCCAGGCGATGTACGGGGCATGGATGTTTGATGACGCGAGACGAAGTCATGAGCTGGTGCGTTCAAAAATCGGTGAGACCGCGATAGGAAGCGTTGCGGCCGGAAATGGGATAGCTGGATCATATATTTGGGCAACCTATGCGAAGTAATTCTTTTTTTTCGATAGGCTATTCACTTTTGGTATAGTCTGGACCTCGCGCCGTCATCCATCCTCTTCGGTGAAACTATGGCTAGGCCTTTGAATTTCCAGCAGATCCAGGCCTTTCGCGCCGTGATGCAGATGGGCACCACGACTGGCGCCGCCTCGATGCTAAACACGACGCAGCCGTCAATCAGCCGGCGCCTTGCGGAGTTGCAGAGTTCCACCGGGCTCGAACTCTTCGAGATGCACCAAGGGCGGCTTCGGCCGACCAGCGAGGGCAAGCTGCTCTACAAGACCGTCCAGAAGCACTTCGACGGACTGGAAAAGATCGAATCCGTGGTCGCGATCATGCGCAAGTCGGGCACGGGTGCGCTTCGCATAGGCTGCACGCCAACGCTGGGGGCCGGGCTGCTGCCGCAGGTGGTGCGCTCGTTTCTATCGGAATTTCCGGGCACCTATCTCAACATGCAGACCATGAACACGCCACAGCTAGCTGATCTGCTGCGGCAAGATCTGTTCGACGTCGTGCTGACCACAGGCAAGCTCGATCCGCGAGACTTCGAGCCGGTGATCATCAAGACCGTGCCGGCGGTTTGCGTGTTGCCGCCTGGTCACCGGCTGCATGTCGAGCCGGAGATTCATGTGTCCATGCTGCTCGACGAAACGATGCTGTCGCTGGGCGAAGCCGACGACCTCACGATCGAAATCAAGAAGCTGCTGCAAGCTCACGGCTTGTCCGACAATTTTCTGATCGAAACCACGTCATCCATCGCGATCTGCGCGCTCGTTGCAGCCGGCAACGGTATTGGAATCGTCAACCCCTACGTGGCCAGTACGTTTGCAGGGCAGTTGCTGATCAAACCGCTTGTCCCCACTATCGACGTCGCCGTTCAGATGGCTATGCCGAGACACACGGCGCCGTCGCTATTGACGCGTCATTTCGTTGACGTCCTGCTGGCACACATCAATGGGATGCGCACGGACCCCGGGTGCTGAAAGTAAGGCTCTGCTGAATTACACATAGGCCGGGAATATAGCGAGCGGATAAAGTCCGGAACCCTCCATCGCCGCCTGACTTGCCGCGCTTCTCCGACGAGAACCGCGAGGCCAACGCACACCTCGTCAAAACATGGGCCACCTGGACGCGGCATATCACCGCACCTACAGATGGCGCATTAAGACAATCGTTACCCAGCAGACAAAGTTATCAAATAAGGATAACTACTATTATCCGCAGCGATCGCCTATTCGCGCCAGATAGACACCTTATATTTTCAACCGGGTCGATTGCCTGATGCGGCAATCCGTTCACCTTTGCTTTACGCGTTCACCCAAACGACCCGTTTTCTCATCACCGATTCTCGGATATCGTGACAGCACATTCATGACCGCCCGCGCTGAGACATGCAAATCATGCTGCTTATGCCGGTGCGCATGATTCTGACCTGCATGACAAGTTGTCATGTGTCGGACGAAATTCAGGAAGGAGTGCAAAGATGACTCGTCGAGCGACCATTGCGCGTGTCAAGGCAAGTCTGCCCGAACTAGCCGCTAGCATTCCACTCGGCGACGCGGCGTTTAATATGCGCTGCACCGTGAGCAGTGAACAGACAAGCCCAATTCGACACTTCGGTTATACGTCGTTTCTCGACTCGCTCACCGGTTTGTATAACCGCGCTTATGTTGCCGAACGCGTTCAGCATTTGCTGAAATTGAAACCTGCGGCGCGCGTCGCCGTGCTTTTCATCAATCTCGATTGCTTCGGCAAAATCAACGACGTCGCCGGTTACGAGCTTGGTGATCGCGTCTTGCGCGGCATCGCGCGCCGGCTTGCCGGACTGATGAATCATGATGATCTGCTCGGGCGTATCTGTGGCGACGAGTTCGTTGTCGTCGTCGATAAACGCGGCGACGCGTCGGACATTGGCGAGTTCGCGCTGCAAATCCTCGATCTGTTCAGCACGCCACTGGAAATCGCGGGCCGTGAGTATCACCTCGGCGCATCGATCGGCATCGCCTGCTCCTCCGGCGACACTCGCGATGCGGACACGCTGATACGCAACGCCGGCTCGGCGATGCGTCGCGCGAAGGAGAGCGGCCGCGGCCGCGTGCAATTTTTCACGGAGGGCTTGCAAGACGAGTCGCAACGTCGTTTCAGGCTGGAGGAGTTGTTGCGCCACGCGCTCGCCGCCGGTGAATTGAGGCTGGTTTATCAGCCCATCATCGACAGCGCGTCGCACCAGACGGTGGGTGCCGAAGCGCTGCTGCGCTGGACCAGCAGCGAGTTGGGCGAAGTCGCACCAGCCGAGTTCATACCGGTTGCGGAAGAGGCTGGTCTGATGGCGAGCATCGGCGACTGGGTGCTGGAACAGGCCTGCGCCCAAGCCGCTCAATGGCGCACAAGCATTGCGCCGCGCCTGCCTGTCTCAGTCAACATTTCGCCGCTCCAGTTCAACGAGCGCCTCGTGCGGCAGGTTGCCGCGTGCCTCGAACGCAACGGACTCGACGCGTCAGCGCTGCAACTGGAGATTACGGAGCGCGTATTGATGCCGGATGACCCGACGGTTGCGGCGACGACGGCAGCATTGGCGAGTCTCGGCGTCACGCTCGCTCTCGACGACTTTGGCACGGGCTACGCGTCGCTGTCGTACCTCAAGCGCTTTGCTTTGCACAACCTGAAGATCGATCGCTCGTTCGTCGCGGGTTTGCCACGCGATAGCGATTCGATCGCGATCACTCGTGCGCTCGTGGCGATGGCTCACGCGTGCAGCATGACAGTCACGGCCGAAGGCGTGGAAACCCATGAACAGGCAACGGTTCTGCGTGAGATGCATTGCGACATGTTGCAGGGCTATCTGTTCGGCCGCCCGGCGAGCGCGGATAAATTTGCCGGCCCGCTGCTGAGCGCCAGTCGCGCGAATACACGGCGCGCTGCGCTGTAGAAAGCATTCGGCAACACAACAATTGAAATTGTCGGCGCGTCGCGACGTCTTTTGGGGGCGTCTTTGCGTTGCCTACATGATGTGAATCAGGAGAGAGACCATGTTCGATGCGGAAATCGCCGCTGCACTGCTAAACCGCTGGGCAAGTCAGGCGCCCAAGGAAGAGTGCCACGCGTACCTTGGCTTGCTGCGCGAAGGCAACCTGCACTTCACTCGCAAAGTCGGCTGCATGGGTACACACGGCATCCGCGATACGGGCGTGTGCTGCACCGAATCGCTTTTTTTCGGCGACGGTTCGCGGGCATTGCGAATCGGCGCGCCGGACAGTGATACAGGTTGGACCCGATGGGCGGCGCTGCAACCGCTTCAATGATACGGGCTGCAGAAGCGATGGCGGCCCGGCTGCGAACAAGCCTCCGCCGCAGGCGATTACTAACCACGAACCAACGTCGGATAGGCGGTCTTCCGATGTGATGGACAACAGTGCATGGATAAAACGAACAACACAATGCGGGCTGACGCGTGTGCACTCAACTGGACCAGCGCGCGATGCATGCCGGGGAAATTTTCAGCCACCGCCACACGTCGCGTCGCTATGGTCACAAGCCTATTTATCATGACATCGTGGACGATTGGCGATGCCTTCGCGACCGAAGGTGGCCTGGGCCGTCCTGTTGCCGGCATGAGTGTCCTTTCCGGAGCCGGCATCGTCGCACCTGAGCCCATCACTGCGGTGGGCATCGAACAGATCTATATCAACGGCTCGATTGGCGGCAGCCGTGAGATACCGATCGCCGGAAAGACATCGTTGGGGATCGATGCGCCGGTTGCCTTCACGCTGGCGTCACTGCTGCGTGTATGGGGCGGCGCCGGTGGCTGGGATTTCGCATCCGGCATTACCGTGCCCTATGTCTGGACTGAAGTGACCGGGTCGCTCGCGGTTGGAGGCGCCGGCGCTTCGACGAGCGACCGCGCGTCGAATCTATTCGACCTTTATTTCACGCCAATCATCGCCGGTTATCACTTTTCAAACACCGCGCATATTGCCGCCAGCTTCTCCTTTTGGGCGCCTACCGGTCACTACGATGCGAATGCATTGGCAAGTCCGAGTCTGAACAACTGGACGTTCGTGCCGCAGGTCGCCTATACGCAACTCGTACCCAAAAACGGCCTTGAGTTCAACGTTGTCGCGGGCCTGCAGTTCTACACGACCAATACTGCGACCGATTACCACAATGCACCTCTTTTCACGCTCGATATCATGGCGTTGAAAAAATTTGTGAACGGTCTCGGTGTAGGCATCGTGGCCGGAACCGTGCAACAACTCGGCAACGACTCAGGCCCTGCCGCCGAGCGTCTGCACGGTTTTCGCGGACACGACTTCGCACTGGGGCCCGTCATCACCTATGACACGAAGATCAACGGCAAGCATCCATTGTCGGCGAGCCTGCGTTGGGTTCCGACAGTGACCAGCACCAACCGCATCAGGAGCACGGCGAGCGTCATGGCAACAGGAATGCTCGCGTTCTGATGCGACGGAAGGTGGAAATCGGCAAGGAACTAACCAAGTGCGCGCAAACCTCGCATGTCGATAGAAATCGACGTGACGTATGGACTCCGACAGAACGCCTTTTACGCTCAGGTTAACGGCGCCTGGCGCCAACGACGTACGAACAGGGAGAAATCATGGAACTCAATATCGTCGAGCAAGTTGCATCGACGCTGCGACGCGCGGCCGAACACAGACGGCTGGTCCCCTACCAGCAGTTTCACACGCTCTTCGACCCGATGGATCCGCTCTCCAGCCGGTACGCCGCACTCGAGAAAGCCGTTGCTCTGCTGGCTGGGAAGAGCGGCGTCGATTACGGTGCGCTACTCAGTTTGGCTAATGGACTTGCGGGGAAGGAATTTTACTTGCGCTTCAGGCGCAACAGATTCGACGACTATCTGGCTGTCATGGGCAGTCAGATGCATGAACATTCGTTAAAGAAAAAGCGGTGTCTCGTTGAAGCAGAGCGCGCCCGCGTTTTCGATGATGCCAAGCTGCGGCAAGGTTCTGTAGAGAGGGGGACGGCACGACGAACCGCTGGGTTGCACCAGCAGGCAATAAGGGCGCAGCCTGAATCGCACCATAAAGCGTAATCCGCCAAATAGTCATTTCTCTAACCTGACGCAGGATCATCTATGAAGAACCGTCAACATCATCATTCGCACATGCTCCGCTCGGTCCTTCTGGCTTCAGCCTTCGCTAGTCCCGTGTTCTGCGCTCAGGCGCAGGACAGCCTGTCTGCAAGCGCGCCACAAGCGCTCGGCGCTGCTGCGCTCGTCGAAGCGACCGCGCGCGTCGTTCATATCGATACGCAAAACCATGCTGTCACCCTTCGGGGGCCGCGAGGAAATACCAACGTTGTCAAAGTCGACCCGGCGATCGGCGACGTGAGCAAACTCAAAGTCGGCGATGAGGTTCACATCGCCTATGAAGGCGAGTTGCTGTTGTCGGCGGACAAGGTGGATACCAAGGGTATTCGTGCGCGCGTCGAAGACCAGGCGACGAACCCTGCGTCGGGCGGTGTATCGGTGCAGTTGCGACGCGTCGAAATTATCGCCACGGTCCAGAATATCGATCGAAAGAAGCGGCAGGTGACGCTTCGCGGGCCTTCCCGCACGGTGACGTTACAGGCGTCGCCAGACGTGCAACTGGAAAAATTTAAAGTGGGTGACAGCATCCGCGCCGACTATGCATCCGCGAAGGCCGTGCAGATCACGCGGAACGGTCAGGACATTCAATAGCCGTGAGGCCGGTGCAACGCACACACCAGGCCCATCTTAGCGATCACGTACAAGGCCGGTGTTGTACTGCCGGTCAGGTCTCTCACACGCCCCACCATCATCGGCTCACCATGCCGCCGAACAGGATGATGCACGGCATCCCGAACTCCAGTTGTCCCCACAAATTGTTCGCAAGCCTGTGGACAACCTGCGCATAGCCCAGCCAAGTGTTTGATCCCACGGTCCTATTCCGTCCCGACGCAACCGCGGGCACCCTTGCTGCGGTGTGATAAAAAGTAGTTCCGCCGCCACTTACCGAGGCCGAACATGTCGTCCGTCATGGGCTTCAAAGTCGTCCTGCTGTCGCTCGTCGCGATCATCGGTCTCGAACTGCTCGCCAAGCGGCTGCGTCTGCCGCCAGCCGCCGCGCTGCTGGTCGGCGGCGCCGCGATGGCTTTCGTGCCCGGTCTGCCGCGTTTCAATCTCGATCCCGAACTGGTCCTGATCGTGTTCCTGCCGCCGCTCCTCATGGACGGCGCGTACTTCTCCGTGTGGGACGAGTTCAAGAGCAACCTAGGCGGCATCCTGCTGCTTGCGATCGGCGCCGTCGCGTTCACCACGCTCACGGTCGGGCTGGTCGTGCATTGGGTCGTGGCCGCGCTGCCATGGGGCGCGTGCTTCGCGTTGGGTGCGATCGTCTCGCCGCCCGACGCCGTCGCCGCGAAGGCGGTGCTCGAACGTGTCGCGCTGCCGCGCCGCCTGATGGTGCTGCTCGAAGGCGAGAGCCTCCTCAATGACGCAGCCGGACTCGTGCTGTTCCGCTTTGCAGTCGCGGCCGCACTGACCGGCACCTTCAGCGCGCAGCATGCGGCCGGACGCTTCGCCGTGCTCGCCTTGGGTGGCGTGGCAGTGGGCGTAGCGATCGGCTTCGTGGTCGTCAAGCTGCTGCATTATCTCCACGATGGGTACCTCATCATCACCGCAGCGACCCTGTCCGCGTGGATCAGCTACATCGCCGGCGACACGCTGGACGTGTCGGGCGTGATCGCGACCGTGAGCTGCGGGATGGTGCTCGGCTGGCATCAGCATGAAGTTTTTTCGGCGGCGGTCCGCATGCGCGGCACGGCCTTCTGGCAGGTCGTGATCTTCCTGATGGAAGCGCTCGTGTTCATTTTGATCGGACTGTCGCTGCGCGGTGTGATGGTGCGGCTAGGCGGCTTCGGCGACGCGTTGACCGCGTTCGGCCCGGCCGTCGGCGCAGTACTCGCGGTAGTCGTGCTGTCGCGCTTCGTGTGGGTCTTCGCGGTGGAATGGTTGAAGGCGCTGGTGTGCAAAGCGACAGGCCGCGCGGGCGGCACGCCCGACTGGCGCTCCGCGACTGTCACGAGTTGGGCCGGCATGCGTGGCGTGGTCACGCTGGCCATCGCGCTCTCCTTGCCGGAGACGATGCCGGGCCGCGATCTGATCCTGGTCGCGTCATTCGCCGTGATTCTGGTCACGGTGCTCGGTCAAGGCACGACGATCGGACCGCTGATTCGATGGATCAATCCGGACCACGCATCCGAGCGAAACGAACGGCATCTGACTGAGCCGCAGGCGTGGGCGCGGCTCGAAGCCGCGCAACTCGCCGCGATTCGGCCGCTCGTGCACGGACCGGATGGCAGCGTGATTCATCCACGCTTGCTGGAACAGTACAGCTATCGTGCGCGCATGACCAAGGCTCATCAGGACGAAGCCGCCTTCCCTGCGAAGGAACGCGCCGCACACTACGACGTGGTGCTGGCCGCCGTTTCGGCGGCACGGGTCGAGCTATTGCATCTGCATCGAACGGGCTTGCTTCACGATGAACTGCTGACCGTGCTCGAACACGATCTCGATCTGCAGGAAATCGCAGCGATGCATGGCAGAGGCTGAACCGAACGATCTCTACCGCGCGGCTTCCCTGCGTCGCAACGAATCAGGCAAGCCGTACAGCACGATCAGCGCGCACACCAGGCTCATCGTACCGATCACATACAAGGCCGGTGTCGTACTGCCGGTCAGGTCTCTCACGCGTCCCACCATGATCGGGCTCACAATGCCGCCAAGTTGCCCGAGCGTGTTGATCAGCGCGATCCCGCCCGCTGCGCCGGCGCCCGTGACGAGCTTAGGCGGCAGCGCCCAGAACGCCGGAATCGAAGCGACCACGCCCGCGCCCATCACAGCCAGCGCGACGACCAGCAACGCCGTCTGCTTGTCGAAGAAGCCCGCGGCAAAGAAACCGATCGCCGACATCACCAGCAAGCCGAACACGAACTTGCGCCGCTCGCCGCTCGCATCGGACAAACGCCCGACCACCACCATGCAGATAGCGCCGGCAATATAAGGCACCGCCGTCAGCAAACCGATCACCGTCGGATTGTTCGTCCCCGCCACGTGAATCAGATGCGGCGCCCAGAAGTTCAAACCGTACGACGCCACCTGAATCAGAAAATACACCAACCCCAGCGTGAGAAAGCCCGGTGTCCTGATGGCGCCCATCAACGAATGCCCGGTTTCCGGATGACGGCTTTGCTGCGCAATCTGCCCCGAAAGAAAAGACTTTTCCGCGGCCGACAGCCAACCTGCGTCCTCGATACGATCCTTCAGCACTTTCAGCACCAGATAGCCGAGCACGATGCACGGCAACCCACCGAGCAGAAACAGCCAGTGCCAACCCGGCATGCCAAGCACGCCGTTCATGTGTCCAATCACGAGTCCCGCAAGCGGCGCGCCGATCAGGCCGGAAAACGCGGACGCCAGAAACAGCATCGACGTGACACGTCCGCGATAGCTCGGCGGAAACCACAGCGTCAAGTAGTACAGCACGCCCGGTGCGAAGCCCGCTTCCATCGCGCCGATCACGAAACGCAACCCATAGAACTGCCATTCGTTGCTGACGAACACCATCGCGGCCGTCGCCAGTCCCCACGAGATCATGATCCGCGCAATCCAGCGCCGCGCGCCGACCTTGTACAGAAACAGATTGCTCGGGACCTCGAACAGCACGTAGCCGATCACGAACAGGCTCGCACCGAGACCATAAGCGGTGTCCGACAAGCCGAGGTCGCTTTGCAACTGAAACTTCGCGAAGCTGATGTTGATGCGGTCGAAGAATGCAAACAGATAGCAGATCATGATCAACGGCATCAACCGCCACGCTACTTTGCGGATGATGGCCGCGGCATCGTTCACGCTGTGCTCGCGGTTGCCGGTTGCGACTGCGCCCAGGTCACTCATGTTCGTCTCCAATGCCGGATTCGGCGAAGCCGTCCGGTCGTCTAATCGATTAGGGGTTATCAGATTTGTAGAACGTATTCAGGTACGGGATGCAGATCGGAATTACGGCCCGCCTTTGCCAGTTGTCCGGGCACGTCGTGGCCGAGCAGCGCGGGCAAGCCGCGCGACAGCGCGATCAGTTTTTTCAAATCGATTCCGGTGGGAATGCCCATTTCGTCGCACATGTTCACGAGGTCTTCCGTGCAGATGTTGCCGGACGCGCCCGGCGCGAACGGACATCCGCCAAGACCACCCAACGCGGCGTCGAAGCGGCGCGCGCCGGCTTCGTATGCCGCCAGCACATTCGCAAGGCCCAGCCCGCGCGTGTTGTGAAAGTGCAGCGTGAGCGCGGCGGCCGGCAGCCGCTCGAGCACGCGCGTGACGAGGCGCGTCACCTGGCGTGGGTTCGCCATGCCGGTCGTGTCGGCGAGCGTGATGCCCTCGATCCCCATCTCGCGATACGTATCGACAATGCCGATCACGCGGTCTTCGTCGATCTTGCCTTCGAACGGGCAGCCGAATGTGGTCGCCACCGATCCGTTCAACAGCACGCCCGAGCCCTTCACGTGCCGCACGATATCGCCGAACGCGACCAGCGACGACTCGCAGCTCATCCTCATGTTGGCGCGATTGTGGGTCTGACTCGCGGACATCACGAGGTTCAGTTCGTCGGCACGCGAAGCCAGCGCACGTTCGGCGCCCTTCAGGTTCGGAATCAACGCGACGTAGATCACGCCCGGCTGCCGCTCGATCTGCTGGAACACGGCCTCGCCGTCACGCAACGCAGGAATCGCTTTCGGCGAAACGAACGAGCCGCCCTCGATGCGGGTGAAGCCCGCAGTAGATAGCGCGTTGATCAGCGCGATCTTGTCCGCGGTTTCGACCCAGGTGGGTTCGATCTGCAAGCCATCGCGCGGCGCGACCTCCTGCACGATCAGTTTGTCGAATTGCGGGGTGTTCAAAACGCGATTCATTGCACGGCTCCTTCGCGGCGCAGCCGCTCGATATCGTCGTTGGCGAATCCGAGTTCGCTGAGCACGCTGCCGGTATGCTCGCCGAGCGTCGGCCCTTGCCAGCGCACTTCGCCCGGTGTGTCCGAGAGCTTCGGCACGATCCCCGGCATCTTCACCGACGCGCCGCCCGGCAGTTGCGCGTCCAACAACATGTCGCGTGCGAGGTAGTGCGGATCGGCGACGATATCGGCCACCGAAAAGATGCGCCCCGAGGGCACTTCAGCGCGTTCGAGCGCCGCTAACACGTCGTCGGTGGAGTGATGCGAGGTCCACTCGGTGATCGCCTGATCGAGCATCGCGCAGTGCTGAACGCGGCCGTCATTGCGCGCCAACGCTGGATCGTCGGCGAGATCGGGACGGCCGATCACCTGCATCAGGCGTTTGAAAATCGGATCGCTGTTGCCGGCGATCACGACGAAGCCTTCGTCTTCCGTGCGATACGTATTCGATGGCGCGATACCCGGCAGCGCGCCGCCGCTCCTCTCGCGCACATGGCCGAGCAGATCGTATTCCGGCACCAGGCTTTCCATCAGATTGAACACGCTCTCGACCAGCGAGACATCGACCACCTGGCCTTCGCCCTGTCCCGTCTTCACGCGCAGCAGCGACATCAGCGCGCCGATCACGCCATGCAGCGACGCGAGCGAATCGCCGAGACTCACGCCGACGCGCGCCGGCGCACCGTCCACATCACCGGTCGTGTAGCGGATGCCGCCCATCGCTTCGCCGATCGCGCCGAAGCCCGGCCGGTCGCGATACGGACCGCTCTGACCGTAGCCGGAAATGCGGACCATCGTCAGTTTCGGATTGATGGCGTGCAGCACGTCCCAGCCGAGGCCGAGCTTTTCGAGCGCGCCAGGGCGGAGGTTTTCGATCACGACATCGGCGTCGGCCGCGAGCCGTTTGACGATCTCGACACCGTCCGCCGACTTCAGATTCACGCAGATGGACTTCTTGTTGCGCGACTGCAGATACCACCAGAGCGAGGTGCCCTCATGCAGCTTGCGCCATTTGCGAAGGGGATCGCCGGTCTCGGGCGCTTCGATCTTGATGACGTCGGCGCCGAACTCGGCCATGAGGCGCGCGGCAAACGGCGCGGCGATGAGGGTTCCGATCTCGATGACGCGGATACCCTGAAGCGGTCCACCCATTGTGCTGTCTCCAAAGCGGGTTTCGAGTTGAGAGACAGCTTATGAGCGGCGCAGCCGTGGCGTCCAACCGCAATTCGCCAACGACCGTTCGCGAACGGCGAACGCTCTCCGTCAAGCGGCAGCGGGCGGGGCTTCCGAGGCTTCGATGGTGCGCAGATGGTCGAACAACAGGCGGCTCACCGGCGACAATGCTTCGACGTCGCGCACCACCAGCACGAGGCTGCGTTCCGACCAGTCGTCTTCGAGCGGCGTGCCGGCGAGACCGAGCGGCCGGCCCATCAGTTGATACACCTTCAGCGGCAACACGCCGACGCCCATGCCGGCCTGCACCATCCGGCAGACCGCATCGAAGCCGGGCACGTGAATACGCAGCCGCAGCGGCTTGCCCGCCTGACGCGCGGCGAGATGCGTGCGAGCATTGATCGAACTCGCGGCGTGCAGACCGACGTGATCGCCGTCCAGCGTTTCGACGAAGGCAACGCTTTTGCGCGAAGCCAGCGGATGATCGTCGCGCATCACGAGCACTAGCGAATCGTGCCGGTAGTGTTCAACGTGCAGGTCACGCGTGTCGGCATCGCCGGAACAGATGCCGACGTCGACGAGGCTGTCGTCGACGGCTTCGACCACGCCGCCGCTCGGCCGCTCTTCCAGATCGAGCTTGACGCGCTCATGCTGCAACTGGAACGCGCGCAAATCCTCCGGCAGGAACTCGACGATCGCCGAGAGGTTGGCCATCATGCGCACGTAGCCGCGCACGCCGCTCGCATGACCGGCCAGTTCAATGCCGATGTTCTCGATGTCGCGCATCACGCGGCGCGCGTGGTGCAGCAGCGTTTCGCCCGCCGGCGTGAGCGTCATGCCACGCGCGTTGCGCTGGAACAGCGTGGCGCCGACCGCCTGTTCGAGTTCGAGCAGACGCTTGCTTGCGGCGGAAACGGCGATCGCCTCGCGCTCGGCGGCACGCGTGAGCGTGCCTTCCTCGTAGACTGCGAGAAAGAGTTGCAGCGTGGTGAGGTCGAGCCTTCGGAGAAGGTTTTTGATTACCATGGCGGGGCGCCGCGTTGTTGTGCGATCCGCCTATTCTGACGCCAGATGCAAAATTGGTGTCGAGCCCTCGCGGATTCCGTCCCTCGTCAAAGGAAGTCTTCCGATGCCCACCGTCGCGATCGCGATCTTTTCCGGCGTGCAGGCGCTCGACGTCGCCGGTCCCGTCGACGTGTTTTCCGAAGCCAACCGCTTCATCGCACCCGCGGATGCCTACGAGGTGAAGTTGCTCAGCGCCGAAGCCGCACCGCTGCGCGCGTCCAACGGCATGATGCTGGTCGCCGACGCTACCTTCGACCAGGCACGCGGGCCATTCGATCTTGCGCTGGTCGCGGGCGGACCGGCGCTTCCGGACACCACGCCCGATGCGCCGCTGCTGGAGTGGCTGGCGAACGTCGCCACACAGTGCGGCCGCTACGGTTCGATCTGCACCGGCGCGTTCGCGCTCGGTCACGCGGGGTTGCTCGACGAGCGCAACGTGACGACGCATTGGCAGCACGCCGCGCAACTGGCGGCGCAATTTCCAAAGGCGCGCGTCGACTTCGACCGCATCTATCTGCGCGATGGGCAACTCGTCACATCGGCCGGCGTGACCGCGGGCATCGATCTGTCGCTCGCTTTAGTCGCCGAGGATCACGGTCCGCACACGGCGCTCGCCGTCGCCAAACGTCTGGTCGTATTCGCACAGCGGCAAGGCGGTCAGTCGCAATTCAGCCCCTACCTGACCGCGCCCGCCGACGACACCTCGCCAGTCGCCAAAGTCCAGGCGCACGTCATGGAACGGATTCGCGAGAGCTTTTCGGTGAAGCAACTCGCGGATGTCGCGGGCATGAGCGCCCGCAACTTCGCGCGCGTGTTCGTGCAGGAGACCGGCGTGACGCCGCATGAATTCGTCGAACGCGCCCGTGTGGATGCGGCACGCAAGCTGCTCGAAAGCAGTGGTGCGGCGCTCAAGGCGATTGCGTACGACTGCGGTTTTGGCACGGCGGACCGCATGCGCATTGTCTTCACCAAACGAATCGGTGCGACGCCGATGCAGTATCGCGAGCGCTTTCGCTCGGCTTGAAGTGAACCGGACGCGCGCGCCGTCAGGCGCCATTGCACGCGGAAAAATGTCGCGTGAGAAAATAGCCGCTTCCCCAAGCCAACGATCCCAAGGACCGACATGCCCCCCTCTTCTCCGATCCGTGCGATCGTCACCGGCCACACACGCGGTCTGGGCGCGGCGCTCGCCGAACAACTTCTGGCTCGCGATATCGCCGTGCTGGGATTGTCGCGCTCGCGGCATGCCACGCTCAAAGCACGCTTCCCGGCGCTGCTCGAAGAAATCGAACTGGAACTCGCCGACACCACCCGCGTCGCACAATGGATCGCGAGCGATGCGCTGCGTGAATTCGTCAGCGGCGCGCAAACGGTTCTGCTGATCAACAACGCCGGCATGGTGCAGCCCATTGGACCGATTGAAGGACAAGACGCGGCATCCATCGCAACCGCCGTGAGCCTCAATGTCGCCACGCCCTTGATGCTGGCCAGCGCGCTCGCTGCCGCCGCCGTCGACGCAAGCGACCGGCGCATCGTGCATATTTCCAGCGGCGCGGCACGTAACGCGTATCCCGGCTGGAGCGTCTATTGCGCGACGAAGGCCGCGCTCGACCACCACGCACGCGCCGTCGCGCTCGATGCGAATCGGGCGTTGCGCATCTGCAGTCTGGCGCCGGGTGTGATCGATACGAACATGCAGGCGGAGATTCGCGGCAGCGGCGTCGAACAGTTCCCCATGCGCGAACGATTCGAAGAACTCAAGCGCAACGGCCAACTGTCGACGCCTGAACAAAGTGCGACCCAGTTGCTCGAATACGCCTTGAGCGATGCATTCGGCCAAACGCCGGTCGCGGACATTCGCGAGATCGCAAAGCCGGCGTAATGCGCCGATAGCGAAGCAGCAACGGGGCGCATCGAGCGCTCCCGAAAACTCTCACCTTTCGCCTGATTCTCCACAAATCTACACGCCAGGCGCGACCATCACGCCGCGCTCGGCCGCCCCGAGTTCGCCGTGCGGCACGAACACGTAGCCGCGTCCCCATACCGTTTGCACATAGCGCGGCTCGGAAGGATCGATCTCGATCAGCCGACGCAGCCGCCAGATCGACACGTCCAGACTGCGCCCTTGATGCAGGACGCTATTGCCGCGCAGTTTCTCGTTGAGCTGCACGCGCGTGAGCACGGTCATCGCGTGGTTGACGAAGATTTTTAGCAACGCGAATTCGGAGCTGCGCAACGCGAAGTGCTCGTTGTCGCGGCGCAATTCGCGCGCGGAGAAGTTCAGTTCGCAGCGTCCGAAGCGATAAGGCGGTCGCGTCTCGGGCGCGCCTGGCGCGAGCGTGCCGCGCCGTCGCAGCAGGACGCGAATGCGCGCGAGCAGTTCGGCCGGGTCGGCGGGCTTGCTCATGAAATCGTCCGCGCCGAGTTCGAGACCGATCACGCGGTCAATCGCTTTGTTGCTTGCCGATAGCAGAATCACGGGCACGTCGTTGCCGCTCATGCGCAAGTCGCGCAGGACAGCGAGGCCGTCGCCGTGCGGCGCCGAGATGTCGAGCACCAGCAACGAAGGCCGCTCCCTCTCGATCACGTGCTTGAGCGCGGCGGCAGGCGGACGTGCCGACACGCCGCAGCCCTGCCCGCGCAATGATTCGCCCACCACGGCAGTCAAGCCGGCGTCGGCACCCACGAAAAGAATATGCTGACTCATCCAACTGATTCCAGGAGACGATCGTTTTTCAGAGACAGGCATCTGGCAGGCGGATATAGCCGATCCGCGCACCCTGTCGTCCGCGTCGCCATCTTCCCTGCATGCGGGTGTTCTCAAAACGCGGAACAGCCCCCAAGGTTGCCAATTTCTTCCCAACTCTTTCAACACGAAACGTGATATGAGCCGGCGCGTGTGACGCACCATATTATTTTTTGGGTCGGCTCCTGAAAAACCTCACCTTTGGCACGGAGCGCGTGGGGTTCGAGACGAGGTGCGCGTCGGATTGCTCCCGAAAACCCTCACCTTTCGAGCTTGGGGGCAGGCCGCAAAGGCATGCTGGGCGTGGTTCGACTACTCCAAAACGGGCAACTCCCGCAAACCCTCACCTTTAGAACCGGTGGAGTAATTTGCATACCCAGGTAAGCAGCGGTGCGCGTGCGGGCGTTTGCACGTGATGGAGAAGATGCGGGATTGATGCGAGAGATGCGCGGCGTGATCGATCAATGCCGGCCATTGCAGCGAGCGTCGCATGAACACGCACAAGGTCCCGAATATCCTCACCTTTGAGCTGGCAGAGTCATGCGGAAGCATCGTCTCGATCACTGCGCCGGGCGGTTAATTGGCGTTTTTCACGTGTTTCGACAGCCACGGTGACCGCGAACCAGGCTTAAACACCATCTCGACGCGAGGCTCCCGAAAACTCTCACCTTTGCGCTCGCCTGAAGCGAAAGAAGCGCTCAGCTCGCCAGTTTGCGGAACGTTTCCAGCACCGCGTCGCCCTTGAACGGCTTGACGATCCAGCCTTTCACGCCGGCCGCCTTGCCGCGCTCCTTCATTGCCGGGCTGCTCTCGGTCGTCAGCATGATGACGTTGACGGTCTTGTTCGCGAGCTCGCCGCGAATCTTCTCGACCATCGTCAGGCCGTCCATATTCGGCATGTTGACGTCGCTGATCACCAGCTTGATGCCGGGGCTGGCCTTCAGCTTGGCGAGGCCATCCTTGCCGTCCACGGCCGTGTCGACGTCCAGACCGTTCTTCTTCAGAAAGCCGGCCACTTCGTCGCGCACCGTGCTCGAATCATCCACCACCAGAATTTTCGACATGTTTTTTCCTATGACAACACTCAGAACAGATCCAGTTCGCCTGCCTCGACCATTGCGCCGACGTCGTCCGCGACTTCCTTGAAGTCCTCCGGCGACCAGCTGAGGCTGAACACAAAACGTTGATGCAACTTGACCGCGCGGTTCGTCTGCGGGTCCTTCAACCAGTACGTGAAGCACAGTTGCGGATTGCCGCTGCCGAACGAGATGTACTTGTGCTTGTGATTCACCAGCAGCGGCACCTGCACCTGGCTGCGCGCCCAGGCGTCCGCGTCGCCGACATAGCGGTTCTTGAAGGAACCCCAGATCAGATTCGTTACTTCGCCGAGCACGCTGTTCAGATCGCGGAAATCCGCTTCGCCGTGCCGCGCGCTGCCGATCATCTGATAACGATCGAGCAGTTCGAGGATCGGCGTCTCTTCGGCCTGCATCATCATGTAGCCGCGGCACCATGCGCTTTCCAGCGGAATCAGGCTGAACACCTCGCCGAAGATGATGCGGTCGCGCACGATATACGGCGTGTCGCACGTGATGGTCAGGTCCTTGAACACATCGCCGAGAATCGCCTGTGTCATGTCGGCGATGCCGCGCACCAGTGCGTTCGGATAGTCCAGGCTGAAGATGTAGTCGTCGATCACCTGGCGCAGCGGCGCCATATCGTGCGCGACGTACGCGGCGCAGACCACGCGCCGCAAACTCTCCGGCAAGCCATCCATGCCGGGATCGTTATCGCGGCGCATGATGATCGGCAGCTCGGGGCGCACCGCGTTGATCCTGATCGCGATCTCGGCGCTCGCTTCCGGCGAGCCGCCATAACGCTCGGCAAACAGCACCGCGCCCAGATCGATGTTCGAGCGCAGCACCGATTGCAGACGGTTCTTGCCGACTTTCACGCCGACCAGATTGTTCTCGTCACAAAAGCGCTTGAGCGCTTCTTTGTGCGACGGGCAGTCGTCCAGCACCAGCACTTTGCTGACCGGCTTGTTCATGTTCATGTCGCGTTCCTGCTCACAACGGCTAATCATTTCACGGTCAGAACAACTCCAGCTCGCCGCTGGTTTCTTCGACAGCACTGGTGTCGGCGACGAAGTCGAGCGGCGCATCCGCGCACACGCACACCGTCGCGGCCAGCCGCACGCTGCCGCCGAGCGTGATCGAATACGACGACAGCAAAGCCGGCTTCAATTCATGCAGATGCGGCAGGCAACGCGCGTTCAACACATAAGGCGTCGACATGCCGAGGTCGGGGAAATAGCGCAGCAACTCCTGATTCATCGCTCCGCAACACAGATTACAGATTTCCAGAAAGGCTTCCTGGAAATTGCGTTCTTCAGTGGCGTCTTTCAGGTAGTAGTTGCGCGTGCTGTCGTCTTCGTCGAAATGAAGGATCAGCAGCAATCTGAACACGATCGACGAGATGGTCAGTACGACCACTTGCGTGTCTTTGGATACGCCGACGCTGGCGTCGGCTATCGGCGCGATCTCGCACAGATCGCCCGAATCCAGCGGCAAGCGCGCCTGCGCCGCCTTAAGAAAAATGCGCTCGAAGCTGTCTTTCGCGTGGGCCGAGATCACACCGCCACCTCGTGCAGCTTCGAATGAAACTGGTGGGCCAGTGATTCGACGCTAGCGAGCGATGCCGCGATCATCTTGCCGCCCGCCTGAATGTCCTGAAACGTGGACGTCGTGGTCAGGTCGTTGCGATGCAAGCTGTCGCGATAGCTCTTCGACAACTCTTCGGAACGCGCGGCGAGGGCGCGCACTTCGCTGGCCACCACCGCGAAGCCGCGACCGGCCGGTCCCGCACGCGCGGCTTCGATCGACGCGTTCAGCGACACGATCACCACGTGCCGCACGATCGAGGACAGCTCCTGATTCTTCGCGTGCATGTCGTGGTTTTGCGTCATCAGCGAAATCATCTGTTCGTGCCAGCGCTCGAACGTCGCGCCGAGGCTCTTCAGACGCTCGGCTTCGGCGGCGATCTGCCGCGCGTGATGCGCCAATTGGTCTTTATCTTCGCTCGCCGCTTTCAGTGCGGCGCGCAGTTCGTCGGCGTCGCTTTGTTGCCGCGCGAGTTCCTCGTGCAACTGCGTGGTCAAAGCGTGCAGTTCTTGCTCCGCCTCGTCTCGCTCGCGCATGGCTGCGGCGTGATCGGCCCGCTCGGCTTCGAACCTGGAGATGCTGGCTTGCGCTTCGGCGCGCAGTCGTGCCGTCAGCTTCGCGCTGTACAGCCTGTGCGCGGCAAATGCAAACAGCGCGGTCACCGCGCTGCCTGCTGCCGCCGCCAATACATACTGTTGAATCACAACCGTTCCCTTCGAATTCCGTCGCGACGTACGCCGGTGCGGCGCTCAGTCCGCCATCGCGTCGAGTTGCAGTGTGCCGGCTTCGCCACGCGCTTCCACGCCGAGTGTGTCGACGGCAACGCTGTCCGGCAGGCAGACAATCGTCTGGAACTGACGGAACGCCGCGCCTTTGCGATCGTCGGTGAAGCGCAGTTCTATGCTGCCGTTCGCGCGCTTGAGGAAATCGCGCACGGCGTCCATGCCGACTCCACGGCCCGACAGTTCCGTGACCGTTTCCGCGGTCGAAAAGCCCGGCCGGAAAATGAAATCGGCGATGGCTTCGTCGCTCAGCGTGTCGTCGTGGCCGATCCAGCCGCGCTCCATGGCGATGCCGCGAATGCGTTCGAGTGCGAGGCCGCGGCCGTCGTCGCTCAGCGTGATCTGCAATGCGCCCTTGTCCACGCCGACTTCGATATCGATCGTGCCGGCCGGCGCTTTGCCGTGGGCGCTGCGCGCCTCGGCGGTTTCAATCCCGTGATCCATCGAATTGCGCAGCAAATGCATGAACACGTTGTTCAGCGTGCCGCCCGCCTGGCCTCGCAGACGGTAACCGTTGTCGTCGATACGCACGTTGGGCGCGGGCTTGCCCAACTCGCTCGCGAGCGACGGCAGCGAGTCCAGCACACCGGAAAGTGCATCGCGCACGCTTTCGCTGCCCAGTGCGCGCAGCGTGCGGCGCAGCGCATCGCGCATCGACTGAAGTTCGTGCAATTCGCCGGCGTTGGTTTGCTCCAGCATGCTCAGGGTGTGCTGGATATGTTCCGTCGCGACCATCACGTAGTGAGCGGAGTTGGCGGCGTTGTTCGTCTGATTCTTGTTCTTGCGGCCAAGGCTCTGTTCGTTGATCTTCGCGTAGCTCTCGATAGCTTCGCGCACGCGCGTCAGTTCGCTCATCAGATGCTCCTGATCCCACGAGCGATCCGCGTCCGGTTGGCGCAACTCGTGATAGCTCTGCTCGGTTTCGTGCACGACGTTGGTCAGATGCTGGAGGTTGTAGGTCCGCGCATTGCCCTTGATGGTGTGCATGTTGCGGAACAGCTCGGCAATCGCCGCGTGATCGGCCTCCGAATGCTTGCGGATGATCCGCTCGTTCTCACTGACAAAGCCCGCCGAGCTTTCGATGAAATGGTGAAACTTCTCCTCGCTGACCGCGAGAATCTCGCCGATCATGTCGAGTCGGCGACGCTGTTCGCTGGCTTCCGCAGCGAGCTTGCGCAATTCGGTGACGTCGCGCACGCATAGCATCAGGCGTTGGATCACGTCGTTTTCATCGGTAATCGCCGACCAGCTCAGGTCGAGGATCTTGACGCGGCCGTCCGGCATGCGTTTGGAAATTTCGCCGACCAGCAGATGCTGATTGAACGCGAAGTTGATGCAGTCTTCACCCAGACACGCATGCGTGGCCGCATCGACTTGCGAGAGCGCGTCTGAACCGAGATCGGTATCCGCGAACACCAGATCCATCAAACCGCGCCCGGCGATATCCTTCGTTTCGAAGATGTCTTCCAGATACGCCGAGTACTCCGCGTGGATCACGGCGCCGTCGATCACCGTCAGAATGCCTTGCTGCATGTTCTGCAACATCGCCTGAATGTCGGCGGTTTTCTGCTTGAGCTGCGCCGAGCTTTCCTGAATCTTCTCGATCATGCCGTTGAAGGCGACGATCGAATGGCCGATCTCGTCGAGCCGCCCCACCGGCACGCGCCGCGTGAAGTCCTGACTCGAAGCGATCTCGCTCATCATGGCCTGCATGCGGCTGAGCGGGCGCGTGATCTGACGATACAGCAGCGAGCCGATGGATGTCAGCAGAATGATCGCGATGCCCGTGACGGCGGCGATGGCCGTGGTCGTAGTCGAGAGCGTGGTGTTCAGCGCGCTGATCGCCTCGTCTTTCTCGCGGTTCTTCTCGACGCGCAAAGTCTCGACGATCCCTTCGAGTTCGTCGCGATACTGCGCGACGTTGGCGAACAGATAAGCCTGCGCGAGTTCGTTCTTGCCGTCGGCCTTCATTTTGGCCGTCTCGGCGATCGCGGAGAAATAGTTCTCGAGGCTGTCGTTGGCCTGCGCGACGAGACCCTTCTGGGCGTGGCTCGCGGCATCTTTCGCTTGCAAGGCGAGCGCCTGTTGAAGCGAGGCGCGCTTCTTCTTCAGTTCGTCCTGCGCCTGGGCGACCATGTTGGCGTCGGGCGCGTAGACCAGCGTCATCGTGGCAAGTTGCACGTCCTTGACTTGCGAGACGAGGTCGGCGGAAGCGAGCGCGCTGGGCACGACGCCTTCCGTTACCTTGCGCACCTCGGCGGCGCTGCCGCGTGTCTGGTAGACGGCGTAGCCGCCAATCGCCGATAAGGCGACGAACATCAAAACAACCAATAGCGTGATGCGATGACGAATAGTCATGTGAACCCCCCGGGGTCTGGCCTTCGCGTCAGCCCTCGTTGGGAGCAGCGCGTTTTATGCAAAATTTGGTCTGACTTGCAGCGCTGCGGAGTATTGCGCAGGCATGTTACTAAGCGATGACTGAAGACTTTTTCGAAGCACATTCAGCGCTCTAAATTAATCGCTAAAGTTTTCGAAGAACACGCCGTTATTTACGGCTCTTTTGTTTTTTCGTCTTGTCACCATTTCAACAAACTGCGCGACCAGACTGAAGCTCCATCGACATCGTGGAGCCCAATGATGAATGTCAGCGTTCGCAGCTATTTGTCCCCGACACTCGTCCTGCTTGCTTTCGATTGGCCCGAAGGCGGCACGCGCGAAGACTTTCTCGGTTTCGCCATCAAACGGACGCCGGGTTTTCTCTCCGTAGATGGAAAAGAACGTGAAGCCAGCAGTTGGCTGCCGAACCGGTTGACCTTTAAAGGCGCGGTGCCGGACACGCAGAAAGACGCGCCGACGAACGAAGCGCCCATTCAAAAATTCATGTGGTGGGATGCGCGGATCGATGAAGCGGATCGGGAGAAGTCGTTCACTTATCTCGTCTATCCCGTGGTCGGCACGCCGCAGGCGCCGCAATTGCTCGACGCGCAAAAAGGCGAATGCAAGCTGACTTTGCCCGCGCATAGGGAAGCGAACATCGGCTCGTGGTTCAACCGCGCCGTGGTCAGTTCGCAGGCGTTCGCGCGTAAAGTCGCGGCGCTGCATCTGGCGCCGAACGCTGCGCCGCCGCCGGAGCAGGCATTGCGCCTGCGTACATGGCTTGCAAACGACTTGCAGGAAGTTTTCGCGCTGACGCTCGATCATGCGCATCGCGCGGCGTCGGCGGTGTACCACCTGACCGATCCGCTGTGGGCGATTCCCGCCTTCGAGGCGTTCGGCAAGAAGCAGGGCAAAGCGTCGCTCGCGATTGTTTACGACTCGCACGAAGTCTCGCAGAAGGGCAAGCCGCCCGCGCCGTCGCCGAATCAACCCGCCGTCGATCAGCTCGCCGATGTCGCCACGTTCGCGCCGCGCGACAAGACGCACATCATGCACGACAAGTTCATCGTGGTGGACAACGGCAACGGCGAGGCGTCGCCGGCGCGGGTACTGACGGGTTCGGCCAACTTCACCACCGAAGGCATCACGGAGCAGGCCAACGTGCTTCATCTATTCGATTCGCCGGAATTGGCCGCGCTGTACAGCGAACGCGCCAAGGCGCTCGCCGGCAACCCGACCATTGCCGCCACAGCGAAGCTCACGCCGGGCTGGTCCGAGCCGATTCAGATCGGTAGCGCGAAAGTGCGGGTCTGCTTTTCACCGGAAGCGAAGGACTCGCGTTTGCAAATAGACACCATTGTCGACGCCATCGACAACGCGAAACACTCCGTGCTGTTCTGCCTCTTCATGCCGACCGACGCGCCGCTGCGTGACGCCTGTTTCGCGGCCGGCGACAAAGGCCGGATGATGTTCGGCCTGGTCAATCACATCAGCCCGAAGTCGGCGGAAACCGAGGAAGAGGCGGAGAAAAACGGGCAAATCGTCTCGACCACCGCGCTCGCCAACATGGAGTTGTATCACCGCGGCCGCGATAAGCGCGACGTGATCGACGCAGAGTATTTTTCACCGGCCACAGTGCCGGCAGGCTTCGACCCTGAGTTGCGGCTTTTTCCGGGCGAACATGCGCCGAGCTATGCGCCGGTCATCATTCACCACAAATTTCTCGTCATCGATGCGGAAGGTCCGAATCCGATCGTCTACACAGGCTCAGCAAATATGAGCAACAACTCGGAACATTTCAACGACGAGAACTTGCTGGAGATCCGCGACCGCCGCATCGCCGGCACGTATCTCGCGGAATTTTTGCGGCTCTATGAGCACTACCGTGCGCGTGCGTTGGCGATACGGCAGAAGAACGACGGCACGCATCAGCGTTTGATGCTGGCGCCGGATGGATCGTGGGCAAAGAAGTATTTCGTTGCGGACAGTCCGGAAGACAAAGCGCGGGTTGCGCTCGCGCACGGCGGCGATTGAACCGCGTTCGGGCGAACGTCAGGCGGTCGAGGCGCGCGTCAGCGAATCGGCGGAAGATGCTTCGACGCCTCGCGCAAGGTGAGCGGCGAGATGAGGTCTCGGGAAGCCGATAGAAAATCGCTCACCGCCTCTGGCGCATGTCGCGCGTAGTCTCGCAGTGCCCAGCCGATCGCCTTGCGGATAAAGAAATCGCTTTCCGCGGCCAGCGAACGCGCGTAGCCGAACAGGCGACCTTCGTCCGTGTGCGCGCGCCAGCCGAGTTGATGAATCATCGCGATACGCCGCACCCACATGGATTCGTGCAAAAGCGCCGCATCCATTGCGGCCTGAGCGTGCGCTTGCGGCGTCTGAACTCGCGCCGCTTTCAGCACGTCGCCGACCACTGCGGCGAGCGGGTCGATCGTATCCCACCACGAAGCGTGCTGAGCGATTGTCTGCAAATGCGCGATATCGGTGACGGCAAGCGTCTTCCAGTTGCGCGCCAGCAGATCGGTCGCGACGTACTGGTATTCGCGCGCCGGCATCGTCCATAAGCGATTGGCGCATGCCAGCAAGTGTTCGGCATTCTGCACCGGCAGCCGTTTGAAAACCGGCGTGACGGCCTGCCGCCGCAGCGGCGTCGGCACACCGATAAAGTCGAACTGATCACGCATATAGGCGCGCATGGCGAGCGCGCGTTCTGCATTGGCATGCGGGACGAGCGCCGCCTTGATTTCCCGGGCGAGGGCGTGGGGCGTCATTGAGGAAAGCGCTCCACGTGAACTTCGCCACGTCGGCCGAAATAGTGCACCTGACGTCCCGCGATCCACACGAAATAGCCGACACATCCCGCCGCCAGCGTTCGGCGCACGAACTCGGCGTATTTGACCGCGCCGCTTTGCGCGCCGCGCACGGCCTGGTTGACGCCGTCGGCATCGAACGTATTCGCGATGGCGACGTCCGGCAGCGGCAACGCGATCACATGCGTCTCGCCGCCGGACGCGTAATACGTATGCTCGCCGCGACGATAATCGGTGAAATACGACTCGATGCCGGCCTCACCGAGCGCGCGCACCACGGAGCCGAAGTCGATCGTGCCGTCGTGCGAGCGTTGCGCGCAGTCTTCGGCAACGCGGCGGCTTGCTTCATCGAGCTTGGCGGCCATGGTGATCTCCAGCAGAGTTGAGCATTTTGAGCGATGGAAACAGAGATGATCCGTCAATCGAATACTAGTTTCCTAGGAAATCAATGTCAAGCTGGCGGACAAATCTCGGCTCGATGAGGACCCCGCCCTCCGCTCCCGAATTCCCTCACCTTTGTACGTAAAGTGCGCACACAGGTAGTGATATTTTCACCTCGCCGGCTCCCGAACCTTCTCACCTGTCCGCTTTCAGCCCTGCTGCCAACCGCCGCCCAACACCTTGTACAAAGTCACGAGATTCGCTTGCCGCGACAGCGTATCCGTTGCAAGCTGCTGCTGCGCGGTGTAGAGCGTGCGCTGCGCATCGAGGAACGTGAGAAAACTATCGGTGCCCGCTTTGTAACGCGCTTCGGCCAACGTGTAGTACCGCTGCGAGGATTCCACGTATTCGCGATCCGCCTGCACCTGATCGACATAAGTGGCGCGCGCCGTCAGCGCATTCGAAACTTCCTTGAACGCCGTCTGGATCGTGCTTTCATAGTCGGCGACCTCGATCTGCTTCTCGATCTTCGCGACATCGAGCGATGCCTTGTTGCTGCCGTAATCGAAGATCGGCACTGACACGCTCGGCGCAAATGCCCACGCGCCCGTGCCGGCCTTAAATAGACTTGAGAGCGTCGAACTCGACGTGCCGGCCGTCGCGGTCAATTCGATCTTCGGAAAAAACGCGGCGCGCGCGGCGCCGATGTTCGCATTCGCCGCTTTTAACGCGTGCTCCGCCTGCACGATGTCCGGACGACGGGTGAGCAGCAGCGACGGCACACCCGCACCGATGTCGGCGAACATCGACTCGTCGTCGAATGAGCGGGCAGGCGGCAGGTCATCGGGAATCGGCGCGCCGAGCACAGCGATCAGGTTGTTGCGATCCTGCGCGACAGCGCGACGGTAAGACGCGAGACTCGCCTTCGCGCTGGCCAACGAGTTCTCGGCTTGTTGCACGTCGAGCAGAGACGAATTGCCCACCTCCTGGACGCGCTTCGTCACGTCGTAGGTCGACTGATCCGCCTTGACCGTATCTTCGGTCAACTGCAGCAGGCGTTCATCGGACAGCAAGGTCAGATAGTCGGTCGCCACCGTCGCGATCAGACTGAGCTGCGTGCTTTGCCGCGATGCATCCGTTGCAAGATAGTTTTCCAGCGCCTGACGCTTCAGGCTCCGCAGGCGTCCAAAGAAATCGATTTCCCACGACGTCGTGCCGACGTTGAGGTCGCTGGCACTGCTCGTCACGCCTTGGGTCCGCTCACGAGTCAGGCTGCCGCTCGCGCTGATCGACGGCGCGAGCGCGGCGCGTGTGATGCGGTATTGGGCCTCATATTCGGCGACGTTCAACGCCGCCACACGCAAGTCGCGGTTGTTCGCCAGCGCGATTTCGATCAATCGCTGCAGGCGTTCGTCGCGAAAGAAACTGCGCCATACGGTATCCACGGCAAGCGGCGGTGCGGCGGCGGTAGCGCTCTTTGCAGCCGCGGCCGTGCTCGTGCTCGTGCTTTCGTACGCATCGCCTTGTGGATACGCCACCGCCACAGGCGCCGCCGGGCGTTCATAGTGCGGATCGAGTGTGCAGCCCGCGAGCACGGCGAGCGCAAACGCCACTGCACCGGCACCGAGTTTGAGTCTTATCATTCAACACCTTCCTGTTGCTTGGGATCGCCGTGTTCGCCGAACAGGCGTCGCACGACGACGAAGAACACCGGCACGAAGAAAATCGCGAGGAACGTGGCGGCGATCATGCCGCCCATCACACCGGTGCCGATCGCGTGACGGCTCGCCGAACCGGCGCCGCTGCTGATCACGAGCGGCAAGACGCCGAATATGAACGCGAGCGACGTCATCAGAATCGGCCGCAGCCGCAGCCTGGCGGCTTCGACGATGGCCTCGATCAGTCCACAGCCCTGCGCTTGCAGATCCTTGGCGAACTCGACAATCAGGATCGCGTTCTTGGTAGACAGACCAATGGTCGCGAGCAGGCCGACCTTGAAGTAGATGTCGTCGGAGAGCCCGCGGATATGCGCGCCCAGCACCGCGCCGAGCACGCCGAGCGGCACCACCAGAATCACCGCGATCGGAATGGACCAGCTTTCGTACAGTCCTGCGAGACAGAGGAACACGACAATCAACGAGATCGCGTACAGATAGATCGCCTGAGAGCCGGCGATGCGCTCCTGGTACGATTGTCCAGTCCAGTCGATGCCGTAGCCCGCGGGCAGTTTCTTGACGAGTGCGTCGACGGCGTCCATTGCCTGGCCGGTGCTGGTGTTCGCGCCGGTTTGCGCGGTGATTTCCATCGCGAGCGTGCGGTTGAAGCGCTCGATCTGCGGCGGCCCAAAGGTCCATTTGCCGGTGGCGAAGGCGGAGAAGGGCACCATCTCGCCGTCGTAGCCGCTGGTGGTCGTGCTGCTGCTCGTGCTGCTCGTGCTGCTTGTTGTATTCGCCGTACTCGTGCTCGTCGAAGCGGTGCTCGACCGCACGTACCATCGGCCGATATCGGACGGCATCATCCGGTACGGCGCGTCGGCTTGCACATAGACCTTTTGAATCCGCCCCGTATCGACATAGTTGTTCACATACGACGAGCCGAACGCGGTCTGCAACGTGTCGTTCACATCGGCAATGGAAAGCCCGAGCGCGCTCGCCTTCTCACGGTCGATATCGACATGGAACTGCGGCGTGTCGTCGAGACCGCCGGGGCGCATGCCCGACAGCGCGCTGTCTTTGGCTGCGAGCGCGAGCAGTTGCTGGCGCGCAGCCATCAGCTTGTCGTGGCCCTGGCCCGCGCGATCCTCCAGTTCGAAGTCGAGGCCGCTTTGTGTGCCGAGTTCCTGAATGGCCGGCGGATTGAGCGCGAAAATCTGTGCGTCGCGCGTGGCCGCGAAGTGCATGTTGGCGTGCTGGATCAGCGCCGCCGCCGAGCCGTCTTTGCCGCGCCGCGTGCTCCAGTCCTTGAGCTTGACGAAGGTCAACGCGTTGTTCTGTCCGGAGCCGTTGAAACTGAAACCCGTCAGCGCGATGATCTTGTCGACCTGCGGAAGCCCGAGATAATAGGCTTCGACTTTTTTCACGGTCTCCAGCGTCTGTGCGGCCGGTGTGCCGACGGGCGCTGAAATCGATGTGATGATGATCCCCTGATCCTCGTCCGGCAGGTACGACGACGGCAGCTTCGTGAAGAGCAACGCCACCACGCCCGCGATCAATACGTAGATCACCATGTAGCGCATCGGCTTGCCGATCACGCGCGAGACCGCCGAGTCGTAGCGATCGGTGCCGCGCGCAAGCACGCGGTTGAACCAGCCGAACACGCCACGCTTCGCCTGATGCTCGACATCCGCGCGCCGCAGCAAGGTTGCGCAGAGCGCCGGCGTGAGTGTCAGCGCGAGGAACACCGAGAGAAGCATTGCCGCGACGATCGTCACCGAGAACTGCCGGTAGATCGCGCCGGTCGAGCCCGAGAAGAACGCCATCGGAATGAACACGGCGATCAGCACCGTCGTGATACCGACCAGCGCGCCGGTGATCTGCTTCATCGCCTTGCGCGTGGCTTCGACGGGCGACAGTCCTTCTTCGGCGATCAACCGCTCGACGTTTTCAACGACCACAATGGCGTCGTCCACCAGGAGGCCGATCGCCAGCACGAGCCCGAACATCGACAGCACGTTGATCGAAAAGCCGACCGCCGACATCACCGCGAACGTACCGAGCAAAGCGACCGGTACGACAATGGTCGGAATCAGCGTCGCGCGCAGGTTTTGCAGAAACACGTACATCACGACGAACACCAGCATCACCGCTTCGACCAGTGTCTTCACCACTTCTTCGATCGAGATCTTCACGAACGGCGTGGTGTCGTACGGATAATCGACCACCACGTTGCGCGGCAACTGCCCGCTCATTTCGTCGAGCTTCGCGCGCACGGCCTTCGCCACGCTCATGGCATTCGCACCGCTCGCGAGCTTGACCGCGAGCGATGCGGCCGGCTTGCCGTTCAGGCGCGAGTCCGTGCTGTAGTCGTCGCCGCCCACCTCGACGCGCGCGACGTCCTTGAGCACGACCTTCGAGCCGTCGCTATTCACACGCAACAGAATCGCGCCGAACTGCGCGGGCGTGGTGAGCAGGCTCGACGCGGAAATCGTCGCGTTGATGGCTTGCGTTTTCGTGGACGGCGAACCGCCAATCTGGCCCACCGAGAGTTGCACGTTCTGATTCGTGATCGCGGTGGTCACGTCGGCGGTGGTCAGTCCGACCGCCTGCAACTTCACCGGGTCGAGCCAGATGCGCATGGCGTGTTGCGCGCCGAACAGCGTAACGTCGCCCACGCCGTCGATCTGCGTGAGCGGGTCCTCGATCTGCGTCGCGATGATATTGCCGAGATCGATGGAATTCATGCTGCCGTCCGCCGACGACAACGACACGATCATCAGGAACGCGTTGGCCGCTTTCGCGACCTGCACGCCTTGCTCCTGAACCGTCTCCGGCAGCGACGAGCTGGCCTGCTCGACCTTGTTCTGCACCTGCACCTGAGCGATGTCCGCGTTGGTGCCCTGCTGAAATGTCAGCGTGATACGCGCTTGTCCCGACGAGCTGCTGGTGGACGACATGTAGAGGAGATGGTCGATGCCGCTCAGTTTCTGCTCGATCACCTGCGTGACGGTAGTCGCGATCGTTTCCGCCGAAGCGCCAGGATATGTCGCGGTGATCTGCACGGAGACCGGCGCCACGCTCGGATACTGTTCGACCGGAAGCGTCCCGATGGAAGCGCCGCCAATCATCATGATGACGATGGCGATGACCCACGCGAGAATCGGTCGGTTGATAAAAAATCCTGCCATGAGAATCTCGCTTTAACTATGTGCTGCCGACGTGTTGTCCGCGCTGGTGGGCGCGCCCGATGCACCCGATGCGGCCGCCGTAGCGGGACTTTCGACCGGCTTGACGAGCGCACCGGCGCGCGCCTTCTGCGAGCCCGCGACGATCACGCGATCGCCCGCCTTGAGGCCGCTCGTGACGAGCCAGTCCCCGCCTGATGCGGTGTCGGCGGTCACGGCGGTTTGCGCGACCTTGTTGTCGGCGCCGACAGTGAGCACGCTGGCCGAACCGTCCGACGCACGCGAAACCGCGAGTTGCGGCACCGTGATCGCTTGCTGATTCACGCCTTCTTCGAGTCGCGCGCGCACGAACATGCCGGGCAACAACACGCCGTCCGGATTGGGAAATACGCAGCGCAAGGTCACCGAACCGGTGGTGGCGTCGACGGTGATATCGGAGAACAGCAGCTTGCCGGGTAGCGCATAAATGCTGCCGTCTTCCATCACCAGATGAACGACCGCGCCGTCGGTACCCGACTGCTGCAATTGCCCGCTCGCGAATTCCTTCTGCAAGCGCAGCCAATCCGCCGAAGATCGCGTGACGTCGAGATACATTTCCGCGGTTGCTTGCACGGTTGCGAGCGCGGTGGTCTGTTCGGCGGTCACGAGCGCGCCTTCGGTCACGCTCGATTTGCCGATGCGGCCCGCGATCGGCGCCACCACCTTCGTGTAGCCGAGGTTGATCGCCGCGGTCTTCAACGCGGCGCGATCGGCGACCACGTCGGCTTTTGCTTCGTCCAATGCGGCGACGGCGTCGTCGTAGTCCTGACGGCTCACGCCCTGGATCTTCGAGAGCTCGGCGTAGCGCGCGGCCTTGGTCTGCGCGGCGCTGGCCGTCGCCACGGCTTTGGCCAGCGTGCCGACCGCCTGGTCGTAGGCGGCTTGATAACTGGACGCGTCGATCTGATACAGCACGGCGCCGGCCGCGACTTGCGAGCCCTCGGTGAACAGGCGCTTCCTGACGATGCCCTCAACCTGCGGCCTGACTTCCGCGACGCGAATCGCCGAAATCCGCCCGGACAATTCTGTGCTCGACACGACGGTATGCGGCGCGATCGTTTCTACGCTGACTTCGGGAACCGACTGCATCGGCCCGTGAGACGCCTGTTCGCCGCAACCCGATAACATGAACGTGGCAGCGGCGACGGCTGCGGCAAGAAGCGTGAATGCGGGCGCGCGCCGCGACCGTTCGACCGCGATGGAAAGAGTGGGCATGCTGTGAGCATCCTTCGACTGGATTCGACCAAGGGCCGTCCGGCATGCGCCGTTCGCTCGCGAAAGAGCCCACGCAGCGCCGCGCCGGCGGCAAGATGGGGCTCAGCATAGAGAGCAGCGTCTTACGGTGGCTTAGACAGGGATTACGGCGTGTAACGCAGTGAGGAGTAATCGCGTGAAGAGGCTTGAAGGGACGCACCAGTTCGCGCCGGCCACTCGAACTGGCGCCGCTGCCGTAATAAACTGTAAGCGCGGTTAAGAACCCGAAACCGCCGGCGCCGCGCGATTCGATATATTTCGACGAGTGACAGGCGCGCGCAAACGCCGTCAGTCAAATGTCCTCATCGATCAGGGCCCAGCCATGTCAGACACGCCCATCCAGGTTTTACTGGTCGACGACGACGCCGACCTTCGCGACCTGCTCCGCACCTTCTTCCAGCAGCGCGGCATCGAGATGTCGGTACTGCACGACGCCAATCATCTGGCTCGCCGGCTCGAACGCGAGCGGCCGTCCATCATCGTGCTCGATCTGATGATGCCGGGCATCGACGGACTCAGCGCGCTCAAGCAATTGCGCGCCAACGGCGACACGATTCCCGTGATCATGCTGACCGCGCGCGCCGACGGCGTGGATCGCGTGGTCGGTCTCGAACTCGGCGCCGACGACTATCTCGGCAAGCCGTTCATGCCGCAGGAATTGCTCGCACGCATTCATGCCGTGCTGCGCCGGCATGCGCAACCGGCGCCCGCCGCTGCGGCGCCGGTCGAGAAGCGCGAGGCGTTGCGCTTCGGCCGCTTCCGACTCGATTTCGCGAGCCGTACGTTGTTTCGCGACGACGAGCCGCTCAAGCTGACCGGTAGTGAATACGCGTTGCTTGAAGTGCTCGCCTTGCATCCAATGGAAACGCTGTCGCGCTCGAAACTCGTCGATCTGCTGCACGGTCCGTATTCGGACGTGACCGAACGCGGTATCGACGTGCCGGTGTGGCGCCTGCGTCGTCTGCTCGAAGAGGATCCGGCCAATCCGCGCCTGATTCAGACCATACGCGGCACCGGCTACATGTTCGTGCCTGGCGGCAGTGACGATGACCAATCCCTTTAACACACTGTTTGGCCGGCTCTCGTTGATGACGGTGAGCCTGATCGTGCTAGTGCACATCACCGCTCTACTGCTGGTGGACCGTGAGCGCGGGCAGATCGATACGGGGCACGCGCGGCAGGCGCTGCTTCTGGCGGTGCAGGCCGAACACGACGGCGCGCTGGCCGCTTCGCACGTCGCGGCGATACTCGGCGTGTCGTATGTCAAGGCGGGCGATGTGATCGCTGCGGGCTGTCCCGCGCCATGTGAGAACACGTCGGGTCCATTTGAACGCGACCTGCGCGCGAAGTTGCCGCCCGGCAGCCAGGTGGTGGCCGACGCCGATGACGGCACGGTGTGGGTGCACTACGCCGGCTACCCGGACTGGCTCAAACTGCAAAATTCGATGCTCCCGGCACGGCGCTTTCTCGGCGCATCGGCAACGATGCTGGTGCTCGCCGTGATCATCGCGTTGGTTGGCGCCTGGCATTTGCAGCGGCCATTGCGTCGGCTCGCGCTTGCGGCGCGCGAATTCCGCATCGACCATCGCGCGCCGGTCGTCGAGGCGAGCGGTCCGCGCGAGTTGAAGGAATTGATAGGCGACTTCAATCAGATGGTGCATGAGCTCGCGCAGGCCGGCCAGGAACGCGCGGTGATGCTCGCGGGCGTGGCGCACGATCTGCGCGCGCCGATTACGCGCATGCAGGTGCGCGCGGACCTGCTGCCCGACGAAGCGAACCGTCGCGGCTTTTTGCGCGATGCGGAGTCGTTGTCGCGCATCGTCACGCAGTTTCTGGATTTTGCGCGCGAAACCGCGGACTCCTCGCCGCGCACCAATGTCGACGCGCATTGCCGCCGTCATTACGGCGACAGTCTCGCCGACGATGCACTCGTGCGTCTGAATCTGCACGCCGGCGAGGGCTTCGAGCTACCGCTCGTCGACCTCGACCGGATTCTGACTAACCTGATCGAGAACGCGCTCACCTATGGCGAACCGCCGGTGGAAATCTCGACGTCACGACATGACGGCCGCTTTACGCTCGAGGTGCGCGATCACGGCGGCGGCATTCCCAGCGGTCAGCTCGACCGCGCGCTGCAGCCCTTCGTGCGACTCGACGAAGCACGCAGCGGCGATGCGCATTGTGGCTTGGGCCTCGCGATCGTTCGGCGTCTGGTGCGCTATAACAGCGGCGCTTTTCACGCGGATAATGCGGCCGGCGGCGGCTTCGTGGTGTCGATGACGTTTCCGGCGTAGTTGCTTGCGCAATTGCGTCGATGAGCTGTTCGTACGATTGCCGCGCGTGAACTCACGCGCGGCGTGTATCGGTCAGGCTTGAGCGGCGTTGCCGGGAGCGACGATCGCGCCATGAGGCCCATCTCCCCCACCGGGGCCGCCGCCGGGACTACCGTGCCCCGGACCGCCGCCGCCCCAACCCGGCGGCGGTCCCCACCAGCATCCGCTCAAAGTTGCGCTCAAGGCGGCCAGCGTCGCGATTGCCAATAACTTCTTCATGCTTTCTCCCTTCGACGAGTCTATGGTCACGTCACGTCGTCGTCCGTGTTTGGAGTGGCGGCGTTGCGTGTCATGCGCAACTTATCAACCCGCGAAAGATCATGTTTTACGAAGCCGTTACAAGCTCGGTGGTGAATAGCGCCTGCCGCGAAAGGTGTGAGCGAGCGTGTCCCCCGACGGCGCGAGCGACGCGGCTTTTTGCAGCGTTGCGCGGCCGAGCTGATGCGTTCACGCTTTGTTTGCATATGGAAGAGGATGTAAGCAGATGAGCAGCATCGGCACTGCGTAGATGCCTTCGAGGTGAGGTGCTTGAGTGCTTGGTGCTTCACCGTTGGCGCTATGAATCGAACTCCCTGGAAATCCTCACCTTATCTTCGGTGCGAATTCAGCGCGACGATGACTCACCTCCTGGAATCGCTCACCTTTGCCGGGTTTTCTCCTGGAACGGCTCACCTTGACGTCTTTTGTTTGTGATTGAGGTGCGGCTCTCGCTCCTGGGACTGCTCACCTGTCTGCAAGTTTGAGCAGTTTGTCTCCTGGAAATCTTCACCGTTGAACGTCATGAAGTGATCTCCTGGAATTCCTCACCATTCACCGTGCGGCGCTATCTCCTGGAATTCCTCACCATCCTGGAACGGCTCACCTCAACGAGCGACCAACACCAGCAAAGACTTGTCGATACCTGATGACATTTCGCGATTTTTCGGCCACCCGCAAAACATTCGTAACCGGCCTTTCTCAATGCCGCGATGACCGGAGACCGGCCACAGGCCTCCCTCCGTCCCATTGTTCGGTTTGTAGCAACTGTGATTTCACGCTATCGGCATAGAAAAAAGATAGGCGCCATCTAAACTGCGTCTTGTCAGCAGCGCGCATCTCACCAGATTCGCGATGCTCCTAAAAAAATCGCATTGGAGGTTCATCATGAAAAGCAAACTTCTTGCAGCGTTGCTCGTCGCAGCTACCACCGCTTTCGCTGCTCCCGCATTTGCTAGCGGCTACGGTCCGGCACCTTCGTATCGTCCGTCGGTTGGCGCCCCGGCTTCGCAGCGCGGCCAAAGCGCGCAAACCGTCGCGGCAGAACGCAACGACGCAGTCGGTTCAGTCAATAGTGCGTACGGTGGCGTCGTGACGTCGTCCTCGGAATCCGGCAGCCGTCAACCGGACCAGTCTTTTGCCCGCGTGTACGCAGGTCACTAATCTGAAGGTCGTGTGCGTAGCAAAGCGGTAGCGAGGTGTCGAAATGTTGAAGACTATCGAAGGTGCAGCGGTTCTGGGTGCGCTAATGCTGTATCTGGCGCCCGCGATGATTGCGGACGCCAGAGAACGGAAAGACGCCTTTGCGGTGACCATGGTGAACATCCTGCTCGGATGGACGGTGATCGGTTGGTTCGCGGCGCTGATCTGGGCGCGGCATCCTGTGACCGATCGCCGTCTGAAGCATTTCGCGAAGCGGGCGCAACGCGCAGTGGCGCGAGTCACTATCGATTCAATCGTCACTCGGGCTGAGTGTCGTGGTAGTTCGATCCCAGCGTTAAATCCGCGTGTGGTGCCGATCGTTGCACGCATTGCGGCGAGCAGTAGTCGGCGGAAAATTTAGCTCGGCTGCTGGTTGCGTGGCGTTGTCGGATGATCGCAAGGTGTCGGGGTATCGACAGTTCGTATCACGAGACAATAAAGTTCCGATGTTGACACCCGGACATTGCAAGGGATTGGAGCCAGCAGAGGCTCCCGTCTGTATAAGAAAGTACTGAGCGTTTGCAGAATCATACGCATTTAGGCCGGAAATCGAGACAAAAAGTGGCGACCGTCCATGGTGCATAACGGTTTGCGCGGCACGGCTCAAATGGGGCCTTATTGTGTTCGGAGGTGGTCCGCAAGGATGCTTGGATTCGCCCGGCTTAGCTAGGTAAGGCGGGAGACTGTTCTCTTCCTTAGGCGGACGTGGCGTCGGCTTCAGGCTCGGCATCTGCCTCGGCTTCCGTCTCAGAATCATCGACCTCAAATACGCCCTCCAAGTAAGCTGCGTAGCGTTGTTGCAGGTATTTGAGCGAAGCGTCGCGATCGACCTGAACGTCTAGGTGGTCCTGAAAAAACTTCAACCGTGCACGGTTTTCGTCGAGGACCTGCCCCCAAGTTTTCGCGTAGATGTTGACGTTCGGCTTTTCGAGGATCAGGCCGGTTTCGTCCTTCACCAGTTGCTCGGTATAGGGCGCGAGCTTGTCGCTGATTGCCCAAAAGTTCCACGTCACGCCGACCTTGGCGAACCGAGAGTCGGCCATGACGGAGAACGCGTAGCCCTGTATCTGCGTCACCTCGTCTGAACCAATGTCCACCTTCGGGGCTTTGAGTTCGACGACGAGGTGTGACAACTGGTTGGCACGATGTTGCTTCGTCGCTTTCGACAGCATCAGATCGACGATGCCGCGCGTCTGCGAGATGTGCTTGACGGGTTCGTCGATCACGATCTTTGGGTCCAGCGCTTTCTTGTGCGCGATCAGCACCTGCGTGAGCGATTGGTCGTCCACGGACAGGCCGAACTCCTCCCCGAAAAGCCAGCAGTTCTGCGCGATGATCCGATGCAACTGTGACCGCTCCTTCAACCGCTTCTTCGGTTCGGGATCGAAGAGCACCGCTTCCAGGCCCGTCAGAAACTTCAAGCGGTCGGCCACGACCTTGGCGGCACCAATGATCGACGACAGGGATGTGTCCCGCAGCAGTTGTGCCAGTTCTTCGCGCTGCCGCTTGGGCAGGCGTAGCACCTCGTCCAGAATGACCTGCAAGTCTTCGGGGCTGCGCTCGATTGCCTGCCGCAACATCCTGAGTTGGAACGCCTTGCTCTTGCTCTGCGTGGTGCGGAAATCCGGCAGATGGCGCGCGACGTTGACCGCCACGATGTCGAACACCTGACGCTCGACCTTCTCGACAGGCGTCACGGGATCGCCCGAGAACGGGTAGACCTCTTCGTCCTTCCACTCCTCGACCACCGTGCGGGCTTCCTCCGCGGAGCGCGTCCGGAAGTGGTCCTTGATCGTCTGCTGAGCCTCAGTGATCGCATCGATGATCGCGGGCTGCATTTCCGCCAGATCGACCGTGCCCTCCTTCTGTGCCACATCGAAGTATGGCGAAGACAGGTAGCCGGAAAACTGGAACGGTCCGATGTGGAAACGCCGATCGACCTGCACCAACGGGAACCGCTGCTGGTTGCAAAGGTAGAGCGCGCGGTTGCCCGCGGTTTTCCACTCGACCACCTGTAAGCGCACCCAGTGTACCTTGCCGTCGATCTCCACATCGCTCAGTGGGAAAGACTTGCGGTGGGCGATCGCCGCCGCCGGGTCAATCGCTCGGCCGTCGAGCACGATCTTGGCGCTCTCTTCGTAGTCTGCCAAGTAGATCGCGAAGACTTCGGTCAACTCTTGACGTCCCTCGTCGGACGTGAAGGTACGGAACTCCTTGATGGGTTCGCGGATCGTGAGCGTGACGCCCGTTTGCGGGTCGCCTTCGATCTCCGTCTCGTCGCTGACGTTGACGTGCCGCATGTCGATCGCGGTCATGCGGATGGTGTACGACCAGCACTTGCCGTCACGCTGGTAGACCACAGCCCATTCGGCGACGTTGCCGAGTGCGAAAGCTTTGAAGCGCCCGCGCCCCTCCTTCCCATGGAGAAACCGCCCCGACGCGGTCTGCGTTTTGGACTTTTTCCACGAACCGCCGAGGAACCGGAAAAAGCCGGCAGCGTCCACGCGCGGAATCCCTTCGCCGTTGTCGTTGACCACAATCGCGTCCAGCGACCCGAGGTCGTTGTACTCGAACGACACTTCAACGGTCTTCGCATCGGCGTCGAATGCGTTCCAGATCAGCTCCGCCAATGCAGGGACGGGGCGGGCGCGGGTAATTTTCTCCAGGAAGTCCGATTGCACCTCGACCGGATACTGTTCCACCGCCATGCCCTCTCCCGTTCTGTTGTTTGTCGCCGCGCAGCTTGCAACAGTACATTCTACCGCCGGTGGACCGTCAAGCCCTTTACGCCATCGCGGCCTCAATGTGCTGCTTCGTGCGTCCCAGCAGCGATGCGCCGGTCACCTGCGATCCTTCACAACGTTCGGCCAGCGCGTAGTGCAGTTCCGTGGCGATGGTGACGGCTATTTGACCGCGCGCGCCCTCCTCTTTGGTGTCACTATCCCGGCCGAATTTGACACAACTGGGCGTAACCTAACAAGGAAGTCTTTCGGCTCGAAACTCAAGTAGGCGGCGCGATAGCGAGCGACCGCCTGCCCATCAGAAACGTAGAAGCCGGAAAACTCTCGGGGAGTTATCGGCCGGCGCCGTTGCCCAAATGACGGTTCATTGGAAAAAACCACGTGCCCTTCGTCCCATTCCACCTCGAAAACTGACCGAACGTCGTTTTGAAGAAATTGAACCGAGAGCGGCCCCTGTCGCGAGAGCTTGTCAAAAATAGCCAGCGTCGGGTCGTTCTCGCCAATGCGATCCGAAATGTAAATACTGATGTGTACTCCTTGCGCAAGGCATGAACGGAGACGCTTTATTACGTCACCATCAATCTTTGCCGCTGACGGATTCGTCGTGGTGATTGTTATCGAACGCGTCGCCTTTTCAAGCGCCTGAAAGAGGTAATACTCCATCTCATGGCAACGGACAGGGACAACGGGCAAGCGATCAAGCTCCTGTTCGAGCCCGTTAAGCTCGATCTCGTATTCAATCTTCTTTGCTAACAACGAGTCGACCCGCTCTTCCGCAAGGCGCGAGTTTACTCCACGTAGATTCAGCAACAGAATACTTCTACGCTGGACAAGACTTGCGACGTTCGGGCCTTGGCCGTTTCCACAAATCAGCTCACGGTAGCGTTTTCGGACTGCCTGCACGCCTGGCTTGTTCGCCATCGCTCGATCGACCCCAATCAGCTTTGGCAGGCCAATCTTCGCGCAGGTGGCGGTAAGGTCGTTGTCGATTGAGCCGTTGATAGCGAGGCGAAACGTCTGCTCACCATCGGGCCCGGCGAATATCAACGCCACAGACTGTCGGTATCTGCCAAAGGATTTGTGAATACCCGTTACACGGAGCACTTCGAAGCTGGAGGCCCCGAGATCACCAACGGAGCTACTGGCAGCCCGAAGCTTGTTAATGTCACCGACGGCGAGTTCTTCAGTCAGCGGCCTCGCAAATGCATTGGGTACCGGCGCCATCAGTCCATCTGGACCGGCTCGCTGTTTTGTATAGACCAGCGTTCTGTCGAGCACGACGCGCTGGATTGGATCCCACAGCACATACATGCGTCGATCCGATGGGCTCGCTTCCCCGCCCTGTCGCAACAACTCCTTTCCGCGCCGTAGCAACAGATATTGGCCGAAGGCGTCCGTTCCAAGGTAGTCACCGTCACACAGACCGCGCAGCAACCGTCTGCCATACGCAAGGTCAACGCCAAGGAATTCGCATATATTTCCGTCCTCCACCAAGCCCGCTTCGACTGCACGAAGGCAGAATTCTGTCGGTGCCGGAACTGGCCTGCGGTCAAGACCGATAATATCTACAACGAGAAGTTGAACTGGCAAATGCAGGATGAAATAGTCGACCAGGGTATGCCCCGTCACTGAATCGAAACGCTTTGCAATTTCAGTTTGGTCTCTCATATGTCCTTCAGCAGGCAGAAGTCCGGGTTCGCGCGAATGTAGTCGATGACCATCCGAAAATGGTTCTGTCCTTTGATGCGGTGACAGAAAGTCGCATCTCCGACAACTACCAGAGCATCCCTCGCTCGCGACAACGCGACATTAAGGCGTTCCTTCTCACGTTGAAAACCAATTCTGTTTTCGTCGTTTGAGCGCGTGACGCTGTAGAGGCAGATATCCGCCTCTCTCCCCTGGAACGCATCGACGGTATTCACTTCCACGGTAAAACCGGCGTGAGGTCCTATCTGCTGCGAGATGTCGTCACGCAACCGCGCGACTTGAGCTGAATATGCTGCGACGACCGCCACCTCTATCGCCTTCTTGCTTTTTCGCGTTTGCCTGGATATCTCTTTCAATTGTTCAATGATTTCGTGCGCTTCAGCCACATTTTCGTACGTGCCGCCCGGTGCCTCAGTCTCCGCATGTTTCGGCATCTTGGATGTGGACAGCCACGTTACTGCCATCGGATAGATTCGCGCTACCACCGCATTTCGCTTATCGTCATCGCGTACGTTGACGAGTTTGTTGTCGTAAAAAACTTGACTGACCAATGCTCCGATTGTGCTGCACATGCGCCTCTGCTCCACCAACTCCTCGACACTCTCTCTCGGGAGTCTGGACAGAAGGACGGATAAGAGGCTCTTCTTTGCATCGTCTGAAAAGGGAGATTCACCATTTTCGTTCAATGCTGACTCAATATATGGTGGCAACTGCTTGGGGTCACCGACCAGGATTGTTCGTCGACTTCGAGACATTGGGACAAGCGTCTCAGTTGCCGTCGCCTTGGATGCCTCGTCGACAACGCATAAATCGTACTCGTCCTGCTGGAAGGCGGGCGTGCTTCCCAACCCGATACACGTTCCCGCCACAATCCGCGCCTCGCGAAGGACAGCGCCATGAAAGGAGCGTTCAGAACCAAGCCGATTTAGCCAGTCCAGATGAAGCTTCATGAGCGGCAACAGATCTTTTCTGGCGCTATTTTCTGTAACAAGACCATCGAGCAACCCTTCGAGTTCGTTGTCGTCCGCCGTCCTGAAATCGACGCCAAAACCATTGAGCCTGTCGAGACTATTGACCAATCGACCAAGTCTCGCGTCCAATGAATCAATGCTCGTTTGTAGTTCGTCCTCTTCGCCCAACGTATCCACCGTCTGGCGCAGAATCTCATGCGGGTCCGGAAGCTGTCCCTCCCCGAGTTGCTCCAACCGTCGGTCGTCGATCTTCAGTTTTTTGTCTCTGAGACTTTCTTGTCTCTCGTTGAGCGTCCGGAGCGCCTTCCGTGTTTCCAGGTAGCTGCGCCCCAATAACTCGACCTTTACTTCGAACGCGTTTATGCCCTTTCCTTGAGCATAGGCTTCCATGAAACGCTCGGAACGTGCTTCGGCCTTCAGGCACCAGTCTTTGACTTTCCGCTCAAGCGTGAGGCGCTCTACAGACTTATTTACCTTGTGTGCATTCTCGGATCCAAATGACACGATACGCACCACTTCGTCCGCGAGCTTTTTCTCGTCCAGTTTTGCAATGATATGGTCGAGTGCGACATGAGTCTGTGACGACAGGAGGATGCGTCGGTCGGGATAACGTTTCAGATACGCGCTGATCAGCTCTGCAATCAAGGTCGTCTTACCTGTTCCCGGCGGACCGTTCACGACGAGTAGGCTGCTTACCTCCATTGCCTTGTCCAAAACCTGTCGCTTGTCCGAGCTCAGATGATCGGGAAACTGAAGGCCGGCCGGTTCAGGGGGTGTAGCAGTCTCCGGCTCGGACAGGACGGCACCGATTGTCGGGCTGACCGCTCTCCCCGCGCGTATATCTTCAAGCGCCGCACGTTGCTTCTGAAGCGACTTGCGCTCCGCCTCGAAGTTGGTCTGAAGCACTGCATTTGCGCGTGGAACGTCTCCTCTCCTTCCAGACCGCAGAAAGAGTGTTACCTGGTCGGCCTCCACATCAACCACTGTAAAAATGACGGGCCTACCGCTGACCGTCTGCAATACCAGCGACGCACCGAGTTCCTCTCTTTCGAAATCACCCTCGATTGTTGCAATGAGAAATTCCTCTTCGTCGTCTATCCGACGAGCAAGGAATTCTTTTTGCTTGTACTTGTAGAGACGCTCCTTCTCGCGCAGAAAATCCGCCCAACAATCAAACCAGTAGTCACGCCTCTTCTGCTCCGCCTCATTAGCCCGCGCGTTGTCCACTACGTCAAGTCGGCTAAAGAACGTGCGCAGCCCATCACGGGCCGTCTTGTATTCGCGAACAGCGTCAGCCCGGAAGGTTACTCCTGGCACCGTGGCGTATTGCTCGCGCAGTTCGCTTGCCCGATCGGGCGTGTGAATTGCCAATTCCTCGACCAGCAAGTCGTTATCCCGAGTCCTGCAACGAATCCGCAAAGTGGCGCCCACTATGCGGACGAATCCTCCGTCCTGATCGTTGAAGGCAGACCAGTTGGAATTGAGGTCGTCAACAATATAGGATGCACACTGTCTCTCGTCTAAATTCGAAAACTCGGCCTTTAGTGACGCGGTACTGGATGGTTGAAGGCACAGAAAGACGTCGATTGGAACTTGCGACTTGGAAATCGCGGCCGCGTGGTAAGAATCGAGGTCTGCGAGAAGAACCGAGATAGTCTCTTGTCGACCATCCGGTGATTCAGATAACGCTTTGCGCAAGATAGATTTCGGCGTCGACAGATCACGCAAACTTTCCAGTGCGAGACGCAAATCCTCCGCCGTATGAAATATTGTGCCGGCCAAACAAGATGTGGCAATTGCCGCCCAGGAGTACAAATCCCTCTGGTCTGACTGATAACCGTCGTCTGCCTCGGGGGGCGTGTACGGGGGCGATCCCGTCTGGGAAAAGGTCAGGCCCAGTTGAGGCTGTGTGGTGTTGCGAGCAATGCCGAAATCCACGATCTTCGGTGTCCCGTCCTCGTCGAAGAGCACGTTCTGCGGTTTTAGGTCACGGTGAGCCCAGTGCCGTTGGTGAGCATATGCCAGCGCTTGTAACAACGGCCGACCAATTTCTTCATAGAACTCGCTCCAGCTTGTCGGACCTTGTGCTTCGATGCGCTTTGCGAGATCACCGCCCGGAAGCCACTCGAGCACCAGATACGGGATGTTAGAAACGTTTCCGCTGTCGACGAGCCGAACAATGTTTGGATGCGAGAGATCATCGAGCGCTCGCCCCTCTCGCTCGACTGAGAGCGCCGCGCGCGCATAATCCGATCTGTTTAACGGCACCTTTATCGCCAGCTCTCGCTGGTCGGTTATCTGTGTTGCGCGAAAAACCGCTGACATGCCCCCGTCCGATCGGTCAGCAGAGATATCATATTTTTGATCGAGCACAATCCCGTGCCGGATCGGAAAGCTGTCGTCTGCGTGGGCGGCATGCTCGCTCTCGCTTCTCAGGTTCATTCTTTTTGTCTCCAGGGCGCTTTCTCAAATCGCAGTCCGGCCAATTTTCGGGCCGACCTCATGATGCACGAGGTTTTTCGTCCAAGTTTAGTTCTGTACAGAATATTATCGGCCGCCAAGCATAAAACCTAAGGCCTCTGTGCCTGCGTCATCACCGTATTTCCCAGAGCAAGAACATTTCAAGATTGAAAGCCATCGTTGTGAACGGAGCGACGCCCGTCACCTTTCTGGTACTCGGGGTCAGGAGGTCAGGGCCAATGTTAGTATCCGGAAACAAGCACCGACTGCGATGTTTAGGAATGAGTCTGTAAATCTATATAACCCTGACACTTATGAGAAAGATTCCCACGTTTTCCAGGCGTGGCGATGAATCAATTCAGCCTTGTACAAGCCGTTGAGGTAGCTGCGCAAGTCTCATAGCACGCAGCGACGAGCTAGAAGAACAGCCTAGCGCCGTTCGAACCGATCGGTAAGTTGACTCGGTTCAACTATATTGGGTACGAGGCGAAATGGAAGTGGCGCACACGTTGCCTGCTCAGCGTCGAGCTCCATGAGCGCGGTAAGGAGCAGTCGGCGGGCGCCCATCGGCCCCCCTTGTCTTTACTTTTGCCATCGAGCGGATGTTCACAAACAGGCATCGCGTGTCGCGCTTGCAGGGTGAGGTACTCTATATCTATCGGGAAAGGAGATCGGGCACATGTGGCACGTTGTCCGGTTGCGAGTCACCGCATGGTGCTGGGAGAAGCATGGCTGAAAAGAAACAAGGAGGATTGAGTGGATATCGAGGCTACGAATACCAGATCGAGGCTTCGATCTGGATCGCGCTGTCGCTAATGCTCGAGGCCCGGCGCGTAACGGAGGTAGTGGTGGAACCACAGAACCAGGAAGACCTCGAGGCCGAGATTGTCGGAGCGGTGCTGTCGCCGGATCAGGAATCGTCCACCTTGGTAGCGTCTGATGGAAAGTCGACGCGCGTGATCTACCAGATGAAGACACTATCGAACCAGCTGTGGTCGGTTAAGGCGCTACGCGACGTGATCGGCGAAGGCACATCGGCGCGCGAGGCTGACTCTGTATCGCGACGTAGGCCCAGGGCCCTAGAGATGCTTTTGAACGATGCCTCTCTGTCGTACACGCTGGTGACGGATGCACGTGTGAACGGCAAACTAACTGCTCTTGCGCGCACTACGATACCGCTCGGGCACGACGACGCCGAGTTGCCCGGAGGGCTGTTAGCCGTTAGCTTGCATGACCGCTTGGCCGCTCTCCGCGGGCGCCTGCACATCCTGCATGACTTGAATGCGGAACTTTTGGAGCATCGGATTCACGATCTCCTCGCTCAAAAGGGCCGGGTGCCACATAGCCAAGTGGGGGCCTGTATCGCTGCACTCAAGCATGCGTTCCGGCTGTGCATGCTTGGCAAGCGGGATACCCGGTTTACCGCCGATGAGCTTCGGTTGATACTGGAACAGCACGGGGCAAGACCAGTATCAGGACCCAGCCCGGGATATGTGCCGCCAGACGTTGCCGCCCAAGCCGCATCAACCCTGCGTGAACACGGTTGCGTGCTGATCGTGGGGTCTCCGGATATCGGCAAGGCTTCGCTGGCCGACTACCTCGCGACCGGTTTCAAACTGACTGAGCTGCCGTGTCCGTTGATCCAGTTGGAAACTTTCGCCGGCTTGCCGGCCCGCCTATGGGATGAAGGTCCAGCGTTGCTAATTGTAAAGAATGGCTGGACAGAACATGGCGCGGCTTATCCGTATGCGCCTGCCAACTTGCCGGAAATGCTTGCAAAGGCCCCAGGCGATAAGTACGTGATCGTCACCTGCGACCTCGATATGTATCGACGCTTGCCTGACCACATGTGCACACGCCTTGAGCGCTACAAGGTGACACTGGAAGCGGAAAACTACGATGACAATTCCCGCTGGCAGATTGTGCTGAACCAAGCTGGCCTGACCGACTGGCAACTGGAGGCGCTCGACGCCGTGCGCGAGGCGGTCTTGCGCGACATTGCGGAGCCATTTTCCCTGAATCTATTCGGCACGTTAGTGCGCGAACACGCGCAACACCTGATCCGGTCGGCGTCGACCAATGACTGTGGACTGTTTCAGGACCTGGCTGAGCGCGCGCTTCAAGAGACGGTAGTCCGCCGAGCGGTGCAGCAGGTGTCGGCCTACCACAACGTGCCGTGGCAACATGCGGCACTGGTACTCGGCGTCTACGTGGCGTTAGCGCAGCATAGCGTCTTATGGATGGAAGTTGGCTTGCCCACCATGGAGCGCGTCGCCGAGCAGGTAGCTCGCAAGACAGGAGTGCGTCTGCAGGGCGAGGCGTTCATCGAGTACCTCGTCAAAAAGGGCCTTGTCCAGCGGTGGGAAAATCAACGGCTTACCTTCGAAAGGGCGTCACTCGACGCTTTGCGTCGGCTCGTCGGGGACACGAGGTCCGAGGTTCATCCGGTGCTTGTGGCCGTAGTATCAGACCTAGCTGAGGCGATGGATCAAGTCAATTTCGCGGACCGGCTCGAGCGAATCGTGACGCTGGTCACCGTGGCCTATCCAGACGCGCCACCGCACGGCAGCGCTTGGAACGACGTGACCGTGGCGATCGACGCTCAGCTCCGACGTGCATTGGATGTGGAGGACCGCACTCAGTTCATCCGCAATGTGGAAGCGTCCATGGAATGGCTCTGGGGGAAGTCCGTACTGTCCCGCCTGCTGTACGCGCTGCATCCGAAACGGATTCCCTTCGTCGCGACTCACGAATTTTGGCCCTCTTCACATGACGTGTGGCGCGCCGTCGAGATGGAAATGCCCAAGTATGACGTGCGCCAGTTCGTGCATCGCTTCCTCGTCGATTTCATGCCGTATACCTCGATCGACTACAGTGCCGTGCCGGACTGCTTCGACAGCTTCCTTCGCGCTTCGCGGCAAGTGTTGGACGATGACGTGCATATGGCCGTGCATGCCCTAGAGAGATTCGTTTCGACGGATTGGGGCGATGGCCGTTGGGATTGCGACGACGGCAATCATAATAAGCCGGTACTGTTAGCGTTGCTAAAAGCGTCCAGCGGAGTTCCGTTCGTATCGCGCCTGCCGCCCCCAACACCGTCTTGGGATCTATAAACGAACGTTGCGCACATCGACGCGTCGACTGCAAGTATCTTGTACAGATCAACGATCGAACGAATGGCATGTCGGATCCGCTACCCGTGACCCTGGATGATGGGGGGCGAGGCGCAATGTCTGGTGTCACCCCCCGTGGCAGATACCATTGGAGCTATGGATGCGCCTGAATGGCGCGAAACGGTATCGATCTATCACTGTTCCAGGATTTGCACGACATGTCCATAGACTCACTTGGAACATGATTCCAATTCTGAATTGTGAAAAACAATCTTTCCATGTGTGCTCCTAGTTTCAAACTCGAGCTACACGACTCAAATTCATCGAAGCCCTCAATATATTTGTTTGCAATATTTACCTTTTGACTCTTTGCACGAACCGTATTCCGCTCATCAACTATAAAGTTCTTAGCAAAGAAGTCTGAAGGCAGGTAGCACTCGATAGTGTACCCCTCCGTTACCCACACAAATGCGCCGCGACGACGAGAAAATTCTTCCAGAATTCGTGATTTTGCAGAATTCAATGATTTACAAAATAAAACCCCATTTTTCTCTTCAAAATCGAAATCCTGATCTACCACAATCGCACAATTTCTGTTCAAACCCAGCATCTTCACAAAGCCATTTTGCTCCTCCAAACTAAAATGAGACAACAATGAGCCACCATAGAAGCAGAACGAATAATCAACGTTTTCTACTGGCGGTGACACCTTCCTCATCTTGCACCACAATTCGAGCCAATGCTTAATGTACAGCCGATCAGATGCTCCCTCCACCCAAATTACGCCGTTGCTCTGGGAAACGTCCGATGCCTTGATTCCAAGTCGATCAAGCAGTCCGAGCGCGTCAGAATATTCAACAAGTTTTTGACCACCCGCATCAAATATTCGTGAGGAATTTTTCCATATAGCCATTTGCTGAAAGACCGTTGAGTGCGTCGCCATGAAAATCTGCAGCCCCCTGTCCTTGACGTAGCAATCTATCTCGTGCGCAAGATGCCGCTGCAATGTAGGATGCAAGTGCGTTTCCGGCTCCTCGATGAGACAAACTGATCCCTGTTCGCAATTTTCCAGCCAATCAATAATTGAAGCCAGCCGTCGCCATCCCGCCGGTAGTGAAGCAATTTGAATATGGTTACTTTGCCGCGAATCGTCGGACAGCCATACCGCTACCCTATCGCTGTCATGTGGCCGGAACGGATTTCGCCTCTTATATTCCAGCCCGCTCGCAAACGAATCGTCCGAATCGAAGCTTGACAACGAGAGGACCCCTGGCAAATGAGGTGCAGCCCGATTTAGTATCCGACAAAGAGAATCAGCCTCTACGCGATGCGATTCGCGCCAGTAATTAATATTTAAATCAATTTCACACTGAACATCTCGAAGTTCCGATTCATATTCAGGATCGACATTTACCTTACTTATATTTCTTCGCAAAGAAGATGAAATGCCCTCACGAGAAATACATGTCACATTGATATATTGAATATCGAGACCATCCGTGGATTCCGATTGTATATTTTTAGCTCGCGGAGCGCCTTTAATTTCATTTGGTGCGGTTTGACACAACATGACCGATGAATCAGAGAAGACAAACTCAAACGCCGACAGCGAATCCCTTCCTTGGTTTTCTCGCGGTAACGTGACCAATCTCAATGGATTTCTTACCGAGTCTACGAGATCTATGACGGTTGATTTACCACCACCATTAGCGCCAATGAAAATGTTAACATCGCCGAAAAAATAAGTATTTTCCCGAGTACGCCAATCTAGGAATGTCCCTTTCTGTTTGATTTTAAACACGTTCAGACGACGAATCCCGCAAAATGCCAAAGTTGCAATGTGTGCCATCCGACATAGCCTGTCTAATTTTATTTTACGAAATCAGCCTAATTACTATCTCTGGCGAGACCAATAAAATAAGTTTTCACTGTAACTCTTTGTCCGCCAAGAAACGCCGGCAAGAAATCGGCAATACTCTTTGCCGATCGATTCCTACACGTGAGCTAACAAGCACCTTCCAGCGAAGCGTCCCACAAGAGTTACCGAGATCGTTCTCAACTTCAAGCAAGCGCGTCGTGCTCAACTAGGCTTGCGTAATGAATCGAAAAGGTCGTCAAGCCCGCGGTCACCTTCCCTCATTTCTTGTCGCAGTTCCTTCCACTCCTCATACTTCTCGTCCGCGTACGCCTCCTGACGCTCCTCGAACTTAGCCTTCGCTTCGGTAACCAACTGAACCGGTTGATCCAAGTCGAAATCAGTCCGCTCGCCGATGGTCAGGAGATCCTCTCCAAGCGATTCATACTCGGATTCGGACTTACATTCGGACAATTCACGGCCGAAAAATTCTGCGCGATAGACTTCGGCGGCTGTGTGCAAACACCCCTTCATCTCGTCGTCAAGATCATCTGACTCCAATACATACAACAGCTCGCGGAGTTCGTCTGAGCGACAACCGGTTGATGCTTCCATCACCAACGCGCGAGCGATGCGCATGCGCACCTCTTCATTAGACGGCTTTAACACAAGTGGACTTCCCCCGATCTTGGCAAGCAGTGCGACGCCGTCGCTGATACGCGCGGATTCTGATTGCCAACTAACAAGGAGATCCTCAATCGCCGATGTCACGAGGTCCGTGAGAGCGGCCGACCGGTGCCTTTCCGCCAATTCGATCAGCGTGGCGACCCGGAGCTCGATGCTGTCATCAAAAAATACCACCCCGCCCGTCACAGCGGCCTTTCGCGGTGCCGTTAGCAGGCGCTTGAACGCGTCAGTGAGACGCGCCGATTCAGTAACAAGGTCGCGAAGTACGCTGGTGTTTCGTTCGGCGAGCGCGAAGGTCCAGATGCGACGTGCTTGTTCGAATCGAACCGCGCCCTCGATCATATCGAGCGCATTGGGCGTATCGTGGCGCACAATGGCGTTGAGCATGTCCAGAACCGAAGGGTCAATGACTTCAATTTGGTTTCCGGGCCGCACGAACGACCCATTAAGCTCGCTGAGCGCCCTTCGCCAATCCGAAGGTTCGGTCTTGAATCCGTAGCGCCTAGCCCGCAGCGCATGCAACTCTCGGAACGCACGTTCGAGTACACCAGGACCACATTTTCCACCATATGTGTACAAACCGAGCAGAACACTGCGCGCAGCATCGCTTATCTGCTGTTCATAGGCATGACGCCATATCTCAGCTGGATTGGCGATCAAATTGCGTACAAAGTCCCGGTATTGTTCGGGCACGATAGATTTGACGCGTCGAAAGCTCGACAGCCAGTCGACCAGACGTGGATTGAATTTCCGATGCCGGACAATCTCCATGTAGAAACGGTCGACGAGAAGCGCCGCGCGATAGGCGTCGGGTAAGTCGCTGAAGTAGATGTGGTTGTACAGGATTTCGGCCCGCTGCACTTGGCTGTAGTCTTCGATCGCCAGCACGCACCTGCTGTCAATGAGGCTGGAATGCTTGAGCTTTTCTGACGTGGCGACCGCTTGCCGGAGGATATGTTCGCGGGTGGTCATAACCAACCGAGCCGTTGGCGAGGCTCGAACCATTTCGATAAAATCGAGGATTGACCGATCCTCATTTCGTGTAAATGCGGTGCTGCGCTCACCTAAGAATGTGGCCCCGATGAAATCATCGAAATAGAAAATCTGCTTCTTTCCAGGTTGATAGCGATCACGGCCACTTTGAAAGTCCGTAAGAATCGACACGGTTTCATAACCGTGCGAAAGGTGCGCGTAGAGCAACATCTTGGCAAGGGATGTCTTCCCAACCCCCGGCGCACCAGAGATAATTGCCACGTGATCGTTGTCAAGCATCTCAAGCGCGCGAGGATATGCGGCGCTCCGTACGTAGCGGCAGATATCGCGGTGCACGCGTTCAACATCGAATTCGCTCTGAACCAGCGAAGCGTTATGAATTGCGCGATCAAGCACGGCCTTGCTTGCCAGCCAGAGTTTGTAATGTTGTCGTTCGATCGTTGGATGCAGGCCGAGCAGGTTGTTGAGATCGTCAGCGCCCAAGATGTCGCCATTGACGAGTACGGCACCGAACAGCGCCTGAATGTCCGTCTTGTTAGGCGGTGACAATCCAACCGAGGTCACCAAGATGTAGCGAGCGGGCGTCAGCTTAGATACTTTGACCGCCTCCTTCTTGAGTTCGCTCATGAGACCGGCGAGCCCAGTTCCAGCATAGTGTTTGCATTGAACGATGATGTCGCCCGCCGCAGCCGCGCGACGAAAATCGATTCCAAGATCACGGCCCGTCTTGAATGACTCGAGGACAAATCCATCGCGCGCCTGAATCAAGTCGCGGGAGAGCACCTCAAAATCGTGGGGCGACAGTTGTTTAAAGTCGTAACTTGGCATCAAAGAACCTAGATGAGAACTGAATCGCCTCGACTGCGGACCTGTCCGATCACACCTCCGCCGTACACTGCGAATCCAGTCATCCGAAGCTACCAACTCGTCAGGGCGAACTCGGATTGTACCGCTCCACTACAGCCCGGCCCCGCGCTGATGACGTTCGCACAGGGAATCGATAAGTCGTCCCGCGGATGTTGAAAAATTCGCGTGCCGGTCCGCTGGCCAGTACACTGGCTTTCCCGGTGGAACCATGACCGTGCGGCTCATCGAGAACTAGGAGGAATATCGCGAAGTGCGCAGGACCGTTTCGGCGCTGCTTGACCGCGATCCGGCGCCCGGTTCGCCGGACAGCAACCGGGAAGAGGCACTTGTGCGCCTGACTGGGCAGTATGAGGCGCCGTTCATGCAGTGCCTCGCCCAGCGAAGCGGCTGGGCGATTTGCCAAGGTGACACGATATGATCGGAAACAGCATCCGACTTTTGCCTCGTGGAGTTCATTCATGACACAGCATCCTGACTTCAGGTCGACAGCAGCGGTCATGTTTCGCGACGAGTTACTTGACAAGGGATGGCCTGACGATTCTGAGGTCGCCATGCTGGCCGGCAAGGCGCCCGGTCCGGAAGCGGCAACGTACGCGATCCAAGAGCGAGCGGGAGGTGCTCTGCTGGGTGTGTGGTCAGAGCCCCGGCATTGCTTCGTCTATCCGGACTTCCAGTTCCTCCAGTCTGGCGCAATCAGGAAGGAAATTGCAGCACTCCTGGCCGTGCTCCCACGCGACGACGATCTTGATGGCTGGAGACGCGCATTCTGGCTTTATTCGCCGCACGCACTACTCGATGAACGGACGCCGGCAGACGTTTTTCCAGACGCACCTATGCGCGTGATAAAGGTCGCTCAGGTCGAATTCCGAGGCGACCCCGAGGCGACCTGGTAGGGCCGCAGCTTGCGCAGGTGCACGCAAGACATCTCTAGTATCGATCGGGTAGCTTATGAACAAGAATCACTTCATAGGCCTCCAGATTCCGCGACAACACGACCGGCAGCAGCAAACCAATCAGCGTAGCCGTCCAACAATTTAACTTCGGACTATAACTGGCATCCTAACTAAAACCCACGCACAGGTGAGCGTTTCTTCAAAAGTCGGGACACGACTTGTGGCGAAGCTCCTATCACATCAGCTATGTGTGCCAAGGTCGCGCCCGTGTCTTCAAGACTTCGGGCGAGTTCTGCATGGCTATGTCCGTAGACCGTGGGACGGACATCTTGGGGAATCCCTGCCTCTGTGAAACTATAGGTAAAACGGAATCCGCAACTGCATTTTCCGGAGAACCGCCCCGCTTTTTTGTGGTACTGGCGACGCTCGACAATATGCCCCGGCCCGTGGCAAGCCAATTCGTTCGGACATAGGGGCCACGCTAACCCGCTATCTCGCTCATGGAGGGAGGCCATGAATATCACCACCAACACCGCCCGGATTGTAAATCTCGGCGGCAAACGACCATTGACAGCTTTCGCCAGCCAATTATTGTTTCCGAGTACAGGCAGCGATCCTATATGGTACAGATACGGTTCACCATAAAACTCTATGAAATGCCTGGTCAATCTTCGACAGTCGACATCATGAGGACCAAACGTGAAACCGGCGGTCCAGGCCGTCGCCTTGAATTGCGCCAGCGCGGCCCCAACGTCCGTCGACACGTGATTGTGGAGCAGCCAGACTGACGCACGCGTCACACGCTGGCAGGCGTCGAGCTGTGCGGCATTGAGGTCAAGTGCGATTGGAAGGACATCCTTCGCGGGCAGAAGTTGGAGCGTCGGCCAAGACGTCAGAAAGTGGAGATCATTGCTTGAAATTTCGGTCAGCCAGCGACCGTGCTCAGGGCAGAGTACGACGCCCGGCAACAGATGAGACCGACGCCAATATTCCGGTCGTCCAGACGCGCGGTCGGCTGCACGACAGCCTTCGCAAAAGCGCAACGTCGAGTGCACGACGAGTGGGGACGGCTTCTGTTGTTTTTGTCGCATGGCGACCAGCAGAGCGTCACGAAATGGCATGGGAAGCAACGCTGCATAATACGGATACAAGGTACGCTGCTCGGCCAGCTCATCGCTACTTAACGCCCACACATGACGGGTTTCCTCTGCGACTCGCTCGAGTCCATAGGCTAAGGTAACCGACAGGCGTTGCTGGTATCCGAACAGATTCTTCAGAAATCGCACCTTATCTCCGACGTCGACGTCCACCATGTAGCGTGCGACGACGCTGAACAGGGGCTCGTCTGGATATGGAGGATCAAGATCAACCGACATCGTTTCGCCTGTCTGTCCGTGCCAAGCCAAATTTTTTATTGGACATACCAACCACAGTCGTCACCCGAGGCAGCTTTTCCGTATGTGGCGGCTGTGCGACAGCAAATTAGCCCGTCATTGGCCCGTTCGGCTCGGTCTATTCCATACGTATTCACGTTTCGCGCTCCCGCCTCGCGTCCGCCACCGATGCTCCTGCAGTACCTCAGGAGAATACCGCCGTACCGCTTTCCATAGTCCAGGCTCGGCGACTGCCGCCAGCCGGACGGTGCCGTATTCCTTTACGACCCGGCGCCACTTCGCACGAAGCTGCGCGACCGAATCTGTCCGGTTCGGCAACGCATCGACTACCCGGCGCCTGACCATCCTTCGGGTTGTGGTTTCCGATATCTGAAGGTCGCGCGCGATCTGGGCAACGGATCGACCAGTGCGGAACAATAAGCTCGCGCGTTCGGCATAGGCTCGTCCGTATACCGTGACCTCCACACCAAGTGGCTCCCCTCCGGCGACCGAGCGATAGGCAAACGAGTGGCCGCATCGGCAATGCGCATAGTATCTGCCGTTGTGCACTTCCCGGGCCTCGACCTTGTGTCCCGGGCCATGAGCAGCGAGATGATTCGGACAGGACGGCCACCCGTCGACTGACAACTGGCTCGCGTGGCTACCGCAGAAAACTGCCAGCAGGACGTTGGGCAACGCACAGCAAGCACGCTGCCGCCCGGCGAGTCGCGCGACGACCCAGTTCTGGCGGCTGGCAGGGCGTAGGTCGACCATCTCCAGATAGCGCTCGCCGTAAAACGTAACGAATGCCTGGAGTACCCGATTGCTCGACAGCGCCTCCCGTCCATGAGCAAAGCCTGCATTATGGAGTGCCTCCCAGCATGACTGGCGCAACTGTTCTCCGTCGACTGCGACCCTGGACTCCAGCAGATACTGCGCCGCCAGGGCAACCCGCCTGAGATTGCCTATTTGCTCTGGCGTCGCTGTGAGCGAAGCGATCTGACCACGCGCAAGTGCCTCCTGGACGGAAGGCCATGGTGTCCGAGCACTGGAGCCATAGTCAAGATTGCGCAACCACAACCCGTGTCGTGGGCACACAACGACACCTGGCAATTGATGAACGCGCCTGAAGTGCATTGCATCGCCTTTGCGCCTGTCCTCAGCAACGCAGGCGTCACAAATCCGGACGACCCGCTGCTGGTGGATCAGCTTGGGCATAAACGTGGCCAATGCACGTGACCGCCGCACGACGAGCAGGTCGAGCATGGTTTGCGATTGCGTTCGCGTGACAAACGCCGCGTAGAAGGGAAATAGCGTGCGCTGCTCCGCGATCTGTTCGGGCGACACGCCCCACGTCTGGGCCGTATTCTCGGCTACGCGCGAAAGATTGTACGCAAGAGCCGGAGAAAAGTGCGCACGAAAACCGAAGAGGTTCACAAGAAAACGCTTCCAGTCCCGTACGCCTAGTTCAATCGCGTACCTCGAAATCATTCCGAACAGCGGCTCGTCGGACTCGGGTGGAAACAGATCGGTCGCCATGATTCATTGCAGAAAGCTTTCCAGCGCAACTGCTTCAGTTGTGCGATTCCTGCTCCGCCAGTTCACGGGTTTAGTCATGGCTTGTGGACCTCAATAAATCACGCGGCTTTCGGCGGCCGGGTGGGAGACTGAGACTTTTCCATCCTCCTGAGTACTTCCAGTACCACGCCATGCGACGTCGAACCGGGCCTTTCGCGAAGGACCTCGTTGACCCACTGATCAGCATGGCTCTGGCTGACGCCGAGCGCCAGAAGCGAAGAGACAGCCGACGCAAAGGTCTGGTCACGGACCTGATCATGGAAGTCCTTGGCGCCGGCCGACCGGCTCAATGCACGTTGATGCGCCTCGGCCACCTCTCCGCTTAGCACGTCGACATAGCCGGCCAGCTCAATGGAGTTCCGTTTGCGCAACGCCTTGACGATACCAGATAGCGGTGCAAGCAATTCGTGCTGGACCTGCCCCACCAGCTTTGGTGTGATCTGTTCACCGTCGGTCTCAATTGCCACAGTCTGGGCGAGCTTGACCAGCAGTTTGATCAGGGCCGGCAATCCGGCGCTGAGGCCGAGAACGACGGATTTCACGCGCCCGAGATCCTTGGTCGGCTTTTCGAGGAAATTCAACGCCAGGACTTTGTCGACGAACATTTCATACACCTGTCCGTTGCTGAACGGTTCCAGTATTTCGTACCCGTCGTTCGACACGCGCCGGGCCAGACGTAACCGCGTTTTTAGAATAGGCTCGATTTCGGGGGTGCCCATCACCATCATGGCGCAGCAGCCGCTGTTCAGCAGGTTCACCACGGTGTCCAGCAGTTCGGTGTTTGCAGCGGCCCTGAGGAGATTCTGGAATTCATCAATGACGAGCAAGCCTGTGAAGTACTTCCGCAGGACATAGATAACCTTTTCCACGTAGTCGCCACTGTTATCGCGTGTTCGCATCTCTTCCAGATAGTGAGTGTCAAGATGCTGATCGACCCACCGGAGTATGTTCTTGAGGAAGGTCAAAACACTGCCATTTGATGGGCATATTACGTAGATCCAGACGAGTTGCCTGAACCGGTACTGGGGATTCCGGAAGTCCGGATGACGGATTACCGGTGAGAAGAGACTCAATACCAGCCTCATAGCGGTGGACTTGCCAGTGCCAGACATGCCCACAAGCGCACGACACGCGGCATGCCCTTCCACGAGGTCTGCGATTACGCCCGGCTCACCATTCTGGGTTTTTTCATAGGATTCCTGCATGACCTTATGAAGATTAACGCCAGGCCTATATCGCCCAAGTTGGTTACGTAGCGCTGTGTGGAGCCACGTCAGCAGGGTGATGTGAACAGGCAGAATAATCAACAAACGATCGATGCGATCGATCGCCATGAGACGACGCTCTTTTGACCAGGTACAGCATGCTTCCGGACACGAAACAGCGAAGCGACGTTGAAGGCAACCAAGCGTCGCATCCAGGTTTACGAAAGGCGGGAGCGCCAGGATAAGGGGGTTATCGGCGTGCTCGGGTAATTCCAGGGCCCTGTCGTGATACACAGCGTCTACATACCGCTGAGTTAACGCAAAAATGGGATCATTGAAAATATCTCCCGGCGCGTATGCCTCGGCGAGCGTATCAACAGTATTCCCTGGTTCAGGAATGCGGTGGTCGTTGTGGCGTTTCATTGCGACACTCCTTTGGCATTGGTGTGCTGCCGGATTTCCTGCGTCGCGCCCAAACGTTTGAGGGCGGCGGCATCCCGCTCCTCGCGCAGTGAACCGTCTGGTTCCTGCTGTGGCTGCGCGGAAGTGGGACTGTCAGAGGGGGTGGAATACTGGGCTCTGGAAGGACCGGTCTGCGATGGCGAACCCGCGTCCATCATCCGGTTCAGCGCGTTTTCGTGATGCCGCGCGTCGCTCATGCCCGTTGAGGTCGGATGCGGCTTGCCCGCGTCCTTGAGCGCGGCGCGCGTCCGCTTTTTTGCGATTTCCGTGTCGATACGGGCGTCGTTCATCTGCCTGATCCGCTCTGCCTGCTGCATGAAGTCTTCCTCGCGGTTGTTTTCATGCAGTTGATCGACATACTGTTGATGTTCGGCCCATGAGATGCCCTGCATCGCGACCCCGGTATCCACCGCCGGGCAGAAAATGGGGAAGCCATTCAGTTCGACCCATACTCCGCCGAGCTCATCGGGATCGCTCTGGATACGAACATGCCGGTCCTTGCCGCCAAGTCGGCCCAGATAGGCGTCTTCCGTTTCCCTGGACGCATAGAATCTGCCGTGGACCTTGACACCGCGTTCGGTAAGGAGCCCCGTATCTCCGTACCAGGTTGCCAGCTGAATGTCCCTGACGGAATGCTCATGGAGCGCCCCGGAAAGGTTCTCGATCCCCCACCGCCAGCGGTTCAGCGGCGTGTTCGCCTCCCGCGCGAACACCAGCTCGGGGTGTGCGAATTCTCCGGAGAGCGGAGTCCTGTGATAGACATGAACGGCACGCAAGACGTGCGTCATGAACTCACTCAATGTGTAGATGGCGTCCCACGGATAGCGCTGCGGCCGGCCATGCTCATGCCAGTCGCGCTCGACCACTCCGACCTGCTGACGCTGCCAGATCACCGGTACACTTCCCCAGCGCCGCTCCGCAGCGGCTCGCCACGTCGGCGTATACGGACGACAATTGCTGATCGAGATGCCAAGCCTCGCGAGGCGCTGCCAGGGCTCCGCAGCCATGAACTCACTTCCGCGGTCTGCAACAATTGAGGCAGACAGGAAATCGCACGGCCATTCCACAGACAAGATATGGAAGCCGTACCGCGCACAGAAATCGTGTTTCGGCGTAACCGCCGCCTCGATCACCGACGCCGCAGCCGCGTAGCTTGGGCGCTCGAGACTCACGCGCAGTGCGACGATCATCTGGCTGAACCAGTCAATGAGGAAATAGATCGTCGGCCTTCCTACCACCACGGTCCGGTCCAGCCGCGAAAGCAGGTAGATATCCCCGATCGTCGCATCGAGCAGGAACTTGTCGCCCGGGCCCTTCGTCCGCCGGTCAGCGCGCCCGTGCAGCAGCAACGGTCCCGCACGTCCATGCCGGCGGGCAATCATCACTGCACGAACATCCGGCTCCGACTGGCAGAAGTACGCGACCTGTCTGGGGGTAATGATGCCGACCTCCCCCAGTTCCAGTTCCTTCAGGCGACCCTGCTCATCCCTCACTTCGCGCTGCGTGCGCGTCAGCCGGTTAAGTGTGTCGGCGACATTTTTATACGTTGGCCGCGACCTCACCTTGCGCGTCGATCGTCTTGTCTGCCCATGACGTTTCGCCCCTGCGAGCTCACGTCCTACCCTTCGTGCAATCGTGTCGGCCTTCTCTTCTTCACTCCTGCCGGTTCCTTTTCGGGCGCCAAGCGCTTCAAGCCACGGGGCTTCGCTTTCGGTCAACAGCAGATCAACCGCCTGCCAGAGCAGACAGGTCAGTTGCTTGCCGGGGAGCATGTATTGTCGCTCCGGATGCAGACGCTGCGATTTCGCCCGACGGCCTGGCCGGCACGTGTAGTTCCGCCTGATACGCTTCCCACCCGGCTCGCTGCGATAGGCCCCGCCGTTTCGTGGCCGTCCGCAGTTGGGCAGATCGCTGCGCACTGCCAGCTCCGTCATGCCACGCTGGAAATATCTGAGCAGGTCTCCATGAATGGTCTTTACCTGAACGCCCTCGCGTTCGGCCGTCTCGCGGATAAGCCGGCCGCGCGTCGCCCGGTCAAGCAGCGGCCGGATCGCCGATGGATTGAATGATTCTCCGGGCTGGACGAGGGGACGGATTCGCTTCCAGACTTCCGACGATTTGCTGTCGTGCCCGACGAGCGCTCGGCGCGTCCTATTCTGGTCAGCGAACGGGTCCTCCAGAACCGGCATCATCCGCTCTGCGCCGCGATAACCATCTTCGGTGAAGACCCGCAGATCCGCGGTCCTGTATCGGGAAAACTTGAGGTGCTTTCCCGTGATGGGGCAAAGCTCGGTGTGTTGGGTATCGGAGTACACGACCCGGTAGACAAGCCCGGAGTCCGGAGCGCGCCAGAGACTGCATACGGGAAATGGAATCCTGCATTGAATCCGCATCGGCATGTCGTGCTCCCGCAAAAGAGTCAGTCCTGGGCACGAGACGCGGTTACCGTGAAGGCTGCAGGGGGCAGGCAGAACAGGTCGCGCGCCGACAGGTCTACCACCAGTGCCTGCATGGCGAGCAGTTGCCGGAACGCACACACCGACGCGCCCGCAGGCAGAGATCCACGTCGGGTGGCCGCGCGGCAGGCCTCGCGAATGGTAACGTGATCGTGATGAACCAGTTCGTCGAGCAGCACGGCGTGGACCAGTTGCTGCGCAGCTGTCACGCCCGTGCGCACGATCTGCTCGGCAACCGGAAAGAGCCAGCAGAGATTGGCTGCGAGGGGGGCGTTGACGCCATTGCGGCGACAAACTGAAAACTCGGTGCCGCACTCCCTCCAGTAAAGCTCGAGCAGCCTGCACTCGTTCTCGAAGGCAGGGGTCGATGCGCCATCTGAATGACGCGTCAGAATGGCTTCTTCCTTTACTGCGCCATCTTTCTGCAGGGTCACGACGAGGTCGGTCAGCAGCACTTCGGGGTTGCTCGTCCCACCAGGATGATGCAAACCATTTCGGAGAGCAATCGCAGTCGTATGCGATGTGACCGAAGGGACGTGTTCACGGATGTCCGTGACGCCTGTTCGGAAATACTGCTCCAGAAATACACATAGCTCGGCATCCGAGCGCAATTCCACTGGTCGGTCGCCAAACCGTGCGCACGCGAACCTGTGAATGAGACCCGAGCGGGGCAACTCCCGACCTCTCAGTGGAGAAACATAGCCGTCACCATGCAATTGCCCCGCATGCTGCCGCGTCAGCAGACGACGGCGCGTCGAAAGCGACAGACCAATCATGTTTGCACTCCAAATCAATTGAGATGCCGGCCTGTCGCTATGCGGTGCAATGGCGGCAGGCTGCGCCGCGGGCTTCACAGGAATCAAGGCATTGCCCTGCCCACACACCACCGCTGGCAACCGCAGTTCGCCATTGTCGCGGAACGTGGCCCGCCATCCGGTTAATACATCTGGCCCTGGCAATCACCCATGATCTGCGCCACTGGCAAAATGACGACCATCACGCCGTGGGCGAAGGCCCACTGCTCGACCTGGGCAAGCATATCCGGTTGATAGTCCATAACGAGTGCGTGAGGTACCCTTTTCTGTTTGGAAAGGCGCACAAGGCATGCCACCGCACCATCCTGCCTGTACGGACCAAGATCTACAGACGTTAGGAACCGCTGGGTGTGCCAGTCCCGTACGCTAACGCGGCATGTGTTCACAACGGCTGATAATCCGGTTATCGATCTGACGTTAATCTGCCAGGTTTCATTGGCAAGATCCGTCCAGAATCCCTGCCCCGCTGCGCTGGAGCGGCGGCTCCTAAACCGACGCGCGCTGTCATCAGGATGTAGCCGCGGAACGGGTCTTATGAGCGGGTTGTCGGTTAAACCGGTTCGCCTCGACGAAGGCGGAACGCAGGCCACATCACGCCCAATGTCTACCAGTCTGGTTCGCAGCTTTCCAACGCCCGACGCGGGTGCCGCCACAACGTGGGACCTCTGTTCAGGCCATCGCGGTGGCGGCAGCAAGGCGTCGCTAGTCGGCAAGCCGCCCAGCGTACGCCGGATCTGCTCGAACGCGGGCGAGGCGCCGCTCAGGTCCCAGTCTTGCGCTTCATGCTTATGGTGCTTTGCATGCTTATGGGACTTTTTGGGTTTAGGGTGCGTGGCATCCATGTGCGGTCTCTGATGCTTTCCCTTGGTGCTAATACCTGCGGTTGGCTTCATGAGCCCTCCTGAGTGTGAAAATGCGGCGCCTGATGCGGCCGCGTTGGCGAGCACCGAAGATGCATCTGCACCCATTGAAACGGAAGTGCCGAAAACACGCCGGGCTCTGAACCCGAGGGTGCGGTGCGATCCTCATGCCGAGTCGCACCCTCGCCCCGCCTTTTTCTCAAGTACTCCATATTTATTGGTGAGAATGCCTCGCATGACTGTGTGCTTCAGGCGGAGTACCCGACAGCTTTTTCAGGTAACTTTAGCCCATGGTTGTCCAGGGTCAAGATGGCCGCGTCGGTACCGTCGTGCTTGTGCTGGCCGCGATCGTATCGTGAATAACAGACACTAATAATTTTTCACGGCGACCTGATGGCGTTGAAAACACGGGCCATTTCCAGGTCCGATCTGGCCATCTCCCCACCGTGCTCCGTCCACAGGACAATGCTTCGTACTGCAAACGATATCAAGATCCATACAGGCAGAATCGCGCGAGTCATCGTACAACGGTGCTATCCTTCAGACCATTTCAACCGAAGGGTCTTAAGTTTCTTTTATATGACTTCTCTGTATATGTCGAGGGTAGTTTTTGGCCTGCCCTGAAGTGAACTGACTGGACGAGATGAGGCCGCAGTCTGACTTCAGGCAGGACGCGTTCTTGCGCCCCGATTGGCACGATAATCAAACTTATCCTGCACTGCGGATCTGTTCCCTGACGTTTTTTCCTGAATTTCCACAAACTGCGCCATGAAATCGGGAAATCCCGTCAACCCCGTGATTTGCGGCCATAATGGATCGATGGGACGAACACCGCTCAATTCCGTGCAGACCGTTCGTATCGTGGTCCAGCAGCTGCTGGACGCGGCCGGCGTGGCTGCGCCCGTCACCCCGCTACTGTTCCGACGCGTCGTGTCCACGCGCCATGTCAGAGAGCTGTTGGGAGGTGGAGATCCTTCGTGGATTGGCCGGCAGATCCGCACAATCGAGGCCGAGGTGATCAGCGAGAGCGCCGCGCGCTACAAAGCGAGCGGCCTTCCCGAACCGGTGGCCGACTCGATGCGCGGGCTCTGGCTGATGGCGCTGGAAGCCGCGCGCCGTGAGTTCGCCGCAGCACAGGCGGACGCCTTGGCCTCGGTCGCCGCCGCTGCGGCAGAGCGCGACAACGCCAATGCGCTGGTGGTGATGTTGCAGACCGAACTTGCCGACCGGCAGAAAGAGGCGCGCGAGCGGGACGTGCGGGTCGCACAGCAGCAGGCGGAACTGGTCCAGCTCCAGCAGCGGCTCGCCGGGGAAACGGACCGTGCGCTTCGTGCCGAAGCGGCACGTGACCAGGCGCTCCGCGCCAGCGATGAAGCCCGGCGCCAGCACGACGAGGAACTGGCAGCGGTCCGGGAGCGGTATGCCGGCCTGTCAAAGCAGTTATTTGCGATGACCGACGAGCTTCGCCAGTCGCGGGCCGTGGCACAGCCCCTGCCGTCCAGCCAGAAATGAAAGCGTTGCGCCATCGTCGCGCCCAGGTGAGCGCGCAGTATCAAGAAACTGCTTGGCGCCGGCACACAAACCCATGCAAGCGCGCCCTCCACTCCGCCCGCGGGCCAGCAGAACCCTCCCGCCGGCTAGCCCGCCAGGCAGCCAGCCAGATGGATGACGCGCCATGCTACGCCCCTCAGACTACCTCGACGTTTCGGTGGACCCGCCGCAACCGCTGCCTTGCGACATCGGCGGCGTCATCGCGTACCTGTCGTCTGTATTGAACCTGCCCGTCTACGAGACATGGACGCCCGCGAGGCTTCTCCAGCAGTACGGATCCATGCCGGCGGCCAAAACCGCCCAGCCAGAAGTGTTTGCACTGCTGCTCGGCGGCGGAGCAGCGGTCCAGTTCTGGGACCTGGGTCAAAGCCGCACGCTGGGCGCGGCACAGGCACCCACTGCGGAAGCTGTCGTCGGGCGCCTGCTGCGCACCCTCAGGGTCCGGTTCCGCCCGGTGCATCCGCCGGCGCCGCGGGAACCTGGCCCGAAGCGCCCCGGGGCCGCAGTCATCCACCCCGACCTGCGGCCGCCGCGACGCCCCCTTGCATGCGAACCCTGGCTCTCGGGCACCGGCCGGTTTTACAACAGTGATCTGACGACCAATACCCTGGGCGTCTCCGATGACGGCGTCGCGCTCCACCGATTCCTGCAGGAGCGGGCCAGCGGCTCGCCCCATACCCTTCGCGCCTACACGTCGGAAATACGTGCGCTGGTCCGCTGGTGCGAAGCGAATGGCGTGGCCGGCCCGCTGTCTGCGCTGACGCGCCATACCCTGCTCGATTACCGGGATGCACGCCGCAAGCGGGGCGAAGCACCAACGGAACACGAGGGAGCCGCACGCAGCGAAGCGGGCCAGCAACGCACGATGGCGGTCCTGCGCAGTCTGTTTGGTTTTCTGACGCTCACGGGTTATCTGACGTCGAACCCGTGCGCCGGGCTGGGCGACACCGCGGCTGTCCGCGCAGGATTCCGTCCCGAGCGTCTCCTGCCGGCTGCCGCGGTAGCCGCTATCGACCGCTGGCTACGCGAACGGACTGGGGGCACTGGCCGTCAGCCGGACGTCGCGCGGCGCGCCGCGATCCTGGCGACCTATCGTTTTACCGGCATCCGGCTCGATGAGCTGGCGACCCGGGACGGCTATCCGCGCCTGAGCGTCGACGCCGACGGCTGGACGATCAGGGTCAAGGGCAAAGGACGGAAGCAGCGTTCCATTCCGGTCCCCGACAGCTGCACGGTTTTCCTGAAACAGTATCGCGTTGCATGCGGACTCGGGGCAACGCCGTTACCGGGCGAGGTCGCGGCCCTGATCCGGGGAAAGCGTGGCGCCGGTCTCGGCGCATCGGGGCTCTACCGGGAGGTCAAGGCTGCATTCCGGGAGATGGCTTCGGCGATGCCCGCGAGCGATACGGCGGCCCGTCTGGTTCTCGAAAGCGCCTCGCCTCACTGGCTCAGGCATCTCGTCGGCAAAACGCTGGTGATCGATAAAAAGGCTCCGCTGCCGATGGCGGCGGCCCTGCTCGGTCACGGGTCCGTGGTGACAACCGCAGGCTATTCCCAGACCGACCTTTCCGAACTGCGTGCACTCATGCAGGGCAGCTTCCCGCTGTGATCCTCAGACGAGGCGCAGCAGCCATAACAGCCACTCACACGGTTGCGGGCGCAAGGGCGGGCCGCGCATTTTTTCAAGGTGAAAAGCGGGCGTGGACACGGGCATGCCGCTCACTTCCCGCGTGGTCGCGGTGACGGTGGAGACAGCAGCTCGCCCACGTCTCTCCCAAGAGCACCGGCAAGTGCGGCAAGAATCAGCAGTGAGGGATTGCCAAGCGACCGCTCGATCTGACTCACGTAGGTGCGATCCACGTCAGCCTCAAGGCTCAGACCTTCCTGGGAGAGCGCATGCTCTCGCCGGAACGCTTTAATGTTGATCGCGAGATGCCGTCGGAGCGTCTCATAGTCGCGTTGCTTCATATAGCGAAGCGTGACTATGCCGAGACTCCTGGTCCACGGGATATAATCTACAAACTGAAATTACGTGAGCTAAAGATGTTGTTGACCCATGCCCAGTGGGCCGAATCCAACCCGGCGAAACAGAAACTTTCCGCACCCCACCGCCCCTGGCGGTGCGTCGGCATTTCGGCCGAATCACCGATCTTTTTCGTCGACCTGTTCTGGGGGCCCGACAATCCGGATCAGGCAATTCGAAGTGTACTGGTGTCGTCGCCGGAAGAACTCATTGAAATCGTAACGGAGGTCGGTCCGGATCGCTGTCGCGTGTTTCATCTCGGCCTTGCCAATGGCCGTCGTGACGGGCAGCCTGCCCTGACTGAAGTCACGGGACTGCGGAGTCATCGGGCGCCCGGCAACCCGATGAAATGGTACGTCTATGCAGATGCGCAAGGTTGCCAGCACGCGTGCGTTTCATGGTCGCCCCGCGCGGATGAGACTTCGGTGTGGGAAGAGGAACTGGTACTAAACATCCGTGCGTTGTAATGCCTGACCAGCCTGTTATTGCGGAAGTAGCCCTGCCATGAGACCGAAATGCATGGAGAGCCTTGGGATATCAACAGCCAGCGGCAAATATAGGCGAGGCGCATGTCACGTAATCGTGTTCAAACCGGGTGCGAATGGTCATGGTTCTGATATGTGTTGCCGCCGACGTCCGTTTGACCCGGATGCCGACATTTGGCTGAACCGCCAAGGAAAGCCCCGAATCGTTGCTGCTGAAACGTTTTTCTGCTTGGAAACAGTGGTCAGTCCGCCGTCGGCATGTGGGTCGATACTGTGTCGGCGTCAACCACCCAAGGGCAAACAGGCGTCCAACATTCAACCAATCTGACGGCTGGTGCGCTGACAATCGCCTGGAAGATGGTCCACCTCGGTGGACCATCTCTCTTTCAACTACGTGCCATCTGTGGACGCGGCTGGGAAATCGTCCAGCATCCAGTGCAAAGGGGGCTACCTCTCGTCATTGAGCAAATCGATGCGCTCGCCGAACTTCTGGTGCCAGTTGGTGCGTGGTTTTTCGGGTCAGGCGCAGCCTGGCGTTAACACCGGTTCTGGCGCTCGCTGCTTTCCCGCAGAATGCCCTTGCGCAAGAAATCCCAATAGATGGGCTGTCACATGTCGGTAACGGTCTGCGCTAATAGTCGTGCCGCAATGCTGGAATCCCGAAGACACCTTCGCTCGGACGAAGGGCTCACAATGGAGACACCGTTCATGAAGGTAGCCGTTTTGACGCTGCATCGCGGCTATCAACTCACGGCTAGCGCATGTCCCGCGCACGGCGGTTTGCATGCCGCAGACCTTCTCATCGAGAGGCCCGGCCGCACGCCTGAAACCTTCGCTTCACTCGACTACTTCTTCGACGACGAGCAGGCATTGCAGTATGCGACCCACTGGGGGCGCATCTGGGTTGACATGAAGACATGAGGCCCACGGCCCGTTTGAGCGTCACGATACGTACAGGCAACCAACGGAGACCTGCATGCGCGATGTGCCACAAATCGAACCCTCGTCCTACCTCGTTACCGAAAAGACGCTGCGCTTTCTTGCACGCGACTCCCAGAATCCCGCTGGCGCCCTCGTTTATTGGCTCGGAGTAACAGAACCATCGCGAGCGCCACGTTTTTTCGAGGCTATGCAAAAGTTCGGACAGCTGATGCAACTGGTTCTTCCAGACGAGCGCCCGGGTGTTTTCGTGAAGCGCAGCGCCGTTAAACTGGCCCAGGATTACGGCGATGTGAAGCGACTTGTTTTCAAGGACGGGTCGTCGCTTGATGTTCGATATGCCGGGCCATGCAGCGACCTCCACGAGTGAGCGTCACAACATCCCAGAAGCGGAATGAAGTGCGACGCGTCAAAGAAGCTCGTTCGAAACAACTTTTGAGGCATTACGGACGTTATCCGATTCGGTACTGGCTAACCGTGTGCATCGACCCAGGCGCGCGCCCAATCTAAGCCTGCATGTTGCGCTTCCTCCTCCGTGTCAAAGTAGGCGAGGATGCCTGAGGCCTCGACGAGCTTGCCGCTCGAGGTTATGGTCCCGCTTGCGGCATAGCGCTCCGGCTGGAGAATATCTTCCTGCTGCAGGACGGCGTGGCCCCACACGCTGTACCCGCTATAACTCTCCGATTCCATCAGCGAGTGACCTCCACAGAAGCTCCGCGAGTGGTCACTCGAAGAACGTTTCCCTCGGGCGTTATCTGCCGTGGAATTTCTGACATATCTGGCTTGTCTGCCGGCACGGCATTCTGCATTTGGCTCTGCTTCGCCATGAGTTTTGGCGCGAACGTCGGGGCACGCCGCGCGTGCACTTTCACCGCATGCGGGACCAGATGTCGATGAGCCGCCGTTTTGTGCGCAGCACTGACCCTGTGTGGGGCAGTCGCACGAGCTTCTGGCGGATTCCAGACTTCCGTGTATGTGCCAGCCGCAAACGCAGCCGGCGCAAGCGCCGCCATCAGAACGGCCAGTCCGATTCGCTTCACATATTCTCCTTGCCGGCGTGCCGTTGCAGCCATTCTGTGCAACCCACACCCTGTCCGACGCATCCGCCATCAGAGCCGGGACAATTATGCCGGTCCCGTATGTCAGCATTGACGCGCCACACATTCTCCTGCGTCGGACTTGCTGTGCCAATCGTTCGCCCATTTTCACAAACGTAAAACGTCGGCTCATCGGCTTTGCCGCGCCGAACCGCATCGTCGACACATGCGTCGCCGAAGGCATCACGCATGTTTGCCATGAACGCCGCCATCTCGGGCATCGGATGGTCGACCTTGCTGCGAACGCGTGCATCCATGATGCGGCCCCGATTAAAAGTGTCTGTTCACTGTCGCAAAATTACGTGTAGCATACTGTATGAATATACAGGTTTTTTGACGTGCCACGTCTACCGCTACTGTCCTCGCTGAAGAAATACATCTGGCCCTTTGGCGGGCGTCCCAGCTCGCGCGTGGCCGTGGGCGGGTCGTGGAAATGGGATACCCGGCGCTGTCTGCCGAGTTGCCCGGCGGCGGGTGGACGGTCGGCGCGCTCGTCGACCTGCTGGTGCAGCAAGCCGGTGCGGGTGAACTCCGGCTGTTGCGCCCTGCGCTCAGTGCCGCTGGGGAGCGACCGGTCGCATTCGTGCAGTCACCGCATACCCCTGACGGGCTGGGGCTGAGCTACATCGGCCTTCCTATTGAGCAGGTGCTGCGGGTGTAGTACCGTTTCGATTTGTCAGTGGAGCTTGACGCGAGGCATTGCCGCACGACGGAGGCCGTGCACGACGAGGTCAACGAGTGTGCGACGAAAGCCTGACACTGAGGCGAGGTGCTTCCGATAGAGCGCTGCGTACATCACCTTCGCCACCAGGCCTTCGACCAGAAGGTTCCTGCCGACGCCGCCGCCCATCAGATTACCAACGGCAGACGAAGAGCCGAGCGACACGAGCGAGCCGTGGTCGATGTAGCTGAAGCCGCCAAGAGGACGTCCTTCAACACGCGCGCGAAGGGCCTTCGCCAGAAACGTCGCCTGTTGATGCGCTGCTTGTGCGCGCGGTGGCACCACACGGTCTTCCTTCCACGAGCAACTTGCACAATCACCGAACGCGAATACGTTCGGGTCGGTTTCGCTCTGAAGGCTTCGCGAAACCTTAATCTGGTTGATTCGATTTACAGCGATACCGTCCAGTGACGCCAGCACATCAGGCGCCTTGATGCCTGCGGCCCAGATGGTGATGTCTGCTGGAATGATTCGTCCGTTCTTCGTGAAGACGTCGTGTCGCCCGACTTCCGTGACCGGGTCAGCTACTGACACTTCAATCCCAATCTTTTTGAGCAACTCAGTCGTGGCTTCGGCGACCGTGGTCGACAAGGCAGGAAGAATCCGGGGGCCGGCCTCAAGCAGAGTTACATTGATATCGCTATCTCGCCCAGAGGCATGAAGGCCGAACTGGCGAAACGCCTTCTCCATCTTGCGCAGTTCGGCGGACAGTTCGACGCCCGTTGCTCCACCACCGATGATTGCGACGTGCACCGCAGCCTGGGTCCCTGAGGCGTTGAGGGCGGCTTTTTTCACGCAGGTCTGGAGAAGCCTGCGCCTCAATCGTTCGGCCTGCGCCAAGGTATCAAGAGGTATTGCATTTGACTGCGCGCCCGGCACTCCGAAAAAATGCGTTTGACTGCCCAAGGCAAGAACGAGCGTGTCGTACTCGATGCATCGCGCAGGCAAAATTTCCTCGTTGTCACCTTCGGTGTCGAACATGGGAGCGAGACGCAGAAACTGCGACGCACGCTCTAACCCGACCATTTCTCCGCGGACAAATTCGAAGTGATGCCAATGAGCTTGTGCTGCATACTCAATCTGATGTGCATGCGCATCGAGACTTCCTGCAGCCACTTCATGCAACAGTGGCTTCCAGACATGGGTCGGGCAGCGGTCAACCAGGGTGATGTGAGCTCGCTTCGATTTCCCGAGCTTGTCGCCAAGGCGCGTAGCTAATTCAAGGCCACCAGCGCCGCCGCCCACGATTACGATGCGATGCATCACAAGCTCCTTGGGTTAGTTGTAGCCGAGAATCGCGACAGACGAAACGTCAGCACGGTCGGAAACATTGCTCGCAAGTGCATTCATCGGTGCCTGCAGCATGATTGTGTAAAGCGAAGGTTTCTGACCTGCGCTGACGCGCGCAGCAGCCGTTTTGATGCTAGTTGCGAGGTACGGGGAGACGGCCATAAGAGGAGTTTTAAGCGAGTTCATCTGCGCACCAGTAGGTTGATGGTTAGGACGATTTGCGTGGCTTCCGACTCCGTCCGGGAAGTTTTGCTGGACGAGAACAGGCCATGAGGCAACGCTTTCTGAGCCACCACAACCACCTGATTTGTCGTTGTTTTTCACAAAAATCACAGTCAGTTGCATGCCCAAGTCTCAACTATAGGAAGCCAAATTAAGAAAAAAAAGACGACACATTTTGACTATATAGGAAGGTTTTTCTTTCTAATTGTCGTCTTCTCGGGCAGGGGCCCGGTAAGCGGCGACTTGCCGCGTCAGGGGCGGTTCGAGACAGGCGGCTTGCTTGAACGACCCGTGGATGCTGCAGCTTCGGCGGTTCAAGCAAGAGCCTTCGCGACTTTGAGTTGGGGTGTTCCGGTGCAGGTTTTCAACTGTAGCGTGGCACGCCCGGAGTGTCGCTGGAGCCCAGGACGACGATGAGGTGAATCTGAATACGGACGTAACTTGAGCTGTCTCGAAAGAACAGAGCCGTGTCCGATATGGCGCTGCCCAGAGAGCTTCGCTTAAAAAACGAAACCCCACGCTCCGAAGAATGCGGGGTTTGGTCGAGCCTCGGGCGCCCTGCCTGAGACACGGTCCTCGATACCGTTTAACAAATATTATTTGAACGCTGGACTGATAATCGTCGAGATGAGTTGCACAACGGCCAGATGCGTCGCCTCGGGAATTCCGTCGACATTAGCGTCGATGACATTTGCTACCGAGTTGATGAGGCCGACATCCACGCCTCGCCTGAGAAGCGAAGCCTCCAACGCCGGCGTGTGTGCCAACGATGCTTTCCCTTGGCGAGCCGCGAACGCGCCCGCGATGGCATAGCAGCCCCAGTTGGAACACGCCGCTGTTACGAGCACGTCCGTTCCGGTCACCGCCCCGATGCCTGCGCTGCCATCAGGTCGTTTGTCGCCAAACTTGACGTGCTTTTGAACTGCGTCCATGACGACACCCATACCAATCTCGTTGCCACCATCGCCGACAGCAACCGTCGGGATTTTCCGCGCGATAGCATCATCGAAGAGGAAATCGATGCGAGCGCGTCCCATACCGTAGTCGATGCCGCGCATGCTGCAGTAGACGCCGTCGACGTTTCGACCGACGCGCTCTGTCGAGAAGAACAGTGCCGGCATGTACTTGTCGAGAAGCGATTTCGAAGCGTCCCGTGCCGCCGAGTCCTCGACAGGGAAAGACTCGACGCACACAACGGCAAGGCTGCCATCGTCGCGCGCGATTACTGCCTGTTCATAAGGGAGAACAGTCAGTCCTGCCGCCGTCAGAATCGCCGAAGTAGTCTCAATGAGCGTCTCTTCGACGAAGGTGATGCAAAGCGCTTTCTTTTCCAGTGAGAGCGCGCGCACGACTGCCGCAAGTCCGGCGGGACCATCGTTTTCGCCGATGGCGGGCGAAATCCACGCGCGTGACACTGAACCGGTGGTCACAAAGACGTTCGCTTTTTCGGGGATGGCCGCGAGCGCATCGGCCGCGGCACCCACGAGGGAGCCGCCTTGTCGCTCCCGGGCAGCCAGATAGAGATGCTCAACGCCGCGTCCGCCCAGGTCCAACGAGACAAGGGCATCCAACCTATTGTCGACGGCTCTGAAATTACGTGAAGTCATATTTAGCTCCCTACGATAAGGCGTTTGATTGCGTCGGGGTTATCGATAATTTTCGCGACCTTATCGAGAGACTCCATAACCGCCGTCACAACAGCGTCGAAGCCCCCGACGCGACCCAGTGCGTCGAGCGTTGGCTTAAGACGTAGTGACACGCGTGCGCCCGGCTGCCCGTGGGTGTTCACGGTCAATACGCCGTAGTCCTGGAGCAGTACCATGCCAAGCGCCGATGTGGCTTCGCATGGGACGACGACCGGCTTCGAATCTTCCTTGCCCGCGAGCTTCAGGAGCACGCGCAGTACGGCATCTTCTTCAACCATCGGTCCGAGGTCGCTACGCTGGACAAGCTCCTTGCCTAACTTTTCCTCAAGGACGGCAGCGAGCTGCTGACCCGCGACAGACTCCTTGCGCAGGTCTTCAGGTTCATATTTCTGGAGCGACCGAAAAACAGCAGCTGCAATCGGAGCCCGTGCCTCCATACCAAACTCCGCACCTTTTGCAGCTGCTGCGGTCACCAACTCCGGACGCCCAACGAGAACGCCTGCACGCGGACCTGACAGCCCGGCCTTATCGCAGTTCGTGATGGAGATATCCGCGCCCATCTGAAGGCTCAACCGACCGCCGTGCAACACAGTCCGTAGACGTGCGCCATACGCTTCGTCCAGAAAGACCTTTGCTCCGAGTGCGTGGGCGTATTCGGTGACCTGGGTCGTGATATGGTCGTCCAGACGCTCGAGACTGCTCGTGACCGTGGTGATGACCACTAGAGCAGGCGCGTTCTTCTGAATCGCCTCTGCCCACTCTTTATCGCCTTGAACCTCGATGACCGGGACGTCGGCGATTTTCGAACCACGGACAACCGATGCGTGCGAACGTCCACCGGGCGGGACCACTGACACCACGGGTTTGCCGTTCGCCAGCGCCGCGATTATCGCAATGATGCCGGCGCTGGTTCGATTGAACGTGGCAACAGCGTCGTCGGTCTTTCCGCCCATGTGACCAATGGCGACCTGGCGCAGAGATTCCGCTTCAAGTCCCGGCCCAACCCACTCTTCGCAGAGCGTTGCAATGTCTTCCGGCTTAATCGGGAAGTCGCGCTGATTACCCGTGAATACGCCTATCGACTCTGCGCCAAGGGTTTTCACACGTTTCGCAGCAACGGCCTGCCCATGGCGAAGCCGGAGTGCCTCGTCGATGCTGGAGCGGATGATGTCGCCTCTCGCGAAGCCTACTGTTGGGTCGATGGGGTTTCCAAAGCTGTCCGTCTTCACGGGACTCGTGGTCGGGGTGCTTGCTGCCTTGGTGGCTTCCTTGACGTCATTCATGACTTACACCTGTGTATTCAAATGGGTGCTGCTGCGAGAGTGTTGGGAGGGCGCCCTGCGTAGTCATAGCGACACAGTGACGATGCTTCGCAAGAGTTCGACGAACGAGGTATGTCCTTGCCAGTTGATGCCGTCCACCGCGACCTCAGCTTTCGACGTCGCACCGTCTCTGGCACCGGCTCTCACTGTTGCCTCAATCAGCTCGTGTTCGAGGGCCTGGGTATGAAGCACATCGATGTTTCCAGTCTTCGCGGCCAGCGCTGCGGCGATTGCATACGCACCCCAGTTCGAGACCGACGCACTGACAACCACGTCGGTCGCCGTCACCGTGACAACGCCGGATTCATGCCCAGCTAGCGATTTTCCGCCCAGAGGGTGCACAGCAGTAATGGCATCGCGAACCGCGCCAAAGCCAACTTCATTCCCACCGTCGCCAACGCCAATCGTCAGCACCCCGCGCCTGCGCGCAAAATCAGCGAGCAGGTATACGTGACCGACATCCTCAGGGTTGCGACAATCACCTCGCACCCCGTGGAAATAACCTTCCTTGTTCGGGCCATCACGTTCGACGAAGACGACTGCGCTCGGTCGGTACTCTTCCATCAACGTTTGCGCGATATCGCGACCAGCCTCAAGACCAAGCGGGAAGCACACCGTCGAAATTGCGGCGGGTTCGTCAGATTGAGCATTGACGGTCGCAGCGACCGCCATCACGGGGGCTGCATGTGCGTCTTCGGTGACGAGGATGACACGCACCCCGAAGGCGACTACCAGCGCACGGGCGAGAACCGCCGCGCCGACCGGGCCATCTGTTTCACCTTGCGGCAGATTGGGTGGTGTCCCGGCTCCCGTGGCAATGAAGACAACGTCACCGCGGGACAATGTGTCGGCGAGCTTTCGTGCTGCGAGTGAACTGAGTGGCTCTCCATGGTGAGCGCGGCACACGTTGTACATCGGCACTACGTAGCCTGCTGGAAGACCGCCGTTTAGCGGGCGGATTTCCACTGTCATAAGACGGTCAATCCGCTCACCTGTAATCTGGTCGGTAATCGAAGTCATTGTTGCGCTCTTTTTAACGGTCGATAGGTTCACGATAGGTCTCCTTCACGAGAAGGACGCAGACCAGTGAAATGATTGCCGCCACTACTACGTACCAGGAGACGGACATCGAGTTGCCACTTCGCGCCACGAGCCAGGCGGCAATTAGCGGCGTCGGCGCACTGGAGATAATCCCGGAGAGCTGGTACGCGGTCGACGAGCCGCTGAACCGGTAACGAGTCGGGTACTGCTCAGCGTAAATAACGCCATGCAGCGAGCCGGTGGACGCGTGGCCGATGCCGAGGCCGAGAGCAAGTCCGACCGTGATAAGTACGGGGTTCGCAGTATCGAGAAGCCAGAACAACGGAAATGCGTAAAGTGCGAAGAAGATGGCACCGAACCCGTAGACGACTCGCCGGCCAACCTTGTCCGAAAGCCATCCGAAAACCGGTTGCATGAAAAGGTCGACCGCAGCTGCTACGAGAAGCCCTGTTGAGGCAACGCTTCTCGGCAGGTGCAATGTTCCGGTGATGTACGTCAGCGCATAAACGGTGATGAGGAAGTAGCCGACGTTCGCCACAGTCTGGAAGAACACCATGATGACGGTCTTCTTCTTTTCGTTTTGCCATACTTCAAGCAGCGGGGCGCGCGATACATTGCCGGACTCTTTGACCTTCTCAAAAGCTGGTGGCTCAGATACCTGCAAGCGGATGTACATCCCGACTGCCAGCAGGGCGAGACTGAAGATGAACGGCAAACGCCATCCCCATGCGAAGAACTGCTGGTCCGGCAACGCGGAAACGAGAGCGAATGCCCCGGTGGACACCAGCAAACCGGCCGGTACACCCATTTGCATAGTGCTTCCGAAAAGACCTCTACGGCCCTCTGGCGCATGCTCGACAGACATTAGCGCTGCGCCACCCCATTCACCACCCAAAGCGAAGCCTTGAATGACGCGCAGGAGAATCAGAAGCGCGGGGCTCCAGTGACCCACTGCGTTGTAAGAAGGCAGAAACCCAATGCCGGCAGTGCAAAGCCCCATGACAAGCAGCGTGAACACCAACATCTTCTTGCGGCCCATCCGGTCACCGAAGTGACCGATGACCATACCTCCAAGCGGGCGCAGCACGAATGCAACAGCGAAGGAAGCCATCGAAGCAAGCGTTGCCAGCTCCGGGGTCAAGTCGTTAAAGAAGACTTTCGGAAATACCAGTGCTGCGGCTGTACCGTACAGAAAATAGTCGTACCATTCGACGGTCGTGCCGATGAACGAACTGAATGCTGCTCGCGTCGAAACGCTGCGAGCCTCCTTAGCTTCGTCCGAAGCCGTTGCTGCCAGATTTGCGCTCATGATTAACTCCCAACCTGTTGCCCAGTAAAGGTGTGGTGGTAACCCGGTCGGTCGCCGGGCTACCTTATCTGCAGCGTTATACGTTGATAGTCACGCTCTTTCTGGACGTGTACGCTTCCAGCGCCCCTTCAATCGAATACTCGGCACCGATACCGCTTTGCTTCGCGCCGCCGTATGACATACCCGGAATCTGGCCGCCGGCGCGATTGACCTGCAACCAGCCTGCATCGATTTTTTCCGTGACGCGCAGCGCCGTAGTGAGGTCGTTCGTGAAGACATACGCAGCAAGGCCGTAGACGGAGTCGTTCGCCCATTGCAAGACTTCCTCTTCTTCCTTCCAGGGCAATGCCACCAGAACCGGGCCAAAGACTTCTTCGCGGCACACACGCCAGTTGTTGTCGACACCAGTGAAAATCACCGGTTCAGGGAAGAAGCCTTTTGCTTCGTCGACCGTCGGCGGCAACGAGCCCGTCAAAACCTTCGCACCGCTGCTGATGGCTTCTTCGATAAACGCGCGGACTTCCGAGTAGCGTTCAGCGCTGATGATTGCGCCGATGTCGCTCGATTCATCCAGTGAATCGCCGATTTTCAGTTCCTTCACCTTGGCGACGACGTTGGTCATTACCTGGTCCCAGACGCTTTCGTGCACATACAAACGCGAGCCGGCGGTACAGGACTGACCTTGGCGAGCGAAGCGCATCGCGTTGATGATGCCTGTGACCGTCGAGTCGAGATGTTCCGGCGTAGCTGCATCCGGGTAGACGATGCACGGGCTCTTGCCACCGAGCTCCAGCGTTGCATGACCGATGCGGTCAGCAACCGCGTGGCCGACCAGCTTGCCGACTTCCAGCGAGCCGGTGAACGAAACCTTGGCGACATTCGGATGCGCCGCCAGAGGTGCGCCGGCATCGATACCCGTGCCCGTCACCACGTTGAACACGCCCGCTGGGAACAGGCCAGTCGCGAGCTCCGCGATTTTGATAACAGCGAGGGGGGCGTCTTCGGCCGGCTTCAAGACCAGCGTATTACCGGTGCCTAGCGCCATACCGATTTTCACGGCCGCCAGGACAACCGGCGAATTCCACGGAATGATGGCGCCGACAACGCCGAGCGGTTCACGCGTCGTATAGCTGAAGAGACCCGGGCCCAGCGGAAGCGTTTCGCCCTTTTGTTCGGCGATGACACCGCCGTAGTAACGCAGAACTTCTGCGGCGCCCAGAACTTCCGGGCGGCTCTGTGTGCGCAGTGCATTGCCGCTTTCCGCGGCGAGAACTCGAGCGATTTCTTCGGCGTTTGCGGTAATGCGATTGCCCAGTTCAATCAGGAGGGCGCCGCGTGCACGCGATGCCATACGACGCCATGTCGGGAACGCAGCGCTCGCTGCAGCGACAGCCGCCTTGACGTCCTCTTCGTCGCTCGCGCCGATGGAGACAATCTTCGTGCGACGCGACGGATTTTCGACATCGAAGGTCTTGCCCTTCGCGGGGGTGCGCCACTCGTTGTTAATCAGCAAGCCGGTAACGCCCGCCTTCGGAACGACGATTTCAGCGGAAACGTTGTCAGTCATGGAATTCACGGTATGTCCTTTGGTGTTCACTTTGCTTGCTGGGCGGCCGGCAGGCTAAGGCGCACGCCGAGCAGTTCTTCGTAGATTTCATTCACGCTGGTCGAATCCTTCCCGCCGAGGCCCTTTGCGCGAGCTGCGTTGTAGGTTTGCAGCACGAGTTGGCCGAGCGGCATCGGAAGATTCGAGAATTCGTCGAGACACAACTTGATGTCTTTGTGCATCAGGTCGATGGCGAAGTTGGCAGGGCGCTGCTCGGTGAATAGGGTCTTCGGCAAGTAGTCGAGCATCTTGCTGCCAGCGAGGCCGGCTGTCAGAACATCGCAAAGTACGTCGAGCTTCGCGCCTGCCTTGACGCTCGCGGTCAGGACTTCACCAAGCGCAACGGTATTGATTGCCGTGAGCAGGTTATGGCTCAACTTCGTGAGCTGACCCGCGCCGGTATCGCCGCAATGCACGACGCGGCCGGCCAGAACTTCGAAAATCGAGTTCAGTTTTTCGATAACTTCCGGGGAGCCACCGACCATCAGAACGAGCTTGCCGTTCTCGGCGCCGGCAACGCCGCCGCTCACGGGCGAATCGACGAAGCTAACTTTCTTTGCCGCAGCTGCGGCAGCAATCTCTTTGGTCGTCGCCGGGTCGACGGTGCTGAAGTCGACAATGATTGCGCCTTCTGCTGCCGTTTGCAGAACGCCAGTCTCGCCAGTCACCGCATCGCGGAGCGTCTTCGGACTCGGCAGGCTGAGGAGAATGCGTTCTGCGTCCTGTGCTGCGTCGGCCGGGCTCTTCGCAGCGATTGCACCCTTCGATGCGAGCGCGTCGACTGCTGCCTGGCTGGGGTCGAACACGCGCAGCTGATGACCCGCTGCGACCAGGCGGGCTGCCATACGGCCACCCATGCGTCCCACTCCGATAAATGCAACCTTCATTTAAGCTTCCTCCAACTGGAATCTGATTGGTTAAGCCGGGCAAAACGCACAACGCCTAAGTCATTGTCAGTCAAGGGTTTTCCCTTGTTTTGACCAGGAATTGCGTGCCGGTGATGTGACTATAGGAAGACAAATTTAGAAAAAAAAGACGACACTTTTTGACCCTATGAGTAAGTTTCACTTACCATTCGACACATATCCTTGTGGGAGCGCGGAATGCTCAACCTCAGCCGTCTTCACCTGTTGCACGAGTTGTCGGTCCTTGGGACGATTTCGGCGGTCGCGGAAGCGATCCAACTCACGCGGCCTGCGGTTTCTCAACAGCTCGCCCAGCTGGAAGAGGAACTCGAGACGGTTCTAATCGAGCGGTCGGGTCGCGGCGTTCAATTGACGCCCGCCGGACGGCGCCTGGTGGCGAGAGCGACCGGCTTGTTCGAAATGGTTGCCGACATTGAATCCGAGGTCGCCGCAGCGAACGTGGAGGTCAGCGGCGAGGTGCGTATGTCGGCATTCGGCTCGCTAGCAAGCAGTGTGGTGCCAGTCGCCATCAGCCATCTGCTTAAGGAGCACCCTCAGCTGAACGTCATCTTTACTGAACTGGAACCATCCGAGGGCCTGCGAGCGGCGGCGGCAAAGCAGACCGACCTCGCCATCGTGGATGACCTCGTGAGCGCCGAAGCACTTGCTAGCGCACTTGAGTTTCATCCTTTGTGTGTTGACCACTTTGATGCGGTTGTATCGTCGAAGCACAAGCTTGCAGGACGAAAATCGATTGCGTTATCGGACCTCGCGCACGAGCGCTGGGCGCTGAATCAGTCAGCGGCGACCTATCACACGTTCCTTCTGAACGCATGTTATGCGGGAGGCTTCACCCCAAAGGTAACGACCAGCAGTCGCAATACCGCAGTAACGCTTGAAATGGTTAGGACAGGCTGTGCTGTCGCTGTCTTACCAAGGCTCGCATTGCGCCAAGTCGAGAAAGACTCCGATTTTTCGATTATTCCGATTGACCCCGAGTTGAACCGGCGTGTGTTCATTGCGTTGCCGCGTGGAACGGCGAAGCGCCCTGCCGTGGCAGCGGTCCTCGATGCGCTGACCATGTCAGCTACTCCGGGCGAGTAATTCCTCGCGTGAAACACCCCAAGGTGTCGGGACGAAGTGATTCAGGGAACGGCGCATTCAATGACTACAAGCAGTGAGTACCCAAGTGCGACTTAATCGATTTGTACAAGCGGGGCCGGCCGTGCCTCTGAAATTGGGCAGTGCTTCCTCTCTTAACATTTCACGGCTCAGATAGCACCCAGTAAAGCCTGCCACGTCGAGTACGCGCCGTTGATGCCAAGCGCAACGACTCCTCCGCGTCGGTGATAATCCCGGAGAATCCCCCTCGTTTCACTTATTGCAGATGGCGGCACGATTGCCGGTCCAACGAAAAACGCTCAGGTCTTCAACGCTAACCATGCCCATTGACATGGCATCCAACTAACGCCTATCGACGGCGATATCTGTATTTTCGATGTCGATACGCCGAAACGGCGGTCCTCGCACTCCGTCGTGTTCCAATTATTCGAACTACTTTACAAACGGCGGGAATGTCAGCTCGTTCGGGATTCGTACGCACTATCTACTCGCCATCTTGTGCGTTTACAGTTGGTTTTCGAGACGACTATCGGTGCTTAGCAAGCGGCACCGCTTTACGCGGCTGGAACGCTGCCAATCCGATTTTCAGGAAGTACCATGACCAGACAACCGATTGTGAACCGAACCAGGTTCGATAGCGTGATGGTCCCCACCTATTGCTGCCTCTATCATCCCCGTCCGGGCCGAAAATCTATGCGCGGCACACACGCCAGCTAGTGTCGACACCGGTGAAAATCACCGGCTCAGGGAAGAAGCCTTCCTGACTCTTCCGTACAGATTTAAGAGGCATGCCTTGTAACCTGTGCATCTGAACTTGGGAGGATAGCAGCCGATAGCTGGATACTGGCGACGCAGAGGACAAGGAGAGTGGCGAAGCCCTTGGCCACTGCATCATCGACTCCTAGCGGGCACCTAACGCTGCTGACCAGGGCGAGTACGCGTCGCTGATACCTCTCGCGACATCTCCCGACCGCCTATCGACGATGCTCGGACGAGCAAAGTTAATCGGAAGTACATTATGGTCGACGACCTCAAGTGGCCCAGCGGCCCGCAGCGCCTCGAGAATCTTTGTGTCAAACCGCCGGTCCGCAGTCACCATGTCTGGACCCGAAACGTCGATTCGCGGCCAATGCCCCGCCTCTTCGACATTCATGTCGAAGTCGTGCACCAGCAGGAGAATTTGTGCAACCGCCGCCATGATTCGCCGGCCCCCAGCTGCGCCGGCCGCCAACGTTGGGGTACCGTCACGCGAGACGATAGCAGGGCACATGTTCGTGAGGGGCCGCTTGCTTGGTCCGACGGAGTTGACATTTCCTGGACGCGGGTCGAACCACAAAATCCCATTGTTCATAACGAGTCCAGTGTTGGGGAGCGTCACGCGGCTACCCATAGATGATAGAAGCGTAGTCGTCATCGAGACCATCGAACCTGACGCATCGCAAACACTGAGATGAGACGTACAACCCTGTTCTTTGGGTTCCACGTCCCCAACTGTTTCGAGTCGATGCGCGTACGCCGCTCGCATTGCCCTCGCTAGGTCGGCGTACCACTCACCGGAAGGTGTATCTTGGGCTGGCGATTTGGCGGCGCCTCGACTTAGCAGGTCAAACAGGTGGGCAAGGGTCGGTCCAGCGTTCAGACCGGAAGATAGCTGTATGGTGCTTCCATGCCATGGCACAGCTATTGGCGCATGAACATCTGGGCGATATAACCTCAGTTCGTCGGCATCTATCAACCCACCCAGCGAAGCAATGTCAGCAACGACGCTCTGTGCTATTGCACCTTCGTAGAAATCCCTCCATCCCCCCCGCCCAATCTGCTCAAGGGTCGCCGGCAACTGCCCTAGCGACATGAATCCAGGTGTGCCCTGATACGGCGGAACTGGCGGGAGACCATCTTTCAGAAAGATTTGACTGCTCGTTTGGTACTTACGCAATAAAGGGGCGGCTTGGGCCAGCATTAGCGTGGTGAACCAATCGAGCGAGAGCCCTCGTTTTGCAAGGGCAATTGCTGGCGCAACGACTTCCTTGATGGGCATCGTACCCCATCGTTCGAGCATAAGACCATAGCCGGCAACGGCAGTTGGTAGGCAAAAGGATAGCGGACCGTGCGCGTTCGCGTCGTCGTTCACCTGAGGCCATGGAAATAGGTCATTCCCGGGCTTACCGGTCAACGGAAAGAAACCCGGTGAGATGCGAGACGGTGCCACCGGACCAAAATGTACGGAGTGAGCGCGGCCCTCATCGGACTTATGGACCAGGGCGAAGCCAATACCGCCAAGTCCAGAGTTCCATGGTTCGACCGCGGCAAGCGCAAAGGCCGTTGCGACAGCTGCATCAACCGCATTACCACCAGCCTCTAGAATCGACGTTCCGGCTGCCGATGCGTCGTAAGCCTGGGATGCAACGACTCCTCTCGCTGATTCCACGGCGGGCTTTCGCACAGTCCAATGGTGAATCGGGTACTCGGTCGGGTTGAAGGGAATCATCGAGGGTATCCGTATCGACATTTGTAGGTGCATGCACTCGCTCGCAAACATCGAGACGAAAGCTACTGAGGCATTCCATCAATCATTCCGTAGCATGCACCCGCCACAATGGGCGCGACGTCAGGTGTCGTGGCAAAGGTGTTCTAAAAATTCGAACAACTTTCCAATTGGCGCAGTTGCTTCAATGTTTTTGGCTATTTGAAACTCCGGCAGGTCGTTCCCTAATCATAAACGGGCAATGAAGACAGCACGCTCCTACGAGCCCGCCTCACCGACGAGTCCAGACCATGAGCACCGAAGCAATCGAAACGATTCACACACGTACGGGTACCGGTAGCTACGCGAAGTTGTATTTGTTTGCCCTGCTGATTATCGTGGTGGCGGGCCTCATTGGTCCTGTTTCGTTCAATGTTGGGCCGGGAAAGGTGGTCCTCCTGCCCATGGTGTGGGCCATCCTGCTCGGGGGTGCCCTAGGACTAGCTCGCGGTTTTATGCCTGCTGCGTTGAGATTAGACGTTCCTCTGCAGTTCAAGTCATCCGCAATCCTGCAAGCCGGCCTGCTTGTCTTTACGGCCAAGCTCGGTTTAATGGTCGGAAGTTCTTTGCCAACAATTATGCGTGCAGGCTGGTCCCTTGCTTTCCAGGAACTCGGGCATTTCGTAGGCACTATTCTTCTTGGGCTTCCCCTTGCACTCATTTTGGGTATCAAACGCGAGGCCATTGGGGCCACGTTCTCTGTCGGCCGGGAACCTAGCCTGGCAATCATTGGAGAACGCTATGGCATGAACTCTCCGGAGGGCCGTGGTGTCCTGGCCGAATATTTGACAGGTACTATTTTTGGTGCGGTTTTCATCGCCATTTTTGCCGGTCTAATCACCAGCCTGAAAATCTTCGACCCAATTGCCCTGGCAATGGGCGCAGGAGTTGGGTCGGGCAGCATGATGGCGGCGGCGGCGGGTGCAATCGCAGCACAGCAGACGCCTGAGGTCGCGAAAACGGTCGCAACCTTCGCTGCCGCCAGCAATTTGATTACGTCTGTCGTCGGCACGTATTTCACACTTTTCATCTCGCTACCGCTCGCGGTGTTCACCTATAAAGTTTTCGAGCCGATTATTGGCCGAAAAACCAAGGCATCCGTGACATCTGAGCAATCGAGCGCTGAGGCGCGCGAACACGGCGACGCAAACGCGAGCGAACGACACGGCGAACTCTCATCAGGCGAACGATGGGTGGCGTGGATTGCAATTGCCATACTTTCGCTGATTAGTGACCTCATTTTGTACAAAACGAGTCCGGCGTCGGCGCTGCCCGGCATGGCCATTATCGTTGCATGTGTTGCCGCAGGCCACTACCTGACACGCGCGCTGAAAGGCGTCGTCCCCGCAGTATGCGTCATCTCAGTTGTAGCGATGTATCTGACGTCGCCCTGGTGTCCTTGGGCACCGTCCATTGTCGCCATCACTGGAAAAGTAAACTTCCTCGCTGCGACGCCGCCGATGTTGACGTTTGCCGGACTATCGCTCGCGAAAGACGTGCCGGCGTTTCGTCGCCTTGGCTGGCGCATCGTGCTGGTTTCCCTTGTCGCGAACGGGGGCACCTTCCTTGGGGCTACCGCGATTGCCCAAATCTTTCATCATTAAGCGAGGAAAAATGAAAGACGCACATATGGTCTCTCCGCATGGCGTGCTCAGCGAATGCTACGACACTGTTCGAATGGGCTCTCGTGCCGCAGTCGTTAGTAACCATCCAGTTGCAACCTCAATCGGCATGACTATCCTCGCTAACGGCGGCAATGCAATTGACGCCGCCGTGGCGGTAGGGTTCGCGATTGGCGTCGCGGAGCCAAACGGCTCGGGCATCGGAGGCGATGGTTACGTGATGGTCCACAAGGCAGCAGACAGGAGCGTTCACGTCGTCAATGGGACAGGCTCGTCGCCAATGGCAGCTCGCCCCGAATTTGGAATAGACAGGTTCGGAATCCGCTCCGCATCGGTTCCCGGAATTTTGGATGCGATGTTAGAAGCCCATGCGCGCTGGGGACGACTAACGCTTATGGAATGCATCTCTCCTGCTATCGCGCTGTGCCTCGACGGCGTACCGGTTAGCTTCTTTCAGGCTGAAATGACTCGGAAGTATGACCGGCTCCACCGGGACGCCGAAGCTTCCAAAATCTTCGCACCACAAGGCCAGCCCCTGAAACCAGGAGAAATTCGCAGGAACGCCGACCTGGCGCAAACCTACATTCACGTTGCCTCGCATGGTCGTGACTACTTCTACAACGGTCCGGTTGCAGATGCTATCGAGAAGTTCTCATCCGACACGAATGGACTCTTACGACGGGAAGACCTCGTGCGACATCGTGTGCGCGTCGAGGCACCTATCTCCACCACGTACCGTGGCAAGCACGTGTATGAAGCAGGCCCAAATTCTAGTGGCCATCTTTTGCTACAGCAGTTAAACATGTTGGAAAGTTTCGATATAGGAGCGATGGACTATCTCTCGCCAGAAGTGGTCCACCTCATGGTAGAGGCGAAGCGCCTCGCCTACATTGACCGCGAGGCTTTTCTATCGGACCCTGACGATACCGACATTCCTCTTCAAGGGTTGCTGTCCAAGCAGTACGCGGCGGAGCGGGTGGCTCTCATACGTCCTGAACGTTCGTTGGCGACAGTGTCTCCCGGAAACCCATGGAAGTACGTCGAAAAGAGGTTTGGAAAGCAAGCTCCCGCGGAATTCAAAGTTCTTAACGCTAAGGAAGACACGACACACTTTTGCATTGTGGACTCTGAGGGCAACGCAGTCAGTCAATTGCAGAGCCTCAATATGATGTTCGGCTCCCAGTCGGTCGTTCCCGGCACCGGCATCATCCTGAACAATCGAATGACTTACTGGCACCTGAACCCGGAACATCCTAATTATCTTCGTCCAGGCGCCCGTACCCGACACACAATGAACCCCGTAATGGTCTTCGACCGTCCCGCTGAGACCGGCGCACCGCTGCGCTGGGTCATGGGGACGCCAGGCGGCGACACGCAAGTCCAAAGCACGTTTCAAGTTATTTCAGCGATGGTCGACCACGGACTCAACGAGGCCGAGGCAGTGCAAGCACCCCGTTGGTGTCAGGAGCAAGATGGAACGTATTCCAATCATCCTCATTCGGTCGACGAGTTGCTAACGGTGGAGACGCGGCACGGCGACACATCGTTGGTGGACGGACTTGCTGCCCTGGGCCATGAGGTCGAGGGCATTGGTGCATGGAAAGCTCGTGGCAGTATGGGTATCATCGGCGTCCATCCCGAATCCGGTGCTCGGATGGCCGCTGCTGACTTGCGCCGCGATGGACAGGCACAAGCGATGTAACCGGACGCACCAGTGCGATATTCGAACCGACCTGCACGGGGTGTTGCGTTTATTCGAACATGTTTGCGACGCTCCCGCATGGGCAGAAAAATATAACCATTGCAAACTGAAGCCTCTCACCAGAGCGGTCCGCAGTGTGTAACGAAAGGACGCTCTGGCCATAACGTCACTATGGCATCAATGATGCGGTCGAGATAGTCGAGCGGCCCACTTGTTTGTCGCACAGGAAGCTGCAATGACCAGACAACCGGCAGTGAGCCGCCTCACATTTGATGACGTGATGGTTCCCACGTACTCCCCCGCCCCCTTTATCCCGGTTACGGCCGAAGGCTCTCGTGTACGGGATAGCGAAGGTCTCGACTACATCGACCTTGCAGGCGGGATTGCCGTCACAGCTCTCGGCCACGGACATCCGGAGGTTCTGGCCGCATTGGTCAGCCAAGCTAAACAACTTTGGCACATCAGCAATCTATACACGAACGAACCTGCTCTGCGCCTAGCTCGCCGGTTGACCGACGCGACTTTCGCCTCAAAGGTGTTTTTCGCAAATTCAGGTGCTGAGGCCAACGAAGCTGCACTCAAGCTCGCGAGACGTGCTGCTCATGGCCGCTTTCCGGCGAATCCGGAAAAGGGCAGGATTATTTCCTTCGCCCAATCATTTCACGGCCGGACACTTTTCACTGTGAGCGTCGGAGGGCAACCCAAGTATGCGAGCGGATTCGGCCCCCTGCCGGGTGACATCCAACATTTACCCTATAACGATGTCGAAGCAGCGCGTAGCGCAATCGGTGCGAAGACATGCGCCGTTATCGTAGAACCGGTGCAGGGAGAAGGGGGTATCCATCCCGCAAATAGGGAGTTTTTGACAACACTCAGGGCACTTTGCGACAGGCACGATGCGACGCTCATCTTCGATGAGGTACAAATTGGCATGGGCCGGTCTGGTTCACTCTATGCCTATATGGAGTACGGCGTCACACCCGACGTCCTAACGACCGCTAAATCGTTAGGAAACGGCTTCCCCATCGCAGCGATGTTGACGACGGACGAACTCGCGGCTCATTTCTCCCCGGGTACGCACGGGTCAACATACGGCGGCAATCCGTTGGGCGCAGCTGTGGCAGACAAGGTGGTCGAACTTGTCAACGTTCCGACGGTGCTCAATGGCGTACGCGAACGAAGCGCACATGTCCTTGCCGCGCTCCGCGGCATCAATGGCCGCCATGGAATCTTTAAGGAACTCAGGGGTATGGGTCTGCTGCTTGGCGCCGAGCTCAGCGATGACTTCGCCGGTCGCGCGCCCGATTTCGTGGCGGCAGCACTCAGTGCCGGTGTGATGATTCTCAACGCTGGACAGAACGTTCTGCGCCTAGCCCCGTCTCTCATCATTCCATTCGAGGACATCGACGAAGGTCTGCGTAGGTTTGAAAGCGCGATTCCGTCGGTTATTGATTCTCAGGCGACAGTGTGACTCGAGTCCGCTAGTCACGTTGCAACGGCTAGCGCGCGTTCAGAAATCCGGCGATGCGCTTCATGACTGCATCCGCGCCCCACTGCGTGTCCGTCAGCGCTCGACGAAAGCGCAGGAAACCATGTATCTGGCCTGGCACTTCAATGTGTTCGGTTTCGGTCCCTGCTGCGGTAAGGCGCGCTGCCAACTCCGCGCCTTCTCCGCTCAGAGGGTCAAGCTCAGCAGTAATCACGAGTGACCTTGGAAAAGACCCGAGCAAAGTCGACTGCAAAGGCGAAACCTTCGGTTCCATTGCTCTTTCCTGCAGGTCAACGAATGAGCATCCGATGTACTGCTCCCAATACCACTGCATGACCGGGCGTGTAAGCCTGTAACCTTCCCCAAGCTCATCCCAACTCCGATTACGCATCTTCGCGTCTGCGACAGGGTATATAAATGCAGCAGCCGACGGCAAGGTTTCATTTCCTGCTGCGAGACAGTGAAGGGCTGCTCCAACCAGCTGCGCGCCGGCACTATCGCCTGCAATTGCCAGCTCTGAACCGAATTCAGTGCAGCGTGCCGACATCGCACGGACCACTGCCAGGACTTGTTCTAGTGCACGAGGGAAGCGCTGCTCCGGCGACAGGTCGTAGTCAATGCTTATGACAAGTCCATTGGCTCGCAAGGCCAGGGAGCGACACAATACGTCGTACGACTCGATGGTGCCAGTCACCCATCCGCCCCCATGGACATACAAAATCATAAGCTCCGGCTTAGCCTCCCTTGGCTGATAGCAGCGAACAGGAACGTCCTCCCCGAACCCCGACGCCACCGCGTCCCAGACTCTAGCCACGACTTCACCCGGCCCGATGAGAGGTGCAAAAATCTCGTCATTGGTCATCCGCATCTGCTCGACGGAAGGCGCGCCAGCGCCTGGCGTTGCTTTGAACACCGTCGAAAGAAGTTCGGCGACCTGCGGGTGCGGCTTACGGTTCATGGGCGGATACCTGACGGATGGAAGACCACGAGTAATATGCCAGTCGTCAGGCTATTGCTTCGAGAGGAAGCGATGTACCAGTTTCACGAAGTAGCTTGAACCAATCGGCAGCAACTCATCGTTAAAGTCATAGCTGCTGTTGTGCAAAAGGCAAGGTCCGGCTCCGTGCCCGGGCGTACGGTGGTCCCCGCTCCCATTTCCGAGAAACGCGTAACAGCCAGGTTTTGCGCGCAGCATGAAAGCGAAATCTTCCGCTGCCATCGTCGGGTCGACGGAGGCATTCACCCTCCCGTCGCCGACCAGTTCGCGCATAACCTCCACAGCAAGTGCCGTCTGCGTTGCATCGTTCACGGTCGGCGGATAATTCCTATCGAACGCGACGTCGCACTCGCATCCGAACGCCAGTGCGGTCGCCGAAGAAATGGCGCGCAGCCGGTCCTCTATCAAGTCCAGCGTCTCATCCGAGAAAGTTCGTACTGTGCCGCCCAGCCAAGCTTCCGTTGGCACCACGTTCTGTGCTTCTCCGGCATGTACCTGCGTTACAGAGAGGGCTGCGGCTTCAATAGGGTTCTTGTTTCGGGTCAGAATGCTCTGGAGCGATGTCACGAGTTGTGCCGCTGCAATTACAGGGTCTCGACCAAGGTGGGGCATGGCGCCATGACAGCCGGCACCTATCAAAGTTATCTTGAACAGACTGGTCGACGCCATTATCGGCCCAGGACGAACACCGAAATTTCCGGCTGCAATTCCTGGCCAGTTGTGCACACCAAACACGGCGTCCACCGGAAACCGTTCGAACAGTCCATCGTCAATCATTGCCTGAGCTCCGGCCCCAGCTTCTTCGGCCGGCTGAAAGATAAACTGGACCGTACCATCGAACTCATTGTCGGCCGCCAGGTATTGAGCAGCGCCGAGCAGCATGGCTGTATGACCGTCATGGCCGCAGGCGTGCATCGCACCAGCGATGGTAGAACGATGTGCAAACTCATTGGACTCCTGCATCGGTAAAGCGTCCATGTCTGCGCGCAAACCAATCGCACAGGCGCTCGTTCCGCGCTTAAGCGTCGCAACTACCCCTGTCTTTCCTACGCCCCGGGTCACACTTAATCCCCATTGCTCGAGCTTTGCCGCGACAAGTTCGGAGGTTCGGACAACGTCGTAGCCGACTTCCGGATGGGCGTGGATATCGCGCCGAATGGCTTGGATTTCCGCCGCACGAGACAAAATGTCGTCAATGATTTTCATCTTTTACACCTTTGTGTTCGGCCATTCGGTCTAGATTTGGCGACCGCGAGAAGCCTTCGACCGACGTCGAAAGCTTACTCAACATTCAATAATGTTGACCGCTAGCCCGCCCCGAGACGTTTCTTTGTACTTCGTTTTCATATCCGCGCCCGTCTGCATCATGGTGCGAATCACTGAGTCTAGCGAGACATAGTGCGAGCCATCGCCATGCATCGCCATCCGTGCCGCATTTACCGCTTTCACAGAGCCCATCGCGTTGCGTTCAATGCACGGAATCTGCACCCTGCCGCCGACCGGGTCACATGTCAGCCCAAGGTTATGCTCCATGCCAATCTCGGCGGCATTCTCGACCTGCTCTACCGTGCCGCCCATGACTGCGCAGAGCCCTGCCGCCGCCATCGAGCAAGCAACGCCTACCTCACCTTGGCAGCCAACCTCTGCCCCGGAAATGGACGCATTGAGCTTGTACAGAATGCCAATGGCCGCTGCGGTCAGCAGAAATTCGATGACCCCTTGGTGGCTCGCGCCGGGAATGAAGCGAACGTAGTAGTGGAGAACTGCGGGAATGATTCCAGCCGCACCGTTCGTGGGGGCTGTCACTACTCTGCCGCCTCCGGCGTTCTCCTCGTTGACCGCCAATGCGAAGAGGTTCAGCCAGTCCATGGCTGCGTGCGATTGGTCGGCCTCCGTGGCCGAGCGCGTCAGAAGCTTTTGATGCAACTGATGCGCCCGACGCTTCACCCCCAAAGGACCTGGCAATTTCCCGTCGCCGGCGCATCCCCTTGCTACGCAGTCCTGCATCACGTCCCAAATCTTCAAGAGGCCTTCGCGAATTTCCGTCTCAGAGCGCCATGCGAGTTCATTCGCGAACATCAGCTCCGCTATTGACCTATTGTTTCGGGCGCAGAGTTCGAGCAGTTCTGCACCGCTTTCAAATCGATAGGGAAGTTGCTGCGCCGCCGTCATCACCTGAGCGTTGTCCGCTCCGGCAGTCACTACGAACCCTCCGCCGACGGACAGATAAGTTCCAACTCGAAGTTGTTCGCCGTTCGCCCCGAAGGCAATCAGCTTAAGCCCATTGGGATGCTCGGGCAGTGCCTGACGATAGAAGCCAATATCGTGGCGCGCGGAGAACGGAATGGACCGCTCATGAATCAACGTGATTGACTGCGACGACGCCACCTCATCGATGCGCGGTGCAATCGAATCTGGGTCGATAGTATCCGGTGCTTCGCCCATCAGGCCGAGCAAAACACCAATATCGCTGCCATGACCTTTGCCCGTTGCTCCAAGCGACCCATACAGCTCCGAACGAACACGATGCACATACGGCAGAAGCCCGTCCTTCTTCAGTCCCGTTACAAAGAGATAAGCTGCGCGCATTGGGCCAACGGTATGCGAGCTCGAAGGACCGATGCCTATCTTAAATAGGTCGAATACACTGACTGCCATAGCTGGGTAACCTGATGGGTGTTATCCGGATGGGCTCGCGAAAGAACAGGTTCGAATACCATCCTTCCGCCCGACACGTCAGACGTGGAAAATCTGCGCGACAAGTGATGCACCGAGAAAGGTGCCCGCGTTGGCGACGAACGAGACAAGAACGATTCGCCATCCGAGCCGCCGGAATGCAGGGATGTCCTTTGCGATGGACAAACCTGCAAATGTCAGCATCGGAGTCGTAACACCGAGAAAATCATTCTGCGCGCTAAACGCAGCAATCTGCGTCGCCCAAGGACAAACGGGTGACGTCAGGAACATGGCGACTAGCGAGACCCAACAAACTGCCGGAATTTTCCGACCCGTGAGTCTGGCAATCCCGTCGCCGACTACAGTCGCGAGCACCATGATTGCCATGCCCGGCAACCCTTGGACCGGCGTCGTTCCGTGGATAATCCAGTCGCAGACAAGGGCGAGGACAGCAGTAACTCCCCACGCCAGCAACTTTCCCGCATAGCCCAATTCAGGCGCCTCGGTTTTCACCTCACCCAGCTTCGGCGCGGAGTTCTCGATAGCCTCGGAAGCAGAAGACGCCTTCGTCGTGCGCCCAATGAGCGGCTCAAGGACGCGGTAACCCCAAATCGCAAGCGGGAGAGAAATGAACAACGTAAAGTACGTACCAACCGTTGTCGTGATGAGGTTACTGGCCGCAGCAAAGGTCAGAACCGTCTTGGCCATTTCTGGTATTTGCTGAGCGGCGATAGCTCCCGAAGCCGCCGCCATCATGCTGCCAGAGCCGACGCCGGAACCCATCGCCAACGCCAGCGGATGGAAGATTCCCAGGCTGGCTACGAACCCGGCAAAGATAGCGATGAAGACCGCCCCAAAGACGGTGCCAGTCAGATATTCGGCGAGGACGCCACGGCCTTCGGCGGAATCCATGCCGTATTTTTCGCCAATGATGGCAAGACTCGGCTCACGTCCGACTGAAAACGTAGCTCCGATGGCTTCACGCTTGATACCGAGAAGAAGCGCTAGCGGAAGCCCGAGCAAGATGGTGCCGACAAAGTGCCCCAACTCCTGGAATGCGAGCGCCCAACCGGCGGCAACCAGTTTAGGTAATGCGCTGCCGACCATCAGACCAAGCTTGGCCACAAACAGCAGCAGAGCTGGTTGCAATATTGCCGCAGCCAGGAACTGAGTCTTTACGTCGAGTCGGGCCGGACTGCGCCAGCGGTCGCTCACAAGTCCGAGGGCCGCGCCCATGAGCAGCGCCCAAATCATCGGCAGCAAGACGACCTTGCCCGGCCCCACCTTGAAAGTGAACGACCCGATGAATTCTGCAATGACAAGAATCACAGCCGCGTAAAAGAGCAGCTTCGCGCCCCTAAAGCCCATACTATCCGACTGCCCGGTTGTCAGCGTGTGTTCCATCATCACTCTCCTTAGAAAATACCCCCGCTTCCTGGAATCACGGGGGCACGCAGGGCTTTAGTTGTCCACGTATCCGAACGGGGTCACGGGGTTCATCGCCGTTTCGACCCACACGCTCTTGGTCTGCGTATACTCGTACAACGCCTCCACACCGCTTGACCGACCATAGCCGCTGCGGCCATAACCACCGAAAGGTGAAGCTACGTTAATTGACTTGTAGCCGTTAATCCAGAAGGTGCCAGCGTTTACCTGAGCTGCAACGCGATGCGCACGAGCAACGTTTTGCGTCCATACCGCACCAGCAAGGCCGAATTCGCTGTCGTTGGCAATGGCAATCGCTTCCTCTTCCGTATCGAACGGAATCGCAGCAACCACCGGACCGAAGATTTCAGTGCGGGCCACATCCATGTCGTTCGTCACGTTAGACAGGACAGTCGGGCTGACAAAGTAGCCCGCCTTCGACCGCTCAAGCGTGCCGGCCGAAAGCGTTGCGCCGGCGTCGACGCCGTTCTGAATCATCTTCACAACGTGCTCGTACTGAGTCTTGTTGTTGATGGGTCCCACTTCCGTCGCGTCGTCGAGTGGTGCGCCGACCTTGATTTTGCGGGCACCATCCGAAACCATCTTGACAAACTTGTCGTAGATGGGGCGATGCACCAGAAGACGGGAGCCAGCAACGCAGCTCTGACCAGCAGCAGCGAAGATTGCTGCCTGGGCGCCGAGCGCGGCCAGACGCAAGTCAGCATCCTCGAACACGATGTTTGCCGACTTACCACCCAGTTCAAGAACGCACGGCAGCGTGCGTTTGGCGGCAGCTTCAGCAATGCGCACACCGGTTGCAGGAGAACCAACAAAAACAACCTTCTTCACAGCTTTGTCCGCAATCGCTGCTTGTGCCACCGTGTGGCCGTATCCGCTGAGCACGCTGACCAGGCCCTTCGGGGCGCCGGCGCGCTCAATCAGCAGACCGACGACGAGGGAGGTGAACGGAGTCAGTTCCGACGGTTTGAGCAAAACCGCATTACCCATCGCGATAGCTGGCGCAATCTGCCAGCCGCAGGTATTCATCGGCGCGTTCCACGGCGTGATTTGAAGCACCGTGCCCATCGGCTCACGACGTGTGTAGTTGAGATGGCTCGTCGGAACCGGGATGACTTCACCGTAGAACTTGTCCGCCCAGCCGCCGTAGTACTCGAACATCTCCGCAACCTTCGCGACCTCCCCTCGGCAATCGCGAATCGGCTTGCCTGCAGCGATGGATTCGAGACGCGCGAGCGGTTCGATTTCGGCGCGAATTTCGCGGGCAATTGCGAACATAACCCGGCCGCGCGCAGCGTGCGTCAGCGCCCACCATTCTTTCTGCGCCCGCTGCGCAACCTCGCTGGCCAAGGCAACGATTTCAGCGCCTCCGTCCGCGTACGACATGCTCTTCTCGCCGGTTGCCGGGTCGAAGAGTTGAATCTGTTCGCCTTTACCTGCCACGAGCTCGCCATCAACGAAGGAACCCATTTCCTTTGAATTCGGAAAATAATGGGCAAAGGCGGTCAGCAGATTTTCGGTTTGATTCGCTTGCATTAGATTGCTCCTTTTTCGGTTCGATTACTTCGGCTCGATGAACTGGACGATGCGGTTGAAATCCTCGGCGTCGCCAATGCTCTTCTCGCTTTCAGCCCAGAGCCGACCGGTCTCGGTCGATACGGGCGCATTGGCACCAACACTGGACAGCAATGCCATCGCGAGACGGATGTCCTTGCGCATGAGCTTCATCGTGAAGCCGGAGTCAAACTTGTTGTTGAAAATCCACGTCGGATAGTTCGTCAGGGTCGAGCTGTTTCGACCGGAACCGCCATTCAGCGCCTCGACCAGCTTTTCCGGATTCACGCCAACAGCTTCCGCGGCTCGCAACGCTTCGCTTGTGGCCAGCAAATGGACGCCGGTCAAAAGGTTGTTGATGATTTTTGTGACGTGACCTGCGCCCACCGGGCCGACATGCACGCGCTTTGCGCTCATAACAGAAAGGATGGGCTCGACTGCAGCAACGTCTTCGTCGGAGCCACCGAGGACCATAATCATCGTTGCCGTCGCGGCGCCCTTCGGGCCGCCGCTTACAGGGCCGTCGACCCAACCCACATTGACTTCAGCCAACGCAGCAGCAACCTTCTTCGTGCTGTTCGGGTCCGCCGTCGTTGTGTCCACGACGATAAGACCCGGCTTCGCATTGGCGACGACGCCACCCTCGCCAAGGACGACTTGCTCCACGATTGCCGAAGTCGGCAGCGAAAGAATCAGGACTTCCGAGTCACGCGTGATGTCGGCGATGGAAGCACGAGCAGACACGCCTTCCGCTTCCAGCTTTTCCGCCACGCCTGGCGCCGCGTCAAAACCCAGCACGTTGTATCCGCCGCGTTTGAGCGACAACGCCATACCGCGCCCCATGTTTCCCAAACCGATGACACCAACCGTCTTCATAAGTCCTCCGTTTCGAGCACGCGACCGACCTGGTAGAGCCCTCCACCAGTCGTCCAGCGCAAATTAGGTGTTGCCATATTCAACTTCTGGCGCCGTATAATCAATCAACGCCAATATTGATAATGTTCTAATTTTTCGCACACAGCCATGGCAGACAACCTCACCGAAAGCCGTATCGTCTATTTTTTCGAGGCAGTGCGGTGCGGAACAATCCGCGCAGCCGCGGACTGGTTGGACGTGGCTCCGTCTGCCGTAAGCAGACAGATTGGCCTGCTAGAGGCTGAACTGGACGTCGCACTCATTGAACGGCACTCGCGAGGCGTCAAGACGACCGAAGCGGGCGAATACGTCATCGAATACTTCAGAGAGCAGTTGGCTCACAAGGATGACCTGATTTCCCGGTTGCAGGAATTGCGCGGGTTGAAAACCGGACACGTCAACATCATCCTCGGCGAGGGCTTTGTCTCAGACGTCTTGTCCGGTCCGATGCTGCAGTTCTGCAAGCAGTACACGGGCATTAAGCTGAATCTGGACCTGGGCAGCACCAATGACGTCATTCGAAAAATCTCTGAAGACGAGGGTGACATCGGGCTCGTCTACAACCCGCCGACGGAGCCGAAACTCGTCTCACGTGCAATCAAGCAGCAGCCAATGATGGCCATCGTCGGTCCAAACTTTCCGCGCGCAAACAAGCAAAAGGCGATGTCGATTCAAGAACTCGCGACCTACCCACTGGCTGCAACCCACCCCTCCTACGGCACGCGACAAATGCTGGAGGCAGTGGAGTTTGCCGACAAGATTCGGCTCGACCCGGTCGTCACGACAAACTCCATCGCAATTCTCAAGCAGTTCGTGAAGTCAGGATTGGGCGTAGCCGTATTGCCCGCTTTTGCTGTAACGACCGAATTGCAGGCGGGTGAACTATTCGCCATCGAAATCGACCATCCCATTCTGAAGAACGCCGAAGCCCATCTGGTGACGCGTGTTGGTCGAAAGCTGTCTGTAGCATCCAACAAAATGCTGCAGTTCATGACGTCTCAAATGCGCGCGTTCCGTTAGTGCAACCGCGTCGGTCGCCGGACCTACCCTCGGGCGACGACGTTTCCAGAGAACCGTCTTCCCGAGACAAGGAGTATTAGCGCAAGAGCGGCAGCCGTACCAGCCATCCATAGCCAAGATGCGGAGTAGCCGCCGCTCGCATGCCGTATCGCTCCAAAGAACGCAGGGAAGGTCATAACCCCGCCGAAGCTGAAAAAGAGACAACCGGCGGTGGCAGTACTCACCTGGTTGACTGGCACTGCTTCAGCAATCTCTGCCAGCAACACTCCATTCCAGCCAATTGCTGCAGCTCCCATTACAAAGCAGACTGCCATCGCCGCGGCGTGACTGGCCATGAGGGATGGCCAGGCGACAATCGCCTGTGCAAAGCAGGTCAACAGCGCGAGTGCTGCGAGGAGCAAGCGGGGGTTTGCCCCGCGGTCCGCTGCAGCACCCCATACGAGCCGAAAGACGACGCCTGCCACGTTCGCCACAGAAAGCATCGCGCCGGCGGCTAATGGTGGATAGCCGAGACCACGATAGAAATACGAAATGAGGAAGGTGCTCGCGCACATCTGCGCACCGCCAAGCACGAACGCTGTAAGTGCAAGCAGTCGGAGATAGGGCTGGCTCAATGCAATCGTAATCGACGAAAGCATGCCGGGACGCGCGTTGTAGCCGTGATTATTCGTTGGCTCGTCCAGACCGGTTCGGACCGCCTGCAGACCCAGCGCGACCAGCAAACAAACGATAACAACCAAGCCCAGCGCGACCCGCCACCCTAGTGCAAGCGTTGCGACTGGCACGAGAGCACCGGCAAGAGCGGTCCCAGCCGGGACGCCAGTCTGTTTCAGGGAGAAAATGAGCCGTCGGTTTGCTGCCGATGTCGACTGGCTTAGCAAGTGAGAACTGGCCGGCGTCACCGGGCCATAGCCCAGCCCAAGTGCAACCGCTCCGGCAACAAGTCCGACCGCGCTCCCGGTGCGTGCCATGAGCAGACCTGCGGCGCACAGCGCGACCGCAAACTGACAAGTCCGGATGGCCCCAAATCGATGGACCAGATGTCCTGCGAAGATAGTCACTAGAGCCGCGGCAGCGTAGACAATCGAAATGAAGGTGCCAACATCGACTGCGTGCAGGCCAGCCTCGCCGACGACCAGCGGAACCAGACTGGGAATGGTAAGCGCTGCAAACGCGGTCAATACCTGGACAACGGTAGTCGAAGTAACGGCAGTGGCGGCGTTCATTGTCGGGCGCATCATGGAAAGCCTGAAGCGTAATCACAGCTTCGTTCATGCGCCATCTCATTCATAGCGCTTCGTTACCCGTCGCTGCGAGGTGGTTCGGACAATAGGCAACGCCTTCCGTTCACTGCTGTGGTCGGCGAGCCAATGCTGGCGCGACGTGACCCCGCCCTCCATCGCCATAAGATGCGGAACGTTGTCCTTGTCAGCCATCTCTTTTTTCGAACAATTTTTTCTTCCCGCGGCATTCCTGTTTCAATTTGTGCGACCGAAACTATCATCAAAGGAGGTAGACCTTGGAAAACATTGCTCCGGCTGTGCTCTGGCAGGAAATTCGCGAACAGGCCACCCTAGAGGTTCGAGCGCGTCCCGTAATGCAGCGGTACTTCGAGACCCATGTACTACAGCACGACACCCTCGGTACCGCGCTGGCGACGCTAATCGGTGCCGAGGTAAGCCGGTCCGATTCAACACTCCCGAACTTTGCGGGTGAATTCGCTACTGTTACCGCCCAGACGGGCATTGAGCCGTGCGCCGCAGCGGACGTGCATAAGATTGCGTCGTCGAATCCGGCGTGTCCGAACGCTCTGACCGCGTTTCTCTCCTTTCGCGGCATTCATGCGCTCCAGTTCCACCGCATCGCGCATGCGTATTGGCAAGGTGGAGAGAAGACCTTCGCTGCACTATTGCAAAATTGGTGCGCCAAGTCGTACAACGTCGATATTCACCCTGCGGCACGCATTGGCAAGGGCCTTTTCATGGACCATGCGATGGGACTCGTCATAGGGGAAACGGCTGTCGTCGAAGACGACGTGAGCATGTGGCATGGGGTTACCCTCGGCAGCACGTTTTCCGAAGCAGGAGACCGGCATCCGAAAATTCGCCGTGGAGCGACGCTCGCCGCTCATGCAATCATTCTGGGTAATATCGAAGTCGGCGAGGGAGCGGTCATCGCAGCGGGCAGCGTCGTGCGAACTTCCATCCCGGCGGGCATGGTTGCTGCCGGTGTGCCTGCGAAGGTAATTAAAGCGGTATCCGGCAAATACGCAGCCATCACAGCGCCCGCCACCAAATAGGACAAGCGAATGATTCCTCCGAACCAACATCGTTTCGGCATTGACCATCCGGTGGTATCCGTAAGAAATCATCCGGAAGCCGTTGAGAAATACGTGCGTCTTGGGTTCTCACCCAGCCCAATTTCCTACCACCCTTGGGGTTCCGTTCTCACCGTAATGATGTTCGAGAATAACTTCATTGAGCTTATCGGCATCGACGACCCAAGAAAGTTTGGGACAGGCGAAGTAGATGGTTTTTGCTATGGAAGAACGCTCGGCGAATTCCTCGCACGTTCCGAAGGCCTTGGACTGGTTTCGCTGCACAGCAAGGATATAGAAGCGGACTTTGCCGCGGTTCGAGCCGCCGGGCTACCGGTCCAACAGCGAGTCGACTTTCGCCGAAAAGTGACCGCGCCTGATGGCAGCCCCGATGAAGCAGTTGTTTCACTCGGAATGGTAATGGACCCTGAATTAGGAGACGTTTCCAATTTCCTCTGTCAGCAACATCGACCAGAGTTTATCTGGCGCAAAGACTGGCAAAGCCACCCCAACGGTGCGACGGCCGTCGAGGAGGTTGTCTACGTTGCATCAGACCCTACCCCGCTTGAGGCGCGATGGTCAAAACTGTTCGGTGCAGACAATACCAATCGTGTAGAAGGTCACATTGAAGCAAATACTGGTTGCGGACGATTAGTGGCACTCACTCCGGAACAAGCTGAGGCACACTTCGGCTCGGTGGGCTTGCCGGTCAGCTATACCTCGAAGCCTCACGGCATCGCGCTTCAGGTCCGTGTTCGCGACCTGAAGGTCGTTAAGCAGCTTCTTTCCGAAAACGGCGTGGTTCACGCAGAAACGGCCCGCGGTATTGCGGTGACTCCTGCCGCCGCCGGCAACACCGTTATTGAGTTCGCCGAGTAACTCACCCTTCGTTCTTCACGTCTGAGTTGGACTTACGTGCATTGCGGTAGCAATGTAATGCACGTCTTTTTCCTGACGCCGTCAAGGCCACCGTTGCCGAAGCATCACCTCGTTATACCGAAATGCGAACGATGTTATGAAGCTTGCCGCGCAAGGCTGAATGCCCGCCGAGGTCGATTCCGTCGACAGCGAGCGCCGCCTTGCACGACGCGCCATCCCGAGCACCAGCAAGTACTGTAGCCTCAATCAGCCGGCGGTCGCAGCTCTGACTGTGCAGGAGATTTGCATTTCTTACGTGTGAAGCCAGTGCTGCGGCAATCGCGTAAGCGCCCCAGTTTGATATCGACGCACTGACGACCACATCTGTTGCAGTGACTGTCACCAGACACGATGCATGACCTGCGTGCGACCTCGCCCCTAACGGATGCACTGCGGCAATTGCATCCCGCACAGCTCCGAATCCCACCTCGTTCCCGCCATCACCTATGCCGACTGTCAACACACCTAGACCGCGGGCGACATCAGCCAACAGATAAACATGTTCAACATCTTCTGGGTTGCGGCAGTCTCCCCGTGCACCATGGAAAAAACCCTTTGTTCGGGCCGTCCCGTTCAATGAAAATTACCGCACAAGGGCGGTGCTGGCGCATGACTCCTCAGCGCGCGCTATCCCCTGTTGAAGGCCAAGTGGAAAGCACACGGTTGAAATCGGAGGGTAGTCTTTGAGCTCAGCGTTGATGACTTCAGTCCCCGCTTTCACGGGTTCTGCGTGCGCCTCTTCGGTCACGAAAACCACGCGGACCTCAAAAGCCATCATTAGCGCGCGCACGCACTGCTGCTCCGACGGGGCCATCGGTCTCCCCTTGCGGAAGGTTTGGCGGAGTTCCCGCTCCTGTCGCTATGAAAACTGTACCCCTCCCGAAAGGTGATGGAGCGGTTCTTCCTGAACCTGAAAATGGAGCGCGTATGGCAGCGTCAGTACGCCAACCACGACGAGGCACGGCGCGACATCAACCAGTACATCGTCGGCTTCTACAATGCCGTACGCCTGCATTCGACTTTGGGCTATCTGTCGCCCACTGCCTACGAGGCAAATCCGACAGTAAAAGAACCTATCTACCTGTCCGAAATAACTTGACCACTACAAATCCACCGCTCAATGGCTGAATCTCCACAGTCATAAGACGGTCGATTCGCTCTCCAATAATTCTGTCGCGAGGGGAAATCACTGCAGGTCCTCTAAGCGCACATCGCCTAGTATGTCACGAAGATTCGCTTTATCTCGTTCAAGTTGGCCGTTCGGGTCAACGCCAACGCAAGCAACAGTCTGGCTTTCTGAGGATTGAGGTTATCTGCCGCAATTAAATCGTTTTCCCGTAGCTCCACTCCGTCACCTACGCGACCGCTGCCCGCGCGAGTCGAAACAACGACTTTGATATTAGCATCAACGGCTTCGCGTAAAGCAGTGAGCTCGTCTCGGGTAAAGCAACCGGGAGCGAAAGCCGCAACAACTATCCCACGCATTCCTGCTGCAATGAAAGCCCGAATTACGCATCCGTCAGAGCCGGTGTGCGAATAGCTAATGCCCACCTTTGGCAAGCTATTCAAGCCCGCTAGGTTGAATTCCGTATTCGGCGCTCCCAGTCGAAGGGGGAGGCGATAATAAGCGATTGTGTCGCCATCGCAATACCCGAGAAGACCGAAGTCCGGTGACCTGAACGTTTGTAGACGATAGGTCGAAGTCTTGCTTACTTCACGGGCGGCATGAATCTCGTCGTTGAGGACCACCAAGACACCCAACCCCCATGAGTCAGGGTCCGCGGCAACACGCAACGCGTTGTAAAGGTTTAATCCGGCATCGGATGACAGTGCGTTCGACGGTCGCTGGGAACCAACCAAGACCACAGGGACGCGAACCTTCAGTGTCAGGTTGAGAAAATAGGCTGTTTCCTCCATCGACGCAGTCCCATGCGAAATAACAATCCCGACTAGGTCTGGGACGTCTCTGACAAGCTCGTCGCACGTCGAAACGAGTTGCTTCCACTCGTTTAGATAGATGCCCGTACTGCTTATCGGCTCGAGAGGCACTGTGATGACATCGATGCCAGCGGGTACCCTCGGGAGCAACCCAAGGACGCCGGCCGCATCAAGCATCTGCCCGTTGGCGTCGTAGTCAATTAGGTCGTATGGGCCGCTCCCAACTGCAGAGATTGTGCCTCCGGTGCCAATGAGCGCGACCTTTCGCGAATCTGTCATTGATTTGTCTTCTCGGAAAGAAATATTCCACGGGCGGCCGTCAATGTTTCAACACTCGCGAAAGAAACGTTCTCGTTCTTTCCTGCGCCGGGTGGTCGAAAATCGCCTCGGGCGTCCCTTCCTCCAGAACCTTGCCGTGGTCCATATAGATAATTCGGTCAGCGACCTCGCGGGCAAACCCCATCTCGTGCGTGACAATCATCATGGTCATTCCGGATTTGGCCAGTTCCCGCATGACTTCGAGTACCTCACCGACCATCTCCGGGTCCAGCGCTGACGTGGGTTCGTCGAAAAGCATCAGGCGTGGCTCCATAGCCAGCGAGCGGGCGATTGCAACTCGTTGTTGCTGCCCTCCAGATAGCTGGGACGGATACTTGTCGACATGCGCGGCTAGTCCCACGCGTTCCAGCAGGCTGCGTGCGGACGCCTCCGCACGCGCCTTAGGCCATCGACGAACGCGAATCGGAGCGAGCATTACGTTCTCAAGCACGGTTTTATGCGGGAAAAGGTTGAAATGCTGGAAGACCATTCCCACGTCGCGTCGAATCGCAGCAAGCTCCCGCTTCGAGGTGCCGAATCCGTCCACGGAGGGTGCCAGTTCTACACCGTCCACGAGCAGGCGACCATCACCGAAATGCTCGAGCCCATTGACGCATCGAATCAACGTAGACTTACCCGAACCGCTTGCGCCGATGACGACAACGACTTCCCCGGCCTCTACCTGCAAGTCAATGTCCTTGAGCACATGAAACGCACCATAGGACTTGTTCAATCTTTCCATCTGCACGATAGCCGACATACGATACTCCCTAAACGTTGCGTCTTTACCGCCGATTGACGACTCAACCGGTCTTCAATGCATGGTCCGCTAGCGTGAGCCGCGATTCATCCTGGCTTCAATTCGCCGAGCGACATACGAGATAAGCGCACCAATCGCCAGGTACACTGCAAACAGGAAGATGTACACCTCGTACTGCGAACCGCTGTATTGTGGATTCGCGAGAATAGTCTGCCCTGCCTTCAGGAAGTCCGTGAGACCGATAATGAACAGAGCTGGCACGTTGTTAAACAGGTCAAGGACGTTGCCAACAAGTGCCGGGATGACTGCTTTCAGAGCCTGAGGCAACACGATGATGAAGTTTTCATCGAGCTTGCCGAACCCAAGCGATTGGGCGGCTTCGGACTGACCTCGAGCAACCCCCTGAATCCCGGCCCTCACATACTCGGCGGTGTACGCTCCATAAAAGAGGACGAAGGCCGTAACACCGCGTGCCAAGTCAGAAATGTGAAACTGCGGCGGAAAGACGAGAGGGACAATAATCCACGCCCAGTAAACGATGCATATGACCGGGACAGAACGCACCAGCTCAATGTACCCAGAGCACGCTAGACGCAGGCTTGAGTATCGGCTGTTCTTACCAAACGCCAGCAAAATTCCCAACGGTAGGCTGAGCAAGGTTGCGATGGAGGTAACCAGAACGCTAGCGAGCAGGCCGCCCCAGTTGCTAACGCCCGCCGGCGCCAGCACAGCGCAGATACTTCCGAGTCCGAGCAGCCACAACAGGCCGATACCGCGAGAAACCATCGGTGCCCGGATGACTGCGACGCGTGCTAGGGCAGCAATGCTTATGCACACCAATGCACCGGCGACCGCCTGCTGGTGCAAGGCGAACGAGAGGGCAGCCGCAACCAGACAGACAGAGGCCAGAATCGCCGAGGCCTTCCATCGTCGCGTAGCCAGCACGACACCTATAGTCAGCCCAACGAGCAGACTCAGCACCGCGCCTGCAATCACGGCGCGCCAAAGCTGGTCCCGCGGAAAGGTGCCAACAAGGAGAACTACAAGGTTGTCCGTAATCACCGACCAGCGGGCGTCGACCATCGCCCACCGCACAGCGAGGAATGCGACGTAGATGGTCAGCGGAATCGAAACTATCGAGAGGACTGCGCTGCTAGGAGTTGCGAACAGGTTATAGCGCGTCCAGCGCTGAATAGTCATAGCCATTATCGCGCTCCCTTCCTGATAACGTGACGGTTATATGCATTTGCCAGGCCGCCAATCGAGACACTCATAATCAGATAGACGGCCATGATGATGAGAATCCCCTCGAGTGAGCGGCCACTTTGATTGGCGACAGTTCCGTAAACATTGAACAGGTCAGGAAAGCCAATGGCAATTGCGAATGACGTGCTCTTGGCAAGGCTTACGTACTGGTTACCCAAAGACGGGAGAATGACCTTTACCGCCTGGGGCAGAACGATTACCCAAAGAGACTCACGGGCACCAAGACCCAGTGCAGCAGCGGCTTCCCATTGGCCCTTTTCGATAGATTCGACCGCACCGCGTACGATTTCTGCGATGAACGCCGCGGTGTTGACACTCAACGCGACAATTAGACTAGCCATCTCTGGCGAGAAGCCTGCCCCGCCAGATACGGAGAACGTGCTGGCAACCGGCACGTCGACACGAAACGGACTGCCTGCTATGGCGTAGCCGGCAATTAGCATGATGACGGCAGCCAGTCCGAAAGAGTAGCGATACCGTCTGTTCCGAACGAAGCCCGCTCCCACCAGCATTACAACGGCGCTCGCGGCGAACCATTCAAATGTGGTCGCGCTTTCGGTTGCGATGAGCCATGGCAAAAAGACGCCTTGTCTGCTGAGGATTAGCGACCCGTGGAATATCGACGCCTCGGCGATACTCGGAAGCTGGAGAAAAACTGCGAAGTACCAGAAGAGGATTTGAATCAGCAACGGGGTGTTGCGAATGAGCTCGATGAAGCCCCATGCCCAGTTCCGCGCCACCCAGTTTTTCGACATCCTTGTTACGCCAAGAAGAACCCCAAAGATTGTCGACAGGACAATCGAGATGGCGGCAACTACGAGCGTGTTGTAAAGACCGGCAACCAGCGCCTGCGCATTCGTCTGTTGTGCATTGAACGGTGCCAACGTCAGACCATGCGGGCCGTGAGCGATGGTCAGGCCTTCACTGATATCGAACCCAGCCTGCTGTTGCAAAAAATCAAGGCTGAACCCTATCCCGTGGCTCCGGAGGCCAGCCCAGACTAACGACAGGAAAACGCCAAGCGCGGCGACTATCGCTGCCAGTATCGACGCCTGGAACGTGAATGCTCGGAAACGCGCCAGTCGGCGACCAGATTTTCCTCGCGGCGGTAGGGGCGGCGGCATATGAGCAAAATGCGTCTTTTGGGCATCAGACATGTGTACTTGCGTCACAGTAACATCTCCATTGTCGGTGCACGCATAGGAATCTGGGTAGACCAGTTGCAGTTGCGCACCGAGGCAAATCATCAAGAGCCGGTCAGGCGACTCGGCCGGCTCTACAGTCCCTTAGTACCAGGGCGGCGAGTACAGCAATCCGCCCTCGTTCCATGTTGCATTCAGCGAGCCTTTACGCTGAATCGAGTAGGGAGTATCCGGTCCGATATTCCGGTCGTAGATTTCGCCGTAATTGCCCACAGAGCTGATGACCTTCTGCACGAAGTCGGGCTGAATGCCGAAGTCCTTACCAAAAGTTCCGGTGACGCCCAAGAACTTCGCGATATACGGGTCGGTGGTCTTCAGGAAAGTCGGCAGGTTCTTCGACGTAATGCCGTGTTCCTCAGCTTCAAATGTCGCATAGATGACCCATGTTAGTGCTGCGTGCCATTTCGGGTCTTCATTTGAAGTGAAGCCGGCTAGCGGCGATTTGTCCAGCGTTTCCGGAAGGATGTCAAATGCCTTCGGGTCGCTTGCGTTGCCCTTCCATCCGGCTAGCGCCGATTTGTCAGTGCTCATTACATCGCATCGCCCACTATTCAAGGCTGCGAATAGTTTGTCAGTATCTTGATACGTCAGCACCTTTGTGGAGGCCTTCCAATTATGAGCCTTAAGATAGCCAGCCCACATCACTTCGGTACCCGAACCCTGAGTCGTACAAATGGTCGCTCCGTTCAGGTCACCAACGTGCTTCGCCTTAAGCGAGCTCTTTACTAGCAAGCCGGTCCCGTCGTAGAACGTGATGGGAAGAAACGATACACCAACCGCCGATTCGCGAGTGGGCGTAACCGTGGTGTGTGCGAATACTACATCCGCCTGCCCGGTTCGAAGAGCGTTGAACCGGCTCTTGTCCGTGACAACCACAAACTGAACCTTGTTGGCATCACCCAGCACAGCAGCTGCCACCGCTCGGCAGAGGTCAACATCCATACCTTCCATCTTTCCCGTCTTGGTATTAAGGTAACCGAAGCCTGGTGTAGTGTTGTCCGTCCCGCAGAGCAGCGTGCCACGCTTGGCCACCGTGTCAAGATGGTTTTCTGCCGCCCTCGCTGTCGATGCACCAAAGGTCAGCGCTGTAAGACCGACGGCAAATGATGTTAATAAGCGGCCAGTAAGTAAGCGATTGTTCATTTGATTCTCCCCGCTCGGATGAAGGAACGTCGCCGCGCCTTTTCCGAGCATCTAGGCGCGACGCGGCTGTCAAATCTGCACTCCTATACACCGCTCATTAGCGACATACGTTGACGATGAATTTCTCGAGGGGACAATCGCCATCGCCCAAGAGCTACCCGGTCATGCTGCATGGATTAGCCCGCGTTCCAAGCATCCCCAAGCTTGTAGTTGAGAGCCCATCGGGCGTTTATCGACTGACTGCATCCACCACTCAAATGTCCGTCGGCAAAAACAAACGAGGGTACTCGTCGATGTTGATTCGTGCTCTAAAAATTCGAACACTCCGACGAATTCTCTCGATTCGCCGCGACACCAGCCGTGGGCTCGCTAACGGCCTGAACTTTTCAGGCGTAGTTGCCTCGCTAGGCCTGCAAGCCTCGCATGCACAGGACGCCTGGCCAGGGCAATACGCACGACGGTTACACTGTCAGTCGGCTTGCACCGTGGCAGCAAGATTCTGTTCATTCAGTCCCTCTCGAATGATTTTGACAAGTTGGTCGATATCTTCGAGCGTGTTGAACATTGCAAATGAGATGCGAATTCCGCCGCGTTCCGGCGACACACGGACCTGGTTGCGCGCAAAGTAATCGGCCCATTTGTCCACCGGGAGCGCCAGCACGTAGATGTGGGAGCGCTGGCCACGCTCGCGAGGACCGACCAGGGGGACGCCCAGTTCATCAAGATACGTAATGAGACGGTCGCCAAGTGCTGACACGTGCTTCTGAATGTCACTTACCCCGACGCTGTTAATCAGGTCGATTGCCGCGGACAGCGCCTGCAGGTCAGGCAGGTTCACGTTACCGAATTCGAAACGGCCAGCGTCCTTGCGAACGACCATGTCCTCGGGCCGGGCGATGTAGTCGGCAGGCGGGTTCGCCATGCTGGACATTGCCAGATAGGCCGGCTGCAGTTCGTCAAGGCCGTCGGCAACGTAGAGGACTCCCAGACCCTGCGGAACCAGCAAGCCTTTGTGCGTACCCGCTGCCAGCACCGAAATGTTCAGCGCTTTCACATCGAGCGGAACAACACCGACCGACTGCATTGCGTCGACCACCAGATAAATGCCCCTGTCCTTGCACAGTTTGCCGATGCTTGCGAGGTCATGGACCTGCCCCGCATGGAACGTCACATGCGAAAGAGTAACGACTTTCGTCCGTTCATCGATGTACGGTCTGAAAGTCTCTGCAGTCGCGATTTCGTCATCCTTCAGCGTAGCGAATCGGATTTCCACTCCCTTTCGCTTGAGGTTTAGCCAGGCGTATGCGTTGTTGGGATGGTCGCCCTCAATAAGCACCACGTTGTCGCCGGCTTCCAGCGGAACGGCGTTCGCTGCAATGTTCAGCCCTTCGGACGTGTTCTTGGTGAACGCGATTTCGTTGGGTGCCGCGTTGAAGAACCTCGCCACGCGCTCCCGCGTTTCCTCGGCACGACGCAACCAAACGGGCTTCGGGCCACCCATCTCAAGGCCTTCCGACAGAAACCCCTCAATGGCTTCGCGGACATTCGTCGACAGCGGGGTCTGATGCGCGGAATCAAGGTATAGCAGGCGCTTGGTTACCGGGAATTGGGCGCGTGCAGCGGCGAGTTTCTCAGTTGCATTCATCATATTTCTCACTGTGGATGTATGTAACGCTGGCCACCGCCCCGTTCTGGATGAGCGGAATATGGCTCGCGGACGTGACCAGCGGATACTTGGCGCTCAGATGCGGCACGGTAAGCGATTGCTTCAATTTCTCGACAACTTGGGCAGACAGGTCCATTAAGAATCCAATTCTTTGGGTCTAATAAGCATCTAAAAATGGAACTTGTTCATCCCGACAGGCAATCGCCAGCTGTTTGCTGCCTTGACTTGGTCACCTGTCCCGCCGGTGGGGGCGGCAGCTACTGCCACGCAGCTGAGGCATATCAAAAGCGCTAAAGCAAATTCACTCGTTCCAAATCTGGGCCACCTTTATAGAAGCTTCGAAAGGAGGCTCGGTCCGCCCCTGCTTACCCGTCAGAGCCGGTGCACGACCTCACGTCCATATTTAACGCGCTCAAAATAGCGAAGTCAAATAAATACCGATTAGTGGAAACTCTAAGAGCCGATTTTCGGAACACATAACTTTGTCAGACGAACCAAGGCACGCCCCCCGCATAGGTGCGCTTCAGTTTTAGCGATAGGATTTATAGCTGGAAATAACCAACGGTATTCGACAGTTCGGTGGCTTGCTGCGCGAGTGCGTCCGTTGCAGCAGCGGACTCCTCCACTAGAGCAGCGTTCTGCTGGGTGACATCATCGAGGTCGCGCAATGCCATGCGCACCTCTTCCAGTCCGAAGGCCTGTTCGGCGCTAGCAGCGGATATGCGGCCCAGAATGTCCGACAGGCGCGCGGCGCCTTCGGCAATCTCCGAAGTGACCCCGACACTGGTTTGGACCAGCTCACTGGCGCTGGCCACACGCCCACGTGCATCAATAGCCAGCGCCGAGATTTCTCGCGCCGATACCGCTGTGCGTTGAGACAATTGCCGGACTTCTGCGGCAACCACCGCAAACCCGCGGCCGGCAACGCCGGCTCGCGCCGATTCGACCGCAGCGTTCAGGGCGAGGATGTTAGTCTGCGCAGCTATACCATTGACCGTATCGCTGACTGATGCGATATGCTCAGCAAGGGCGCTGATTTGCGTCATCGTCTCATTGATTTTCAGGACGGCATCCGTTCCGCGCGCCGCTGAATCAATCGAGTCAGCCGCAAGCGATGCAGCCTTCGACGTGTCCTGACTGTTCTGGTTGACCATTCCAGACAAAGCTTCGGTTGAAGCCGATGTCTGCTGGAGCGCAGCAGCCTGCCGCTCAGTTCTCGCAGACAAATCTTGATTTGCCCCTGCCAATTGCGTAGAACCAGACATCACTTGTTCGCTTGCCGCCCTCACCTTGGTGAGCACTTCAGCGATGGTGTCGACAAACCGGTTGAAAGCACCTGCAATCTGCACAATCTCGCGACCACCCGATACCAGAAGGCGCCGCGTTAAGTCGGCTTCACCGGATGCGATGTCCTCCAGCGCCCCTTTGATTAAATCAAGGCTACGCATTGAACGCGCGAGCACGAGAACAAGCACAAAAACAGAGATAAGCAACGCTGCTATCGTTATAAATATCGCCAGTCGCCGGGACGCCGATACAGCCGCCAACGCCTCTTGTGCATCCGCGACGATAACGAGCCGCCACGGTGTCCCAGCAACCTGCCGGACGAAAACGAAACTATCACGTCCACTTACGCTCAACTTTGCACTGGCACCGGAGGCAGCCAGGTCGTCAAGGAGTTGCGGCGTCACCCCCTGAAAAACATCTGCCACGGGGTGAAGCACTTTATCGCTGATTGGGTGTGCCAATATCAGACCATCCGTCCCAGCGAGAAACGCTAGGCTCGCGGGGGTAGGTTTGATTGAGGCCAAAGTGTTCTGTACGGTCTCCATCAGAACGTCCGCTGCCGTGACTGCCTGGACTTGCGTGCCGTCGGCGACTGGAGCCGAGAAGGTAACGGTGAGTTTTCCGCTTCCCGCACCGACATATGGTTGGCTGATGAACGGACCCATTACCCGCGAAGCACCGACGTACCAACCACGTTTTGTGGGGTCGTAGTCCGCAGCCCGGGTACGCTTTTGAAAGAAGGTCGCGCGCTTGTCTGCGTAGCCGATATAAACGTCGTCGAAGCCACCAGACACCTGAGCAGCACGAAGTTCGGCGGACACGTCGTCACGTCCGACCGCTGGCTTCAAGGAGCTGACGATGCGCTGCTTGTCCGCCGCCCACTCTGCAATCTTTGATGCAATTGCCAGCGACAGCTGACTCAGGTTTTGTTCAAGTGTCGTTTCTGCGCCGCGCTGTGCGGTCACTATCAGTGCCGCCGCGATTGAGATGAGCCCTAGCGCAGTCACTGTCGCGCTGACAGCAACCACGCGCCCCTTTAAGGTCGAAATCATTGTTCTTTGTCTGAAGTCTGTGAAGCTGCGTATTCACCGGCCGCAGCGCGTGACTGGTCCAGGGAACAAACGCCCCGGACCAGCTTCTTTTTGTGACCGTGGTGGCCGACTGGTTGCACATTTCCGTTTGCAGGAACGGGCGACTGTGCCGTTCGCCTGTCCGCACGGCGGGTCTCCCACTTGGCAATCACCCCCGTCGCAATGCTGTTGCCAACGACGTTGGTAACGGTGCGCCCCATATCGATGAATGCGCTTCATGGTGCGTACCCTGCGACAAAAACCTGCAACTGGGCCCACCCGGCCCAAGGGTCTTCGACAGTCAAATATTCAACTTAAATGCCGTCAAAGATTACGGGCGTGATGCTCAAGATGAGCAGCAATGAAGGTCGAAACGAAATAGTAACTATGGTCATACCCGGCGCGCATCCTCAGACGTAGCGGAACGTCCCCCATCTCGGCCGCGCGCGTCAGAAAGTCGGGTTTGAGCTGGGACCGGAGGAACTCATCACCCTCTCCTTGCTCAACCAGAATTTCCGGACCGCTCCATCCCTGATTCAACATCAGATTTACAGCGTCGTACTGTTCCCAGTCTGCCGCGTCGTCGCCCAAATATCCGGCTAGTGCCTTCTTCCCCCACGGGCAATTTATCGGCGACGAAATTGGCGAAAATGCTGAAACCGTTTTAAACAGGTCCGGGTTTATCAGTGCAATAGTCAGAGCACCGTGGCCGCCCATCGAATGGCCCGATATCCCAATTCTTAAGGGGTCGACAGGAAACGATTCAATGACCAGTTCGCGAAGCTCATGTACGATGTATGAATACATTCTGTAGTTCTTCGACCATGGCTCCTGGGTCGCATCAACATAGAAACCAGCTCCGCTTCCGAAGTCGTAAGCGTCGTCATCAGGCACGCCCTCTCCACGAGGACTGGTATCTGGAACGATGAGAGCAAGTCCAAGCGCGCTTGCCGCGCGTTGTGCGCCTGCTTTCGTGATGAAGTTCTGCTCATTGCACGTAAGCCCGGAAAGCCAGAACAGTGCGGGTCCTTTCCCAACGTTCGCACCGGGCGGGAGGTAGATAGCAAATCGCATCTCACATCCCAACACTTCCGACCGATGGTGGTAAATGCGTTGAGTTCCGTCAAAACATCGGAAGCTCGAAAGCAGCTCAAGACTCATGACAACCCTAAAACTGAAGGCCGCGAGAGGCGGCAATGTTCGCAACGTGCGCCGCAGGCATACAGACCACCCGCGGCGCGCTACTACTTAGATGCCCGGCATTGGAATGAAGCCAGGAATCTGCTTGACACGTTCAATCCATGCGAGGACGTTCGGATAAGGCTTCAGGTCGATGCCACCTTCACCCGCAAGTGCGGTGTAGGGGAAGCACGCGATATCACCGATGGTCGGATGACCCAGCTCGAGCCACTCACGGTCCGCAAGATGGTCATCGAGAATCTTGAACACGCGATTCGCGCCGGCTTGCAGCTTTTCGAGGTCGAGCGGGTAGTTCAGAATCTTGACAAGGCGTGCGCCCGCCGCGTTCATCACTTCACCGCCGCCTGTCGACAGCCACTGATTGATGCGCCCCATCGCTTCGGCCGTGTTCGGGTACCACGTGTTGTCCTTGTCGTACTTGCTTGCGATGTAGACCATGATGGCTTGAGCATCGCGCAGACGAAGGTCGCCATCTTCGAAAATCGGAATTTCACCGAACGGGTTGAGGTCGGTATATTTCGACGTCTTGTGTTCCTTGTTCACGAAGTCGACCGGCACCGCGTCGTACTTCAAGCCGAGAATATTCGCGAGCAGCCGGACCTTGTAGCAGCTACCAGAGAGTTCGAAGTCGTACAGTTTTGTCATTTGCGTTCCTGCGTTCCAGGTGATGAAAAAGAGATGAGTAAGGTCGTCAGAACGTGACGACCGAGCGAATCGACTTGCCGTCGTGCATCAGGTCGAACGCTTCGTTGATACGCTCAAGCGGCATGACGTGGGTAATCAGGTCGTCGATGTTGATTTTTCCTTCCATGTACCAGTCGACAATCTTCGGCACGTCGGTGCGACCGCGCGCCCCGCCGAAGGCCGAGCCCTTCCAGACGCGGCCCGTAACCAGCTGGAACGGACGGGTCGAAATTTCCTGGCCGGCACCTGCAACGCCGATTACCGTGCTCACGCCCCAGCCCTTGTGGCAAGACTCGAGTGCCTGGCGCATCAGGGTGGTGTTGCCGACGCATTCGAACGTGTAATCTGCGCCGCCTTTGGTCAACCCCACGAGGTATTGAACGATGTCGCCATCCACCTCCTTCGGATTGACAAAGTGGGTCATACCGAACTTTTCAGCCAATTCCTTGCGTGCAGGATTGATGTCGACGCCGACAATCATGTCTGCGCCAGCCATGCGAGCGCCCTGGATAACGTTGAGGCCAATGCCGCCAAGACCGAAGACAATGACCTTCGAGCCGACCTCGACCTTTGCTGTGTAAAGGACTGCGCCCAGCCCCGTCGTCACGCCGCAGCCGATGTAGCAAACCTTCTCGAACGGCGCATCTTCGCGAATCTTCGCAAGCGCAATTTCAGGTACGACCGTGTAGTTGGCGAAGGTCGACGTGCCCATGTAGTGCAAGACTGGCTCGCCGTTCAGGCTGAAGCGGCTTGTGCCGTCCGGCATCAGTCCTCGCCCCTGAGTCGTGCGGATTGCCTGACACAGGTTGGTCTTGCGCGAAAGGCAGTATTCGCAGTGACGGCACTCCGGCGTGTATAGCGGGATAACGTGGTCGCCGGGCTTGAGCGACTTCACGCCTGCGCCGACCTCAACCACTACACCGGCTCCCTCGTGACCGAGAATCGCTGGGAACAGGCCCTCCGGGTCGTCACCGGATAGCGTGAACAGATCCGTGTGGCACACACCTGTCGCCTTGATTTCGACTAGCACTTCGCCAGCGCGCGGCCCGGCGAGTTGAACGGTTTCGATACTCAAAGGTGCACCCGCTTTCAGGGCCACTGCTGCTCTTACGTCCATTTAATCCTCTCTTTTGTACAGACTCTCGCCGCCGCCTCGAACCTCGACGAACAATGTCCCATTTTTTGCCGCTCAAAATTCCATAGTCAAGCGCCATTTTTTGACCTACAACGGTAGGCGCGGCGTCTGTATTTCGGCAGCGTCCCGATGAATATTGGGCTTCAGGCCGATAGGCTGGGACGGACGCATCAAAAAATGCGGCGTAAACACCTACGACATATTCCCCTCAGTGGAACTATTGAGTTCCGGTTTTTGGGATTTGTGAAATATACTGACAGAGTCGGACCGGGAAGAGTCGGGTGAACGACCAGCAGACAATCGACTGAGGAGAAGAGAAATGGCGGAGACAGCGCAAACCCGGGTTGAGCACGACCTTCTCGGTGACAGGGACGTGCCCACATCGGCGTATTACGGCGTCCATACACTACGAGCACTTGAGAACTTCCCTATCAGCGGCATACCAATCAGCCAGTACCGCGAACTGGTCCGAGCGATGGCATTCATCAAGCTGGCCGCGGTCAAGGCGAATGGAGAGTTAGGGCTTATCGATAATCGGCGAGCCGAAGGGATAGCTCTGGCCTGCGAGGAGATAATCGCCGGCAAGTTGCATGATGACTTCGTAGTCGACGTGATTCAGGGCGGGGCTGGAACTTCGACGAACATGAACGCGAACGAGGTGATTGCAAACCGCGCTCTTGAAATCCTCGGCTTCGTTCGAGGCGAATACGAGACCGTGCATCCGAACGAACACGTGAACATCGGACAGAGCACAAACGACGTCTACCCAACTGCAATCAAACTCGCGCTTCAGTTCTACATCGACACGCTACTCAAATCGATGGCGTATCTGCGACAGGCGTTCGCTGCCAAGGCGGAAGAATTTCATGACGTCCTCAAGATGGGGCGCACACAACTGCAGGATGCGGTGCCGATGACGCTTGGTCAGGAATTCAGCACCTACGCGGTGATGCTGGAAGAAGACGAAGCTCGGCTCGCCGAAGCGCGTTTGCTCCTCCTGGAAATAAACCTTGGTGCCACGGCCATCGGAACCGGCATCACGGCTCATCCTGACTACGCTGCCGCAGTGTGTCGTCATTTGCGCGAAGACACTGGCTTCAGTTTCCTCACCGCAGCCAACCTGGTCGAGGCCACCCAGGACTGCGGGGCGTTTGTACAGCTATCCGGGGTACTGAAGCGCATCGCTGTGAAACTATCGAAAACATGCAACGACCTGCGCCTGCTATCGTCGGGCCCACGATGCGGGTTCGCTGAAATCCAGTTACCGCCAATGCAAGCTGGCTCGAGCATCATGCCCGGCAAAGTGAACCCGGTAATTCCTGAGCTCGTGAATCAAATCGCCTTTGAGGTCATCGGGAACGACCTGACCGTAACCATGGCTGCGGAGGCCGGTCAGCTCCAACTCAACGCGTTTGAGCCCATCATTGCCCACAGCCTCTTCAAAAGCATCCAGCATCTGGCTGCAGGTTGCGTGACGCTTGCCGACCGGTGCGCTCGCGGAATAGTCGCCAATCGTGAACAACTTCGGACAAGTGTCGAGCGCTCGATTGGTGTGGTCACCGCACTGAATCCGTACATTGGCTATGCGAACGCAACGCAGATTGCTAGCGAGGCACTCGAGACGGGAGCAAGAGTGTATGACTTGGTGCTCTCCCGCGGCCTTCTCTCGAAAGTTGACCTTGACCGTATCCTCGACCCACTTTCGCTGACGCTACCGGAAAAGCAGCCTCGCTCGTACGCGCGTACCCAGAGAATTCCCGCGAGCTGCGAACCGTCTGAGGGCGCCATTACCCCGGTCGCAAGAGGCGTCGCGTAGTCGCACGCGCTCGTATAGCGGGCGCCCCGGCTTCCCCTCGCCTCGGTAACCCTATTGATTTCAGGTATTCTTATGCCTCCAATGACCGTACCAGCCGAATCGACCAAGCGCCAGCGCTTGCCCGTAGAGCGTGAGATTGCAGAAGCCATGCGCAACGCAGAAATTCCCATTCCAGAGACACCGGAGCCTGAGGTATCACCGACTGAGCGCGCGTTCCACGTAATCGAGATGACTGCTCAGCTCGGACGTGTCTCAACGGCGGACATCGTGACCGCTTTGGGCATACCCAAGACAACCGCCCACCGGCTCGTCAGCAACCTCGAAGAATTCGGTTTTCTCGAACATGGAATGGAGCGCGGTCGCTACCAAGTTGGTCCACGCCTGCTCGAACTTGCAACGAACATCCTCGCGGCCTCCACCTCCCATGGCCCCATTCACGCGCTCCTCATGGAACTTTCGCGCCGAACCGCCGAGACGACCAGTCTTGGCGTGATGCGCGGGTCGGAGGTTGTCTACATCGACAGCGCCATTGGCAATTCGCCGCTCACGCTCAATTTCCAGAAAGGACATCGTGCACCGGCACATTGCACCTCCAGCGGGCGAGTGTTTCTCGCCAACATGGAGAAAAAGCAACTGGATGCATACATGTTGAGCGGCCCGTGGGAACCCATTACCCCGTACACCATCGTCGACCCGGACCGCCTGCGCCAGGAAATTGACCAAGTTCGTAGGCAGGGCTTTGCGACCAACGACTCCGAGTTTGCGATTGGAGTTGTGGGGGCAGCGGTTCCCATTGCAGGACCTAACGGACGCATCATCGCCTGCCTTAGCATTTCGGCACCAAAGGCAAGAAAGTCTCTGGAAGAAGTGACGCTGCTCGTCCCGATGATGGAGGCCGCCGCCCTCCGTATTACCAAGATTCTGACCGTACTCGAGGGCGACCCGGTTAACGAGGAGCCAGAACCAAAAGCATCGCGCCGGAAGCGGACTTGATTAGAAGCGCGGCCCCTGCCGCCGACACGAATGGACGACTTGCGGGGGCTCTTCGGTCGATTTGAAGTCCCGCGCACCGCACGGTTAGACCCAGCACGCCCTCAAGTCGGCAGAGAGTACTAATTAAATGCCGGGCTAATAATCATGGAGATGACCCGAACAGAGGCGCCCACTAGATAGCAACCGTTCACTGCCATTCCAAGAATCATATGCGTTACCCGAACAAGCTCAGTGGCGAATTCAATGCAGGTCAGCAACAGCGAAGGACGTCTCTATTAAAGCAGGCAAACGTGGCCGGCTGACAACGGAATGCGCACTCTCTACGAAGGATGAGCCGAAAATGGGCCTCCTCAGGCGGTCGGGATGTCGCGTCGTGAATCCGGGGTCATGCTGGCCGGCACCCGGTCGCAATTTCAGGGAGCGCGATGGCGCGGTACTGCGAGTTGTACAAGGGACCTAAAATGAGCCCCTACGAAAGTTAAAACATCATTCGCTAGATGTCTTTTTACTTCTTCATCGACATGAAGAGTCCTTTAAGACACAAAGCCATAAATGGATGGAAGTCTTTTAAGCTCACAGGTCTGCCTACCCGTGAGTGTCAACCCATGCGCGAGCCCATGCCATACCGACTGCGCGCGCCTCGTCCTCGGTTCCGCATGTCGCAAGCACGCCTGAACCTTCAATGAGCTTCCGGCCAGACGTTATGGTGCCGCTGGCCGCGTAGCGTCCGTTCTGTGGGATAGCATGCCCCCACACTTCGTATCCGTTGTATAGCTCCGGTTCCATTTTCTGCTTGCGCTTCAGCTTAGTTGCTCGAGTTTCGTACGATGTCTGCACCGGTACCGTCGTCGTTCCGTTTGGGCTTACTGCTTTGCACTTCGTTATGTGAAAGGTCCCGTCGGCAAGGACTCGAAGGCGGTGCGCGCAATTTGCGCGGCCGAGACGCGCGGGGCGCCGACGATGCGAACCAGGTATGGTCATTCGCGTCTTTGTTCCCGCGCCGCCTAGGGCCGCGACTCAGGTTTGCGCCCGAAGGCGAACCAGCGCTTTCCACACAGCCCCGTTGTCACTTATCCGCGACTCGTCATAGATAGTTTCGAGGGTCCTGCAAATTGTCACCCTCGCGGTCGTCCAGACCGCCGCCACGCCCGTGAACAACTCAGCAATACTGGCGTAGGCCAGAGCGGTAGCATCGCTGCGACTGAACGTGATGCAAGCCTCTAACAGTTCGTTGAGCTTTCGTGCACGTTCGTCTACCCCATCAACATTAACGGCTGTCGCATTACCCTTGAATCGGTCGCCGAGCGCTTCGGCAAGCTGTAACAATTGCGCTGTGAAGGCTGCTTGAGTATCAACATTGCCTAGTAGCCTTACGCAACCGGCAAAGCAACGCCAAGCGATGAGGACGTCCACCCCGAGTTCAGCAAGAGAAATTAGCCGCGCGTTCGCCACTATCTCAACGAAGCGCTGCCGGTTAGCTGCGCTCAGCCCCATCCGAGCCAACGTGTACAGGTGAACCCACAGCATCGGATTGTCGGTTGAAGTCTCGAATGCCTGAATTAGTTCGTTTTCAAAGTCTTCAGATAGCGTTGACGGCAAATCAAATGACTCCACGCGAACCGTCGAATCTACGCGCAAGAACGATTCAAGGCAATTCGGACACAACTCGCGCGATGCAATGAGCCAGGGATTGACATGGTTGTTGACTCGAGTCAACGTAAGAGCCTGCTCCCGTTGCTCCGCTGAAAGCAGCGAGTCGCCTTGTGCGCCTTGCAATACGTGGTTCATGCCGCCGTGAAACAACACTACGCCAACAAAATTATTGGGAGACGCACAATCCAAGGACCGACTGAACCCGCCGAAAGCGGTATCCACCGACATTGCGCCGCGCGCCTTCGCAAAGTGCTCGCGAATTTGCGTTTCCATGTCAAGATTGCGGTTGAGTATGCACATCAGGCGCGCCGCATGGTACCAAGTCGCGACTAACTGCTCTTCGACGGTCTTGCTTCGCCACTCCTGCATCTCATGCGCGTGATTTTCAGACCACATTAACAAGGGACCCATTGCGTCGGCCAAGCCGCTCCAGCGCGACAGCACGTCGGTTGCCATGCGTGAGCCCAGCGCTCTAACGTCGGAGGGCAAACCTTCACATTTCAGCAATGCGAATGCGTGAAGAAAATGCAGTGGAGAGCGTGCAGCGAGTTCGGCGAAACTTGCGTATGCAGACCTCTGCGTTTCCGGCGGACTTGTCCCAAAACGCTCGACAAAAACGTGCGGCAATGGCACGGGGAGACAACCCAAGCGAAGGAACGCTTCCTCAAGCCCGCAGTCCGCCAGAAGAGCGTCCGCTGCTATAGCCCATCTCTCAGAAAACCGCGCGCCGCCTGCCTCGAGGCGTAGATGTCTGAATACTTCTTCCGGCCGAGGTGGGATGCATCTTGCGAGCGGAACGCTGTGGTTCTCGTTGAGTTGGTCTTCAATTTCCTTGTAGCGGAATGGAAGGCTCTGCCTTCTAACTTCGTCGAGCGCCTCGTATCGCTTAGACTCGGACTTGATTTCAACAAGCGCTTCCATGGCCTCTTCACGCTCCGCCTGGCTGCGGTCGAACCAAGCGAGGTGTTCGTTCAGAAACAAGCGGATTTCGCTTTCATTCCTGCACTCAAAAATAAGAAAGGCACGGTCGCTGATTTGAGCGGTCTTTTCTTTGCACTTGATTGCGACGGCTCCCGGGGGTTCCATAGGTTGGAACGTGGCTATATCGGTTGATTCGTTCGCCCTTGCTCGGGACATGCCATGTTGGATGGCTCGCCGAACCGCCGGGATAAAGCGGTCCTGGCGCAGTTCGATTTCGCCTATATGGACGACTTTCACGATTTTGGTCATCAGGCCCCGCCGCAAGCTAGGGTCACCGAGCAGTCGGTCACGGAGGTCCTCGGGCAGGAGGTCGAGCGCCTGACGAAGATAGGCGGCGACAATTTCATTCGAATACTGCTTGTCTTTCGGTGGCGCATCGTGCGCAAGGACGCCGACGAGCAAAATCGTGAATTGTGCGACGAGATGATTGGCCAGCAGTTGGTCAGCGTGAAATCGGTTCTTGATAACACAATCATCGAGCCACTGCGAGTATGCCCTTTTTCGCGATTCCGAATGCCCAATCGCGAGCTGTATGATGATGCTCAAGGCAGCACTGAAAGTGACCGCAGTGAACGTTGCCAATGAGTCTTGGTCCCCTTTGATTGAAGGATGGTCCCCCAACGGACGTTCCATCCGAAGCTGTGACCAAATCCACGTAGCCCAAGCTATGCATTGCTCGTCGGTATGCGTTTTCGACTGCCACACTTTTGTTAGGCACTCGTCTGTGAGACGACGTGTCGCAATGAAGACATTTATCTCGTCGGGCCGGTCGCTTTTGATAGCCGGAAAGTCTCCAACTTTCAGGCGACATTCCTGAAGCGCAACGCGAGCCAAGTACCGTCTGAGGACAGACAAAGCATGGGTTTCTACAACTTGACCATTGACGATGGCTGCCCGCTCAAGATGGAACAGGACCTCCTCCGCTTCTATCGGTAGGAACATTGCGTTGGCACTGCGCAGGTGAAGCAGCTTCGCGAAGTAGTCGGAGTCCGAAAATGCGCCCGACTTTCTGAGCTCTCGTAAGAGTTCATAGATGCCGACCACAGGGGCCACGCCAAACCTTGGATATCCCGAAACAAATCGGTCATCGCAGCAAAACACTGCGTTGATATCAGGCTCACAACGGAGGAACTCGAGTAGCCCGCGAATCTGCACGGAATAGCTAGCGTACGTTTCCTCGTTGTTCTCGGCGTGTCCTGCGCGCCCTTTCGCCGTCTGGTAGCCGCCGTCCAGGAATCGATTTGCAATATGAGCTCGGAGCTCGTTAACTACTTTCAGCACTTCCCGCCGCTCATGCGCGGCACGGACGTTTTGCACGAGCAAAGTCGCGAATTCGGCGTCAACCAGGACTGTGAAGGTCTTCAGAACCGCCTGTAGCGAGCACTTGAATGCAAGTGTACCGAGCGTGCCCGCGCGAAAGTGCAACTGGGCGCCTGATGGCGGAACCGGCAACTCGGCCTCGACCGGACCAGCGTCGAAAACTGCATCTTCGAATTCCGCTGCGTCAATCTGACCGGCTTGCCGGAGCCCTTCCAAGACGCTCGTGAGTGTGGCGCGATGACTGCCATCCGGCACGGATTCTGAGTCGTCGGCAACGACAGTCCACGCTCCAAAATCATCATCCGAGGGTAGCAGCCGAGAGCCAGTATTCTGGGGCTGTGTCCAAATGCCGATAGCGTCAGTTTTCAGAGCTTCAGCGATGGCCGTCTCGACTTCAAGTCTCTTGGGCTGAGGATGCTCCAGCGAATCAGCGAAAGTCAAGAGCTGTCTCTGAACGCACTGCGGGACAATCACCGCTACGACCGCAGAGTCAATAGTCTCCAAAACCCCTAGCTGCTTTGCCAGCAGCAAGGACGAGACGTCGATGTAAAGGTGCCAATCCTTAAATGCTAGCCCGGTATCGAAATCGACAGTTCGCGCGCCGTGCCGAATCATTAACGGCGGCCGCTCATCGTTGTCTTGCGAAGCCACCGCGCCGATGTAATACCGCCCGCTGAAATCAATGTCGGCAGGCTGCGCCGCGACATGAAATGGCATTGCGCCGTCAAGATAGGCGTTCCATAGGTTGAGCTGAGTCTGAACGCGAGCAGCCTGGAGTTGTCGAAATTCCTCGAAGGTCATCATCTGAAACCGACCGTCGTTCGACTTGGCCATCAGCGTAGCGATTGCGGACTCGAAGACAGTGGCCTCTCTATCCATCCCGAGCCGAATAGCCTGGACGTGAGCCTCAATGGCGAATTCTTCGGACAAGCCCATCGCTCCAGCATGTTTCAGCAGCTTACGGGCTAAGTCCCTGTCTTCGAGCGCTACCACGCGGGCCCAGCGAAGAGCATCACTGGGCGGCAATTCGTTCTTCGACATCTCATTACGGATGACTGGAAGAGCACCGCGTATATCGCCGAATCTCAGCCGAATGTCCGCGGGCAACATACGCTCCCGGATTCCGTCGAATTCCGAGGACAACGTCTCTGCAGCCTTCAGGGCCTGTCGGTGCTGACCTTGTTCAGCAAGCGAATGAGCTTCGATAGCGGCCAAATTTCGGGGAAACTTCCGACGAGGGAAAGCTGCCCGATTCGTTTTCAGTACAGTTAGTGCCAACGCCGCGTTTCCCGTGTTGAACGCTGCGTGTGCTGCAATTTCAATGGCTGATGCCGTCTCAAACTTGGTGAGCAGCTGGACGTAACGACCGAGAAATTCCCAGCGACTCGCAGCAGCGAGCCGTGACGCCGCTGCGAGCAACGCGACTGAACGTGCATCCCGGGTCGCCAGACTGGAAAACAGCGATTCAAGCTCCTCCCAGGCTAAACCGTCCGATACATCGCTGACCATTGCAAAGATTCGACGCTCAACGCTGGCAGTGTCTTGGCGCGATGTAGTGTCTGAATCGGTCGAGGACGGCTCAAGAAACTCGACGCGCGCGTCGTATGCTGCTCGTTGCGCTTCATTCTTGAAGAGCTCGCGGTTTGACTGCAACACTTCCTTTGCGCCAAGGTCGTTCGAATCAAGTGTCAAAAGCCAACTGTAGGCCAGCACATGAGCAGCGTCTTTGTGGGTTCCCTCAGCGACAACACGTAATGCCTCACGACTGCGTTTCTGGTCAAATTTCAGGCCACGCGTGAGAGCCCAGCTGATGACCTCAGGGCTTCCTGGGTCAGCGTCCAGCAGCCGGTCGCAACGTGCTTGGGCCGAGAAGAAACCTTCGACCAGATTGCATTCACACGCCAACGCCCACAATTCATCGTAGCAGCCAACAGGTGACTCTCGCCGCTCGATGGCGAGACTGTCAAACGTTGCCAACGCTTCGCTGAGGAGCGCTTGGTTAGCGTCGTCTTGGCGCACAAGTTCGGCTGCTATGGGCGCTGGGTTGGCGAAGTGCTCGCCCCCCACGACCTTTGACAACGCATTCGCGTAGCGAATAATCGCACCGGCGCGTCTCACAATGAACCAGCGAGGCGCACGTGCTTCCGCTCGCCGTATCTCTGCCAGAGCGGCAGTGCGTTTCCCACGGAACAGTAATAGAAATGCACGTAACCTCAACGCTTCGATTGTGGGCATGCCATCAACGGATGGGAGCCGGTCGAGGATGTGCTCAGCGTCATCCAGACGCCCTGCCTCGAGCAACAGTGCAACCTTCATCTCCTGAGCGTCTGATACAGACACGTGCTCGAGAAGCTGAAGCGCTTGTTCGCGGTCCCCTTGGTGGGCCGTCAAAAGCGCCTTGAACGTCGCCGCGCCCTCGCTGGAAATGGCGTCGGCCTCGCTTGCGAACACAGTCGCCGCGCCGATATCTCCTTCTTGGAGCTTAGCAGATGCCAGATACCGCAAGCATTTGCTTCTGACATGTGGCGCGATGCTCGACCAATGGGTGCTGGTCCTCATCTTTTCGAGCTCAAGGACAATGCCGCTTGGGTTTTCTTCGCGCAGTCGCGCCTTTAGCGAATCAAGTTTGCTATCCACCTCCGAACTCAAAGCAGAGGCAAGCGGCGCTACGGTGTTCGTGACCAGGTCAAGGACCGCACTTTGGTCGGCCGCGACCGCATTGGCGCCTACGGGAACGTCACCACAGAGGACGTTGGCCCAATAACCGCCAAGAAACTGCGTGACGATTCCACGCTGGAATCTGAGCTTTTCCTGGAATTGCCGCGGCCCCCAAACCTCGTATTCCATTCCCAAGGCGTGGAAGAGCTTTTTCTGTGTAAAGACGGCGTCGGAGGTGCCGCGCCCATGAACGGGCGAGGCAACGGCGAGAATGAAACGTCGGACATTCCGTTCTTTCCAGAACGATTCATGATGCTTGAGGAAGTCGTTCGACCAATCCTTAATCTGGCTCGCGATGATTTTTCCGTAGCATTTCGATGAAGCGACGGCTATCGCGAATTCGCCCCGAAGGTCGCCGTACGAATCCGCACCAAACTGCTTCTCGCCGTCCTCGTGAAATAAATCCGCGGTTTTGATGTCGGGTTCATGACCCAGTACGGCACATGTCAACTCTTCGAACTGCTTCGATTCCATCTTCGAAAAGTCTGGCGGGTCTCCGCGGTTTGTGCTCGGAACGATTGTGGTGCGGGAGGAGTCTTCGGTCATCCTAGCGTCAGGGCGGGTTGTCTTTCTTCGAAGGATATTAAACGACACCGTCGTTTTTTAGTCCGACGGGCCGTCGAAAGCACCGAAAAAACTAGGACGTCTGTCGTATATTCAACCGCTTCTGAGCCTTCCACAGAAACACGACCCTAGCGGGGCATATCCAAGCAAGCTGCGCGCTAGGTAGAATCGCCGTACTCGTCTGGCGTCCACCGGTTGTCACCCGGGCACAGCGTTTAGAGCTTCTGCCCCAGCGCTTCGTTCTCCCCTGCCACGAGCAGGTTGCGCCACGCTTGCGCGCACGTGCTAGCGCAGGTTTGGCCTTTTTCCTTTCGTTCGTGGCATATTGCGACCACATTCACTAGGAGGCCACCTGATGGCAACGACTTTGGAAGCAATTCAAGCACGAATGAAAAAACTGCAGGCACAGGCCGACGCATTGATGACAAAAGAAGCCGCAAAGGTCGTAAGGGCCATTCATGAGTTGATGGCAAAGCATGGCATAACCACCGCTGACATCGACGCGCACACTGGCGGCAAAAAGCGTGGACCCAAGCCGAGCACTAAGGCCGCCGCCAAGTCGTCGGCTTCGGCCGCAAAGTACCGCGACCCGAAGACGGGCGCGACATGGTCGGGCCATGGCCGCGCGCCAGGCTGGATTGCCAGCGCTAAGGACCGCTCGAAGTTTCTCGTTGAAGGCAATGCTGTGGTGTCGGCACCTGGTGCCAAGAAGTCAGCGAAAGCCGGAAACTATGTGAGGGGCCCGCAGCCAGCGCTCTATCGTGACCACAAGAGCGGCGCGACGTGGAGTGGACGTGGGCGGGCGCCGGCTTGGATTGCTAACGCCAAGGACCGCAGTCGATTTCTGATTGACGGCGCTACTGCGGCCGACAAGAAGCCAGTGGTCAAGAAGGCTGCGGCCAAGAAGGCCCCGTCGGCGAAGGAGGCTGCTGCAAAAAAGGCCGTCAGTGCGAAGGCGGCGACTAAAGAGGCTGCGGCGAAAAAAGTATCGCGCAAGAGCGTGGCTGAGCTCGCTTCGGTGGGGCCGGTCAGGGTTGATGCGGAGTTGACAAGCTAAGCGCGCGGGTCGCGCCGGTGAGACCGAAGCATTGTCGGCCCCACCGGGCGTGGCCAAGAACACCCGTTTTTAATGCGGTGTTGATTTGCACGGGAAACTGTTTGCGTCGCCTTCTTGGGCCAGCATGAATATGATTGCCTTCATAGTAGAACCTTCGTCGCTGTCGCTGAGCGCAGACGACGCGCAAGCCTCCAACATAGCGCGCATGCCAGACCAAAACCAAGAGCTAATCCGGCGACGAATGACATTTGGCATGCCGTCAATTGCGAAGCATCTCTTGCTGGTTGGGCGCAGGGGTTCACTTGGAGATAAGTCTCCGGTTGAGAGCAATACGCCGGTCAAAGCGGTTCCGGCTCGCGCTGAGGATTGTGGACAGCGAGGTAGATGTAGAAAGCCCACAGAAGGCGCTAAAGGCTGGCGAAGGTCTGAGCCGGCTTCGCCTTTCGCCGTCCAGACTTTTCTTGCGCCGCGTGCGAATCACGTAGGCCGGTTGGGACGTCTGGCGGACTCACTGGCTGAGACGTTTATCCACCCACCGGAAGCGCTGTTGCCGATGTAGCTACGCAGCTACCCAGCTATCCAATTTCCGAATCACCTTGTCTCGATTGCTTATCGCTCGTTGAATGGCTGTTTGTGCGGTACTCGGCTTTAGCGCAAAGCCGTACGAAGCAAACTCCTTGTGAATGTTGAAATAAAGCGAGGTCTGCGGTTTTCCTGGCTCTCGGGGTGCGTCAGACTCGAGCGACCTGAGTGCGGCGAGCTGGGAATATAAGCTGCCAACGTTGTCGACGATGACTCGCTCGGCCTTGAGCTCCGGGGTCGCCCGTTTCAGAGCGGCAACAGCCAGTTTCTCCTTGGCGCCAGGCTCCCCGGTCGCCGCTTGATGCTGTGCAGCGCGGTATTCGAAATACTTGACGAATCTGTCTATTGCTTGGTCAAGCTGGCGGAAGGGTCGGTCGAACGGCAAGACCAAGGCCAACTGGTTCTGGAGCGGCACCGCGTCAATCGTGATTTCAGAGCGTTCACTCGAAAAGTATATTGGCCCGCTGGACGAGCGAGGCACAACGCGACAGCTGAGGTTCGGAGCATTCTTTAGATATTGCTCACCCGATATCGCAGGCAAGTCAACGCTGACTTTGTCGACTTTCCAGTTCGTAACCCATTGTTTTTCGCCGGCTACAAGCGCCGCAAAGTCAGCCAGTATCTCCAACGCTCGGCGAGGAGGCTGAAACAATGCTCCCCAAGGATAGTAGCGGTCAATTTCGATATCAAGATGCTTGGCCCGTTCATACAACCGTGACGTCATCGCGGTCACGAATTCTGCTCGTATCACACCTACGCAGGCCGTTCGAGCGCGGCGCAAATATAAACTTAGCACGCTGCGTTGCTGATGCGCTGCTTCCTCTTCGGTGATTTGATTTCGGTAGCGCGATACAAACACCGTGTGCACAGCTTCTGCGATAGACGGCAAATGCAATGGCGCCGGAATCAGGAGTGGAGCTCCACGCAAGTGGTCCTTCGTGAGCGTCAGGACTTGGTCCCGAGTTGTTATTGACCTGATTGACGACGGGATGATTTTCTCTAAATACACACATATTCCTTGAATCACATTCCACGACTCGAGCGTTGTGCTCCAAGTCTCAACTAGTGCGAGAAATTGTTTAGTATGCGGTGCATTTAGCCATTCGGACCTTGGTTCTTCGGAGGGTTCGGGATTGCGAACGAGGTGGCGAAGCCCATTCATCGTTTCGTGGCAAATGCCGAGCCGGTCCCGCAGCGGGAGCGACGCCAATATCGGACTGTGCTTCGCCTCGCTTTCAACCTCCTGCCCCATTTGTTTCAACAGTTCCAAATGGTTATTTTTTCTAGCCTGGTAGTAGTACGCATATGCGTAGGCTACCTGGTCATCAAGCGCATCTACGAGAAGTTCGCGCTGCGTGGAGTTGCTGGGCATGATGAGGTGCGAAGCAGTGGAATTGCAAATACGCAATTATATCAATTGATTACGTCTTGCAGTTTTTGGGGGAGCCCAAAAGCTCCAACGCATTTGGTTGCCGAGGGCGGCCGGCTAGGGCATCGTGGCGGAACTGACCGGCCGGGCAGTTTATTCCTCCACTGCAAAGTGGCAACGTCCAACAGCCAAGGAGTTCAAAATGGCAAGTCTTACTCAGAAGGCGAAGGCGGCGCATGTCGTCGTTGAATGCGGGCCGGAGCTTTATCACCTGGAATGCTACCGCCGAGAAAATGGTGATGATGGTACGATAATGTATCTGAGCAAACACTATCAAAAAACAGAGAGCCTGACGCCGGCTGATGGCGCAATCCGAGCGGGCAATTTCATGAAAGATGTTGAGTCGCTGAAGCAGAACGCTTTTAACTTCAAGCAGGCGCGCGAACTCGCAAAGAGCACGAATGCATTTGAAGACGTCGAACTCGACGACCTCGGCTTCGCGGGTGCATAGCCCAAACGAAGAAGGTTGCTATCGTTGCCCACCGGCTATCCGGTGGGCAGTTCTCGTTTGCCGGTGGGTATATGAAGGTTTCATTCTTCACGGCCCTTCAAGCAAATCGGCGACGCCGTTGAGACAGATTCCGATAAGTCGGCTTTGTACCGCCGACGGAGCGAATCCAAGGACGAATTCCCTTCGAGGCACGATTCCCTTCACAACCTCATCGAAATCGTCGTATTTCTGATGTCGGCGATACAAGTCAAGGGCCTCTTCGTTGTACCAGTGATACCGCTTCTTAAGCTTGAAAAATTTGACGAACGCTTTGTCCGCCTTCCCTGCACCGGTCACCGTCAATTCCACATCGTCTGCGCTATTTATCTGTGTGAACTTCGTATAGCCCTTAATCCCGAACTCGATGAGCAACGAGGAATTTCGGTCGCAAGGGTGCGGTAACGCAACGTCCAAGGGGTCAGCATTGGATTTCACGCTTGAATTGCATTGCCAGCATGAGGGAATCAGGTTATACGCGGAGACTGCGAGAAACGGATATCGCGACCTTGGGTAGAAGTGGTCCAGTGGCGGCCGCATCGAGAACCTGTCATCGCCTTCCTTTAAATGGAAGTTGACGTGCGCCAGTTGGCAGTATGGGCACAGTCGCATTGAGTAGGCCTTCACCAATGAATAAGCATTCCAACCAGTTTTACGGCGAGAAAATCCGTCGTAATCGAAGAGTTTGTTTAGCCGGACTATCAGTAGTTCAATGCGCTTGTCATGGCCGTCTTTCCCCTCTTTGGGGCGACGCAGGCAGTAATCGTAGAATTTCGGGAAAGCTGCCGCGACGTCCGCGATAATCGTCGTGAGCGTACTTGGCTCGCCACTTAGAATATCGTCAAGATGCATCTCAAGATGTTTTAGCAAGTCAGGAATCCAGACATGCTTGGCGACCGCTGCCTTTCCCTCATCGCTTGTGAAGGACGTAGCCGACGACTTTGCCAGAATGAATCGGTCTCGCAGCGCGGTTCGATGAGCATTCAGTGCTGCCAACTTCAGGGGATGGAGCTTACCGTCAGGATGAAGGCTTGGACATATCAGCGATATACCACTGCTTGTGGAACTCGCTGAAATCGTCCATTTGCTTGCTCATCACGCCAAGCCAACCTCCCTCCCAGCGCCCGAACGCCGCTGAACCATCTAGCTTCTTCAAATTTTCAGGCAAGGTCCGTATCGTATAGACCGGATTTTGCGTCCCGAACTCTGCTCCTAGTTCGTGGAAGTACGTTCCATCGAGCATGAACTTCGATGTGCCGGCATAGGCAAGGGTGACATCGCTATATGTGTGCTCTTTCATCACAGCCGAGTACTGCAGCAGCACACGCGTCACGTCCGCCATGGAATTCCCCGGTCCTACCCCCTCAAGGTCAAAAACGAGTGACGAAGGCAGCACGTAGTATTGGAAGTGGGCGCTTGCCTTCACTCCATGATTACGGCTATCCGCTTCGATGAGCTGCTGGAGTGGCCTGGACACGGTGAAGTAGTTAAAGCAGCAAGTCAGGCCTACGATAGCCAAAGCAATTCCACTACTCGCGAGTACGGCTTTTTTCTTCATTTTTCGTTCAATCTTCGTGGACCGGGGGTTCTTCATCCGGTCAATATCGTCATGGTTTTGGTGATTCAGAGCGCTTGCGGCGATTCCGGAAATCCACCCACACTATGTAGGAACCTAGGGATTTCATCATGGCTCTCGTACCAGATGACCGTGACCCCGAGCTCTTGCATTAAGACTTCGGTAAGAGCGTGATTTTCCTCCAGGAAATTGCTGACCTCTTCACGATTCTCGAACAATTGCACCCGCTCCCCGTCCTTCGTTTTTGAGACGGCAAACTCTTCGACATCCACTCGCTTCATAAACGCATAGTGGCGGTGCTTCTCTACACCGCGCTTCGCAATCTCCAGGAGTCGACGGAGATTCGGGTCCGCCATCGATAGGCCAACCATGAGGCAAGTTGAATCCCGAAGCGCGCTCAGCTGGACAAGGTTGGACCAGTGATACGCGTCCGTGTAAATCTGGTGATATCCCTCTTCTGCAAACACCAAGCTTTTGTCCTCAGACCCCGCGTGACCATCGAACTCTGGAATGAAGCCGTGGACGTGCAACACTGGCAGCTCGTCGACGTCGACATCGGCTTCCTGCGTATAGACGCACTTGTACGGGATTGCTGTCGCCTTGAGCTGCTGCTCGAACAAGTCATCGAAGTTGTAGGTGACCACAGAGCGAACAGGTGCTCCCGAACGTCTCGGCATGCACAGACGCGCCAATATCTTAATCAGCTCCGAGGCTGCAGGTTTATCTTTATTTCTTAAGCCATACAGCGCAGCGCGAACAGCGCGCGTGAAAGCGTGCTGGTCTTTGCCAGTGCCAGATATGCCCTTCCTGAGGTACCGGGCAGTCACAAGAGCAGAATGCTTGTTGATATCGTTCATGCGCTCAACAAGCTTCACGGTGCGTTCTTTGGCGGCTACGTCGTTAGCCCGTGTTTCTTTTGACAGGTAAGTCAAAAAGAGGGTATTGAGCAACAAGTTCCAATCGGGCATTCCTGCGCTGGCTGATACGCCCGCGCCGAGAAAGAGGGAAAATTGCCCCGAGGAATAGCGCTCCGAGAGTGAAGCGATGTGCTCGAGACGCTTCTCTTGCCAGGAGCCGGCTTGGTCTTTCGCATTCTTGAACCGGATACGAAGGAGGTCGTCGGCAATGGCGATGGCACCGGGGTGTTGCTTTACCAATGCATCGAGCTTTTCGATTGACCAAATCTCAACGTGCGACTGGTCGACCTTGCCGCCGTACGAGTGAATCAAATCCCGAAATTTTTTATTCTCCTCCTGCCTACTGTGAGTGATTATCAGTAAGGCTGGCCTGGATTGCGCGCCTGCGACTTCGGCCTTATAAGCAAATGCGCCAAATCGCTGAGTGATTTTACTGAAGCGAGCCTTCGAGAGCGACGTACAGATTTCGATAAGTACCGGTCCCGAAAAGTGGTCAAAGCCGTGCGGCGCTACGCAGTCGTACATGTCGGTACTCTGCGCGACGAGTTCTTTGCCTTGCAAATCCAGATGAAGGCCCAGAAGCCTGATGACGAACGTCTCAAACTCACTTGGGTCCATCTGTGCAAATGGGATTGTGCCTGCGAAGTCAGACTCTTGATTGGACATTTGCCTAGTACTTGTTCTGGTAATTTGCGAGACTGGTGAGGTCCGGCACACCGCTCAAGCGAGCTACGCGCTAGCCCCACCTACATCCGCGTCGAGCGGTCACGAGGTCTCTGTGCTTTGCTTCTATTCCACCGCTATATCGACAGAGCAATGCCTAACTTGAGTGCATACAAGTTTTTCGTCTGCATTCGCTCGATTCACAGAAAAATCATTGTTTGTTGCTCCTTTTCCCGTTGCTCTTCCTCCGCCTTCCATTGCCTCTGATAGTCGCGCGCTACGTCCTCTGCGGGGAGTCGGTAAACCTCGAACGACGGTGCGAAGGCCGGTAGCGCGAAGGCGAAAAGATACGTTGAAGCTAGCCCAGCAAGTACCCGCCGGGCAAGTGACCGGTGAGCGGTGCGCGTCCGTCGATTTCTGTTTGTCTTGCCGGTGCGTATCGTCTGTTGCGGGCATTGGTGCGTCGGCACTGGTGCTGATGTAGTCCTAAAGTCGGGGTCGAGAATGCCGATAGTCAAATGACCTTTGGGTGTATGTAGCCGTAACACTTTGACGACGTATTGCTAAATTCATGACGGACTTTCTTTACGAATTGTGGGACTCGGTTTGCAGTCTTGGGGACTGTTTGCGTGACCGACTGAAGTGGGCCTGGCGGACACTGGGAACGCCGGCCGTTGCAACTCTGCTAACGGTCGCAACCACGAGCACGGGCGCGTACTACGCATACAGGGCTGCCGAAGAAGCCAATCAGACTTCGAAGCGTTCTCTGGAGGTATCCGAACGGGCAGAAAAGGCAGCGAATGACGCAGAAAAGCGAGCCCGCCTGGAAAACGTGGCTGAACTTGCAGGCAAGCTCGAGCGCCGATTGTGCGCGCTCGACCAATTTGGCCACGTCAGATGTCAGTATGTTTTCACATTGACCAATGCCGGTAAAAACACAGCGAGTCACATCACGACCATTGTCGCAAGGAAATACGCTTCGCGTCTGACAGATTCACTCTCGGGCGAATTACCGCCGGGCCAAGTGACTAGGTACGAAACCAGCGATGCGGAAGGCTACACTGGTGACGATTCGCAGCCGTTGGTTTTGGCCGTGGCGTATTTCGACGCATCCTTGGGCGTGTGCCGAACGAAAGGTTGGGTGTATCGCGCCATAGCCCCAGCAGACAGCACTGCAACATCCTCTCCAGACTTCGCCGCAGTCGAGGGGGACCAGTCGACACTGGAGTCCAAAGAGGACGATGCTCGGACAACGATGCTAGCGCGTGGCGGCATCCAATGTGGCGACGCTCCAAAATGAGCGCGTGGCGACCACTTTTCGTCTCCGGCGGCGTCCCCCTCATCGGTGCAGTTTCCTCCGTAGAAAGTATGGCGTCGCGGCGATTTCACCATTAGACGCGTCCAATAAGGCGGCCGCTCAACTGCGGCCGATAACGCGCGTCCGCCAAACGGCAGCCTCTGGATTGCGCTACCGTACTTCCGCCCGTCAACAAATCGTCGTCTGAAACCAGAACGACCTTACCAGACAGCGTGTCCGTCGCAGTCTGGCTTCGTTTCGACAAGCGGAAATAGGCTGCCTGCAATTCGCAGTTGCAAACGCAAACCCAAACGCCACAGTACCGACCTTCGTAGGAAGTTGCCATGCTTCATCTCCGTTGATTGTCCAACTGACTAATGCAGCCGGCTCGACCGAATGATGGTATGCGATCCACGACCGACGCCCCTCAGAGGGGATGTGCGGAGTGCAGCATGTCT